>NZ_BAAAQK010000018.1:324157-578599 GCF_039531635.1 Pseudonocardia ailaonensis | reverse complement strand
GCGCCCGGGCCGAAGCCGCCGCTCGCGCCGGGGGCGGGCGGGCGGCCCTGGGACGGATGGTCCGTGCCCGCGGATCCGGTGGCCTGCGGCGGAGCCGGGTTCCGGGGCGACGAGGGCGTGCCGGTCGCCGGGACCCGGGGCGACGAGGCGTCGGGCCGGCCTCGGCCGGCACCGCCGCGGGGCGGGCCGTCCGGAGGCGGGGCGGCGGCCCCACGGGGCGGTACCCCACCCACGCCGGAGCGGCCACCGGGTCGGGCCGGGGTCCGGCCGCTCGGGGAGCCGTCCCCGGGCGCGCCGTTCCCCGCGGAGCCGGGGCGGCCGGCTCCGGGGATCCCGTGCTCGGGCGCGTGCCGGCCGGAGCTCCAGCTGCCGGCGGGGTCGTCCGCGGGCGGACGGGAAGGCGGCCGGGCGGCCCGGGCCGGATCGGGACGAGCGGGGTCCTGGTCGGACGGGCCCCGGTCGGAGTGGCGCTGGTCGGTGGGGCGCTGGTCGGTGGGGCGCTGCCCACGCCGCGGCCACGGACCGCCCGAGGCGCGATCGTCGGCGGGCCCGCGCCTGCCGGGATCGGCAGGGCGCCCGCCGCGCGGGTCGTCGGCCACGGGCACCCCTTTCACGGCGACTGGTGGGACGGTTCGAGCCGGCGCGTGGGGCGAGGGCTCGTCGCGAGAAAGCGAGTGGCCACCGCCGGTGCTCCGGAATCTCGACGTCGAGATCCCCGGGAGGATACTGCCCGTCACCGCTCGGTCGGGGGTACCCCTACCGGTAGGACGCGAGCACCGGTCGTTCCGGACGAACGGCCACCGTGGCGGCCGGATCGAGCAGCGGCCGGTCCTCGTCGGAGAAAGCTCTTCCGGCCCAGGTGATGCCGGGCGGCGCCGCCTCGTGCGAACGGTGCAGGGCGGTCGTGGTCTCCACAGGGGTGCCGAATCCGTCGGCATGGACGTCGACGGACAATTCACTACGTTCCGTGACGAGCTGTGCGCGATTCCGCACCGTCTCCGTGCGGGACCGGAGAATCGTCAGCAGATTCCGTGCCGGCCGTCGGACCGGCGGACGGCCTTGTTCTCCGTCACCTCCACCGAGCCGATCGGCCCGTGGTGCTTCCGGCGGGGTCCGAGCAGCCGTTCGGCGAATCCGAGTCCGACGTTCGGCTCGGCGATCGCGCACTCCGCACCGCGGAGGCGCCGAGGACCGGGACGGAGGCCGCGCCGAGATCGCGGGCGTGCTGGACCGAAGGACCGGTCCCCTCCTCGCCCGGATCGCCCAGCGCCGATAGGCCCGGACGGCCGTGGAGGGTGATCGTCGTGCGGTCGGTAAGGGGCTGCGGTCACCGCCCGACGGCTGCGCCCCGCACACCCCTGCGTGACCGAGGAGCGGTCCGCGTCAGCGGATCCGGGCGAGCGGTCCGGTCGGGCCGTCCTCGCGGCCCTCGCCGCGGGGCGGGCGTCCCCGCAGGATGCGCTTGAGCGCCGCGGTGTGCCGGCGGCTGACCGGGAGCTCCGGCGAGCCCTGCCCCTGGCCGACCCGCACCACGTACCCGGAGCCGGACAGCCGCAGCTCCGTGATCAGCGGCAGCGCCACCAGGTAGGCGCGGTGGATCCGCACGAACCCGGCCTCCCGCCAGCGCTCCTCGAGCACGGACAGCGGGATGCGCACCAGGTGGCTGCCCTCGGTGGTGTGCAGGCGGGCGTAGTCGCCCTGGGCTTCCACGAAACGCACCGACGAGCGGGGCACGAGCTTCGTGGTGCCGGCCAGCTCGACGGGGATGACCTCGTCCTCCGGCGGCTCCAGGCGCAGCGGCTGCCCGGGCGGCGGGACGGCAGGGCCGGGTCCGGGCGGCGGGCGGAAGGTGGAGCGGCTGGCGATCGTGCGGTCCAGCGAGCCGGAGAGGCGCTCGGAGCGCAGCGGCTTGAGCAGGTAGTCCACCGCGCCGATCTCGTAGGCGTCCACGGCCCGGTCGTCGTGGGCGGTGACGAACACGACCGGCGGCGGCGACGCCATCGCCGAGAGCACCCGGGCGAGCTCCAGCCCGTCGAGGCCCGGCATCCGGATGTCGAGGAACACCACGTCCACACCGGACGATCCGGGGGTCGCGCCGGGCCGGCTGCCGAGGATCCGCAACGCCTCGGTGGCGTCCGGCGCGGTGAGCACCGTGCCGACGCGATGGTCCTCGCCGAGGAGGTGGGCGAGCTCCTGCAGCGCCGGTTCCTCGTCGTCGACGGCCAGGACCGTCAGCCCGTCGGAGAGCTGGGTGCTCACGCGCGCCTCCCCTCGCGGGGCCGCCGGGGGCCGGACCCGCACCTGCCGGGGCCTCGCCGTTCCGTTGCGGGGAGCGGGGTCCACGGGACCTTGGTGATATGCCTGTGATGTGCCTGCTGATCTGTCGCGCTGACTGCGGGGCCAACGCTAGCGAAGGGACCGTCCACCGCGCCCCGCCGGTCGACGGCTGCCCGTCGGCGGGCTGTGAACGGCCGAAGCGCCCCGGCATGTCAGGCTCCTCCCGGCGTGTCCGGGGCCGCTCCGACCGTCCGGGAGCACCAGACGACCGCTCACCGTTCCATGTGGTTGCCAGCGCAATCAGCAGGTCCGGCGACCTCGTCGACCGGGCCGACCTGCCGCCGGGGGACCGACGACCCGTGCCCGGCCCACGGCCCGCCGACGCCCGACCCGTGCGGTCCCGACGTGGTCCGGGTGACGCGGTGTGACCGGGCTCGCTCCGCCATCCGGCCCGGACGTGCGGCGGGCGCGAATGGTTCCCGGTCCGGGCCGGATGTGATGTTGACCCGCCGTGACGAAACGTGGTTGCCGATCCCCGGGCGGTCCGGGCACTCTTGTTCCTGTGAACGCGTCACTGTCGAGCCGCTCCTACTCCACGGTGCGGCTCACCGTGCGCCGCACCGTGGACCACCTGCGTACGTCGAGCGCGCTGTGTCGGTGCTGATGTCGAGCTGACCTCGCACACCCCCGCCACACACCTCGTCCCCACGCATCCAGGAGCACCGCCATGACCACCCCGACCACCTCGCCGGCACCGGTGCCGGCGCAGGAGCGCAGGCCCGCCCCCACCCGGGGCGACCGCCGGACCGCCATCGTCGACAACCTGCTGGACTCGCTCGAGGACCTCGTGGTCCGGCACCGCGCCCTCGCGGGCGACCCGGCCCAGGTCGAGCTGCACGCCGAGCTGATCGCCGCCGAGGTGGCGCACGCGCTGTCCGTCACCCGGTCCGCGCTGCACCGCCACCCGCCGCTGCGCAAGGCCGGCTGACCCCTTCTCCGCCCGAACGGCCCGCGACGCACCCCGCGTCGCGGGCCGTTCGGCGTCCAGGACCGGTCGGGGAGGACCTGCCTGCCGGATCGGACGGGTGTGCGTCGCGGCACTATGGCACCGAGTGCCGAAATGCTACTGTCGGCGCCCGGACGGAGTCCGCAAGGACCGCGGAGCTGCGAAGGGGCAGGCATGGCCAGCACGAAGGAATGGTTCGAGACCATCGCGGAAGCCCAGCGCCGCGCGAAGAAGCGCCTCCCGCGCTCGGTCTACCTCGCGCTGGTCGCCGGTACCGAGAAGGGCCTCACCGCCTCGGACAACGTGAAGGCGTTCGACGAGCTGGGCTTCCGCCCCCGGATCGCGGACGCCCCCGCGGAGCGCACCAAGTCCACCACGGTCATGGGCCAGGAGATCTCGCTGCCGGTGATCATCTCGCCGACCGGGGTGCAGGCCGTCTACCCCGAGGGCGAGGTCGCGGTCGCCCGCGCCGCCGCCGGGGCCGGCACCGCGATGGGCCTGAGCTCCTTCGCGAGCCGCAGCATCGAGGACGTCGCGGCCGTCAACGACAAGACCTTCTTCCAGATGTACTGGGTCGGTTCCCGCGACCAGCTGCTCGCCCGCGCCGAGCGGGCCAAGAAGGCCGGCGCCAAGGGCCTGATCATGACCCTGGACTGGTCGTTCGACTCGGCCCGGGACTGGGACTCCCCGATGATCCCGGAGAAGGTGAACCTCAAGGCCGCGCTGGCGTACGCGCCCGAGGTGCTGCGCAAGCCGCGCTGGCTGTTCGACTTCGCGAAGACCGGCAAGCTCCCGGACCTCTCCACCCCGAACCTCGCGCTCGACGGCGAGGACCCGCCCACCTTCTTCGGCGCCTACTTCCAGTGGATGCAGACCCCGCCGGTGACCTGGCAGGACGTCGCCTGGCTGCGCGAGCAGTGGGGCGGCCCGTTCGCGGTGAAGGGGATCATGCACCCGGACGACGCCCGCAAGGCCGTCGACGCCGGCTGCACCGCGATCTCCGTGTCCAACCACGGCGGCAACAACCTCGACGGCACCCCCGCGGCCATCCGCGCGCTGCCCGCGATCGCGGACGCGGTCGGGGACCAGATCGAGGTCCTGATGGACGGCGGCATCCGGCGGGGCTCGGACGTCGCCAAGGCCCTGGCCCTGGGCGCCAAGGCGGTCCTGATCGGCCGCGCCTACCTGTGGGGCATGGCCGCCGCGGGCCAGCACGGCGTCACGAACGTCATCGAGGTCCTCCGCCAGGGCCTCGACTCGACCCTCCTGGGCCTCGGCAAGGGCAGCATCGAGGAGCTCAGCCGGGACGACCTGATCATCCCCGAGAACTTCGCCCTGTCCCCCAAGTAACCGCGAGCCCGCCCCTGAATTCGCGTTATGGATCCATAACGCGATTTCAGGGCCCGTTCTCGCGCGTCATGGTTCCATAACGCGCTGGGTCGGGAGGGCGATCGTGAAGGCCGCGCCGGACTCCGGGGCTCGGGAGGCGGCGATGGTCCCTCCCATGCGGGTGACCAGGGCGTGGACGAGGGCGAGGCCGACGCCGCCGGCGCCGACCGGGCGGTGGCCCCGGTAGCGCTCGTGCAGCGCGCCCCGTTCGAAGACGATCGCGTAGTCCTCGGGGGCGAGGCCGGGGCCGCCGTCGCGGACCTCCAGCACGCCCGGCGCCCGGGCGGCGAGGACCAGGGGAGCGCCGGGCGGGGTGATCCGCAGGGCGTTCTCCGCCAGCCCGTCGAGCACCTGGCGGAGCCGGCGCGGGTCCGCGTACACCGTCACCGGAGCGCCGGGGCGCTCGACCCGCAGCTCCGCACCGGTCGCCCGGCAGCGCTCCGCCCACACCGGCGCGGCCTCGGCGACCAGCGCACCCAGGTCCACCGGCAGGAGATCGAGGCGGAAGTCGTCCGCCTCCAGCCGGGCCAGCTCCATCAGGTCCCCGACCAGCCGGTCCAGCCGCTGGGCCTCCCGTTCGATCGTCCGCCCGGCGGCGCGTGCCTCGTCGCCGGTCACGACGCCGTCGGCGAGGGACTCGGCGAACCCCCGCACCGCGGTGAGCGGGGTGCGCAGCTCGTGGCTGACCGAGAGCAGGAAGGCGCGCTGCCGGCCCTCGCTGCGGGTCAGCGCGTCGGCCAGCTCGTTCACGGCGCCGGCCACCTCCGCGACCTCCGACGGCCCCCGCACCGGCACCCGGACGTCCCGACGGCCGGTGCGCAGCACGTGCGCGGCCGCGGCGGTCCGGCGCAGCGGCCGGGCCAGCAACCCGCCCACGACGGCCCCGACGACGATCGCCACCCCGGCCCCCGCGAGCAGCGAGAACCCGAGGTTGCGCCGTAGCTGTCCGGCCGCGACCGGTCCCGTCTCGGCCGAGCGCAGCAGGGCGAACCCGCCCCCGGGGGTCGGCCGCGCCTCGACCAGCCAGGTCTCCCCGCCCTGGGCCACCGTGACCGACCGCGGCGCGGCGAGGGGCCCGGTGAGCCCGGCCTTCGCCAGCACGGCCCTGGCCTGCGCGTCGCCCGCGCCGAGCCGGTCGTCACCGAGCGCGACCACGGCGATCCCCTGCCCGCGCAGCACCGCCACCACCTGGCGGACGCCCGCGAGGCGGACCGGCGCGGTGGTGTCGGAGAGCTGCGCGGCGATCACGTCCGCCTGGTCGGCGAGAACCTCCCGGGTGACCTCCCGCCCGGTCTGCGACACCAGCCGCAGCGTGACGAGCGCGGCCACCAGCACCGCCACGACCGCCACGAGCAGGCACCCCGCGGTCACCCGCCAGGCCAGCGACGTGCGGGGGAGGCCCGAGCTCACGGGGCGTCCGCCGCGTATCCGACCCCGCGGACCGTCCGGATCGGCGTGCCGGCCCCGAGCTTGCTGCGCAGCTGCGCCACGTGCACGTCCACCGTCCGGCTGCCCGCCGCCGCCGCGTAGCCCCACACCGCGCCGAGCAGCTGGTCGCGCGAGTACACCCGGCCCGGCGTGCGCATCAGGTGCGCGAGCAGGTCGAACTCCGTGCTGGTCAGCGCCACCTCCGCCCCGTCGACCGTCACCCGCCGCCGGTCGACCGCCACCCGCACCGGCCCGAGTGCCAGCTCCTCCTCGGCGCGCGGGCCGCCACCGGCGCGCCGCAGCACGGTCCGCACCCGCGCCACGAGCTCGCGCGGGCTGAACGGCTTGGTGACGTAGTCGTCCGCCCCCATCTCCAGGCCGAGCACCCGGTCGATCTCGTCGTCGCGTGCGGTCACGAACAGCAGCGGCGTCCAGTCGTCCGCCGCCCGCAGCCGCCGGCAGACCTCGACGCCGTCGACCCCCGGCAGCCCGACGTCGAGCACCACGGCCACGGGATGCAGCCGCCGCACCGCGGCGAGCGCGGCCTCGCCGTCGCCCTCGACGTGCACCCCGAACCCGTCCGCCGCAGGTAGAGCGCCACGAGATCGGCGATCGCCCGGTCGTCCTCGACGACGAGCACCAGCCCGCGCGCGGAGTTCATGCCGGTGATCGTGCCACCCTCAGCCGCCGTCCGAGTCCAGCTCGTGCGTGATCGCGTCGAGCTGGGACTCGACCTGCGAGACCTGCTGGTCGGCGGTGCCCGCCGGCGTCGCGGCCGGACCGCAGCCGGCGAGCGCCACCGCGGCGACGACCGCCGCGACCAGCAGGCTGGCCCGCCTCACGAGCCGCAGTCCTTCTTCTGGACGTCGAGGAGCTGGGTCTTCAGCGTCGCCAGCTGCTGGGTGCGCTGCGGCCGGTCCGCGGCGCGCTGGTCGAGCAGGTCGGCGAGGGCGGTGTGCCCGGAGCTCCGCGCCTTCTGCGCGCGGTCCTGCAGCCAGGCCGTCGAGCCCTTCGTCGAGGCGTCGCCGCCGATCCGGGTGCTGAGCTTGTCGATCCGCGCCAGGGCCTTCGGGATCCGCTCCGTGCACACCTTGTCGGGCTTGGCGGCAGGCGCCGCACTCGACGGGGGTGTCCCCGGATCCGCCAGCGCCACCCCGGTCCCCGCCGCGATCCCCCCGGCCACCACCACCGCGGCGATCGTCCCGCCCATCCAGCGCTTCATCGAGAGCCTCCGTCCCACCCGGACCCTTTCCGGACAGCACCCACCCTCGACCCCGCCGATGCACGGAAGGTCCGGCCGATGTTCGGATCCCGTAAGCCCCCGCCGCCCCACCCGCGTCATGGATCCATAACGCGCTCAGGAGGCCCGCCAGAGCGCGTTATGGATCCATAACGCGACCTGGACGCCCCCCGGCTCGCGTGATGGATCCATAGTGCGAGGTCGTCAGCGCAGCGGCAGCCCGATCGGGTTGATCTCCGGCAGCATCCCGCTCGCCACGACCGCAGCGCGCAGCGGCCCCAGCAGCTCCGCGAGCCGTGTGGTCCCCTCCTCGCCGAGCACCTCCCACGGCTGCGCGGCGGCGGCGTCGGTCGCGGCCTCGACCGCCTCGTGCAGCGCGGCGCCCGAGGCGGTCAACCCGCCCGAAGAGTCCAGGATCCCGCGCTCCCGCAGCAGAACGGTCTCCGCCGCCCACGCCTCGTCGGAGAACTTGCGCCCCAACCGGAGCGGCTCGGCCTCGGACTCCCCGGCCCCCACCTTGAGCAGGTGTGACGCGGCGGGGGAGATCCCGTGCGCGACCAGCGCCGCGATGTGCCCGTCCCCGCGGTGCTCCCGCAGGGTCGTGGTGGCCTGCCACAGTGCCCCGAGCGCCGACGACGGCCGCGGCAGGGCCTGGTTGGCCGCGGCGAGCACCCGCCCCGCGGTCTGCGCCCCGGCGGCCGCCACCCAGGCGAGCTCGGCGGCCTCGGTGAGATCGGCGTCCGTCAGCTGGCGAAGCGTCGCCACCGCCCCGGCCAGCCGCGCCTCGAGCGCCGCCTCCGGCGTGGTCACGTCCCACACCGCGGGCACGACCCCGCAGATCCGGTCCCGGTGGAACCCGAAGAAGCACGCCGTGACGACGTCCGCCCCACCGCCCCGAGCGGCGCGGCCCGCTGGACGACGTACTCCGCCCAGAACCCGCGCACGCCGAGCGCGCCCCCGGCGGCCCGGGCCTCGTCGGAGAAGTAGGTGACGGCGTGGATCGGCTCGACGATCCCCCACATCCGGCGCGCGGTGCTGCTCCCCATGCGCCGACCCTAGATCAGGTGACGGCCAGCCCCCGCGCCCTGAGCACCCGGCGCTCGAGCGGTCGGAACACCAGCAGCTCGATCCCGATGCCGACGATCAGGATCAGGACGATCGCGGAGAACACGCCCGCGATGTCGTTGAAGTCGCTGCCGTTCTTCAGGTACTGCCCGAGGCCCATGCCCAGCGCGGGCCCCGACGCGATGATCTCCGCCGCCATCAGCGAGCGCCAGGAGAAGGCCCAGCCCTGCTTGCAGCCGGCGAGATATCCGGGCAGGGCCGCCGGAAGCAGGATGTGCCGCGCCGCGGAGAGCCCGCGGGCGCCGAGCACCCGGCCGGCCCGCGGCAGGATCGGCGGGATCTGGTCGATGCCCGAGACCAGGCCGTTCGCGATGGAGGGCACCGAGCCCAGCAGCACGACGAAGTAGATGGTGCTGTCCGTGAGCCCGAACCAGAGCACCGCCGCGGGCACCCAGGCGACCGACGGCAGGCTCTGCAGACCGGACAGCAGCGGCCCGATCGCCGAGCGCACGACCTTGACCTTCGCGACCAGCAGCCCGAGCGGGGTCGCGATGATCAGCCCGACGAGGAAGCCCAGGAAGGCGCGGCTGATCGAGGTCCAGAGGATGCCCCAGATGCTGCCGTCCGCGACGATCTTCCCGAACGCGTCCCAGACCGTCAGCGGTGAGGGCAGCCGGTACTCGGGCAGCACGGCCGAGGCCCACACGATCTGCCAGACGACGACGATCAGCACCAGCGCCACGATCGGCGGCAGCACCGACGAGCTCATCCGCCGGTACCAGGCGACCCGGTTGACCGTGGGGGTGTCGAGCGCGTCCAGCCCCGCGACCGCGGCGGCGGAGTCGTCCGCGGCAGAGCCGGAACGTTCGCGCAGCTCAGGCGGCATGGCTGGTGATCACCTGCCGGAGCCGCCCGGTGATCTCGTCGTGCAGCTGCGCCGGCTCGGAGGTACCGACCTGCCACTCCCGCACGACCGTTCCCGGCCGCGACGAGAGCAGGACGACCCGCTGCGCCAGCCGGACGGCCTCGCGGACGTCGTGCGTCACGAAGAGGACCGTGGTGCCCGTGGCCTCCCAGATCCGCAGCAGCTCGGACTGCATCACGTCCCGGGTGATGGCGTCGAGAGCGGCGAACGGCTCGTCCATCAGCAGCAGGCCCGGGGTGTCGCCGGGGGTGCTGGTGGCGGCGGCGAGCGCGCGGGCCAGCGCGACCCGCTGCCGCATCCCGCCGGACAGCTCGTGCGGACGCTTGTCGCCCATGCCGTCGAGCCGGACCAGCTCGAGCAGCTCCTGGGCCCGCCCGCGCCGCGCACCGCGGCCCTGCCCGGCGAGCTGCAGGGGCAGCTCGACGTTGCGGGCCGCGGTGAGCCACGGCATGAGCGCGGCCTCCTGGAACATGAACGACGGCCGCGCCGTGTTCACGGTGACCGTGCCGGTGGTCGCCGACTCCAGTCCGGAGAGCAGGTTGAGCAGCGTCGACTTGCCGCAGCCGGAGGCCCCGAGCAGGCACACGAACTCGCCGTGCGCCACCTCGAGATCGATCCCGCGCAGTGCGGTGACCGCGCCGGCGCCGGTGCCGAACGTCTTGCCGACGCCGTCGAGCTCGACCGCCGTCGCCCGCTCCGCCCGGACCGGAAGGGACTTCTCCATCTGCACGGTCACCGTTCTCATCCCTGCTCTCGGCTCGTCAGCTCTTGTCGAGACCCGCGGCGTCGACGGGGGTCTTCCCGTCGGCCTGGCGGACCTTGTTGAGGGCGGCCACGTCCAGGAAGCCGGTCAGCTTGGTCTCGGTCTGGGTGGCTCCCGCGGTGACGCTGTCCTTGGACAGCTGCGGGAAGGTCGACGCCAGCGGGTCCGTGTCGAAGCTGAGCTCGGTGAAGGCCCGGTCGAGCACGGGCTGCGACAGCGACGAGCCGGTGAGCTGCTTGATCGAGTCGTTCGTGATCTTCTTGGCCTGGTCGGTGTTCGTCGTGGCGAAGTCGACCGACTTCTGGGTGGCCCGCAGCAGCGCCTCGACGGTCTGGGGGTGCTGGGCGAGGAAGTCCGTCCGCACGATCAGCACGGTGGTCGGGAACTTCCCGTTCGCCCAGAGGGACTTCTCGTCCACCAGGACCTTGGCCCCGGCGTCGACCAGCCGCGAGCTCCACGGCTCCGGCAGCCAGCCACCGGCGACCTGACCCTGCTTGAACAGGTCGAGGGTCTTGGAGTTGTCGATGTTCTGGACGGTGACCTTGTCCGGCCCGGTCCCGATCTCCAGGTTGTTCTGCTTGAGCCACTTCTTGAGCGACACGTCCTGGGTGTTGCCCAGCTGCGGGGTCGCGATCGTCTTGCCCTTGAGCTGCTCGGGCGAGGTGATGTCCGGGCTGGTCACCAGCTGGGCGCCGGCCGAGGTGGAGCCCGAGATCAGCCTGATGGCGCCGTTGGACTTGGCGAAGGCGTTGATCGCGGGGCTGGAGCCAATGAACCCGGCGTCGAGCGAGCCGCCGAGCAGGGCGTTGACCTCGTCCGGACCGGCGTTGAAGGTCTGGGTGGTCAGCTTGGTCCCGGTGCCCAGCTCCTGCGCGAAGGTGTTCTGCGCGACGCCGATGATGGCGGGGGCGTGGGTGATGTTCGGGAAGTAGCCGAGGCGGAGCTCGGCGGCGGGCGAGGCGTTCGCCGCGGGCGCGTCGGTGGCGGGTGCCTCCGAGGCCCGGGAGCAGGCCGCGAGGAGGGCGGTCGCGGCGAGCACGGCGAGGACCGCGGCGCGCGACCGCAGGCTGGTGACGGACATCGGGGTGGTGGGGTTCCTTCCGGGGCGGCGGCGCGCGCCGGCGTACGGGCGCGCCTGCCGAGTGGTGGGTTCGACGAGCAGGCGGAGGCGAGGGTGCGAACGCGGGCGCAGGAGTGCGCACGGACGTCGTCCCTCTAGCGACAACCCTCGTCGTAGGCGTGGCTGCGCCGGGAGGGCCAGAACCGCTCCAGGTCGAACGCGCGCAGCGCCACGCGGACGGCGCCGGAGCGCTCGCCCGGGGCCTGCTCACGCAGCGCATCCGACGGCATGACCCCATCGTGAACTCCGGTGATGCGTCCGGACAAGTCGCCTACCGCATCCCGGGAAGTGATCTCGATTGTCCGGACATGAAGCACATCACAGCAGGTCGGAGCGGTGGCCGGGTCCGTCCCACCCGCTCCGGGCCGCGGACGCCGACGGCCCGCCGGACTCGGGGTCCGGCGGGCCGTGATGACGTGTGGAGACGTGTGGTGGGTGCGCTCCGGGACGACGGAGCGGGTTGATCAGGCCTTGACCGGCGCCTTCGCCGAGGAACCGGCCGTACCCGCCGAAGGCGCCGCCGGCCGGGCCGACGTCGGGCCCGAGGCCCGCCCGCTCCCGACCGCCTGGTCCCGCTGGGTCGGCACCCCGGCGCCCCGCTCGCCGGTCAGCTCCGCCGAGAGCACCTCGGCGAGGCGGGCCAGCTCCGCGCGGACGTCGGTCTGGATGCCGCCGAGCCGCGCGACCTCCTGCTCGGCCCGCTCCTGCACGTTCCGGGCGGCGCGCTCGGCCCGCTCGCGGGTCTGCTCGGCCGCGGCCTCGGACTCCTGGCGCAGCCGGTCCGCGGCGCGGGCGGCGGCCTCGTGGACCTGGTCGGCCTGCTCGCGGGCGGCGCCCAGCTGGTCCGTGATCTGCTGCTCGCGCTCGGCGAGCTCGGCGGTGCGCTGCGCGGCCTGCTGCTCCAGCAGCGACCCGCGGGCGATCAGCTTCTGCTCGACCTCGTGGCGGTGCTGCTCGGCCTCGGTGCGGGCCTTCTCGAGGATCGCCGCGGACTCGCGGTTGGCGTTGTCCCGGACCTCCCCGGCCTCCTGCTCGGCCAGCCGCAGGAGCTTCTCGGCGCGGAAGCCGAAGCCCTCCTCGGCGGCCGCGGCCTGCGGCGGGCGGTTGCGCAGGTCGCGGTTCTCGCGCTCGGTGGCCTCGGCGTGCTCGTTGGCCTGGCGCAGCCGCTGGGTCAGCTCGGTGGCCTCGGCGCGCAGCCGGTCGAGCTCGCGGGCCTGGTCGGCGAGGAAGGCGTCGACCTGCTGGCGCTCGTAGCCGCGCATGGCGGTGGGGAACGGGGGGACGGAGGTGTCGCTCACGATGCATCCTTGACGGGAAGAGTGCGTGGGACGTGACGGACGTGCGGCCGGGGGTAGGGGGGAGCTCCACCCCGCGGACGGGGACCCCGTGTCACCCGCTCGGACGGACCGTGGGTGACGCGGTGTCACCGGTCACTCTAAAGGATGAACATCAGCATCCGGTACCAGGCCGCCGCTCGTCCTGCGCCGCGCCGCCGCCCGTGTCACGGTGCGGGGAGCATCACGGACGAACAGGCAAGGGGGCCTTCGTGGACACCAGCAGGAAGATCGCGGTCAGCAAGGTGGTCGGCGCGCCGGCGGGGCAGGTGTTCGCCGTGCTCTCCGATCCCGGCCGGCACCGGGAGATCGACGGCGCGGGCATGCTGCAGGGCGTCGAGGGCGAGCCCCAGCCGCTGGTCGCCGTGGGGCAGACCTTCGCGATGAACATGCACCAGGACGCGCTCGGCGACTACCGGATGATCAACAAGGTCACCGCGCTCATGCCGGACGCCCGGATCGGCTGGTCACCCGCCCTGGACCCCGGCTGCGAGCTCGCGGCGAAGCTCGGGGACATGGAGGTCGGCGGCCACACCTTCACCTACGACCTGTCCGACCAGGGCGACGGCACGACGAAGGTCACGCAGACCTACGAGTGGATGAGCGTGAAGGACGAGCAGTTCCTCGCGATGCTGCCCGTCGTGTCCGAGAACCAGCTGTCGGCCTCGCTCGACCGTCTCGACGAGGCGGTCCGCTAGCCGAACAGGCCCGCGTGGGCGGCACGCAGCTTGTACTTGAGCACCTTGCCGCCCACCGTGTCCGGCAGCGTGTCGGCGAAGACGACCGCCTTCGGCGTCTCGTAGCCGGCGAGCCGCTCGCGGCAGTACGCGATGATCTCCTCCGGCTCGGGTTTCGCCCCGTCCGCGGGCACCACCACGGCGGTGACGGCCTCGCCCCAGTGCTCGTGCGGCAGGCCGATCACCGCGGCGCGGGCCACGCCGGGGTGCTGGTGCAGCACCGCCTCGACGCGCAGGCTGGACACGTTCTCGCCGCCGGTCTTCACGATGTCCTTGTAGCGGTCGACCATGATCCGCAGGCCGTCGTCGTCGACGGCGGCGCTGTCCCCGGAGTGGAACCAGCCGCCGCGGAACGCCTCCCGGGTCGCCTCGAGATCGCGGTAGTAGCCCGCCGTCATGATCGGGGAGCGGTAGACGGCCTCCCCGGGCACGCCGCCGCGCACCGGGTCGCCGCTCTCGTCCACGACGTCCGAGGCGAGCATCGCACTCGGCACCCCCACGTAGTTGACGGCGGGTGCGCTGAGCGCGTGGACCTCCGGCCATTTCGTCGGCCAGAAGCGGTGGCAGGCGATGGCCTCGGTCTGCCCGAAGATGCCGAGGGTGAGGAAACCCGGGGCCGCGCGTCCCGCCAGTCGCTCGAGGACCGACGGGGCGAGCGCGCCCCAGCCGTAGACCAGGATCGCCAGGGCGGACGCGTCGAGCTCGGGACGGGCGTCGAGCTCCGCGGTCACGGCCGTGACGAACTGCGGCGACCCTGCCCACACCGCGGTCGCCCGGCTGTCCGACAGGGCCTGTGCCACCGGGCCCGGGGCGGGACGGCGACCGACCAGCACCGTGCCGCCGGACACCCAGGTGGCGAACGGGAAGATCTCCTCGCCGACGTGGTAGATCATCGGCAGGAACGTGAGCAGCCGCAGGTCGGACTCGTGCCGCAGGCCGCGGGTCAGCGAGAGCGCGAAGTTCAGCGCGCCCACCTGCGCGTAGGTGTGCGAGAGCATCACGCCCTTGGGCATCGCGGTGGTGCCCGAGGTGAACAGCAGCTGCCAGATGTCGTCGCCGTGGATCTCCACGTCCGGCTCGGTGTCCGGCTTCCCCTCGAGCAGCGCGGCCAACGACGGGCTGCCCGCCACCGGCCCGCCGCCGACCGTGATCGTGGCGCCCACCGTCAGGCCGCAGGTGGCGAACACCTGCTCGACGCGCGGCCACAGCTCGGCGTCGACCACGGTGAAACGGGGTGCGGTGCGTCCGATCAGGTTCTCGAGGACGTCCGGGGCGAGGCTCGGGTTGAGCGGCACCGCGACCATGCCCGCCTTGGCGATCCCGATCTTCACGAGCATCGCGTCCACGGTGTTCTCGCAGATCATCAGCACCCGGTCGCCGGGCTCCAGGCCGGCCGCGGCGAGCGCGTGCGCGACGCGGTTCGCCACCGCGTCGCCCTCGCGGTAGGTCACGGCGGGGAACTCCCCGAACGCCCCGTCGACCGCGACGAGTGCCTCGGAGTCGGGATGGCTCCAGGTCACCCGCTCGAGCAGGTCACCGACCGAGGTCCGCTCCCACCGGTTGACGGCGCGGCGGCCGCGCAGGGTCTCGACGTCGAACGTCGCGGGATCGGGGAGTGCCGTGCCGTGCGGGACCTCGGGCAGCATGGGCGACAGCATGCGTGATCGGGGTCACCACTGGCAAGGTGTGAGTCACTCCGGATTCACTGGGTGGAGGCGGGGACGGGCTCGACGCCGAGGCACGCGTGGGCCATCCCGTCGAGCAGGTCGCGCAGCCGCCCGTCGGGTAGTCCGCTGCGGAAGAACAGCGTGGACTGGATCGCGCCGACCGCCGCGTGCACGGCCAGGCGCAGCTCGCCGTCCGCCAGGTCCCGGCGCAGCGGGCCCAGCACGTGGACCAGGTCCTCGACGTAGTGCCGCTGCGCGCGGCGCAGCCGGCGGCGGTCCTCCGCGGGCAGGTTGTGGATCTCCCGGTGGTACACGGCGAGGATGCTGCGATGCTCCACGGCGATCGCAACATGGTCTCTGACCAGCGCCGAGAGGTGCTCGCGATCGGTGCCCGGCGTGCCGAGGATGGCAGCGGCACCGCCCGAGATCCGCTCCATGCCGCGGTCGAGCAGGGCGACGAGGATCGCGTCCTTGCTGTCGAAGTGCCGGTAGATGCCGGAGCCGACGATCCCGGCCTCGGCGCCGATGTCCGCCATGCCGACCGTGTGGAACCCGCGCCGCGCCGCCAGCTCGGCGGCGGCCACGAGGATGCGCTCGCGGCGCTCGGGATCGCGGCGGGGGCGGCTCGCGGGGGAGGTCGCGGTCGGCATCTGGCCATGATGGCAGCCGCGCGGTACGGTGCGCCACGAGTGAACCGAAAATCACTGGGGAGTCGGCGTGGACTTCGTCGAGACGGACGAACACCGTGATCTGCGGGCCGCTGTCGGTGCGATCGCGGCCCCGTTCGGCGGGGACTACTACGCGCGCCACGCCCGCGAGGGCGCCGAGTGCACGGAGCTGTGGGAGGCGCTGGGGGACAGCGGGTTCGCCGGCGTCAACATCGGTGAGGAGTACAGCGGGGGTGGCGGCGGCCTCGTCGAGCTCGCCATCGTGTGCGAGGAGCTCGCCGCGCAGGGCGCCCCGATCCTGCTGCTGCTGGTCACCCATGCGATCTCGGCGGAGGTGCTGGGCGAGTACGGCACGCCGGAGCAGCGCAAGGAGTGGCTGCCCGGGCTGGCGAGCGGCCGGCAGAAGGTGGTCTTCGCGATCACCGAGCCGAACGCGGGATCCAACAGCCACAAGCTCTCCACCCGTGCGCGGCGGGTCGGCGACGAGTGGATCGTGACCGGCGAGAAGTACTACATCTCCGGGGTCGACCACGCCGAGGCGCTGCTGCTGGTGGCCCGCACCGGCGATGAGGGGCAGCTGTCGCTCTTCCTCGTCCCCACGGACGCGCCGGGCCTGCAGAAGACCGTCCTGCCGGTCGACGTCATGCTCCCGGAGAAGCAGTTCACCCTGCACTTCGACGAGGTCCGGCTCCCCGCGTCCGCCCTGGTCGGCGAGGAGGGCCAGGGCTTCCGGCAGGTCTTCCACGGCCTCAACCCGGAGCGGATCACCGGTGCGGCCCTGTGCGTCGGCATCGCCCGCTACGCCCTCGGCAAGGCCGCGCAGTACGCGAAGGACCGGCAGGTGTGGGAGAAGCCGATCGGCTCCCACCAGGGCGTCGCGCACCCGCTGGCCAAGGCGAAGATCGAGACCGAGCTGGCCGCGCTGATGACCCGCAAGGCGGCCTGGCTGCACGCGAACGGCCTCCCTGCGGGGGAGGCGTCCAACATGGCGAAGTACGCCGCCGCCGAGGCCGCCATCGCCGCGTGCGACGCGGCCGTGCAGACCCACGGCGGAAACGGTGTGGCGCAGGAGTTCGGCCTGCTCCCGTACTGGGGCCTGGCCCGGCTGCTGCGGATCGCGCCCGTGAACCGGGAGATGATCCTCAACTACGTGGCCCAGCACAGCCTCGGGCTCCCGAGGAGCTACTGATGAGCATGATCCAGCGGATCAACGTCGGCGACCAGCTCACCCGCAGCGCCCACGCCCGTCCGTCGCAGCCCGCCCTGGTCGACGGCGACCGCCGCTGGACCTACGCCGAGCTCGACGCCTGGGTGAACCGCCTGGCCCGCGGCCTGGTCGAGCGCGGCTACCGGGTCGGGGACGCGCTGGCGCTGGCCTCGGCGAACAGCGCCGAGTTCCTCGCCGTCTACTACGCGTGTGCCAAGGCCGGCGTGGTCTGCGTGCCGGTCAACCTGGGCTGGAAGGCCGCCGAGGTCGCGTACGTCCTCGACCACGCGCAGGTCCGCGGCATCGTCGTGGAGAGCGGGCTCCTCCCCGATCTCGACCTCCCCGAGGTGTTCGTGGTGGGGGAGGGTCGAAGCGGCGCAACGCCTCTGGCCGCTCTCGAGTCCGCCGACGCGTCCCCGGTCGAGGTGGAGATCGACGACCGCGCGCCGCTGAGCTACCTCTACACGTCCGGCACCACGTCGTTCCCGAAGGGCGTGGTCGGCACCCACCTCGGCATCCACCTGGAGTCGATGTCCGCGGCGCTGGACAACGGCTGGTCCGCTGCGGACCGCTTCGTCGCGATGATGCCCATGTTCCACACCGCCCAGCTCAACGCGTTCTGCACGCCCGCGGTCACGGTGGGCGCCACGATCCACGTGCACCGCGGCTTCGACGCGGAGCGCTTCCTCGACACCATCGAGCGGGAGCGGATCACGCAGGTCTTCGGGCTGCCGATGATGTACCGGGCGGCCCTGGAGCACCCGTCCTTCGGCTCCCGCGACCTGAGCTCCCTGCGCCGCGCCACCTACGCGATGGCCGCGATGCCCGAGTCCCAGATCAAGGCCTGTCTCGACGGGTTCTTCGGGGGTCGGTCGGAGGCGGAGCCGACGGGGTGGGGAGAGCGCAGCGGGTTCTCCCTCCTGTTCGGACAGACGGAGATGTCGCCCATCACCACGCTCTTCCGTCCGGAGCACCAGCTCTCCCACGTCGGCGCCGTCGGCACCCCGCTCACCGGCGTCCAGGTCGGGATCATGGACGCGGACGGGACCCTGTTGCCGCGCGGGGGGACCGGCGAGATCGTCTACCGCGGCCCGTCGACCATGCAGGAGTACCTGCACGATCCCGACGCCACGGCGGAGGCGTTCCGGCACGGCTGGTTCCACTCCGGCGACGTCGGCCGGTTCGGCGAGGACGGCGTGCTCTGGTTCGCGGACCGCTTCAAGGACGTGATCAAGACCGGCGGCGAGAACGTGGCGTCGCTGGAGGTCGAGCGCGCGGTGTACGACGCGGCGCCGGACGTCGCCGAGGTCGTGGTGGTCGGGCTGCCGCACGAGCGGTGGAGCGAGGCGATCACGGCCGTCGTCGTCCCGAAGCCGGGCGCCACCGTCGACCCGGCCGGGCTCGTCGCGGCGCTGAAGGAGCGGCTCGACGGGTACAAGGTGCCCAAGGCCGTGATCGTCGTCGACGAGCTGCCCCGCACCTCGACCGGGAAGATCCAGAAGAACGTCGTCCGGGACACCCACGCGGAGTACTACACATGACGGTTCTCAGATCCCGGCTCGACGTGTCCTCGGAGGCCTACGCGAGCAACCGCAAGGCGCAGCTGGAGGTGATCGCCCAGCTCGACGAGCAGCTGGAGCTGGCGATCGCCGGCGGCGGCGAGCGGTACACGCAGCGACACCGCGACCGCGGCAAGCTCACGGTGCGCGAGCGCCTGGAGCTGCTGCTCGACCCGGACAGCCCGTTCCTGGAGCTCTCCCCGCTGGCCGCGTGGGGCAGCGAGTTCACGGTCGGCGCCACCGTGCTCACCGGCATCGGCGTGGTGTCCGGTGTGGAGTGCGTGGTCATCGGGCACGACCCGACGGTGCGTGGCGGGGCGATGAACCCGTTCTCGCTCAAGAAGACGCTGCGCGCCTTGGAGATCGCCCGGATCAACCGGCTCCCGGTGATCAACCTGGTGGAGTCCGGCGGGGCCGACCTGCCCACCCAGGCGGACCTGTTCGTGCCCGCCGGCCGGATCTTCCACGAGCTCACCGAGCTGTCGTCGCTGGCGATCCCCACGGTCGCGCTCGTGTTCGGCAACTCGACCGCCGGCGGGGCGTACGTGCCCGGCATGTGCGACTACGCCGTCCTCGTCGACCGCCGCGCCAAGGTGTTCCTCGGCGGCCCGCCGCTGGTCCGGATGGCCACCGGCGAGGAGTCGGACGACGAGTCCCTCGGCGGCGCCGAGATGCACAGCCGGGTCTCCGGCCTCTCCGACTACTTCGCGGCCGACGAGCAGGACGCCATCCGGCTCGGCCGGCAGATCCTCTCGCGCATCAACTGGCACAAGCTCGGTCCCGCGCCCGCCATGGACCCCGAGCCGCCGCGCTACGACCCGGAGGAGATCCTCGGGCTGCTCCCGCCGGAGGCGAAGATCCCGTTCGACCCGCGGGAGGTGCTGGCGCGCACCGTCGACGGCTCGGACTTCGACGAGTACAAGCCCCTCTACGGCACGTCGCTGGTCACCGGCTGGGCCCGGCTGCACGGCTATCCGGTCGGGATCCTCGCGAACCACCGCGGCGTGCTGTTCAGCGAGGAGGCCAAGAAGGCGTCCGAGTTCATCCTGCTGGCGAACCAGACGGACACGCCGTTGATCTTCCTGCAGAACACCACCGGCTACATGGTCGGCAAGGAGTACGAGCAGGGCGGGATCATCAAGGACGGCGCCAAGATGATCAACGCCGTGACCAACAGCCAGGTCCCGCACCTCACGATCACCATGGCGTCGAGCTTCGGCGCGGGCAACTACGGCATGTCCGGCCGCGCCTACGATCCGCGCCTGATGTTCGCCTGGCCAGGCGCCAAGCTCGCCGTGATGGGTGCCGCGCAGCTCGCCGGCGTGATGTCCATCGTCGGCAGGGCCTCGGCGCAGAGCCAGGGCAAACCGTTCGACGAGGAGGCCGACGCCGCCCGCACCCGGGCGATCGAGGAGCAGATCGAGGCGGAGTCGCACAGCTTCTTCGTCACCGGGAAGCTCTACGACGACGGCATCGTCGATCCCCGGGACACCCGCACCGTGCTCGGCCTGTCGCTGTCCGCCGTGCACTCCCAGACCGTCGCCGGCCGCCGCGGCTTCGGCGTCTTCCGGATGTGAGCGCCATGATCTCGAAGTTGTTGGTGGCCAACCGCGGGGAGATCGCCGCGCGGGTCATGCGCACCGCCCACGCCCTCGGTATCGCGACCGTCGCCGTCTACTCGGATCCCGACGCCGACGCCCCGTTCGTCCGGCTCGCCGACGAGGCCGTCAGGCTCCCCGGCGCCGCCCCGTCGGAGACCTACCTGCGCGCCGATCTGGTGATCGCCGCCGCGCGCGCCACGGGTGCCGACGCCGTGCACCCCGGCTACGGCTTCCTCTCGGAGAACGCCGGTTTCGCGCGGGACTGCGCGGCCGCGGGACTGACGTTCGTCGGCCCCACGCCGGAGGCCATCGCCTCCATGGGCTCCAAGCTGGAGGCCAAGGCGCTCATGGACAAGGCCGGCGTCCCGGTCCTCCCCGGGGCGACGGTGCAGGCCGACTCGGACCTCGGCGCGCTCGCCGCGGACATCGGGTTCCCGGTGCTGGTGAAGGCGGCCTTCGGCGGCGGCGGGCGCGGGATGCGGGTGGTGCACGACGCCTCCGCCCTGGCCGACGCCGTGGAGGGCGCCCGGCGCGAGGCCGCGTCGGCGTTCGGCGACGGCACGGTCTTCCTGGAGCGCTTCGTCGTCGACCCCCGCCACGTCGAGGTCCAGATCCTCGGCGACACCCACGGCGAGGTCGTCAGCCTCTTCGAGCGCGAGTGCTCCATCCAGCGGCGCTACCAGAAGATCGTCGAGGAGAGCCCCTCCCCGGCCGTCGACGCGGACCTGCGCGCCGAGCTCGGGGCCGCGGCGGTCGCGGCGGGCAAGGCGATCGGCTACACCGGCGCCGGCACGGTCGAGTTCGTCATGGACCGGCAGGGGACGTTCTTCTTCCTCGAGGTCAACACCCGGCTGCAGGTCGAGCACCCGGTCACCGAGCTGGTCACCGGCCTGGACCTGGTCGCGCTGCAGCTGCGGGTCGCGGAGGGCGAGCCGCTCCCACGGGAGGTGCTCGACGCCGGCATCACCGGCCACGCGATCGAGGTCCGGCTCTACGCCGAGGACGTGCCGGCCGGTTTCCTCCCCTCGACCGGCACCCTGCACCGCTTCCGCATCCCGGCCCTGCCCGGCGTCCGCGTGGACTCCGGCGTCGAGGACGGCTCGGTCGTCGGCCCGCACTACGATCCCATGCTGGCCAAGGTGATCGCCCACGGCCGCACCCGCGCCGAGGCCGCCCGGACGTTGGCCCGCGCGTTGCAGCGCAGCGAGATCCACGGCGTGACCACCAATCGGGACCTGCTCGTCGGCCTCCTGCGCGAGGAGGAGTTCCTCGCCGGCCGCACCGACACCGGCTACCTGACCCGCCACCCCGACCTCACCACCCCCGTGAGTGGCAATAGTCGCTCTAGCGACTATTGCCACTCACGAGCCCTGGCAGCGGCTCTGGCGGGGCAGGCGTCGAACCGGGCGCTCGCGGTGGTCCAGCAGGGGCTGCCGTCCGGCTGGCGCAACGTGGGCGGGCTGCCGCAGAAGGTCGTGTACACGCTGGGGGACAGCACCGTCGAGGTCGCCTACGCGTTCCGCCGCGGTGGCCTCACGGCGTCCGTGAACGGGGAGCCCCTCGACGTCCGGGTGATCTCGGCGGCCCCGGACGCCGTGGACCTGGAGATCGGCGGGGTCCGCCGTCGGTACACCGTGTCCCGGGTGCCGGGCTGGTCCTACGTGGACGGACCGGACGGGTCCGCGGCCCTGGCCGAGGTGCCCCGTCTCGCCGACCCGGACGCCGTCGCCCACGCCGGGTCGCTGCTCGCCCCGATGCCCGGCGGTGTGGTCAGGGTGCTCGCCGCGCCGGGGGACACGGTCGCCGCGGGACAGCCGCTCGTGGTCCTGGAGGCGATGAAGATGGAGCACACCGTCGTCGCGCCGGTCGACGGCGTCGTCGCGGAGATCCAGGTGGGACCGGGCGACCAGGTGGACACGGGGCAGGTCCTCGCCGTCGTCGAGGACGAGGTCGAGGACGAGGTCGAGGAGGCGGCACACTGAACCGCCCCGAACTGCGGAGGATGCTCCCGTGAGCGTGACGTACGAGGTCGTCGACGGCGTCGCCTGGCTGACGATCGACCGGCCCGAGGCCCGCAACGCCCTGAGCAGGGAGGTCTGCGACGGGCTGTGGGAGGGCACGCACCGCTTCGTCGCGGACGGGTCGGCCGCCGTCCTCGTGCTCACCGGCGCCGGCGACCGGGCGTTCTGCGCCGGCGGCGACCTCAAGGAGATGGCGGCGACCTCGCTGGAGATCCCGCCGCCGGACTTCCTGCCCCAGTTCGGCCGCAACGTCGACGTCCCCAAACCGACGATCGCGGCCGTCAACGGCGTGGCCTACGGGGGCGGGTTCCTCCTGGCGCAGCAGTGCGACCTGGTGGTCGCCGCCGACCGGGCGCGGTTCGCCGTCTCCGAGGTGAAGGTCGGCCGCGGATCACCCTGGGCCGCACCGCTGTCCTGGCTCGTGCCACCGCGGATCGCGATGGAGATCCTCCTGACGGGGGACCCGTTCGACGCCCACC
Source organism: Pseudonocardia ailaonensis (assembly GCF_039531635.1). Lineage (NCBI taxonomy): Bacteria > Bacillati > Actinomycetota > Actinomycetes > Pseudonocardiales > Pseudonocardiaceae > Pseudonocardia > Pseudonocardia ailaonensis. Next base: position 556,113 of record NZ_BAAAQK010000018.1, on the reverse strand, counting down.
GCGCGCAGGCGTACGGGCTCGTCAACCACGTGGTGCCCGCGGGGGAGCTGCGGGCGCACACCCAGGCGCTGGCCGAGCGGATCGCGGCGAACGCGCCGCTGTCGGTGAAGGCCGCCAAACGGACCGCGTACCTGTCGCGGCCGGACGTCTACGACCGGGCCGAGGAGATCTGGGCGCCGGTGTACCTCTCGCAGGACGCGCAGGAGGGCCCGGCGGCCTTCCGCGACAAGCGGACCCCGATCTGGAAGGGGCGGTAGCCGTGCCGGTCTCGATGCCCGATCTGGCCGCGGACCTGGAGGCCGAGTCCGCCGTGCTGCGCGCGATCCTCGCCGGCCTCGACGAGGAGGGCTGGCGGCGCCCGACCCCGGCCGCCGGCTGGTCCGTGGGCGACCAGATCTCCCACCTGGCCTACTTCGACGACGTCGCGCTCCGCTCGGCCACGGACCCGGAGGCGTTCGCGGCGGAGAAGGCGGAGATGGACTCCGGGGGCGGGGTGGACCCGGACGACATCGCGGAGCGGTTCCGGTCGCGGTCCGGCGCCGAGCTGCTGGCCTGGTTCGACGACGCGCGGGGCCGGCTGGTCCGGACCTTCGCCGGGCTGGAGCCCGGGCTGCGGGTGCCGTGGTTCGGGCCGCCGATGAGCGCCGCGTCCTCGCTGACCGCGCGGATCATGGAGACCTGGGCACACGGGCAGGACGTGGCGGACGCGGTGGGTGTCATCCGGGAGCCGAGCGTGCGGCTGCGGCACGTCGCGCACATCGGGGTCGGGGCGCGCGCGTTCAGCTATGCGCTGCACGGGCGGACGGTGCCGGAGGCTCCGGTCCGGGTGGAGCTGGACGCACCGGACGGTGCACTGTGGACCTGGGGACCGGAGGGCGCGGCGGACCGGATCACCGGCACCGCCCTGGACTTCGCCCTGCTCATCACCCAGCGCCGGCACCGCGACGACCTCGCGTTGCAGGTCACGGGCCCGGCGGCGCGGGAGTGGGTCGAGATCGGACAGGCCTTCGCCGGGACGCCCGGTGGGGGCCGGAAGCCGGGGGAGTTCACGTGAGCGCACCATCGGCACGGCGTGCGGTCCGCGTCGGCAACTGCTCGGGGTTCTACGGGGACCGGCTGAGCGCCGCCCGGGAGATGGTCGACGGGCCGGAGCCGATCGACGTCCTGTGCGGGGACTACCTCGCGGAGCTGACCATGCTCATCCTCGCGAAGGCGCAGGCCAAGGATCCCGCGGCCGGCTACGCGAAGACCTTCGTGACGCAGATGCGGGACGTCCTGGGCACCTGCCTCGCCAAGGGGATCAAGGTCGTCGCCAACGCGGGTGGGCTCAACCCGTCCGGCCTGGCCGCGGCGCTCGACGAGCTCGGGACCGGCGCCCGGATCGCCTTCGTCGAGGGCGACGACCTGCGCGGCTCGCTCGGCGACATCGTGCCCGCCGTCGAGGGGAAGCCGGTGTCCGCCAACGCCTATCTCGGCGGATGGGGGATCGCGGAGGCCCTCGCCGAGGGCGCGGACGTGGTGGTGACGGGCCGGGTCACGGACGCGTCGCTGGTCGTCGGCCCGGCGGCGTGGTGGCACGGGTGGACGCCCGCAGACCTCGACGCGCTCGCCGGTGCCGTCGTGGCCGGGCACGTGATCGAGTGCGGCCCGCAGGCCTGCGGCGGCAACTACTCCTTCCTCGCCGAGATCACGGACCGGCGCTATCCCGGCTTCCCGATCGCCGAGGTCGCCGCCGACGGCTCGTCCGTGATCACCAAACAGCCGGGCACCGGCGGGCTGGTCTCGACCGGCACCGTGACCGCGCAGCTGCTCTACGAGATCGCCGGGCCCGCCTACCTCGGCCCGGACTGCACCACGCACTTCGACTCGATCGCGCTGGCGCAGGAGGGCCCGGACCGGGTCGCGATCTCCGGGGTGAGGGGCAGCGCGCCGCCGCCGACGCTGAAGGTCGCGCTCAACGACGCCGGCGGCTACCGCAACTCCATGACGCTCGTGCTCACCGGCCTCGACATCGAGGAGAAGGCCGCGTGGGCGGAGGAGGAGCTCTTCGCGATCCTCGGCGGGCGCTCGCGGTTCGCGGACGTGGACGTGCGCCTGCTGCGCTTCGACCGCCCGGACGCGCCGTCGAACGACCAGGCCACGGCGCACCTGCGGATCACGGTGAAGGACCCGGACCCGCGGCTCGTCGGGCGCGCCTTCTCGAACGCGACGATGGAGCTCGCGCTGGGCGGCTACGCGGGCTTCCACACCACGACCCCGCCGGGCGCGGAGTCGGCCTACGGCGTCTACCGCCCCGCCGCCGTGCCGCGCTCCGCGGTGACCCACACCGTCGTCCTCCCGGACGGCACCCGCCGGACGGTCGCGGACCCGCAGGTGGGGGAGCAGCCCCCGGCCCGCCCCGAGGTCGCGGCCCCGGTGGCGCCGGAAGGTCCCTCGGAGCGCGTCCCGCTGGGCCGGATCTGCGGGGCGCGGTCCGGGGACAAGGGCGGGAACGCGAACGTCGGCGTGTGGACCCGGACCGATGCGGAGTACGCCTGGCTGCGGGGGTTCCTCACCGCCGACACGGCCCGTGAGCTGCTCGGACCCGAGGCCGCCGAGCTGCCGATCGAGGTGTTCGCGCTACCGAACCTGCGGGCGGTCAACGTCGTCGTGCACGGCATCCTGGGCGAGGGCGTCGCGTCGTCCGTCCGGCCGGACCCGCAGGCCAAGGGGCTCGGCGAGTACCTGCGCAGCCGGGTCGTCGACGTCCCCGCGGCGCTGCTGGGCCCGTGAGATAGCGCCGGCCTCGGGATCTGCGCGGCTCATCCACGGGGAAGCCCCACCGCGTGCGGGAGGTCCGGTTCGCCTGATCCGGCGCGGGCCCGCGCGGAGGAGCATCCTCTCCGCAGAGGCGACCCGGGAGGACCGCGATGAGCACCACCGACAGAGACGTCGGAGCCGTCGAGAAGGACGACCGGCTGGTCCGGTCCGGGGTACGGCGCGCGGGCCGCCGCCTCGTCCCCCTGCTGATCCTGCTGTACTTCGTGAACTACCTCGACCGCGTGAACATCGGCTTCGCCGGGCCCAACGGCATGAACCAGGAGCTGGGGCTCTCGGCGACGATGTTCGGCGTCGCGTCCGGCGTGTTCTTCATCGGGTACCTGATCCTCGAGGTGCCCAGCAACCTCATGCTGCACCGCTTCGGTGCCCGGCGCTGGATCGCCCGCATCCTCGTGACCTGGGGGATCGTCGCCACCGCCATCGCGTTCGTGCCCAACGCGACCTGGCTGGTCGTCCTGCGGTTCCTGCTCGGCGTGGCCGAGGCCGGCTTCTTCCCGGGCATCATCCTGTACCTCACGTACTGGTTCCCGGGAAAGCAGCGGGCGCGCATGACGGCCTGGTTCATGACCGCCATCCCGGTCTCCACGGCCCTCGGCGCCGTCGTCTCGTCGCTGATCATCGAGTACACGCACGGCCTGTTCGGGCTCTCCGGCTGGCGGGTGATGTTCCTGATCGAGGGCATCCCGTCCGTCCTGCTGGCCGTCGCCGTCTGGTTCCTGCTGACGGACCGGCCGGGGCAGGCGACGTGGATGCCGAAGGAGGAGAGCGACGCCCTCGAACGCGCCCTCGACGCGGAGCGCTCCGAGACCGCGACGGCCGGGCCCGGCTCGGTCGCCGGGGCACTCCGGAGCGGGCGGGTGCTGGCGCTGTCCTGGGTGTACTTCGGGATCGTCTACGGCCTGTACGCCCTGGGCTTCTTCCTGCCGACGATCGTGAAGGGCTTCGCCGCCCAGTTCGGCACGAGCTTCTCGACGGTCGAGCAGGGGCTGATCACGGCGATCCCGTACGTCGTCGGGCTCGTGGTGATGGTGGTGTGGACGCGCCGCTCCGCCAACCCGACGGTGCGCGTCGCCGTGCCCGCGCTCGTCGGCGGAATCGCCATCCCGGTCGCCCTGTACCTGTCGAACCCGTGGCTCGCCATCGTGGCCGTGACGATCTGCGCGTGCGGTGTGCTCGCCGCGCTGCCCGGCTTCTGGTCCCTGCCCACCGCCTACCTGACGGGTGCGGCGGCGGCCGCCGGCATCGGACTGATCAACTCGCTGGGCAACCTGTCCGGCTTCGTCGCCCCCTACGTGACCGGCGCGCTGTCCGACGCGACCGGCAGCAACAAGGCAGGGTTGTGGGTGGTGGGGGCCGCCATGGTGTCGGCGGCGCTGGTCACCTGGCTGCTCCGCCGTACCCGGAAGGCTCCTTCGTGAAGCTGCACACCGAGACCCGCGGCGACGGTCCCCGCCGCGTCGCCCTCGTCCACGGCCTCGGGGTCCGCGGCGCGATGTGGGGGTCGCTCGCGGACCGGATCGCCGCGACCGGTGCCTCGGTGACCACAGTGGACCTGCGCGGTCACGGCGCCAGCCCGCGCGCCGACCACTACACGGCGGACGACATGGCCGCCGACCTCGTCGAGACCCTCCCGACCGGCCTCGACGTCGTGATGGGCCACTCGCTGGGCGGCGCGGTCCTGGTCCGCGCGGCCGCCGCGCTCGCCCCCGCCCGGGCGGTCTACCTCGATCCCGGCTTCCGCATCGGCCTGCCCACGAAGGGGCTGGCCGGGAAGCTGTTCTGGGCCGCGCCGGCCCTGTCCCTCGGCCTCGCCACGCTCGCCTCCACCCCGGCCCGCCGCAAGCGGGAGGCCGCCTACTCCCCGGAGGACCGCGCGCTGCTCGCCGAGTCCCGCGCCGGCCTGGAGAAGCGCCTCGCGGTCGACGTCTTCCGGGACATCGCCCACCATCCGTTCGCCGCGGCCCCGCCCGCCGTCCCGTCGACGGTCGTCCTGTCCGCCGACGGCTCCCAGGTGGTCCCGGACGCCCTGGCTACCGAGCTGGAGGGGCTGGGCTGGGAGATCCGCCGGGTCCCGACCGTGCACCACGAGTTCTGGGTCGAGGACTTCGACGCGACCTGGGATGCGATCCAGGACCGAGTCTGACTGTCGTCCCGGACTCAGGAGCGGACGTCGCCCTTCTTCCCCCGGCCGTCCAACGTGCCTGCCCAGGCCAGCATGCGACCGACGAGGGCCTGTGCCTCCGAACCGGACAACCCGTATGCGGTGAACTCGGCCTCGGGGAGCCGTCGGACCGCGCGGAGCGACACGGTGAACGCACTGTCGTCGAAGCCGGCGTCGTGTTGGGTCGCCAGCGCGAGCAACTGCTCGTCCGAGTAGCGGCCCGAGCGTCTGACCGCGTCGACGTCGATGAAGTCCCGAGCTTGCGCCCGGGAGTAGAGGGCGCTGATCTTGTTGGCGATGGCGTCGTCGGGGTGCAGAACCGGGCCGACGGCGAGCGCAACAGGCGGGTGTGCCCGCCAGTCGACGCCGAGCTCGACCTTGGCCGTGGCTCCGCAGGCAGGTTCGATGACCTGGAGGCGGACGAAGGCCGCAGTATCGACCCGCTATCGGTCCTGATCACGCCGCCGCAGCGAGGCCGGGGAACCGGGCCTCCCACAACCGTCGGACCCGGGCCGGAAGGAACAGCTCCGGCCAGAGTGTGCGGAGCCGGTCGGCGTTGATCAGGCGGGCCAGGTCGCCGGGACGAACGGCGTCGACGAGGACTCGCTCGTAGAACACCACGGTGTCCGCGCGGTCGTCGAGGTCGTAGTCACGGCGGCCGGTCCAGCCCAGTTCGGGCGGCAGGACGACCTTCCCGGCGGCTGCGCCGCTGAGGTCGGCGAGAGCGTCGGGCACGACGTAAGGTCGGCGGTCACCGTAGGTCTGCGCGTCGGGCACCTGCTCAGTATTCACCCGCCGCCCTCGTGATGGGGTCGGACGTCGATCGATCAGGGGTGGGTGAGCCGCCCGCCGTCCCGTCGACGGTCGTCCTGTCCGCCGACGGCTCCCAGGTGGTCCCGGACGCCCTGGCTACCGAGCTGGAGGGGCTGGGCTGGGAGATCCGCCGGGTCCCGACCGTGCACCACGAGTTCTGGGTCGAGGACTTCGACGCGACCTGGGCGGCGGTTCACGACCGGGTGTGAGCACCGTCCAGCTGTCGTTCGTGCGGGTGTCCGCGCCGTAGCGCGGGGCCAGTGCGGCCACGGCGACCAGCACCGCGAGCAGGACCCATCCCGTCATGGCGGTCTCCTTCCGTCGGGTTCGCGACCCACGGTGCCCCGCGGGACGGACCCCGACATCGGGACGAGATGCCCATCTTCCGGGGGCGGGCACCCCATCCCGGCAGGTCCCGGCCGCCTACGATGTGCGCCGTGGAGCTCCTGGAACGGGAGCCGCTCCTGGCGTCGCTGCGCGGACTGCACGCCGACGCACGCGGCGGCGCGGGCAGCGTCGTGTTCGTCGAGGGCGAGGCGGGCGCGGGGAAGTCCGTGCTCGTCGAGGCGTTCTGCCGTGCTCTCTCGACGCCCGTCCACCTCGGCTACTGCGACGCGCTCGACACCCCCCGGGTGCTCGGCCCCCTGCACGACATGGCCCGGTCGTGGCCGCGGGCGCTGCGCGGGCCGCTCGCCACGGGCGACCGGCACGCCGTGTTCACCGCGTTCCTCGACGCGATCGCCGCCGGCGGTTCGGTGAGCGTGGTCGAGGACGCGCACTGGGCGGACGACGCCACGCTCGACCTGCTGCGGTTCGCCGCCCGCCGGATCGCGCCGCTCGAGGCGCTGCTCGTCGTGACCTACCGGCCCGAGGACCTGGGCGCGGACCATCCGCTGCGGCGGCTGCTCGGCGACCTCGCAACCACCCGCTCGGTGCACCGGCTCGCTGTGCCGGCCCTGTCGGAGGCGGCGGTGCGGGCGCTGGCCGGGGCCCGGGACGGCGGCACGCTGCACGCCGTGACCGGGGGCAACGCGTTCTTCGTGACCGAGGCGCTGCGCACCCCTGAGCAGGAGATCCCGGCCACCGTGCGGGACGCGGTGCTCGCCCGCGTCGGGCGGCTGGACCCCGCGGTCCGGGTCGTGCTCGACGGGGTGTCGCTCGTGCCCGAGGGGGCGGTGGGCGCCTTGCGGGAGGCGGTGGTCGCCGTGGACCCGATGGCGTTCGACGAGGGCATCCGGTCCGGGATCCTCGTGCTCGACGGGCCGGTCGTCCGCTTCCGCCACGAGCTCGCCCGCCGGGTCGTCGAGGCGGAGGTCCCCGCCGGCCGGGCCGTGGAGCTGCACGGTCGCATCATCTCGGTACTCGACGCGGTCGGCGGCGCCGATCCCGCCCGGATGGCGTTCCACGCCGACGCCGCGCACGACGCCGCCGGCGTCCTGCGCCACGCCCCGGCTGCCGCGCGGGCCGCCGTCCGGCTCGGGGCCCACCGGGAGGCCGCGGCCCACTACGCGCGGGCCGTGCGCCACGCCGAGCGCGTCGCCGCACCCGTCGAGCTCCGGGCCGAGCTGTGGGAACGGCGGGCCGAGGCACACGAGAACAGCCACTGGGCCGGGTCGGCCGCCACGGGCGGCGGGGACATCGCCGCGGCCGTCGCGGCGGCCGAACGGGCGGCGGAGCTGTGGGAGGAGACCGGCGACGCCGAGCAGGCGGCCGCCGCAGGAGCACGTCGGGCCCTGCTGTGGTGGATCTCGGGCCGCCGGGAGGAGGCCGCCCGCGCCGCCGCGGCGGTGGCCGAGGCCCTGGTCCGGCTGCCGCCGGGCCCGCGGACGGGACAGGCCCACGCCGCCCTCGCGCGGCTGCGCATGCTCGCGCGGGACCTGCCCGCCGCCGTCGCCTCGGGCACGGTCGCGGTGGCCCACGCGGAGGAGCACGGCGACACCACCACGCTGGCCCACGCGCTGGGCGTCGTCGGCAACGCCCTGTGGACCACCGAACCCGAGCGGGCCGCCGCCCTGCTGGCCCGCAGCGTCGAGGTCGCACGGTCGGTGGGCAACGACCTGATGACCGCGGTCGCCCTGGGGAACCTCGGGGCCGGGGCGGCCGCGGTCCACGACCACCCGACGGCGGACCGGTGGCTGGCCGAGGCCGAGAGGTGGTGTGCCGCAAGGGATCTCGACGCGATGCGGGGCTTCGTCCGGGCCTGGCAGGCGCGGTCGGCCTTCGACCAGGGACGCTGGACGGAGGCCACGGCCGCGGCGGTGGAGGTCGTCGACGGGCGGGTGGTGCACCCGGCCGGGCTGGCCGTCGCGCTCACCGTCCTCGGCCGGCTGCGCGCCCGCCGCGGTGACCCGGACCCGGCAGGCCCGCTGCGCAGGGCCGCGGCGCTCGCGGGGCGCGGTGATGATCTCCTCCTGCTCTGGCCCGTCACCGCCGGGCTCGCGGAGGTGGCATGGCTGGCCGGCGCCCCCGGCCCGGTCGAGGAGCTGCAGCGGACCCACGCCCTGGCCGTCGCCCACGGGGACGGGTGGGCCGCCGGGGAGCTCGGCCACTGGCTGGGTCTGTCCGGGGTGGAGCCCGGGCTCGCCCGCCCGTGGGCGCGGCAGCGGGCCGGGGACGCCGAGGGGGCCGCGAGCGCGTGGCGCGAGCTCGGCCTGCCCTACGAGGCGGCCCTCGCCCGCTCAGCCGGCGACGATCCGGACGAGCTGCGGGCGGCCATGGACGACCTGCGCGACCTGGGTGCCTGGCCGGCGGCCGAGCTGGTGGCCCGGCGGCTGCGCGAGCTCGGCGTGCGCAACCTGCCCCGCCGGCCGCGGAGGTCGACCCGGGAGAACCCGGGCCTGCTCACCGAACGCCAGGCCGAGGTGCTCGAGCTGCTGGAGGCCGGGCTGCGCAACGTCGACATCGCCGCCCGGCTGCACATCTCGGCCAAGACCGTCGACCACCACGTCTCGGCGATCCTGGCGAAGCTCGGCGTCGGCACCCGGCGCGAGGCGGCGAGCTGGGCCCGGGACGGGAGGTGACCGGCGCCAAGATGGGGAGCTGCTCCCGATACGCCGCAGGGCGCGGCCGGACAGGGTCGTGGCGTCGAGGGTGACCGACACCCTCCACGACCGAGAGGAGCCCTGACGATGGCTCGCTACCTGGTGGAACGCACCTTCCCCGACGGCCTCGCGATCCCGGCCGACGACCGGGGTGCCGAGGTGACCCGCGGCGTCGTCGCGGGCAACGCCCAGCACGGGGTGACCTGGGTGCACTCCTACATCAACCCGGAGCGCACCGCGACCTTCTGCATCTACGACGGCCCCTCCCCGGAGTCCATCCGGGAGGCGGCCGCCACGACCGGCCTGCCGGTCGACCGGATCACCGAGGTCAGCGTCCTGGACCCGTACTTCTACCACTGATCCCGCGGGGGCTCACCGTCCGAACCCGACGGACGTGAGCCCCCGTCGGCCGCGCGGTCTCCGACCGCGCACTACCGGGTGCGCACGGTGGCGTTGATGATGATGCTCTTGGTCTCGAGGTACTCCTTGATCGCCGCGGTCCCGTTCTCGCGCCCCACCCCGGAGTCCTTCATGCCACCGAACGGGAACATGGCGCTCACCACCCGATAGGCGTTGACCCAGACGGTGCCCGCCTCCAGCCGGGGCGGGATGCCGACGGCCCGGGCGAGGCTCGAGGTCCAGATCGCGGCGGCCAGGCCGAAGTTCGTGTCGTTCGCGATCGCCACCGCCTCGTCGTCCGTGTCGAAGGGGATGACGACGAGGACCGGCCCGAAGATCTCCTCGCGGGCGATGCGCATGTCGTTCGTGACGTTGGTGAGGATGGTGGGTTGGACGAACCAGCCCTTCTCCCCGCCGTCCGGCAGGGCCCGGGCCCCGCCCAGGACCGCCGTCGCACCTTCCCGGCGGGCGACGTCCAGGTGCTCGAGGACGGCGGCGAACTGGGTGCGGGTCGAGATGGGCCCGATGTCGGTCGTCGGCTCGCCGGGGTCGCCGAGGGTCGCGTCCCGCATCGAGGCGACCAGCCGGTCGACGAACTCGTCGGCGATCGAGCGATGGACCAGGAGTCGGGAGCCGGCCATGCAGGACTGGCCGCTCGTCGAGAAGATGCCCAGGCTCACACCGGCCAGCGCCGCGTCGAGATCGGCGTCGGCGAAGACGATGTTCGGCGACTTGCCGCCGAGCTCCAGCGTCACGCTCCTGAATCCCTCCGCGGCGGACCGCGCCACCGCCGCGCCGCCCGCGTTGCCGCCGGTGAAGGCGACCTTGCGGACGAGCGGGTGCGAGGTCAGGGCGCTGCCGACCTCGTTGCCGTACCCGGTGACGACGTTGAGCACGCCCGGGGGGAAGCCGGCTTCGTCGAACAGCTCGGCCAGGGCCAGGATCGACGTGGAGGCGAACTCCGAGGGCTTGACGACGACGGTGTTCCCGGCGGCCAACGCCGGTGCGATCTTGGTGCTGGCCAGGAGCAGGGGGCCGTTCCACGGGACGATGCAGACCACGACGCCCATGGGCTGATAGGTCGTGTAGTGCAGCATCCCGGGCCGGTCGACCGGGGTCACCTGCCCCTCGACCTTGTCGGCCAGCCCCGCGTAGTACTCGTAGTAGCTCGCGATGTACTCGAGAGCACCGCCCTCGAGCTCCGTGCGCCGCCGGCCGACGTCGGTGACCTCCAGGTCGACGAGCGTGTCGCTGTTCTCCCGGATCAGCTGGGCGAGCCGGTGGAGGAGCCGGCCCCGCTCCGTCGCGGTGAGCCGTCCCCAGGCGCCCTTGCCGGCTTCGTGGGCGGCCTCGACGGCGAGGTAGGCGTCCGCCTCGCGGCCCCGGGGGATGACCGCCCAGGGCTCACCGGTGTAGGGGTTCTCCGTCTCGATCCACTCGTCCGCGAGCGCGGGACACCGGTCCGCGCCGATCGTCATCAGGAACTTCCGCATCGTGTCTCCGCTCTCCGCCCCGGCCTGCTCAGGGCAGGTACAGGCCCCCGTTGACGTGGATCGTCTGGCCCGTCATGTACCGGGCACCCGGCCCCATCAGGAACAGCGTCGGCGCGACGATGTCGTCGGGTTCGGCGAACCGGCCCAGCAGGATCATCTGCAGGCGCTTGCGGTAGGCCTCCTCGCCGAACCACTGCTCGGCGGAGACCTCCTGGTGCGCGTGGCCCTGGCCGCTGCCGCCCACCAGGAACGGCGTCTCGGTGATGCCGGGGGAGACGACGTTGACGCGGATGTCCGGCGCGAGCTCCTTCGCGACCGCCTTGGCGAAGGCGACCACGCCCGCCTTGGAGGCGCTGTAGGCGGCGAGCCCCGGCGGCGGCTGGACGGCGACGGTCGAACCGATCAGGACGATCGACCCCGTGCCGCGCGTGATCGCCGGGACCAGGGCCTTGGTCACGAGGAAGGCGCCACGCAGGTTGACGCTCTGGACCTGGTCCCACCGCTCGACCGGGTAGTCCATCAGCGAGGTGTCCTGGTCACCGATCCCGCTCACGTAGGCGAACGAGTCGATCTCGCCCCACCTCTCGCCGACCTCGGCGGCCGCCGCGGTGACGGAACCGGGGTCGGTGACATCGATCGGGAGCGAGGTCACGCCGGGGATCGGGCCGCCCTCCGCGATCGCCGTCGGTGTGTCCAGCGCCAGGACCTCGGCGCCCGTCTCCAAAGCCCGGCGGCACAGTGCCGCGCCGATCCCGCCGTGGCCGCCCACCACGACGATCTTCGAGCCCGGCACGGGCCCCAGACGCGGGAAATCGATCTTCTCGTGCACGTGGCGCGTCTCCTTCGACGAGTCTCGTCCGCAGGTCCCGGACCACCGGCCCGGCGATGCGCGACATCCCGGACCGTAAGCTCACCGAGAGGGATGCTCAACCCGCCCAGCGGAATGTCGGCATCCGAGCTGTGTCTCCAAATCCAGTTCGCAGACACAAGGGCGTCGGTCAGACCTCGTCCGCCTCCGTCCCGCTCCGCAGGCTCGCCCAGATCCGTGGCCAGGTGCCGTCCTCGACGAGATGCCGGTGCCACTTCCACACCGTCTGCCAGGGGCCGAACCGGTCGCGGGGCAGGTCGCGCCACGCGATCCCGGTCCGGTGGCGGTACACGATGCCCGCCAGGACCATGCGGAGGTCGGCCTGCGGGCGTCCGCCCCGGGGGTGCGGCGCGGGCAGCAGGGGCGCGACCCGTGACCACTCGTCGTCCGACAGCGCGGCGCGCCCGTGCTCCCCGTGCTCCGGTGGGCCTGCGGACGGCGGCGCATCCGGTGCCGGGCCGGGCCGCACCCCCTGCAGGACGGTGTCGAGCGCCCGGTCGGCGACGTCGGCGGAGAGCGGTGCCCCGGTGACGAGGAGCCGGTAGTAGAGGGCGCCGGTCAGGAGATCGACCAGCACGTCGTGGTCGACGTCGGGGCGCACGTCGCCCTCCGCGACCGCGGCGGCGAGGAGCCGCATGATGAGGGTCCGGCGCTGTGCGAGGAACCGCTCCCGGAACGCCCGTGCGATCTGCGCGTCGTGCTGGGCGTCGCCCACGATCCCGGCGACGAGCCGGCCCGTCGGGCCGCTCAGGAAGCCCGCAGCCTCCGTCAGGTGGGTGCGGAGGTTGCTCAGCGCGGAGCCTTCGTGCACGAACGGCTCCGACGGGCCGCGCTGGCCCAGCAGGGCTTCCATGGCGACGTCGGAGCGGTTGTTCCACCAGCGGTAGATCGTGGCCTTGGCGACGCCGCTGCGCTCGGAGATCGCGTCGATGGTCAGGCGCGCGAAGCCGACGTCCCGCAGCAGGGTCGTGGTCGCGTCCAGCACCGCGTCCTCGACCCGCCGGCTCGGCCCCCGCCTCGTCGGCGGGGGCTCGTCCGCCGCTGTGCCGGGACCGGGCCGGCGTGCGCTCTCCATGACGACAGTATGGCAACCCGTCAAGAATGAACGTATCGTCTTGTCCGGCGCTGCCCGTCCTGCCCGGCCCGGTTCCCTCGGAGGTCCCATGTCCGCTGCGGCCACCTGCCCCTTCGACCACCACGCTCTCGGGGACGAGGTGTCGATACGGCGGTCCTACGACCGGCTCCGCGCCGAGGGAGTGGTGCGATCCCCCGAGCACGGCGGCTTCTACGTGCTCTCGCGCCACGCCGACGTCATGGCCGCGTTGCGCGACCCCGCGACGTTCGTGTCGGGGCGGGGTACCCGCATCCCGGCGATCGGCGAGGACAAGGCGATCCCGCTCGACTACGACCCGCCGCGCCACTCCGGGTACCGCGCCCTGTTCACCGACCGGATCAGCCCCGAGACCGTGCGGGACATGACGCCCGGTCTCACCGCCCTCGTCGGTGAGCTCCTCGACGCCTTCCTCGCCAGGGGCGGTGGCGAGTGGGTCGCCGAGGTGGGGCTCGCGCTGCCCCTGAAGGTGCTCGAGCACCTCGTGGGGTTCTCCGCCGAGACCGTGAGCCGGTTCCGGGTGATCACCGAGGAGTCGTGGCGGGACATCGCCAGCATGCCGCTGGACGAGGCGCGCTCGGGCATGCGCGAGCTCGTGCGGCAGGAGGTGGCCCGGCATCGCGGGACGCGCCCGCAGGACTACATCACGCAGCTGCTGGACCGGGAGATCGACGGCAGGCCGATCACGGACGACGAGATCGAGCGGACCCTGATGACCTTCGCCATCGCCGGGCACGAGACCACGATGAACGCCTCCGGGTGGCTCCTCCACCTCTACGCCGGCGATCCCCGGTCGCAGGCGCGGATCCGGGCGGACCCGTCGCTGATCCCGCAGTACGTCGAGGAGGCCCTCCGCTTCGGCACGCCGGTCCAGACCCTCGGGCGCTACACGACCCGCGACGTCGACGTCGACGGCGTCACGATCCCGGCCGGCTCGCGGGTCCTGCTCGTCTACGCGGCCGCCAACCACGACCCGGCGAGGTTCGACCACGCCGACGAGTTCGACGTCGATCGCTCCGCGGCCGGCCATCTCACCTTCGGGTTCGGGCGGCACCAGTGCGCGGGCGCCCTGCTGGCGCGGACGGAGCTGCGCCTGCTGCTGGAGAAGCTCGTGACCCTGCCCGCGATCGTGCCCGCCGGGGAGGCGGACCTCGGGGGCCTGATGGGCGGCACCCACCACGGCCCCCGGTCGCTGCCGCTGCGGTTCGCCACCGACCCGGCGGAAGGAGCCCGGGACCCACACCGGGAGGAGGCGACGCCGACCCTCGTCAGGTCGTCGTCGACGACCGAGGTCCTCGAGCTGGACCTGGACCGGTGCAGCGGGTACGGCAACTGCGTCTTCGCGGCCCCCGCCCTGTTCGACCTGGACCTGGGCTCCAACGTCGCCGTCCTGGTGAAGGACACGTGGGACGAGGGGGAGCGAGCCGCTGTCGCGGCCGCCGTCGGGGACTGCCCTGCGCACGCCCTGCGGCTGCGCGACCGGGAGCACCGTGCCTGACGGGGGCGCGGGCTCGGCGAGGACGTCGACGCGGACCGTCGTGATCGTCGGCGCCTCGGTGGCCGGGGTGCGCTGCGCGACCGCGCTGCGCGACGCGGGCCACGACGGGCGGATCGTCCTGCTCGACGCCGAGGACGAGACGCCGTACGACAAGCCTCCGCTGTCCAAGAACCTCGCACCGGACGACGGCGTGCCGCTGCTCGTCGAGCGGGGTGTCCTCGGGGCTCGCGGCATCGAGTTCCACGGGGGCCGTCCCGCCGTGGGCCTCGACCTCTCGCGTCGTGTCGTCGAGACGTCCGACGGGGTGATCGCCTTCGACGACCTCGTCATCGCCTCCGGGTGCCGGCCTCGCCGACTGCCGGCGCCGTTGCCCCCACGAGCCACGTACGTGCGCACGAAGGACGACTGGGCGCGGCTGCGTGAGGCCGTGGCCCGGGGCGGGCGGCTCCTCGTGGTCGGCGCGGGCTTCCTGGGGTTGGAGACCGCGGCGGCGGCCCGCCGCCAGGGTATGCAGGTCACCGTCTTCGACGTCGCGCCGCAGGTTCTCCGGCGTGGCGTCCCGGCGTCCGCCGCGGAGATCATCGCGGCCGGGCACCGCGAGGAGGGTGTCGAGCTCCGGCTCGGGATCAGCAGCCCGACGGTCGACGGCGACGCCGGTGGCGCCGTCGTCGACGGCGTCGCAGGGGACTTCGCCATCGTCTCGATCGGGGCGGTGCCGGCCGTCGACTGGCTCGCCGGATCGGGTCTCGCCCTCGACGACGGCGTCGTCTGCGACTCCGGGCTCCGCGCAGGCGAGGGGATCTGGGCGATCGGGGACTGCGCCCGGTGGCACAACGCCCGCTACGGAGAGCTCCGCCGCACCGAGCACTGGACGACGGCGACACAGCACGGCAGGCACGTCGCCGGGTCGATCGCCGCGGGGACGGCGACCCCGTTCGGCGAGCTCCCCTACGTGTGGTCGGACCAGTTCGGCCGGCGGATCCAGACGGTCGGCGTCGGCGGCGACGAGGAGATCACCTGTCGGGCACCCGACGGTGCACCCGTCGTCCTGTCGGTCCGCGACGATCTGGTCACCGGTGTCACCACGATCGACGCACAGGCCGTGTGCCTGAAGGCGCGTCTGCTCCTGCGCGACGAGGACCGTCGGGTGGACGAGGTGCGGGGCGCCCTCGGCCTGGGCGGTCTCGCTCCGGTCCGGTGACGAGCCGTGCCTGCGGCCGGGGCCGGGTCGCGGGGGTGTCGACGATGGTCCGTGGCCGGCGGGTGGGACGGCCCCGGCGCGGTGACGGGAAGGACCGGTCGGATGCGCGACGACGATGACGAGACGGTTCGCACGGACGAGGGTCCGACCCGGATCGGCCGCAACGGTGTGCAGGCGGTGGAGCGGGCGGTGCGTCTGCTGGAGGTCCTGGCCGCGGCCGGGACCCCCCGGACGATGCAGGACCTCGCCGCCGAGCTGGGATGCAGTCCGAGCACCGCGCACCGGATCACGGCCACCCTGGCCCAGAGCGGGCTGCTCCAGTTCAATCCCGTCACCCGGCGGTACGGCCTCGGCGCCGGCATCACCCGGCTCGCGAAACGCCGTGCCGCCCAGTTCGACCTGGCCTCGGTGGCCCAGCCGTTCATGAATGAGCTGCGTGCGGCCACGGACGAGACCGTCTCGCTGTGGGTGCGCTCGAACGACGCCAAGGTGTGCGTCGCCGTCTCGGAGGGCTCGCACGAGATCCGCCAGTACGTGGCGGTCGGGACCCTGGCCCCGATGGAGCTGAGCCCCGGCTCCCGCGTCCTCATGGCGGACGAGACCCGCGAGACGGTCCGGCGGTGGGTCCGCGGCATCCTCGGCGAGGCGGCGGCTGTGGAGGCGGCAGCTGTGGAGGCGACGGTCCTGGCGGAGGTGGCCGGTGTGCGCCGGACCGGCGTCGTGATGCTGTCCGACGAACCGGGTAACCGGCACCATCCCGACGTCGCGACCGTGGCGGCGCCGATCTTCGGAGACGGTGGGGCGATCGTTGCCGCACTCGTGGTCGCGGGGCCGAACCGGCGGTTCACCGGTGACCGGATGCGCGACTCGCGGGAGCCGTTGAAGGCGGAGGCCCTGGCGATCTCCTCCGCGCTCGGCGGGGACCCCGGAAATGCTCTCAGCTGACCTCGACCCGCAGGTAGCCACGACGTTGTGTCCGGAGGAGGACGTGGAGTCCCGTGCGACCACCACGTTGGACTACGGCAACGGTGGTTGGCTGCTCGATGGGTTCGGCGCTCACAGTCGCGGTACGCCTTCCCGCTTGACCAGTGGTGGCTGGTCAAGCGGGCGCCCGTCGGGCTGTGGCGGATGCATCCGGCTTCGTTGAGCCGATGCGCAGAGGGCCGGTACCGATCTTGGTGTCGGCCATCTGGCCTTTGCCGTGGGCGGGCGGTTATCGCAATTCCCGATCGACCCAGATCCGAAAACTAACCTTCAGATGGCTCGATCAATAGGTGGCATCATCGCTGGAACCGTCAGTCTGAGCTTCCACCTGTTCAATATGGCCATCAAGCGACTTCTGCCAGCGGAATCCGGCGGAGTCTACGAACTCAAGGGTCGCGGAGGCAAACTCCCGGAACTTCGCTGTCGGTGCTGGCGCCAGCTGCCGCCTGCCCTCAAGGCGCTCCTGGAATTCATTAGGGCGTGTGACAGTGAGTTCAATCGGATAGTCGGAAGTGGGAGTCACTACTCGATTTCGTAGCTGAGTGACAACCGGGATCTCCTCGCGCCAAGTCCAGGGGATCTCTCCATCGGTCCCTTCTGTTAGCCAGAATTTGAACACAACCTCGCAGGACTTCAGGGTGATGGGTGTCGGCGAGCTGTTCATCAGCTTAATGACAACGTCTGGGATGTCAAAGACTACCTGGATCGGCTTCAGGGCTTCGATGCCGGCGCTGGTCTCCTCGACACGCTTCGAACTCGTGATCCAGAAATTGACTAGTCGAGCCTGGGAAGTCTTCCTGTCGAACTCCTGTTGCGCGAGTTGTTGCCGCTGGAGTTCAAGTGTTTGCTGCTGCGCCTGGTTTGTCTTCACCGTCGCCCATGCTGCAAACGCAGCAACTGTCACCGCCAGAACACTTCCGCTTGCAGCTACCCAGTCCGCGAGGCTGCCAGGGCTATCCCAGAACCAGACTGCAGCCTCAGCAGCCGCCGCCCCAAATCCATGGACCATCAGCTACGCATCCCGCTCGGCGGTTTCGCTCACAGTGGGGAGCATGCCCGGTCACGCGTCAAACCTGAAGGAGGCCACTGACCGCCCTGATCCGCTTAGCGCCAGGCAAGGGCCTGACCTAGTCGGGCAGCGTTCAACATCTCGATGACGACTTCCGCGACAAAGTGCGGCGCCTCCATGTGGACCAGGTGCCCAGCCTCCTGCGCCACGACCTGCTGTGCGGCAAGCCGGTCGACCCATTCCCGCTGTCGGTCCGCCCATATGCCATCGACTTGCTGCAAGGTCAGCAGTGCCCAGATGTGAGCACTTTCGACGTTGCGGACCCCGATCTTCTCCCAGTACCAGCCACGCTCGTGTAGCTCGTTCGCCGCCACAGTCTCAGTGATCTTGCGGGTCTCCCGAGCCTGTCGGATCGCCTCGACGAGTTGCTCATCGGTCAGCTTGTCGGGGCCGACGACGCCCCGCCACACGAAACCCGGCCGCTGCGATGCGACAACCCCGCTCATCAGAAGTGACGATGGGCGTTCGTCCGAGTAGCAGCCGTATCGGATGGTCGCGATTTTCTCCAGGTGACCAATCCCCGCGGGCCGCAAGGTCAGCCGTACTGGCTGCATTGCAGTCAGGTCGTGAGCGCCCACTCCCACCCGCCATTGCGGGCCGGATCAAAGACGAGCACACCGGTTTGGCCCTTCGGAACGTCGAGCACGACGTCGAAGCTGTACGTGCGGTTCGGCTTGATCTGCGGTGCGTCGTAGTGACAGATCGCTGCGGCAGTGGTCGACGCCTCCACGGAGCGGCCGTCTGCGCCCACAAACTCCCAGCCGGCGCCAAAGAGGATCGCAGGCAGGACGTTGTTCGGATCGTCCTTCGAGACCGCATCGACCTTCAGCGACACCAGCCGGCCATTCTTCGGTGCCTCTCGACCGCTGCTGCTGTCGCAGCGAGGCTCGGTGATCTGCTGGACGGTGAAGTCCAGGACGTGCACGTTCGATGAGGTACCTGTTGTGACGATGGCGGCCTGGCCCAGCTGTTTCGGCAGGGCACCACGCGGCGACAATCCCGTGGGTGATGTGGGGGCCGCGGCTGCGGGTGCTGGCGCGACGGTTGCCGGAGCAGCCGGAGACACGGCACCTGGTGAGGAGCATGCGGCCAAGCCGAACGCGGATACGGACATCAGAAGCAGAAGAGCGCGACGCACGCTCATCAGTCGCCGAATGCAATCTGGCCGTTACCGCGGCCGGTTCCGGTGTCGCGCGTGCGCGCTTCCTCCCGCGCGACTCGTTCCTCCGTCCACCAGCCGCTTCTCGCCGAGAGTTGCCCAAACAGGGCCAACTCCTCGACGGTGACGCGACGCGGGTCGGAACACGACCATTGGTGCTCGTTGCAGAGATAGTTGATGTGCGCCGCTCGGGACGCTCGCTGTAGGGCGAGCAGTTCATCCACTCGATCGGCCGGCCGCATGTGCCTGAGTGCCCGACGTGGTTCCTCACCGGGCGCTCGCACCCCCGCGCGACTCTCCTGCGCACGCTTCCCCAGCGACAATCCGGGCCGCGGGGGAAGCGCAGCGGCGACCAGGGCTACGTCACCACCGCTTCCCTGGTCACGTGCTCGTACACCTCGGGCCAGGCCCACGCCGTTGCCGACGGGGAGTCTGTGAAAATGCGGACCGTGATCCGGTCCGCGCGCTATGCGCTGCTCGCTCTCGTCGTCCTATTCACGCTCACGGGGTGCGGTGCCGGCGCCTCGACTCCAGCTACCCCGAGCGCAGCCACGACAGAGGTGCTCAGCGCGCAGGAACAGGCATTCGTGGCACGGGCACGCAAAGTGGTGCCGCGGCTTGTCGGAGACGACGAGCGCCTCGCCGCGCGGGGCGCGAACACGTGCGACTCCGCAGGGGACGGGCGCCCGGAAGCGGCTGTTGTCGACCAAGCGGTGCAGCGGTTCTCGTCCGGGTCATACCAGGTGACCCGCGGCGAAGCCCAGCAACTCGTCGCGGCAGCGCGGGCGACCGTCTGCGTCAAGTAGGTCAACCGCTATCGCTGGCAATGCCTCTCCCGGGTGCCATACAGCTCGGCGGGGGAGGCCAAAAAGGCAAGCCCGGCCCGCACCAAAGATGGCCCGGCCACGTAGGTCGGCGGGCCATTGCCGCATCGGCCTCAGCTGAGGATTGCGATTGTGAAGACGACTGCAAGGGCAGCCAAGGCTCCGTTTGCGATCATCCCGCCCAATGCGACGCCCTCACCCATCCGCACCTGGGCCGCCTTCCGGTAACCGATCATGCTCACGCCTAAGCCAGTCACTGCGGTTAGGAACCCGATGAACGGGACCCAGCAGAGGCAGAACGCGACCACGCTGACGGCTACTCCGGCATAGGCCAACGGGTTCCCTGCCGCGCCTCGATCAGTCGGGGCGATGTAGGGCGGCGGCACCGAGTACCGCCACCGCTGCCATTCAACTGCCTGCTCGGTCGGCGTCAGCTCGTCCCAACGACGCGCTCGCCAGCCGATCGGGAGCGGCTGCATGGGGCGGTAGGGGAGGGCTTGGTCAAGTCCTTCTGGGCCGGGTACTGACGGGCCGGGTGGTGGAAGAGCAGTCATCGCACAGCGTCGGTACGCACCAGGTCAGCCGCGAGGTGCGAGCTGCTCGGTCCAGTTCTGGCCGTCCCACCACCTGAGCATGTGTGGGCGGTCCGCGTCCGGGTACCAACCCGCAGCCGGCGGCTGCATCGGCGCCGGCGCAACCTGCGGAGCAGGAGCCTGAGCCGCGACCCGCTGGGCGGCACGCTCTGCCCGCGCATGCTGTTCGAGCAGCTGGGTCTGCTTCCGCATCTCCTTGAGCTGTCCCTTAGCCACGCGTTGCTTCTTCGAGTTCGGGCGCACGACACCGAGGGTGCCCACGGCGAGCGACTTCCGGATCAACCCCATACGTCCGACTTCGCAGCCAGTGGCCACGGCGTTTCTCAGTGTCATCAAATTTCGGTAGGCAGGGCGCAAACCGCTCACCCTCGGGCATGCCGTCCCGCCGACCTGGGAAAGCTGCCAGGACCCGGGTGCGTGGAGCCCCCGTAGGCGCGACCCTGCCGAGGTGGCCGACAGCGAGGACGACTACTTCGGGGGCGAGGACCTCTAGGACATCGCCGAGCAGCGGTTGATCGCTCTCGTTGGGCCGGTGCTGCGCGACGTCGGTCACGCCGCGGCCCCCGCTACGTCGATGCGGAGCATGTCGCAGGACGGGCAAGGCGACGAACCCGCCAAGAGGGGCAGCGCCTACCTCTCCGTGCTCTGGCAGATCGGGGACGACGCCGAGGTACAGCAGATCATCGCGGACGGGCCAGCCCTGTAGCTAACTCATCGAGTCAGCTCGCAAGTAGGTCGACGTGGAATCCGGCGACCAACAGAAAGTTCGCCACGTAGCGCAACGCCTAGCCAGGCTTCTTCAAGCCAAGCATGTTAGCCGGGGTCGAGACCAAGAAGGCCGCTTCGAATGCGACAAGCGACAAGCGAGAAAGCAGAACGAATAGTAGGATCCCAGGCGCAATACTCAGGGCGAAAGCCGGGGACAGTCGGCAGAAGGGCACCCGCCAAGGGATCGACAGGGCCACCAGCAGCGCGACGTCAGCCGGGAGGAGGACAGATACCGGACCTACGACGATGCGATTGAATTGCTGTTGCGACAGCTTCCCGCGTGGCTCATCGCGCTGACCTGGTTCCCACTCAATGGTCGGATCCCCATCCGGCGTGGCGCGGTGCTGGTCAAGCACCACGGGCCGAGGAAGACAGTCGAGATTGGTCCGCCGAAGAACTCGCGGGCACGCGTAGTTGATATCGTGCTCGGACTGTGGGTGTTCTCCGCCGTCGCCGTACGTAGTTCGCTGAGCTGGATCTGTCGTGGGTTCGTGATGCTGCGCCTGTCACTCCGAGCAGAAGCGGCGACGTCCGCCACCCGGAACGGTTCCTGCGTTTCTTCGTCGATCGGCTGGCACGGGCCGAGCGCCTTCTCGCCGAAGTGGAGCTTGTCTCGGCTGCTGTACTCGCGCAGCGGACGATGGGGGAGATAGTTCCTGTGATCCGTCTGCGCGACCTGCGCCACACCCACGCGACCGCCCTCCTTGTCGCGGGTGTGCACCCCAAGGTCGCACAGGAGCGCGTCGGGCAGGCGACGATCTCGATCACGCTGGACACGTACTCGCACGTCATCCCGACGATGCGGTGCGAGGCGGCTGGCACCTTTGCAGCGGTGGTGTTCGGACGATGACTTCACGCGCCTGGCATCACCGGAGAAGCAGAGGCCGCATCGGGGCGCTGGCGCCAGGCCATCGACCTGGGCGTTCTCCGGGATGATGTGGTGTCCGAGGGGGGACTTGAACCCCCACGCCCGTTAAAGGGCACTAGCACCTCAAGCTAGCGCGTCTGCCATTCCGCCACTCGGACCTCGCCGGGCGATGCCCGGCGCGATGGGGGAAGCATAGCGGAGCGTTCCGGGGGGTCTCGCAGGTGGTAGGAACATCCACATGACCGGCTCCCCGACCGCGCCGGACGAGGTCGTCCAGCTCTGCTCCGACCTCATCCGCTTCGACACCTCCAACACCGGCGATCCGCAGACCGTGAAG
Organism: Pseudonocardia ailaonensis; assembly: GCF_039531635.1. Classification (NCBI taxonomy): domain Bacteria; kingdom Bacillati; phylum Actinomycetota; class Actinomycetes; order Pseudonocardiales; family Pseudonocardiaceae; genus Pseudonocardia; species Pseudonocardia ailaonensis. The sequence goes on along the minus strand of NZ_BAAAQK010000018.1, from coordinate 534,106 downwards.
GGCGAACGGGAGGCGGCGGAGTACGTCGCGGGCAAGCTCTCCGAGGTGGGGTACGAGGTCGAGGTGCTCGACTCCGGGGCCCCCGGGCGCAGCAACGTGTTCGCCCGCCTGAAGGGTGCCGACCCGTCGCGCGGCGCGCTGCTGGTGCACGGCCATCTCGACGTGGTGCCCGCCGAGCCCTCCGAGTGGTCCGTGCACCCCTTCTCCGGGGCGGTGCAGGACGGCTACGTGTGGGGCCGCGGCGCCGTCGACATGAAGGACATGGTGGCGATGACGATCGCCGTCGCGCGGCAGTTCAAGCGCGAAGGCTTCGTCCCCCCGCGGGACATCGTGTTCGCGTTCCTGGCGGACGAGGAGGCCGGCGGGTCCTACGGCTCGCACTGGCTCACGAAGAACCGGCCGGACCTGTTCGAGGGCTGCACCGAGGCCGTCGGGGAGGTGGGCGGGTTCTCGCTCACGCTGGGCCAGGACCGCCGCGTCTACCTGATCGAGACGGCCGAGAAGGGCATGGCCTGGATGCGCCTGCGCGCCAAGGGAAAGCCCGGGCACGGCTCGTTCCTCCACGACGACAACGCCGTCACGATCCTGGCCGAGGCGGTGGCGCGGCTGGGCAACCACCGCTTCCCGCTCGTCCTCACCGACACCGTGCGCTCCTTCGCCGAGCACATCCGCGAGCTCACCGGCATGGAGTTCCCGGACTCCGACATCGAGGGCGCCTTCGCCAAGCTCGGCCCGGTGGCCCGCATGGTCGGTGCGACGGTGCGGGACACCGCGAACCCGACGATGCTCTCCGCGGGGTACAAGGCGAACGTGATCCCGTCGACGGCCGAGGCGACGGTGGACTGCCGCGTGCTGCCGGGCCGCCGGGACGCCTTCCTGCGCGAGGTCGACGAGCTGCTCGGCCCGGACGTCGAGCGGGAGTGGATCCAGGACCTGCCGGCGCTCGAGACCGAGTTCGACGGGCCGCTGGTCGAGGCCATGGCCGCTGCGCTGCGGACCGAGGACCCCGAGGCGCGGACCGTCCCGTACATGCTCTCGGGCGGCACGGACGCCAAGGCGTTCGTCGACCTGGGCATGCGCTGCTTCGGGTTCGCTCCTCTGCGGCTGCCCCCGGAGCTGGACTTCGCCTCGCTCTTCCACGGCATCGACGAGCGGGTGCCGGTCGACGCGCTGGAGTTCGGGACGAAGGTGCTGGACCGCTTCCTGCGGACGGCGTGAGCGGGATCATCGATACGGCGTGAGGATGTGCTGATGGATCTCACGGGCAAGGTCGCCCTCGTCACCGGGGGTGCGTCGGGCATCGGCGCGGCGGCGTCCGCGCGGCTGGCGGCGGCCGGCGCGGCGGTGGTCGTCGCGGATCTCGACGGCGAGCGGGCCGGGCAGGTCGCGGAGCGGATCGGCGGCAGCGCGGAGGTCGCGGACGTCACGGATCCCGAGGCGATGGCCGGCCTGGTCGCGGCCGCCGAGGAGCGGCACGGCCGGCTGGACCTGGTGCTGCTCAACGCCGGCGTCACGGCCGGGCAGTCCGGCGTCGAGAACCTGGATCTCGCCGGGTACCGGCTGATCATGGGCGTGAACCTCGACCACGTCGTGTTCGGGACGGCGGCGGCAGTGCCGGCGCTGCGCCGGGCCGGGGGTGGCCGGATCATCGCGACGGCCTCGCTCGCCGGGCTCGTCGCCATGCCGGGGGATGCGCTCTACACGGCGTCCAAGCACGCGGTGGTCGGGTACGTGCGGTCCGCCGCACCGGTGCTGGAGGCGGACGGGATCGTCGTCAACGCGGTGTGCCCGGGCTTCGCGGACACCCCCCTGATCGCCCGGGCCAAGGACCAGTTCGGGGACTTCCCGCTGCTCACGCCCGACGACGTGGCGGCGGCGATCGAGGGGATCCTCGAGCGCGGGGCGCCGGGGGAGTGCTGGTTCGTGCAGCCGGGCCGCGAGCCCGCCCCCTACGGTTTCCGCGGCGTGCCCGGCCCGAAGGGCGCCGGTGCCCCACCGCCGGTGAGCTGGGAGTCGCACTGAGCCCGATCGGGCGGGGCAACGGTCGGAAATCGACCGTTGCCCCGCCCGATCCGGTCAGCCGATGGCCGTGGGCGGGCCCAGCGGGGCCTGGGGGCCCTGGAGGACGGTCAGGATCCTCGTGAGGGGACGGCGCCCCACGACGCCGAGTGGGCCGGGATCGGCCGTGGAGTCGTCGGCGAGGATCCGCCGGGCCGCGGCGAGCGCCGACGCAGCCTCGGACGGGGACGCGACCTCCGCGGCAGCCCCGGACGGCGTGGCTCCGGACGGCGTGGCTGAGGGGGTGGTCGGGGTGGGGACCACGGAACCGATCGTGCCCTGCCTCGCCGCGGCGTCGACGGCGTCGGCGACCGCGCTTTCCACCTCCGCCGCGTGCGGCCCGTACTCCGCCAGCCAGGGGGCCGCGTCCGGGCGGGCGCGCATCTCGGCGAGGTCCTCGGCGTGCACCCGGACCAGGGCGGCGATGGTCGTCGTCGCGTCGGCGACGGGGCCGAGCGCGGCGACCTCCGCGCTGAAGCGGCGGCGCCAGTAGGGGTGCACCCGCACCGCCCTGCCCGCCTTCGCGAGCTCCGGGCCGAGGTCGTGCGCTCGCCGGTCCAGCGTGCGGGCGTCGGTGACGAGTGCGGCGGGCGAGCCGGTGCCGCGGCGGACCCCGGCGGCGTCCCGGAGCACGGTGGCGCAGGAGCCCGTGACCTCGTCGAGCCGGGACCGGAAGGCGCGCACCGGGTTCGTCGGGAACAGCAACGGGGCGAGGACGACGGTGACCCCGACCCCCACGGCCGTCTCCCACATCCGGGACAGCGCATAGGCCTCCGGCGCGGGATTGGACAGCACGAGCAGGCCGGACACGGCGACCTGGATGTTCATCGCGCCGCCGGCCCGCAGCACGAGACCGATCCCGAGCGCGACCGCCAGGACCAGCGCCACCGCCCCGGTCGAGGGCCGCAGCCAGGCCAGCACACCGATCCCGACGAGCAGCCCGGCGACGACGCCGACCATCCGGGTGAAGGACAGGTTCCAGGCCGTCCCGGGCTCGTCCCGCAGCGTCAGCAGGGGCACGATCACCGCGTAGATCGGCGGCTGCGTCGCCCCGAGCCACACGCAGATCTGCCAGCCGAGCGCCGCCGCCACGACGATCCGCACGACGTACGGCCCCTCGACGGGGAGCCGCGCCCGGACCGCACCGAGGTGCGATCGCAGGGTGGTCAGTACGACAGCTCCGGGAGCATCTGCCCGGTGCGCTTGCGGCGCAGCCACACCTTGCGCACACCGCCCGGGTAGAGCCGGACGCGGGAGAGCTCCCAGCCCGAGTACTCGGCCTGGATCGCCAGCCGCACCGCCGCCGTCAGCCGCGGGACGTCGCCGTCGATCCGGAGGGGGCGGTACTCCCAGTCCCCCTCCACGGTGATATTCCCGTCGGAGTCGACGGCCTCCACCGAACCGGTCGCCACCGGTCACCTCCTGACGTGCTCGCTCCCCCCGGTGAACGCGGGGTGACAGGACAACCATAGGCGCGTGCCCGGTACCCGGGCCAGGTCCGTCCGCGGGCTCCGTGGAGCCCGGCGGGCGAGTCAGACGGGGGCGCTCACGTCGTCGAGTGCGCTGCGGATCTCCGGCGGCAGCGAGACCGCCTCCGTGGCCAGCGAGGCTGTGAGCTGCGCCGCATCCCGCGCGCCGACGACGGCCGAGGCGACCCCGGGCCGGTCCCGCACCCAGGCGAGAGCGACGGTCAGCGGCGAGGTCCCGAGCCCGTCCGCGGCGGTCAGGACCGACTGGACGATCCGGGCGCTGCGCTCGTTGCGCCGGGCCTCGACGTACCCCGCGAACAGCGGCGAGGCGGCGCGGGAGTCGGCCGGGGTGCCGTCCGTGTACTTGCCGGTGAGCACCCCGCGCCCGAGCGGCGCCCAGGCGAGCAGGCCCAGGCCGTGATGGCGCGCGGCCGGCAGCAGCTCGGCCTCCGCCCCGCGGTGCAGCAGCGAGTACTCGGCCTGCGCCGAGACGGGCATCACGACGTTGCCCAGGCCGCGGGCGCGTTCGGCCACCGTGGCGAGCTGCCAGCCCGCGGGCGCGACGAGCCCGGCGTAGCGGACCTTGCCGGCGAGGACGGCGACCTGGACGGCCGAGAGCGTCTCCTCCAGGGGGACCGAGGAGTCCCAGGCGGGGAGCTGCCAGAGGTCGAGACGGTCCGTGCGCAGCCGGCCGAGGGTGGCGTCGAGGGCCTGGAGCAGGGCGCCGCGGGCCGGGGCCTCGCCGAGCGCGCCGGGCGGCGGACCCCCGCGGCCAGCGATGACGAGATCGTCCCGGTCCACCAGGCCGTCCGCGAGGTGGGCGCCCAGGATGTCCTGGGCGGTGCCGTCGCCGTAGACGTCCGCGGTCTCGACGAGCGTCCCGCCGGCCTCGACGAAGGCGATCAGCTGCTCGCCCGCGCCGTCCGCGTCCGTGTCCTCGCCCCAGGTCATGGTGCCGAGGCCGATCCGCGAGACCTGCAGCCCGGACCCGCCCACCCTCCTGCGCAGCACGCCGCCGAGCCTGCCATCAGGGGGTGCGGCGGCCGTGGCCCACCCCGGTCTCGCTACCGTGACGCCCCGTGATCCCAGGAGACGCCGCATGAGCGAGCCGGCGAGCGAATCATCAGCACAGCGCTCCAGGTCAGTGCCGAGCTCGCGCAGCGAGCGAGCGCGATGAGCTGGTTCGAGGTCGTGGTCCTGGGCCTGGTCCAGGGGCTGACGGAGTTCCTGCCGATCTCGTCCTCCGGGCACCTGCGGATCGTCTCCGGGCTGTTCTTCCACAACGACCCCGGCGCCGCCTTCACCGCCGTCACCCAGATCGGCACCGAGGTGGCGGTGATCGTCTACTTCGCCAAGGACATCTGGAGCCTCATCGTCACGTGGTTCCGCGGGCTGCGGGATCCCGAGGTGCGGGGGACCCAGGAGTACCGGATGGCCTGGATGGTGATCATCGGCACCATCCCGATCGGCCTGCTGGGCATCCTGCTCAAGCACCAGATCGAGACGGTCGCGCGCAACCTCTGGCTCATCGCGACCACGCTCGTGGTGTTCGGCATCCTGCTCGGCCTCGCCGAGCGCTTCGGCCGCCAGGAGCGGCCGATCGAGAAGCTGACCATGAAGGACGGCATCGTGCTGGGTTTCGCGCAGGCGATGGCGCTGGTCCCGGGCGTCTCGCGCTCCGGTGGCACGATCACGGTCGGCCTGTTCCTCGGCCTGCAGCGCGCCGCGGCGGTGCGGTTCTCCTTCCTGCTGGCCATCCCGGCGGTGTTCGCGTCCGGCCTGTTCACGCTGCCGGACGTGCTCAAGAGCGACGGGACGACGCCGGCGCAGCTGGTCGTCGCCGTGGTCATCGCGGGGCTCGTCGGCTACGCGGTGATCGCCTGGCTGCTGCGGTTCGTCGAGAAGAACTCGGTGTACGTGTTCGTGGCGTACCGGATCGCGCTCGGGTGCGCGCTGCTGGCCGCGCTGGCCATCGGCGCCGTGTCCGCCACCTGACGCCGGACCGACACGTACGCTCGATCACCGTGACCACCCTGATCCTGCTCCGGCACGGCCGGTCGACGTCGAACACGTCCGGCGTGCTGGCCGGGCGCACCCCCGGCGTCGAGCTGGACGAGAAGGGCCGCGAGCAGGCCGCGAAGGTCGTCGAGCGGCTCGCCCCGGTGCCGCTGGCGGCGATCGTCACCTCGCCGCTGGAGCGGTGCCGGCAGACCGTCGCGCCGCTCGCCGCCGCCCGCGCGCTGGAGCCGGTGATCGAGCCGGGCATCACCGAGGTGGACTACGGCGAGTGGACCAACCGCGAGCTCAAGGAGCTGGGCAAGGAGGAGCTCTGGAAGGTCGTCCAGGCGCACCCCTCCGCGGCGGTGTTCCCCGGCGGTGAGGGGCTCGCGGACATGCAGTGCCGGGCGGTCGCGGCCATCCGCCGTCACGAGCGCCGGATCGCGGCCGAGCACGGGCCCTCCGCGGTGTGGGTGGCGTGCAGCCACGGGGACGTCATCAAGTCCGTGGTGGCGGACGCGCTGGCGAGCCACCTGGACAACTTCCAGCGGATCGTCGTGGACAACTGCTCGATGTCGGTGATCACCTACACGCAGACCCGGCCCTTCGTGGCCCGGGTGAACGACGTGGGCGGGGACGTCTCCGCGCTGATCCCGAAGGTCGAGAACGCCGCCGCGGAGCCCAGCTCGGAGGCCGTCGTGGGCGGGTCCACAGGGGTCTGAAGCCTGCCTGGACACACCGGCGTGCCGTGGGCTCCCGGGTGGCCTACTCTGGAATTCGCCATGTCACGCGTCATCCACGTCTTCCGTCAGCCCGAGCGCTTCGTCGCCGGGACCGTCGGCGAGCCCGGCGACCGGGCCTTCTACCTGCAGGCGATCGAAGAGGCCCGCACCATCAGCGTCCTGCTGGAGAAGCAGCAGGTCTCGGTGCTCGCAGAGCGGATCGACGCGCTGCTGACCGAGGTCGCGCGCCGGTTCGGCGATGCCGAGGCCGCGCCGGAGCCCGCCGCGTCGGACACCGATCCGCTCGCCGTCCCGCTCGAGGAGGAGTTCCGCGTCGGGACGATGGGCCTCGGCTGGGACGCCGACTCGAAGTCCATCGTGGTCGAGCTGCTCGCGGTCAGCGAGGAGGAGGTCGACGAGTCCGTCGTGCTGGACGACACCGAGGAGGGGCCGGACGCGCTGCGCGTGTTCCTGTCCCCGCCGCAGGCCCGGGCGTTCGCCGAGCGGGCCGAGAAGGTCGTCTCCGCCGGTCGCGCGCCCTGCCCGCTGTGTGCCGAGCCGCTCGATCCCGAGGGGCACATCTGCGTGCGGCTCAACGGCTTCCACAAGCGGTCCCCGATGGGGGACGCGGCCGCCGACCCGGGTGAGTAACCGGGCTTGAGCGACGCACCGGATCCCCTCCCCACCCCGCAGGAGGACAGGGTCGACCTCCGAGACCCCGCGGTCCTCACGCTGCTGCAGCGCGGGAAGATCGACATCACCGGCCGGATGGTCGACGCGTCGAACGCGACGCTGTTCGGCACCGTGTCCGGCGACGGCGAGACGCTGCAGTGCGTCTACAAGCCGGTGCGCGGGGAGCGGCCGCTCTGGGACTTCCCGGACGGCACCCTGGCCGGTCGCGAGGTGGCGTCCTACCTGGTCTCGGAGGCCGCCGGGTGGCACGTCGTGCCGCCGACGATCCTGCGGGGGACGGGCCCGTTCGGGCCGGGGATGCTGCAGGCCTGGGTCGACACCGACACCACGGACGGCCTGGTCGACGTGTGCTCCCCGAAGGCCGTGCCCAAGGGCTGGCGCCGGGTGCTCCGGGCCCGGGACGGGGAGGGCTCGCCCGCCGTGCTGGCCCACGCGGACGATCCGCGGCTGCGGGCGATGGCCGCGTTCGACGTCGTCGTCAACAACGCGGACCGCAAGGGCGGGCACGTGCTCGCGGGCGACGACGGCCGGGTCTACGGCGTCGACCACGGCCTCACCATGCATACCGAGGACAAGCTGCGGACGGTGCTGTGGGGCTGGGTCGGCGAGCAGCTGGCCGAGGCCGAGATCGAGGCGCTGTCGCGGCTGCGGGCCGAGCTGGCGGGCACGCTCGAGGACGATCTGGGCCCCCACGTCACGCTCACCGAGATCCGCACGCTGACCGAGCGGGTGGATCTCCTGCTGGCGGTGCCCCTGTTCCCGGAACCCTCCGGATACGGGCCCGCGATCCCCTGGCCGGCCTTCTGAGCGCTGCTCCGAACGGCGTCGTCACGGCTGACTACGCAGGTCGACGTATGGTGGGCGGCCTCGTTCGCGGCGATGCTGCGCGGGTGGAACGCGGGTTGTGCCGTGCGGTGCCGTACGCACCGGCCGACTGGCGGCGCCTGCTGTGCTCCGTCGCGCTCGGCTTCGCCGCGACGGGGAACCCGCCGCCGTCGCTCTCACCGGCCGCCACCCGGCTCGTCGCGGCGCTCGCCCCCGCCGCCCGCCGGGCCCGGCCGGGGGAGCACCACCTCGAGCCGCGGCTCGTGCACGTGACCGTGGACGCCGACGACGTCGCGGAGCTGGGCTCGCACGCCCGCGCACTGGGCAGGCAGCTGCTCGCGACCCCCGCGGCGGCCGGGACCGGGTCGTCCGCCGGGCCGGGGCCGAGCGCCGTGGCCCTGCCCGACCTCGTCCGGGACCTGGCGATGGTCCACGGGCTGCTCGACCTCGATCCCGGCGTCGACGGGATCGTGCTGCGCCGCTGGGGTGCCGACGGCCCGCTGATCGTCCCCCCGCCGCCGGAGGCGCTCGAGGCGCACCACCACCTCGCCGGTCGCGTGTTCGCCATGTGGGACGCGGGCACCCGGTCCTGACACCGGCCCGCCCGATCCGGATCACACCGTGCGGGGGAACTCAGGTCCTCGCAGGCGGCGGCCGGGAGCGGCAAGATGGGGCACCGGTAACGGGCTGTCCCGCTGGCGGGCACCCGCGGAGAGCTGACCCCGAGCGAGGGAGCGACATGGCCCAGAACGAGGCCACGAAGAGCCGGATCGGCGTGACCGGGCTCGCGGTGATGGGGGCCAACCTGGCCCGCAACATGGCGCGCAACGGGTTCACGGTGGCCGTGCACAACCGCACCACCGCGAAGACCCGGGAGTTCATCGAGGAGTACGGCCCGGAGGGCGCGTTCACCGCCGCCGAGTCCGTGCAGGACTTCGTCGACGCGCTGGAGAGCCCGCGGACGATCGTGGTGATGGTGAAGGCGGGCAAGCCCGTCGACGCCGTCATCGAGGAGCTGACGCCGCTGCTCGACCAGGGCGACATCATCATCGACGCCGGCAACTCCCACTTCCCGGACACCGTGCGCCGCACGGCCGAGTGCGAGGCCAACGGCATCCGCTTCATGGGTGTCGGCGTGTCCGGCGGCGAGGAGGGCGCGCTGCTCGGGCCGAGCATCATGCCCGGCGGCGACACCGAGGCCTACGCGACCGTCGAGGAGATCTTCACCACGATCTCGGCGAAGGTCGACGACACCCCCTGCTGCGTGCACGTGGGCCCCGGCGGTGCCGGGCACTACGTGAAGATGGTGCACAACGGCATCGAGTACGCCGACATCCAGCTGATCGCCGAGGCCTACGACCTGCTCACGAACGTCGCGGGCCTGGACGCGCCGGCCGTCGGGAAGATCTTCGAGGAGTGGAACACCGGCGACCTCGACTCCTTCCTGATCGAGATCACCGGCAAGGTCCTCGCCAAGACGGACGCGAAGACCGGCCGCCCGCTGGTCGACGTGATCGTGGACAAGGCGGGCCAGAAGGGCACCGGCACCTGGACCGCGATCGACGCCCTGGGCCTGGGCATCCCGCTGACCGGCATCACGGAGGCCGTGTTCGCGCGCGGGCTGTCCTCGCTGAAGGAGGAGCGGACTGCGGCGGCTGCCGTGCTCGCGGGCCCGACGCCGTCGAAGGAGGTCGACGAGTCCCTGGTCGAGGACATCCGCCAGGCGCTCTACGCGTCCAAGGTCGTCGCGTACGCGCAGGGCTTCGCCCAGATGCGCGCCGCCTCGGTGGAGAACGGCTGGGACCTCAAGCTGGGCGAGATGGCCACCATCTGGCGCGGCGGCTGCATCATCCGGGCGCGGTTCCTCAACCGCATCCGCGAGGCCTACGACCAGCACCCGGACCTGGACAACCTGCTGATGGTCCCGTACTTCACCCAGGCCGTGGCCGACGCGCAGGACGCCTGGCGGCGGGTGATCGTGAAGGCCACGGAGCAGGGCGTGCCGATCCCGGCGTTCAGCTCCTCGCTGAGCTACTACGACGGCTACCGCCGGGAGCGGGGCCCGGCCAACCTGATCCAGGGCCTGCGCGACTTCTTCGGCGCGCACACCTACCAGCGCACCGACGAAGAGGGCGCCTTCCACACCCGCTGGTCCCAGGACGGCACCGAGGTCAAGTCCTGACCCCGTGAGTGGCGATAGTCGCCATGGCGACTATCGCCACTCACGACACGGGGTGGGGTTCGCGCGCCGGTTCCACGTGCACGTACTTCCCGCCGCGCAGCAGGCTCGCCACCGCCGCGACCAGGCACGCGCCCGCGGCGAAGGCGAGCGCGTAGTTCAGGCCCGAGGCGAACGGACCGGAGATCAGGTCGGGGAAGAACGCCCGGCCCGCCAGGTACCCGGACCGGGCCGGCGTGAGCGCGTCGAGGACCTGGGGACCCAGCAGGGTCTGGATGGGGTTGTAGCCCAGCAGCGCGGCGAACAGCGTGGCGACGGGCGGCAGCCCGGACACCTGCTGGGCCACGGCGGCGGGCACCCCCTGTTCCGTCAGCCCCGTGAACAGGGACTGCGGCAGCGTCGCGGACAGCCCCAGGATCAGCATCGAGAAGAACAGCCCGATGGACAGGACGGTCGCGGCGTTCTGGAAGGTCGTCATCATCCCGGCGCCCGCGCCGCGCCGCTCGGCCGGCAACGCGTTCATGATCGCGGCCCGGTTGGGGGAGCCGAACAGGCCGTTGGCCAGCCCGTTCAGGGCCAGGATCAGCGCGAACGCCCAGTAGGGGAAGTCGACGGGCAGCAGGTCGAGCAGCAGGAAGCTGGCCGCCGCCGCGACCATCCCGCCGGTGGCGAAGGCCCGGGCGCCGTGGCGGTCCGACAGCACCCCGGAGATCGGCCCGGCGACGAGGAAACCGATGGTCAGCGGCACCATGTAGATCCCGGCCCACAGCGGCGTCTGTTCGAAGCCGTAGCCGTGCCGGGGCAGCCAGATGCCCTGCAGCCAGATGATCAGCACGAACTGGAGCCCGCCGCGGCCGAGCGAGGCCAGCAGGTTGGCGACGTTGCCGGCGGTGAAGGCGCGGATCCGGAAGAGCGCGAGCGCGAACATCGGGTCGGCCACCCTGGTCTCGACGATGCCGAACAGGCCCAGCACCGCGATGCCGCCGACGACCAGGCCCAGGACCAGCGGGCTCGTCCAGCCCATGGTGTGCCCGCCGTAGGGCTGGATGCCGTAGGTGATGCCGACGAGGATCGCGACGAGCCCGACGGCGAAGGTCAGGTTGCCCCACCAGTCGATCCGCGCGGCACGCCGCTGCCCCGTCTCACGCAGCATGAAGTAGGCCCAGACCGTGCCGAACAGGCCGACCGGCACCGACACGAGGAACACCAGGTGCCAGTTGACCGGCGCGAGCACCCCGCCCACGACCAGGCCGAGGAACGACCCGGAGATGCCGGCGACGGAGTTGATGCCCAGGGCGAGGCCCCGCTGGTGGTTCGGGAAGGCGTCGGTGAGGATCGCGGTCGAGTTCGCCAGCAGCAGCGCGCCGCCCACGCCCTGCAGCACCCGCATGACGATCAGCCAGAGCGCGCCCGCGCTGCCGTGCAGCCACGTGGCGGCGAGCAGGATCGAGAACACCGTGAAGACGGCGAAGCCCAGGTTGTACATCCTGGTGCGGCCGAACATGTCCCCGAGCCGCCCGAAGCTGACCACCAGCACCGCGGTCACCACGAGATAGCCCATGATCAGCCAGAGCAGGAAGCCGATGTTGCCCGGCGCGAGCGGGTCGATGCCGATGCCGCGGAAGATGTCCGGCAGCGCGATCAGCAGGATGGACATGTTGATCGAGACGATCAGGACGCCCATGGTGGTGTTCGTGAGGGCGACCCATTTGTAGCGGTCGGGACCCGCAGTGCCTCTTAGCATCGCTAATGATGATAGCGCGCAACCGTCCGCCCCACAGCACGACCTGCGGGATCCCCCGGCACGCCGCGGTCAGGGCCATGCCGAAGGGAGGTCGTGGCGGGTCGCTCGCTAGGGTTCCCTCCTCGTGAGGGTGAACGACGGCGTCGCGCCGGTCACGCGGCGTGCGCTGCTGTGGTCCGTGGCCGTGCTGCCGCTGGCGGCTGCCTGCTCCACCCCCGCCCCCGCCCCCGCCCCCGCCCCGGCCCCGGTGGCGGTGCCCGCGCCCACGACGCCGCCCCCGCCCGTCACCACCCGGCCGGTGGCCCCACCCACCGGTGAGGTCGCCCGGGCGAGCACCGGCCGTCCGGAGATCGCCCTGACCTTCCACGGCGCGGGCGACGAGGAGCTGGCCCGCGCGGTGCTCACCGCGCTGCACGACCGCGGTGCGGCGGTGACCGTGCTGGCCGTCGGGACCTGGCTCAGGCAGAGCCCGGACGCGGCGAAGATGGTCACCGGCCTCGGCCACGAGCTCGGTAACCACACGTACTCCCACGGCGACGTCGACTCCATGGGTGCCGCGTCCGTCCGCACCGAGATCGAGCGCTGCCGGGACCTGATCTCCGCCGCCATCGGCTCGCCCGGCGCGTTCTTCCGGCCCTCGCAGGCCCAGCACGCCACGCCGGAGGTCATCCGGCTCGCCGCCGCGGCGGGCTATCCGACCGTGCTGTCCTACGACGTCGACTCGAAGGACTTCACCGATCCCGGTGCCCTCGCGATCAGGCGCAACGTCGCCTCTGCCAGGCCCGGCAGCGTCGTCAGCATGCACCTGGGCCATCCCGGGACGCTGACGGCGATCCCGGGCCTGCTCGACGACCTCGCCGGCCGGGGGCTCACCCCGGTCACGGCGACCCGACTCTTCAGCTGACGCGAGAGGAAACGCGCGTGGGGATCTCCGTCCGGTTGAGGCTGCTCGCGGCCGCTCTGCTGGTGTTCGCGGCGGCGGGCTGCACCGCGGCCGCGCCGACCCCGACCGTCGCCCCGACCCCGGGTGCCGCGGCCGAGCCCGCGGCCACGCCCGTGGGCAACGGCCTGCCCGGGATGCCGCCGGTCACCGACCCGCACAACGTCGACGCCGCGGCCGGCGCCAACATGCTCTCCGACGCCGCGAAGGCGGCGAAGCCGCTGGTCTACGTGCCGCACACCAAGTCCGGCGAGGTCTGGGTGATCGACCCGACGACGTTCGCGACCGTCGGGAAGTACAAGCTCGGCGGCGAGCTGCAGCACGTCGTCCCGTCCTGGGACATGAAGACGCTCTACGCCACGGACGACACCACCAACAAGGTCACGCCGTTCGACCCGGTGACGGGCAAGCCGGGCGCGAACATCCCGGTGATCGACCCGTACAACATGTACTTCACGCCGGACGGCAAGTCCGCGATCTCGGTCGCCGAGGCCCGCCGCAAGCTCGTGTTCTACGACCCCCACACCTGGGCGGTCCAGGGCGAGCTGCAGACGCCGACGTGCATGGGCATCGACCACGCGGACTTCACGCCGGACGGGAGGACGGCGGTGTTCACCTGCGAGTTCGCCGGCCGCGTCGCCGTGATCGACATCGAGCACCGCACCCTGCTGCGCACGATCGACATGCCACAGCGCAACACCACCATGGGCCCGCAGGACATCAAGCTCGCGCCGGACGGCTCCGCGTTCTACATCGCGGACTCGCAGCAGGGCGGCCTCTGGGTGCTCGACAAGGACGCGACCAAGGTCGTCAAGCAGATCCCGACGGGTGGGGGCGCGCACGGCCTCTACCTCTCGCGGGACGCCAAGCAGCTGTACGTCACGAACCGGCACGAGGGCAGCGTCAGCGTGCTGGACTCCTACACCGGCGCGGTGCTGACCAAGTGGCAGATCCCCGGCGGCGGCAGCCCGGACATGGGCAACGTGACGGCGGACGGCAGCCAGCTCTGGCTCTCCGGCCGCTACGACAACGTGCTCTACGTGCTCTCGACGGCCGACGGCCACCTCATCCAGAAGATCCCGGTGGGCAACGGCCCGCACGGCCTGTGCGTCTGGCCGCAGCCCGGTCGCTACTCGTTGGGCCACACGGGCATCACGCGGTGAGGCTGTTCCGGGTCGCGCTCCTGATCAAGGGGATCGACGGGGCCGCCGAGCTGATCGGCGCGATCGTGCTGGTGCTCGTCTCCGGCGCGACCGTGCAGCGGCTCGTCGCGGACGTCCTGGCCCGGGACCTGCTCGGCCCGCCCGACGGGTCGCTGGCCCGGCACTTCGTGGCGGGGACGTCGGAGTTCGTGTCCGGCGACCGGACGTTCGCGGTGCTGTATCTGGCGCTGCACGGCGTCGTGAAGCTGGCGCTGGTGGTGGCGCTGCTGCGCAGGTGGCTACCGGCGTACCCGGTCGCCGTCGTGGTGTTGGGCGCGTTCGTCGTCTACGAGGTGGTCCGGGCGGTGCACACGGGCTCGATCCTGCTGCCCTTCCTCGCGGCCCTGGACACCGCGATCATCGTGCTGGTGATCCGGGAGTACGTGGTGCTGCGGAGGGTCGACCGAGCACGCTGACGGCCCTGGCCACCGCGAGACCGGACGCCGCGAAGGACCGTCGAGGACGTCGAGATCCGGCCGGGATCATGACGCTCATCGCGACCAGCAGGACACCCTCGAGCGCCGGGAGGAGCCACCGCAGCCCCGGCGCGAGCTCGGCGCGGTGATCAGCGCAGCCCCGGCGCGGGCTCGGTGCGGGCTCGGCGCAGCCCCGGCGCGGGCTCGGCGCGGGCTCGGCGCGGGCTCGGCGCGGGCTCGGCGCGGTGATCATCAGGACATCAGCGCACTCCGTCGATGATCAGCAGGACCTGGCTGTCGGATGATCAGTGAAAATCCGCGGCCACGTCCTGGTGATCTTTGCTCGTCATGATCATCAGGACATGAGCGATCGCCGGGCGTCCCGAGGTCCTGGTGATCATGGGAGGCAGGGTTGCGCAGCGCGGGGCGAGCGACACCCAGGGTCTGATGATCATGCTGACGGGGTGCGAGGTGCGGCGGACGGTGCCGTGAGGTCCTGATGATCATGTCGACGGGGTCTCGGCAGGTGGGGCAGCGGAGGCGGCGCGGTCAGGCGGCGGGGCGGTCAGGCGGCGGCGGGGCGGAGGTACTCCGCGAGCTCGTGGGCCGCGGCCCGGCCCGCCCGGTTGGCGCCGATCGTGCTCGCGCTGGGGCCGTAGCCCACGAGGTGCACGCGGGGGTCGAGGACCGCGCGGGTGCCGTCGAGGGCGATACCGCCCTCGGGGGAGCGCAGGTGCAGCGGGGCCAGGTGGCCGATCGCCGGCCGGAAGCCCGTCGCCCAGAGCAGCACGTCGGCCGGCTCGCGGGTGCCGTCGGCCCACTCCACGCCGTCCGGAGTGATCCGGGAGAACATCGGCCGCCGGTCGAGGATCCCCGCGTCGATCGCCTCGCGGTAGGCCGGCGTCAGGGGGAGGCCCGTCACGCTCACCACGGGACGCGGCGGGAGACCCTTCCGCACCCGTTCCTCGACGAGTGCGACGGCGGCCCGGCCGGCATCGGAGTCGAACGGGCCCTCCCGCCAGCGCGGCGGGGTCCGCGTCACCCATGTCGTCGCGGCGGCGACGGGCGCGAGCTGGAGCAGGAACTGCACCGCGGACGTCCCCCCACCGATCACCACGACCCGCTGTCCGCGGAAGGCCTCGGCGCCCGGGAAGTCGACGGCGTGGAGCTGGCGGCCACGGAACACGGCGGCGCCCGGGTAGCTGGGGACGAACGGATGCGTCCACGTGCCGGTGGCGTTGACCAGGGCCCTCGTCGTCCAAGCCTCACGATCGGTCTCGACCGCCAGCAGCTCCCCGGCCGACCGCACCGCGGTCACCCGCACCGGCCGTTCGACGGGGAGGGCGAAGGTCTTCTCGTAGGCCGCGAAGTACTCGGGGACGACCTCGTTCGCCGGCCGCGAGGGATCCTCCGGCGCGAACTCCAGCCCGGGCAGCGAGTGGATCCGGTGTGCCGCGAACGCGTCGCCGGAGACCCGCAGGCTGTCCCAGCGGTGCCGCCAGGCCCCGCCGGGCGCCTCCTCGGCGTCGAGCACCACGAAGTCCAGCCCGGCGCGGCGCAGGCCGTACGCGGTCGACAGGCCCGCCTGCCCGGCACCGATCACCACCACGTCCACGCCGCTCTCAACCCTGCCGCGGCCGGGATTGTTTCCGCAGCTCAGCAGGGCCGGTGAGCAGTCACAGGGGGAGGGTGGCGTTGCCGCCGCAGATCACGAGGCCGAGGCGGGTGTCGGGGCCGGTACGGGCGAGGATGCGGCGGGCGGCGGGGAGCAGGCAGCCGGCGGCGGGCTCGGCCCAGACCTTGGCGTGGTTCGCGAGGTCCTTGCTGCCCTGGACGGCCTCGTCGTCGCTCACCACGAGGATCTCCTGGACCAGGGCGACCACGTGGTCGTAGGTCAGGCGCGAGGCCGACGGCGCGCTCAGCGAGGTGACGATCGAGGAGAGGGCGACGGGCGTCGGCCCGCCGGCGGCGAGCGCGGCGGACATCGCCTCGGCGCCGGTGGTCTCCACACCCCAGATCCGGACGTCGGGGCGGCGGGCGCGCAGGGCCGCGGCCACCCCGGAGATCAGGCCGCCGCCACCCACGCTGACCAGGACGTCCGTGAGGTCGGCGGGGGCGTCGGCGTCGAGCTCGAGCCCAACGGTGCCCTGCGCGGCGACCACGACCGGATCGTCGAAGGGGTGCACCATCGTGCGCCCGGCCGCCTGCAGCTCCGCCGCCAGCGCGAAGGCGCCGGCGATGTCCGGGGTGAGCCGGACGTCCGAGCCGGTGGCGCGGCAGGCGGCGACCGTCGCGGGCGAGGCGGCCTCGGGCATGACGACGGCGGCGTCGACCCCGAGCGCGGCGGCCATCTCGGCCACGGCGATCCCGTGGTTCCCGCCGCTGACGGCGACGACCCCGGCCGAGCGCTCGGCCGGGGTCAGCGACAACAGCTTGGCCGCGGCCCCGCGGGCCTTGAAGGACCCGGTGCGCTGCAACAGCTCCAGCTTCGCCGTGACGGGGACGCCGAGCAGCGCGGACAGGCCGGGGCTCGACACCGTGGGGGTCCGCACGACGTGGCCGGCGATGGACTCGGCGGCCGCGCGGACGTCGTCGAGACCGACGAGCGTGGTGGCCGTGCTGCTGCTGTTCGGAACGGGCACCGCCCGATGGTGCTCCCGGGTCAGATCTCGCCCTGCTCCGGGGTGCCGGCGGGGATCGCGGTCAGCCGGCGGACGTCCATTGGCTTGGCCAGCTTGTCCGCGAGCTTGGGGCCGGCCTCGGCGAGCGCCGGCGCCTTGCCGTGCACGCGCAGGGCGTCGATCGACTCCCACTTCTCGACGAACACCAGGTCCGTGGAGTCCCCGATGGCCTCGTGCAGGGCGTACTGCACGCAGCCGGGCTCGGCGTGCACCTTCGGGATCGCCTCGAGCAGGACGTCCCGGACGGCCTGCTCGTGGCCGGGAGCGGGGGAGATGGTCGCGATGACGATCACAGGACTCATGGTCACATCCGACCCCACCCGACCCGTGAGTGGCAATAGTCGCTCCAGCGACTATTGCCACTCACGAGGTCGGCGGCGACCGGCCCCGCGCGGCTACGCGACGGGGACGACGTCCGGGGCGCCCATGCGGGCGCTGTCGGCGGTGGCGTCGTCGGGCATGGTCTGGCTCTCCCGTTCCGCGGCGACCCGGCCCCGGTAGTGCTCGACCTCCTTGGCCTTCTGCTCCTCCGTCCAGCCCAGGACGGGAGCGACCAGGTCCGCCACCTCCTGCGCCGCGCCGAGGCCGCGGTCGAAGGTCTCGATGCTGGTGCGCATCCGGCGGGTGAGGATGTCGTCGAGGTGCATCGCGCCCTCGTGCGAGGCCGCGTAGACGACCTCGGCGCGGATGTGGTCCGGCGCCCCTTCCAGGGGTTCGAGCAGTGACTTGTCCTGTTCGGACAGGCCCAGCACCTCGTCGATCAGCGAGCCGTACCGGCCGAGCAGGTACTCGATGCGGGCCGGGTGGACGTCCCAGCGCTCGGCGATCAGGTGCACCGAGTTCTGCAGCGCCTCCCAGCCGTCCGCCCCGAGCAGCGGGACGTTCTTCGTCGCGGACTCGGGGACCTTGGCGTCGAGACCGTGCACTGCCGCGTCGACGGCGTCCTTGGCCATCACCCGGTAGGTCGTGTACTTCCCGCCGGCCACCACGACCAGCCCCGGGACCGGGGTGGCGACGGCGTGCTCGCGGGAGAGCTTCGACGTGGACTCCGACTCCCCGGCCAGCAGCGGCCGCAGCCCCGCGTAGACGCCCTCGACGTCCTCGTGGGTGAGCGGCTGCTCCAGCACCGCGTTGACGTGCTCGAGCAGGTAGTCGATGTCCGCCTTCGACGCGGCCGGATGGGCCTTGTCGAGGTCCCAGTCCGTGTCCGTGGTCCCGATGATCCAGTGCCGCCCCCACGGGATGACGAACAGCACGGACTTCTCGGTGCGCAGGATCAGCCCGGACTCCGAGCGGATCCGGTCCCGCGGGACGACCAGGTGGATGCCCTTGGAGGCGCGGACGTGGAAGCGCCCGCGCTCGCCGGCGAGACCCTGGGTCTCGTCCGTCCACACGCCGGTGGCGTTGATGACCTGCTTGGCCCGGACCTTGATCGTCTCGCCCGTCTCCAGGTCGTGGACCTCGGCGCCGACCACCCGGCCGGCCTCCTTGAGCAGGCCGACCACCCGGGCCCGCGTGGCCACATGGGCGCCCCACGCGGCCGCCGTGCGGGCGACGAACATCGTGTGCCGGGCGTCGTCGACCTGGGCGTCGTAGTACTGCAGGGCGCCGACCAGGGCGTCCTTGCGCAGCGAAGGGACGATCTTGCGCGCGCCGCGGCGGGTCAGGTGCCGGTGGTGCGGCACGCCGCGGGCCTGCCCGGAGAGCAGCCCGAGGGTGTCGTAGAGCGCCACGCCGGAGCCGGCGTAGAGGCGTTCCCAGCCGCGGTGCTTGAGCGGGTACACGAACGGCACCGGGTGCACGAGGTGCGGCGCGATCTTCTGGATCAGCAGCCCCCGCTCCTGCAGGGCCTCCGCGACCAGGCGGAAGTCCAGCATCTCCAGGTACCGCAGCCCGCCGTGGATCAGCTTGGACGAGCGCGACGAGGTCCCCGCGGCGAAGTCCCGGGCCTCGACCAGGCCCACGCGCAGGCCGCGGGTGGCGGCGTCGAGGGCGGACCCGCTGCCCACGACACCGCCCCCGACGACGAGGACGTCGAGCTCTCCGGACGCCATGTCCGACAGAGCCCGGGCACGGGCCTCCGGGGAGAGCGCGACGGTCTTCATGGTGTTCCCTTCGGTGACGGGACGAACTGGTGGGAGGAGCCGACGGAGCGAACCATCGGCCGATGGTCCGCTCCGCAGGCGTCGCTCAGTCGACGTCCACCCAGTCCAGCGTCCGCTCGACCGCCTTCTGCCACCGGGCGTACGCGGTGTCACGCTGCTCACTCGTCCACTCGGGCGTCCAGCGCTTCGACTCGTTCCAGTTCTCGCGGAGCTCGTCCGGAGACTTCCAGAACCCGACGGCCAGGCCGGCCGCGTAGGCGGCACCCAATGCGGTGGTCTCCGCCACGACCGGGCGCGAGACCGGGATGCCGAGGACGTCCGCCTGGATCTGCATGCACAGCTCGTTGGCGGTGATGCCGCCGTCGACCTTGAGGACGTCGAGGTTCACCCCGGAGTCCTTCGCCATCGCGTCGGCCACGTCCCGGCTCTGGTAGCAGATCGCCTCCAGCGTGGCCCTGGCCAGGTGGGCGTTGGTGTTGAACCGGGACAGCCCGACGATCGCGCCGCGGGCGTCGCTGCGCCAGTACGGGGCGAACAGGCCCGAGAACGCGGGCACGAAGTACACGCCGCCGTTGTCCTCGACCTGGCGGGCCAGCGACTCCGACTCCGAGGCCCCGGAGATGATCCCCAGCTGGTCGCGCAGCCACTGCACGGCCGAGCCGGTGACCGCGATCGAGCCCTCCAGGGCGTACACCGCGGGATCGTCGCCGAACTTGTAACAGACCGTCGTCAGCAGCCCGGACTCCGAGCGGACCAGGTCCGTACCGGTGTTGAGCAGCATGAAGTTGCCGGTGCCGTAGGTGTTCTTGGCCTCGCCGGGCGCCAGGCAGACCTGCCCCACCATGGCCGCCTGCTGGTCGCCGAGGATGCCGGTGAGCGGCACCTCGCCGCCGAGGGGCCCGTTCGCCAGCGTCGTCCCGTAGGGGGTGGGCGAGCTCGACGAGCGGATCTCGGGCAGCATCGACCGGGGGATGTCGAACAGGGCGAGCAGCTCGTCGTCCCAGTCGAGGGTCTCCAGGTCCATGAGCATCGTGCGGCTGGCGTTGGTGACGTCCGTGACGTGCACGCCGCCGTTCACCCCGCCGGTCAGGTTCCACACCAGCCAGCTGTCCGTGTTGCCGAAGATCGCGTCCCCGCGCTCCGCCGCCTCGCGGGCGCCGTCGACGTTCTCCAGGATCCACTGGATCTTGCCGCCGGAGAAGTAGGTCGCCGGTGGGAGGCCGGCCTTGCGGCGGATGGTGTCGCCGTGGCCGTCGCGCTCCAGCTTGGACGCGATCCGGTCCGTCCGCGTGTCCTGCCAGACGATGGCGTTGTAGAGGGGACGCCCGGTGGTCCGGTCCCACACCACGGCCGTCTCGCGCTGGTTGGTGATGCCCAGCGCGGCCAGGTCGGAGGCCTTGAGGCCGGTCTTGTTCAGGCCCGTCTGGATCACCGAGGAGGTGCGCTCCCAGATCTCGACGGGATTGTGCTCGACCCAGCCGGCCTGCGGCAGGATCTGCTCGTGCTCGAGCTGGTGGCGGCCCACCTCGTTGCCGCCGTGGTCGAAGATCATGAAGCGGGAGCTCGTGGTCCCCTGGTCGACCGCGCCGACGTATTCCGCCATCAGCTCTCTCCCTTGTGCTCGGTCACGGGCTCGCGGCCCACGGGCTGGGGCTCGCTGTCGTCCGCCAGCAGGTAGCGGTCGATCAGCACCTTGAACAGCGCGCCACCCACCAGTGCGCCGATGACCGGCGCGACGATGGGCAACCACCAGTATTGATCACCGTTCTGGTCGAGGAACGCCGTCCCGTACCCGGTGACGAACGAGGCGAGGCGCGGCCCGAAGTCACGGGCCGGGTTGATCGCGTACCCGGCGTTGGCGCCCCACGCCATGCCGATCGCGACGACCAGCAGGCCGACGCACACCGGGGCCAGGTTCGACAGCGGCGGGTTGTTGCGCGTGTTCGTGAGCGCGAAGATCACGAACACCAGGATCGCGGTACCGATGATCTGGTCGAGGAAGGCCGTCGGGATGCCGACGCCGTCCCCGCCGTTGCCCGGCAACGTCGAGAAGATGCCCTGGGTCTTGATCGTGTGGCCCGGATCCATCCGGTTGATCAGATCCGAGTAGGTGACCCGGACGATCAGCGCGGCGACGAACGCGCCGAGGGTCTGGGCCGCCACGTACGGCAGCACCTTGCGCCAGGGGAAGCCCTGGTAGGCGGCCAGTGCCACGGTGACGGCGGGATTGAGGTGGGCGCCGGAGATCCGTCCCGCGACGTAGACGCCGAGCGTCACGCCGAGGCCCCAGGCCCACGCGATCGAGTCGTGGTCGCCCAGAGGACTGTCCTTCGTCGCCGTGACCACCTGCGCCACGACGCCGTTGCCGAACAGGATCAGGATCATCGTCCCGGCGAACTCGGCGCTCAGCTCGCCGAGGTAGGAGTTCCGCACTGAACTCTCCTTCCGGTGGGTGTCTGCCCGTCGGAGAACGGGAGAGCGGACGGTGTCCGAAGCTAGGAACCACCGTGCCCCGCGACAACGTGCGGCGTTCGACCATGTCGAACTGATCCTGACGACCACGTCACACGGTCGTACGCTCGGTCGCGTGCCGGGACCGATCCAGTCCGTGGAACGGGCGGCGGCGATCCTGCGGCTCCTCGGTGGCGCCGGTCGTCCGCTGGCCCTCGCGGAGCTGGCGGCCGCCCTCGACCTGCCCCGACCCACGGTGCACGGCCTGGTGCGGACGCTGCGCGAGGAGGGGCTCGTGGACCAGGACCGCGCCACCTCGCACTACCGGCCGGGCGCGGGGCTGCGCCGGCTGGGGACCGGCTGGGACCGCCACGACCTGCGCGCCCGGGCGATGAACTGGGCGGACGCCCTGGCCGGATCGTCAGGGTGCGCGGTGTTCCTCGCGGTGCCCGATCTGGCGGCGGCGATCGTGGTCCACCACGTGTTCCGCCCGGACGGCTCGCCGCAGACGCTGCGCACCAACACGGAGCAGCCGCTGCACGCCACGGCGTGGGGGAAGTGCCTGCTGGCGTTCGCGCCGGTCGCCACGCCGGCCCCCCGCGAGCTGGAGCTGCGCCGCTACACGGGCCGGACCGCCACGACCGTCGTGATGCTGGAGGCGCAGCTCGCCGGGGCCCGGTCCCGGGGCATGGCGACGGACGTCGGGGAGTACGAGGCGGGCGTCGGCGGGGCGGCGGTCCCGCTGCGCTCGGGCGGCGGACTGACGGTCGCCGCGCTGGGGATCGCGGCGCCCGTCGAGGACCTGTTCGGGGGCGGAGGCGAGCCGCGGCGGGCGCAGGCGGAGCAGCTGCAGCACGCGGGCCGGGAGATCTCGGCGCAGCTCGGATCCCTCCGATGAGCGAACGGCACGGTCGCTCCGTAGGTGTGAGCGAGAGTGCCGTTCGCTCATCGGGGGGTGGGGTGCGGGAACGGGTGGTCGCCGCGATCGACCAGGGGACGACGTCCACGCGGTGCCTGCTGTTCACGCGCTCGGGGCGGATGCTGGCCGTGGCGCAGCGCGAGCACCGCCAGCACTACCCCGAGTCCGGCCGGGTGGAGCACGACGCGGAGGAGATCTGGCGCAACGTCGCCCGCGTCGTCCCGGAGGCGCTGAAACGCGCGGGGCTCGGGCCGGAGAACATCGTCGCGCTGGGGATCGCGAACCAGCGGGAGACCACGCTCGTCTGGAACCGGCACACCGGCGTGCCCCTGGCCAGGGCGATCACCTGGCAGGACACCCGCACCGGGTCGATCGTCGCCGATCTGGTCGAGCAGGGACTGACCGACCTCTACTCCGCGACCAGCGGGTTCGGCCCCGCCGCCTACTTCGCCGGCCCGCGGCTGCGCTGGCTGCTCGACAACGTGCCCGGGGCGCGCGAGGGCGCCGAGGCCGGCGACGTGCTGTTCGGGACGATGGAGTCCTGGCTGATCTGGCGGCTCACCGGCGGGCCGGGTGGGAGCGGTGGCCCGCCCGGCGTGCACGTCACGGACGTGACCAACGCCAGCCGCACGATGATGATGGACCTCCGCACGCTGGAGTGGTCGCCCAAGCTGCTGGAGACGCTCGACGTGCCGGAGCGGATGCTGCCCGAGATCCGCTCCAACGCCGAGGTCTACGGCGTGTGCAGCGAGGTGCTGCCGGGCGTCCCGGTCGCCGGCGCGCTCGGGGACCAGCAGGCCGCGCTCGTCGGCCAGACCTGCTTCTCGCCCGGCGAGGTCAAGTGCACCTACGGCACCGGCGCGTTCCTGCTGAAGAACACCGGATCGCGGATCGGGGGATCGGCGCAGGGGCTGATCCCGACCGTCGGGTACCTGATGGGGGACACGCCCGTCTACGCGCTCGAGGGGTCGATCGCCGTCACCGGCTCGCTGGTGCAGTGGTTCCGGGACTCCCTGGGCATGATCGGCACCGCCGCGCAGATCGAGACGCTGGCGATGACCGTCCCGGACAACGGCGGCTGCTACGTCGTGCCGGCCTTCTCCGGCCTCTACGCGCCGCACTGGCAGCCGGACGCCCGCGGCGTGATCGTCGGCCTGACCAGCTACATCACCCGCGGGCACCTGGCCCGCGCGGTGCTGGAGGCCACCGCATGGCAGACGCGCGAGGTGGTCGACGCGATGAACGCCGAGTCCGGGATCCCGGTGAGCCGGCTCAAGGCCGACGGCGGGATGACGGCCGACCACCTGCTGATGCAGTACGTCGCGGACGTGCTGGACGTGCCGGTGGAGCGCCCGCTCGGGTCGGAGGCGGTGTCGCTCGGCGCGGCGTACGCGGCCGGTCTCGCGGTGGGCCACTGGCCGGACGCGGAGGTCCTGCGCGCCAACTGGCACCGGGCCGCGCGATGGGAACCCTCCATGGACCCGGCCGTGCGGGAACGGGAGCGGGAGAACTGGACGCGGGCGGTGCTGCGGAGCTACGGATGGGCGCGCTGAGATCGGCGCCGGGTTCCGTGACACCGTTCGTCTCCCTGTTGGTCTCCCGTCGCCTGCCGTCCACCGGTACTGCCGTGGTGGAGGGGGACGATTCGGACTCCGGTCCGGTACTTTCCGTGACGGCTGTCGGTCCGGTTCGGGGGGTGAGGGGACGGTGTCCGTCCCGGAGGTGCAGCGGACCCACGGCCTCGAGCAGCTGGATCCCGAGGCGTGGGCGGCGCTCTGGCCCGCGGGCCGCAGTGTGGGTCTGGGCCGCGGCGAGGCGGTGCTCAGCCAGGGCGGGTCGTCGGACGCGCTGTACCTCCTGGAGGAGGGCTACGTCTCGGTGACCGTGTCGACGGCGGACGGGGCCGAGGTGTTCCTGGCCTTCGACGGCCCGGGCTCGGTGCTCGGCGGGGTCGGCTTCCTCGACCACAGGCCGCGCTCCGGCACCGTCCGCGCGACGACGCCCGTCCGCGTGCGGGTGCTGTCCCGGCCGGTCGCCGAGCGGGTCACCGCGGCCCGGCCGACCGTGATGCTCGCCCTGACGTTGCTGGTCGCCGCGCGCACACGCGCGCTGGTGGACCGCCGGGTCCGCTACTCCCAGGGCTCGCTGTCCACCCGGATCGGCCGGGTGCTGGTGGACCACGCCCGGGACTTCGGGTCCCCGTCCGGGGACGGCCGGGGGGTCGTCCTCGACGCGCCGCTGTCGCAGCCCTGGATCGCGGACCTCGTGGGCGCGCGGCCGCGGATCGTCGGCCTCGAGCTGGCCCGGCTGCAGGCCGGCGGACTGATCGACACCGGCTACCGGGCACGCCCGCGCCGGCTCCGGGTGTTCGACGTGGCGGCGTTGGAGGAGTTCGTGGAGACCGACGCGGATGTGGCACGGATGCCACATCGGGCGGGCTGATCCGGGCGATCATTCCCCCGTTCGAGGGGGGAGGGGTCGCGATGCGGCACAACGGTCGCGAACCCGAGCAGGGTTCGGACGGGGAGCCCGAGGGCTCCCCGTCCGGGCCCACGGGTTTCAGCACGGATGCGGACGTGCTCGCCCTGCTCGGGCACGACGGAGCGGCACTACCGGCGGACTTCCGGCTCGAGTCCTGGTGACCGTGGCGCGGGTCTGAGCAGACCCACACGGCGCAGTCCGGGACGGTCCGGCGTCGCCCTGTGTAACCCGGTGCGGCGTTCGGGCGAGTGGAACAGCGGTGCCGCGATGGTCGCGGGCCGTGTTCTGCGGGGGTGCCGCGATGCCGCAGCAGGGGCTCGACCCCCTGCAGGAGGGGCTGCCGGGAGCCGTCGTCGAGGTGGTCGGCGCCCTGCGCGAGGTCTACTCCGCGGGGCCGTTCGAGCGGCTCCGGCAGGTCGAGCAGGCCATCGTGGCCGCGCGCGCCGACCGGCCCGACCTGGTCACGGTCTCGGTCGCGACCTCCTCGCGGATGCTCGGGCCGCGCCGCACGGACGCGGGCCGCACCGCCCTGCCCCGCTGGGAGTCGGTGCGGGCCTTCCTCGTGGTCCACGGAGTCGACCCGGAGCCCTTCGCGCCACGCTGGGCCTCGGCGCGGGAGGCGTGGACGGCGGACCAGGGTGCCGCTCCGGTTCCGGACGAGGCCGGGGACGCCCCGGGGGCTCCCGAGGCCGGGGCGGAACGGGCGCCCGCCCCCGCGGTGGGGCGGCCGGCTCCTCCGGCACAGGTCCCCGACGGCCCGGCCCGGCCTGCCGAGGACCCGGTCCGGCCGATCGACGGTTCCCCGCGGCCCGACGACGATGGGGTGCGGCCTGCCGACGGTCCCGTCCAGCCCGACGGCGATGGCGTGCGGCCTGCCGACGGTCCCGCCCGGCCCGCCGACGATCCGGTGCGGCCCGGCGACGGTGCCGCGCCCGACGTCGAGGTCGGGGCGGGCCCGGGCGAGCCCCCCGCGCCTGACGCCGACGCCCCGCAGGACCCGGCCGTCCCCCCGCCGGCCCCGGCTCCGGCTCCGCCGGCCCCGGGTCCGCCGGAGCCCCGCCGGCTCCGCCGGTCCGTCCTCCTCGCCCTCCTCGGTGGTGCCGTGGTGCTGTTCGGGCTCGGCACCGTCCTGGGGACCGTCCTCGGACGCACCGATCCCACAGCCTCGCTCCCGGACACGTCGGCACCCGGTCTGAGCTGCGCGGACACCCCGGCGACCGCCCGGGTCGCGATCCGCGCGGTGGTGGCCGCGGACGGCGGCCCGGACCTGC
The DNA here is from genome assembly GCF_039531635.1 of Pseudonocardia ailaonensis. Classification (NCBI taxonomy): domain Bacteria; kingdom Bacillati; phylum Actinomycetota; class Actinomycetes; order Pseudonocardiales; family Pseudonocardiaceae; genus Pseudonocardia; species Pseudonocardia ailaonensis. The sequence continues at coordinate 507,952 of NZ_BAAAQK010000018.1, read as the reverse complement.
CCGCCGCGGCCCGCGTGGACATCGCCGTCACCCGTGCCCCCGATCCCGGTCACACCTACTGGCTGGTGCTGAGCCGCCCGGCCGGCACTCTCGGCGCCGCCGCCCCGGTACGCGCCGATCCCGGGCCGGCAGCCGTCCCGGTGGACCTGGGGGCCACCGGGACCGGACCGCGCGACCTCCTGGTCGCCGAGGCCGACACCGCGGCCGCCGGGTGGCTGGCGGCGAGCACCGCCCATGCCGCCGACCCGGCCTGGTCCGGCGCCCGCACGACCCTGCCGCCCGGCGCCGTCGCCGTCTCCGGAACCTGTCGGGTCACCCCGGTCCGGTGACGGGAGTGACAGGAGTCCGATTCGTCCGGAACTCGGTTCGTCGGTAGCCTCGCCCCGGACAGGCCCGCACCGGGCCCGGACGAAGGGTGGAGATTCCGTGCTCGAGGTCTCCGGGCTCGCATGGGCCGCGACGATCGGCGTGATCGTCCTGCTGCTCGCGCTGGACCTGATCGTCGCGGCGGCGCGCCCGCACCGGGTCGGCTTCCGCGAGGCCGTGCTGTGGTCGGTCTTCTACATCGCCGTCGCGATCGCGTTCGGCGTCGTCTTCTGGATGCTCGCCGGCTCCCAGTTCGGCATCGAGTACTTCTCGGGCTACATCGTCGAGAAGAGCCTCTCGGTCGACAACCTGTTCGTCTTCGTGATCATCATGACGACGTTCTCGGTCCCGGAGGAGCACCAGCACAAGGTCCTGACCTTCGGGATCGTGCTGGCGTTGATCATGCGCGGCATCTTCATCGCCGTGGGCGCGACGCTGCTCAACGCCTTCTCGTTCATGTTCCTGCTGTTCGGGCTGCTGCTGCTCTTCACCGCCGTGCAGCTGTTCCGGCACCGCGACGAGGACCCGGACGTCGAGGACAACGCGGTGGTCAAGGGGGCGCGGCGGCTCTTCCCGGTCACCGACGAGTACCACGGCGGCAGGCTCTTCGCGAGGATCGACGGCAAGCGGTTCGCCACCCCGCTGTTCATCGTCCTCGTCGCCATCGGGGGCATCGACCTGCTCTTCGCGCTGGACTCGATCCCCGCGGTGTTCGGCGTGACCAGCGAGGCGTTCATCGTCTTCGCCGCCAACGCGTTCGCCCTGCTCGGGCTGCGCGCGCTGTTCTTCCTGGTGAAGGGCCTGCTGGACCGGCTCGTCTACCTGTCCGCGGGGCTGGCCGTGATCCTGGCGTTCATCGGCGTGAAGCTGATCCTGCACTGGCTGCACGTCGACATCGCCCCGGGCGTGCCGGAGATCCCGACCCCGCTGAGCCTCGGCGTGATCGTCGGCATCCTGGTGATCGTGACCGTCGCGAGCCTGGTCAAGACCCGCAACGACCCCGCGGCCACGGCCCACCCGGGCTCGCTGCGGGCGTCGAGGAAGAAGGCGGACGAGGGCGCTAGCTGAGCCCGGGGCCGCCGACCGGGTTGAGCTCGATGAACTCGGGCGGGCCCGCGAGCAGCGGCAGCACCTCGCCGAAGCCGGCCTCGCCGAGGTCCCGGTTGAGGGCCGCGTCCGAGGCGGCCTCGTCGGACCACACCTCGGTGACCCAGACGGCGTCCTCCTCGTCCGGCGTCCGGTTCACGACGTAGAGCTCGCAGCCCGGCGCGGTGCGCATCCCCTCGGCGACCTTGAGGAGGCCCTCGGCCAGCGCCGCCCCGCTCCCGGGCACCGCCACCATCCGTACGTACCTGCCGACCCGGGTGTTCACCGGGAGAACGGTAGCGGGACGCGCTGCCGGTCAGCCCACCGGCAGGACGAGGATCCGGTCGTCGTCGCCGGTGGGGGAGCCGCGCCCGTCCCGGTTGCTGGTGGTGAACCAGACCGAGCGGCCGTCCGGGGCGGTGGCGGCGCCGCGGATCCGGCCGAACTCGCCCTGCGCCAGGGCCTGCGGGGTGCCGACACCGGCACCGGCGAGCGGCACCTCCCAGATCCGCGCGCCCCGCAGCGCGGCGACGTACAGCGAGCCTCCGGCGATCGCGAGCCCGCTCGGCGAGGCCTCGTCGGTGGTCCACTGGACCAGCGGATCGGTGTAGCCCGCCCGCTTCCCGATGCCCTCGACGACCGGCCAGCCGTAGTTCCCGCCGGGCGTGATCAGGTTGACCTCGTCGTAGGTGTTCTGGCCGAACTCGGTGGCCCACAGCCGGCCCTGGGGGTCGAAGGCCAGGCCCTGGACGTTGCGGTGCCCGTAGCTGTACACGGCGGTGCCGAACGGGTTGCCGGGCGCCGGCGCCCCGTCCGTGGTCACCCGGAGGATCTTGCCGCCGAGGTCCGCGCGGTCCTGGGCGGGATCGCGGCGGCCCGCCTCGCCGGTGGCGACGTAGAGGAACCCGTCCGGCCCGAACGCGACGGCGCCGCCGTTGTGGATGGAGCCCTTCGGGATCCCGGTGACGACGGGCTGCTGGCGGGCCCCGTCGATCGTCCCGTCCGCGGCGGCGGTCAGCCGGACGACCCGGTTGTCGTCGGCCCCGGTGAAGGAGACGTAGACGGCCCGGTCGGTCGCGTAGCCGGGGGAGACCGCGATTCCCATCAGCCCGCCCTCGCCCTGCGGGGAGACGCCGGCGACGGTGCCGACCGGCGTGACCTTCCCGTCCGGCGCGACCCGCGAGATCCGGGCGGCTTTCCGCTCGGTGACCAGCGCGGACCCGTCGGGGAGGAAGGCCAGACCCCACGGCACCTCGAGGCCGGTGGTGATCACGCGCGGGCCGCCGGGAGCCGGGGCGGACTGAGGGGTCGCCCGGGCGGGCGTGGTCGCCCCCGGCCCGGTCGGCGTCCCGGCGGAGCACCCCGCGAGGAGCCCCACCGCCAGCACCGCCACCGCGAGCTGACGCCGGGGCGCCCCCAGCACCGGGGAACGCCACTTGGGTCGCCCGTGTGGCGTCGGCGCGGGCGGGGTGGAGCGGGGAGTCGGGCGCACCTCCCCGACCGTAGCGGGGTGAGTCGGGCGGGGCGTGCCGGAGCGGGACGAACCGGACCGGGACGGGTGCGGGCACCCCGCGGGATCCGGTGGGTGGCCCCCTGACACCCCGCCCGGCCCGTCGGGCACGCTGGACACATGAGCGTGGACAGCATCCTGGAGGCGATCCCGCCGATCGCGGTGTACCTGATCGTCGGCCTCGTCGTCGGGGTGGAGAGCCTCGGGATCCCGCTGCCCGGCGAGATCGTGCTCGTGAGCGCCGCGCTGCTGTCCTCGCAGCACGAGCTGGCCGTGAACCCGATCGGGGTGGGTGCGGTCGCGGTGGCGGGCGCGGTGATCGGGGACTCGATCGGCTACCTGGTCGGCCGCCGCTACGGGCTCGCGCTGTTCGAGAAGCTGGGTCGCCGGTTCCCGAAGCACGCCGGGCCCAAGCACGTCGCGCTGGCCGAGCGGCTGTTCGCGCGGTGGGGCATGTGGGCGGTGTTCGTCGGCCGGTTCGTCGCGCTGCTGCGGATCTTCGCCGGGCCGCTCGCGGGCGCGCTGGGCATGCACTACCCGCGCTTCCTGATCGCCAACGTCGGCGGCGCGCTGGCCTGGGCCGGCGGCACCACGGCGGCGGTCTACTTCCTCGGGCTCGCCGCCGAGAAGTGGCTCTCCCGCTTCTCCTGGATCGGGCTGATCGTGGCCGTGCTCGTCGGGCTGGGCGTGGCGCTGGTGGTCCGGCACCGCACCGAGAAGCTCCTCGATCAGGAGGAGGACCCGACCGCCTCGACGGAGCCGACCTCCACCCCGTGACCCAGCACCGGCACGTGCGCGATCTCCTCGGGCACGGTCCCCAGCACCGCGGCGACGATCGCCGGTAGCGGTCGCGGGCTGCCGTCCAGGACCTTGACGGCCAGGGCCCGCCCGTCCGGCAGGGCCGCCGCGAACACGCCCTCGGCGCCGTCCTTCGCGATCAGCCCGGGCACGGCCTCGATCAGCCGGGTCGGCAGCCGTCCGGTCCCGCCGAGCCACCACGGGTTTCCCCGGATCGCCGCGGCGACCCGGCCCTCGGGCGTCCCGGGGTCCGCGGTGGCGAGCGCGGCGAACGCCCGGGCCAGGCCCGCCACCGTCGTCGAGAACAGGGGCGCGCCGCAGCCGTCGACGGCCACGTGGGTGGCGTCCGCGCCGGTCAGGGCCTCGACGTGGGCCCGGACGGCCCGCTGCAGCGGATGTCCCGGGTCCCGGTAGGTCGCGAGGTCCCACCCGTTGGCCACGCAGGTCGCGAGCATCGCGGCGTGCTTCCCGGAGCAGTTCTGCGCGAGTGACGACGGCGGGGTGCCGGCCACCCGCCAGGCCGCGGCCAGGTCGGCGTCGAGCGGAAGGTCCGGGGTGTTCTGCAGGAAGCCCTCGTCGAGCCCGGCGCCGGCGAGGATCCGGGCGGCCCCGTCGAGGTGCCCGGGCTCGCCGGAGTGGCTGGCCGCGGCCAGGGCGAGCAGCTCGCCGTCGAGGTCGAGGCCGGCGCGCAGCATCGCTGCCGCCTGCACGGGCTTGAGGGCGGACCGGGGGAAGAACACCGCCTCCGGCCGCCCGGCCTGCCGGTCCGCCTGGACGGCGATCAGGTCCGTCTCGTGCACCCCACCGGACCGCAACGCCGGGACCAGCCGGTTGGCCGCCGCGACGGCGTCCTGCAGCGCCATGAGGATCCCGTTCCCGCCGACCGGGGAGATCACGTGCGCGGCGTCGCCGATCAGCAGGAGCCCCGGCCGGTGCCAGGTGTCGACGCGCGCGATCTCCACCGACAGCAGCGTCGTCTGCCCGAACTCGGCGAGCAGGTCCGCGCGATCGGCCAGCCAGCCGACGTGCTCGCGCAGGAACGCCCGGATCGGCTCCACACCCGCGGCCCGGGCCGCCGCGTACCCGCCCTTGGGCAGCGAGTATCCGACCTGCCAGTTCTCGGGCCCGGCCAGCAGGCCGACGTAGTGGTCCGCCCCGAAGTAGAGGTCGACGTCCGCGTCCGGCGGATCGGTGTCTCGGTGAGGCAGCTCGAACCACAGGATGTCCGTCTGCGCGCCGAGCGAGCGCGCGGGCAGCCCCGCCAGGTTCCGGACCTTGGAGAACCGCCCGTCCGCGGCGACCACCAGCGAGGCCGGCAGCTCCTCCTCGCCGATCCGCACGCCCGTCACCACGCCGTCCTCCTCGACCAGCCCGGACACCCGCGCGCCCGTGCGCAGCTCGAACGAGGGGTACCGGAGGGACTCCGAGGCCAGGTAGTCGAGGAACCGCGCCTGCGGCATCAGCGCGACGTACGGGAACCTGCTGTCCAGCGCCCCGTAGTCGGTCGGCGTCAGCGTGCCGGCAGGGGTGTGGAAGCGGAACCATCGCGCCGGATGGTGCGGCAGCGCCAGCAGCCCGTCCGCCAGCCCGAGCTGGTCGAGCAGCTCGAGGGTCCAGGGGTGCAGCGAGTCCCCGCGGAAGCGCCGGTCGAAGTCCTTGTGCGCCTCGAGGAGCGTCACGGGGATGCCGGCGCGGGCGAGGAGATGGGCCAGCAGCATCCCGCCCGGCCCGCCGCCGACCACCCGCACGGGCGTCATCGGGGTTCCAGCCGGAAGACCGCGAGGCTGTCGAGGTGCTCGGCGATCTCCTCCACGGAGGCGTCGGGCCCGACGGGGAAGGCCCGCAGCGCCCACGGCACGGTGACCGCCCGCAGGTAGGCGGCGACCGCGGCCGTGGTCTCGCCCGGCCCGGCGAGCGCGGCCGTGACCTGCACGGACCCGTCCGCGGAGGCGATCTCGGCGACCGGCTCCGCCCGGAGGTTGTGCACCCAGGCGCGCGTCGGGTCGGGGGAGACGAGGTACTCCCGGCCGTCGAGCAGCAGCACGCCGAGCGGCGTCTCGCGGGTCGCGCCGCTCCGCCGGCCGGTGCTGCGCAGCACCCGCAGGGCGTAGCCGCCCTCGGCGAGGGGCTGCGCCGGTCCGTCGAGGATCGTGCGGGTCATCTGTGCGTTGATCGCCACCACATCCGGCATGCCCGCCAGGCTACGCGAATATCTCCATCATCGAGATTTAGTGGATCGCTACCGTACGACCACCCCGCGGTCCCGGATCCGGTCCCACAGCGGGTAGGGGATGTCGGTGAAGGCGAAGACGTCGTCGACGCTGGTCAGCGGCTGGGCCTGGCGCGCCTCCTCGATCCGGTGCGCGATCGCCGGGTCGATGTCGCAGCCAATCGCGATGTAGAGGGTCGGGGCGCCGGCGAGGTCGACCAGCCCGCCGTCGTCGTAGGTGCGGGGCATCAGGTCCGGGCGGCCGATCTTGAGCTCCCGGGCCAGGGCCGGGTCCTGCGCTGCGATCCGCCGGGCCTCCTCGCGCCGGGCGCGCGCTGCCATCGCGGCGGCGACCGCCGGGTCCGTGCTGCCATATGCCGACGTGGGCGCCGTCGCCCACACCCGCCTGCGCAGCGCGACGAGATGGCAGATCGCGATCACGATGACACCCACCATGACCCCGCCGAGCGCGCTGTTGTTGGAGCTCGTGTCCGTCTTCTGCACCGCGACTATCAGCCCGACCTCGACGGCGGTGTAGACGGCCGCCCAGATCCACGCCCAGCTGGTGCGCAGCCGGGTCGCGGCGTGCACGAAGGGCACCGGGACGAGCATCCCGATCGACAGCACGACGGCGAAGAACCACCACCCACCCTCGGCGAACCAGCGGAAGGGCGTGCGACGTTCCTGGGCCATGCCCTGACATCGATCACCGGGGCCCGGATGTCACACCCCTCACCCGTCCAGGTCGACCGGCTCCACGGCGTCCGGCCGCACGGGCTCGAGATCGCCGGGGGCCGTCCAGCCCCCGACCGACTCCTCCGCCCGCGCTCGCGCGAGCTGACGGCTGCTCGGCCGCTCCGGCTCCCCGGTGGTCGCGATCGCCGCACCGGGGCTGAACAGGCTGCGCAGCCGACGCGGCAGCGCGTCGACCGCGGTGCCCTTCTCCGGCTTCGGGACGGGATGCCGCGACGAGCGCGCTGCGGGCAGCATCACGCGGTTCGGTCGCATGCGTCCAGGGTGGCCGCCGCGCGGGCCGAGCGCTAGGGGGGTGTCTGGTGGATCTCCAGCCGGCCCGCGGGGCCCCAGGCCGCGCCCCGCGACGTTCTCGTCGGGCCCGATCCAACCCCGGGATCGGACCCTCCTCGGCCTTGCGGGGCATCCACCTGGAGCCCCGCGGACTCGGCATGGATCCACCAGACACCCCCTGGGGAATCCATCTGGCAGCATTCCGCCCATGGTCACCCCCCGCCGGACGCGGATCGAGGCGGTGACGGAGGGCGCCTCCGTCACGACGCTCGAGCTCTTCTTCGATCTCGTGTTCGTCTTCGCCCTCACCCGGGTCACGGACTGGATGGCCGAGGACCCCTCCGCCGAGGCCGTGCTGCGCGGGGTGCTGATCCTGATCGTCATGTGGTGGTCGTGGGTCGGCTACTCGTGGCTGGGCAACGTCGTGAAGGCGGACGAGGGCCTGATCCGGATCGGCATGTTCGTGGCCATGGCGGCGGTGTTCGTCGGCGCGATCACCATCCCCGAGGCGTTCGACGACCTGCCCGGCGGCCTCTCCGGCCCGGTCGTGTTCGCCGTCGCGTACTTCTGTGTGCGGCTCGTCCATCTGGCCATGTTCTGGATCAGCAGCCGGGGGGACGCGCAGCTGCGCGGCCAGGTCCTGCGGTTCGTCCCGTCCGTCGTGCTCGGCACCGTGCTCCTGCTGATCGCCTCGCAGACCGAGGGCTGGGTACAGACGGCGCTGTGGATCGCCGCGGTCCTGGGCGACTACCTGGGCACCGCGCTCGCCGGCTCCGCCTGGCGGCTCAACTCGGCCGGCCACTTCGCCGAGCGGCACGGGCTGATCATCATCGTCGCGCTCGGCGAGTCCATCGTGTCCATCGGCATCGGCGTGGCCGAGCTGCCGATCTCCTGGCCGATCATCATCGGGAGCGCGCTGGGCCTGGCCGTGGCGGGCGCGATGTGGTGGGCGTACTTCGACGTCACCGCGCTGCTCACCGAGCACGCCCTGGCCGAGGCGACCGGTGAGCGGCGGATCAAGCTCGCCACCGGCGGCTACACGTTCCTGCACCTGCCGATGGTCGTCGGCATCATCCTGATGTCGCTCGGGCTGAAGAAGGCGCTGCTCTACATCGGCGGCGGCGACGGGCACTCGCTCGCGGACCCGATCTACGGCATCCCGCTCGCCGCGCTCTACGGCGGCGCCGTGCTCTACCTGTTCGCGCACGTCGGCTTCAAGTGGTACGTCGTGCACACGTTCAGCCCGGTCCGGGTGGTCGTCGGGGTGGTGCTGCTGGCGATCACCCCGCTGGTCGCGCACCTGCCCGCGATGCTCACGCTCACGATCCTCGCCGTGGTGCTGGGTGGGCTCGTCGGCTACGAGACGCACCACCACCGGGAGCTGCGGCACCGCGTCCGCCACGGCGGCGAGCTCCCGGCCTGATCGTGACGGACCTCGCGGTCGAGCGCTGGTTCCTGCGGGAGGGCGTGCCCGCGATCGTCCGCGCCCGGCACTCGGCGTTCGGCCGGATGCTGCCGTTCACCGTCCTCGTGCTGGTCTACGCGCCCCTGTTCATCCTGCTCTGGGCCGCCTTCCTCCCGGGTGTCGACGACGAGGACCCCCCTCCCGAGGCGGCCGTGGCGAGCTTCGTGGTCTCGATCGCGGCGATCGCCGTCGGCGTGGTCGCGGTGCTCGTGTTCCTGCGGCTGCGGCGGACCCGCGAGGTCCTGCGCGGCACCCGCGCGGGGCTGGTCGGCGTCGGGACCGCGCTGCTCCTGAACTTCGTGGCCGGCCTGCTCGCCGGCGGCCTCGGCAAGGCGCTGAGCGACCTCGGGGAGGCGGCGGTGCTGCTGGCCGTCGGGCTGGCGCTGGCGCTGAGCGGGCTCGGTGCGCTGCTCGGCTGGGCGGTCCGCCGCGCCGTGCTGCGGTTCGGCACCATGCTGTCCGTCGCGACGCGCGCGATCCCGCTGCTGCTCCTGCTCGTCGCGTTCCTGTTCATCAACGCCGAGGCCTGGCAGATGTCGGCGGAGCTGCCCCGGTCGCGGCTCTGGGGCGTGGTCGGGTTCCTCGCCGTCGTCACGCTGGTGTTCTTCGCGGTGCGGCTGCCCAAGGAGCTGGCCCGCCTCGAGGTGCCGCACAGCGTCGACCACGTGCGGGAGGCCTGCGAGAACACCCCGCTGGCCGCCCGCGCCGGCGCGCTGGAACCCGGCGATCTCGGCCCGCGGCACCCGTTGCGCCGCGCGGAGCGCACGAACCTCGTCGCCCTCCTGGTGGTGGCCCAGGGCCTGCAGATCCTGCTGCTGTCGGTCGCGGTGTTCGCCGTGTTCCTGTTCTTCGGCAGCATCGCGATCGAGCCCGCGGTGATCGAGGCGTGGGTCGGCCACCCACCCACGCCCGGCGTCCTGTTCGGCTTCCCGGTCGGCCTGCCGAACGAGCTGCTGCAGGTCAGCATCCTGATCGGCGCCCTGTCCGGCCTCTACTTCGCCGTCTACACGATCACGGATGCCGACTACCGCGCCGAGTTCCTCGACGGCCTGCTGGGCGAGATCCAGCGGATCCTCCTGGCCCGCGAGTGCTACCTCCATGCCTGACGTGTGGTGGGAGCCCTACGCCGACCACCTCCTGGTCCGCGTGTTCCGCCGGATGATCTCCATCGACGGCTACGACCGCGCCCTCGCCCTGGCCTCCCAGTCCTTCGTCGCGCTGGTCCCCGCGGTCCTGGTGCTGTCCTCCACCCTGGGCGACGACAGCGCGGCGGCCCTCGCGACCGGCCTCGGCTTCTCCCGGTCCGCGGCCAGGCCGCTGGAGGAGCTCGTCGACCGCTCCTCGGTGGACCACTCGCTGAGCTGGCTCGGCTGGATCCTGCTGGTGGTCTCGGTGCTGGGCTTCGTGCGCTCGCTGCAGCGCGCCTACTCCGCCGCGTGGGACCTCCCGCCCACCGGCCTGCGCGGGTACGGACGGGGGCTGCTCGCCTCGGCCGCCCTGGTCGCGGAGCTCCTGGTGCTGGTCCTGCTCGCGCCGCTGCTGGGCTGGCTGCTCGGCAGCCCGGTGGTGGCGCAGGTGGTGGCCGGGGTGACCGGCCTGATCCTGTGGTGGCCGATCCAGTACGTGCTGCTCCGGGGCCGGATCGGCTGGCGCGCGCTGCTGCCCGGCGCGGTCCTGACGGGCGTGGGTCAGGCCCTGCTGGTCACGGCGTCGAGCCTGGTCATCCCGATCGCCGTGGCCCGCTCCGCCGAGCGGATCGGCCTGCTCGGCGTCGCGACGATCCTGCTGTCCTGGCTGGTCGTCCTCGGCGTCCTGCTCGTGCTCTCCGCCGTCCTCGGCGCCGAGCTGGCCAAGAAGCGCCCGTGAGTGGCAATAGTCGCCATAGCAGCTATTGCCACTTACGAGGGGTCAGTTGAGCTTGCGGGCGCCGGCGGGCAGCCCGCCGCCCGCGTAGACGTCCTCGGCCAGCGACGCCAGCGCGGTGAGGGCCACGTTCTGGCTCCACGGCCCGTACGACACTCGCGCCACCCCGAGCCGCTGCGCCGCCTCGAGGGAGATCGAGCCGGGGATCCCGATCAGGTTCACCTTCCGCTCCCCGAGGGCCTCGACGAGCCGCCCGACCGTGGTCTCGTCGAGCTTGCCGGGCGCGAAGAAGCTGGTGGCACCGGCGGCGAGGTAGGCACGGCCGCGCTCGATCGCGTCCGCCAGCACCTCCTCCGGGTCCCGGTCGCCGGCGCGCAGGAACGCGTCCGTGCGGGCGTTGAGCGCGAAGGGCACCCCGGCCTTCTCGGCGGCGGCCACGGCCGCCTCCACGGCCTTGACCGAGTCGGCGATGGGCTTGCACTGGTCCTCGAGGTTGGCCCCGACCACGCCGACGTCGATCGCCCGCGCGATCGTGCCGCCCGCGTCCCCGTACCCGGCCTCGAGGTCGGCGGTGACGGGTAGGTCGCCCGCGGTCCTGGCGATGAGCCCGACCTCGGCGATCATCTCGTCGCGGGGGATGTTCTCGCCGTCCTCGTAGCCCCGCGAGGCTGCGATGCTGTGGCTCGCCGTGGCGATCGCCCTCGTGCCCGGCGTGTTCGCCACGACGGTCGTGGTGATCGCGTCCCAGACGTTGACGACGAGCAGCAGCTCGGGCGCCTCGTGCAACCGCCGCAGCTCTGCGGCCTTCTCGACAGTCGTGCTCATGGACGTGACGCTAGCCGCCGGACCGCCTCCCGGCAGGCCGGCTCCGGTACGCTGGCAGCCGGTGTGCCGGGAAGTCTGGTCGGCGTGACGATCCGCCGACCCCGGAGGCCACCCGTGCGTCCCGCTCTCGCCCGTCTGCCCTTGTTCGGCCGCGGATCCCGGCCGCGGACCCGGCGGATCGGCGAGGTGCTGCGGGCCGAGACGGTCGGCGGTGTCCTGCTGGTCGGTGCCGCGGTCCTGGCACTCGTGTGGGCCAATACCCCCTGGCGCGGGGCGTACTTCGCGCTGTCGTCGGTCGAGCTGGGCTGGGGGCCACTGCGGCTCGACCTCGCGACGTGGGCGGCGGACGGACTGCTCGCGATCTTCTTCTTCGTCGTGGGCGTGGAGCTCAAGCGTGAGTTCGTCGCCGGCGACCTGCGCGATCCGCGCCGGGCCGCGCTCCCGATCATCGCCGCGGTGGGCGGCATGGCCGTCCCCGCCGTGATCTTCGTGCTGGTCACCGCGGGCACGCCGGCAGTCGTGGGCTGGGCGGTCCCGACCGCCACGGACATTGCGTTCGCCCTGGCGGTGCTGGCCGTGCTCGGCCGCCACCTGCCCGTCGCCCTGCGGATCTTCCTACTGACCCTCGCCGTGGTCGACGACCTGCTCGCGATCACGATCATCGCCGTCTTCTACACGGACTCGCTGCACCCGGTCCCGCTGCTGCTGGCGCTGGTCCCGTTGGCGCTCTTCGGGTTGCTCGTCCAGCGCCGGGTCCGCGCCTGGTGGCTGCTGCTCCCGCTGGCCGTGCTCACCTGGGTGCTGGTCCACGAGTCCGGGGTGCACCCCACGGTCGCCGGAGTGTTGCTCGGTTTCACCGTGCCGGCCCTGCCGCGGAAGGCCACCGGGCAGCCCGCTCTCGCAGAGGCGTTCGAGCACCGCTTCCGCCCGATCTCGGCCGGGATCGCAGTACCTGTGTTCGCGTTCTTCGCCGCCGGCGTGTCCATCGTGGATGCCGGCGGGCTCGCTGCGTCGCTGGGCAGCCGGGTGGCGCTCGGCGTCGCGGTCGCGCTGGTGGCGGGCAAGGCGATCGGCGTCCTGGGCGGCGCCTGGCTGACCCAGCGGCTGACCCGGGCCCGGCTGGCCGAGAGCCTGAGCTGGTGGGACGTCCTGGGCGTGGCCCTGTTGGCCGGCATCGGCTTCACGGTGTCCCTGCTCGTGGGGGAGCTGGCCTTCGGCCCCGGCAGTGCGGAGGACGACCACGTCAAGATCGGTGTGGTGCTGGCGTCCGTCGTCGCCGCGCTCCTCGCCGCGATCGTCCTGCGCCTCCGCAACGCCCACTACCGCCGGCGCTCCGGGGCCTCGTCCGGGAATGTCGGCGACGCGTCCGGGCCGACCTGATCGGCTCTGGAGGCTGTGGGCCGGAGGGTGCTGCCGTGGTCCGGGCAGGCCGGTTCCCCGACCGGCACCATCGGCGGGCCGGCTCCGCACACGCCACCGCGTCCTGTGTCCGACGGGCGGCCAGGGAGCGTCAGATCCTCGCTAGCCGGGTGGGTCGGGTCGGGGATCTCGCGGACGAGGTTGTGGAACTCGCACAACCCTCGCCCGTTGTCGAACCGGGTGGCCCCGCCATCGGCCCAGCGGTGGATGTGGTCGAGGTGGCGGATCGGGGCATCGCAGTGCGGGGCGGTGCGCCGGCCGCCGTCCCGGATCCGTAGTCGTGCGGCGAGGGGGCCGGTGAAGGTGCGGCGCCGGGAGTCCCCGCCGATGACCAGCCCCTCGCGGGTGATCAGGCGTCTCCAGGTGCGGCGCCCGTTCCCGGTGAGCAGGTCCGCGGGGACCGGCCCGAAGCCGGGGATCTCGGCCGGCAACGGGCCGCACTCGTCGTCGAGCAGCGACTGCACCGGGACCAGGACCTGGACCTCGACGTCGGTGCTGGCGGCAGGGGTGCCGGTGACCCGCTCGACCAGGGTGTCGGCGAGGATCTGGGAGCGGCCGCGGGTGACCGGGCCGGGTCCGACGAACTCCTCCTGCACAGCCTTGTGGAGCGCGCCGAGGCAGCGGATCGCCTGCTCGGCGGGGAGGAGCGCCCGCAGCCAGGCCATGCCGTCCCCTGCCGGGGTGACCGACACGTACCGGCCGCGCCGCGCCGCGGCGGCCCGCTCGGCGAACTTCTCCGGCGCGATCCGGGCCGCGATGGACCGGGCCAGGTCTCCGACGCGCCGCAGCCCGAGTCGGCTGATCCGGTGCGCGGCGAGCTCCGCATCCAGCTGCGCTCGTTCGTCGGTGTCCAACCAGGACCCGGCGGCGACGATCGCGGCTACCTTCCGCTCGTCCACCTCACCGCCGGCATAGAGCTCCCGAACGCGATCCAGCCCGGAGTGCAGGTCCCGGGCGATCCGAAGCTGCTCCCGCCCCCGCGTCGGGGACACCCCCAGTGCCGTCGCGACCCGACCGACGACTGCCGCCTCGATCTGCTCGGGATCGACCAACCCGGAGAGCAGCTGCTCGGCCCGGGCTCGGGCTTCGTCCCGAGCGAGGGCGCGGACCTCCTCGGCGATCTCGGCGTTGATCGAGTTCCGCAGCGCGACGAGCTGTTCCATCCGGGCCACCCGCTGCCCCCGCGACACGGCAGGGGCCGGCCGCGGGGGTGCGGGGGCAGCGGTGGACATGACCCGATCTTACCTGATCAGAGCCCATTCTTCGAACATATGCTCGATCTGTGGATGACGGCGATCCGGGTTCGGCGATCCGGTGCACGCACGCGGTCACGAGGGTCTGACGGCGCTCCGTCCGTCGACTCCTGGGACCGGCCCTACCGCCGGGAGTCGTCCAGGTACTGCAGCAGGTCGTGGGCCGCGAGCTCGACGTCCTTGTGCCCCCACTCCGCGGCCCGGTAGTGGCAGCTGATGATCCCCATCCGGTGGATCCGGCGGAAGTCGCCGAGGACGAAGGCGTAGCGGCGCTTGGTCTCCTCGCTCGCGCCCTCGGTGAGGCCGAGGTGCCAGGCCCCGTACTCGTCCCAGGTGTGGCTCCTCAGATAGCGCGTGCCGTCCGCGGCGGTGGGCGCGACGTCGCCCCACCGGCTGCGCAGCACGTAGCGGCGGGCGTCGATCAGCTCCCGGGCGTGGGAGACGGCGTCGTCGTTGACGGCGTACTCGGCCATCCGGTGACGGTGGCGGACGGGCGAGGTCGGCGCAGGCCGGAGGCGTTCAACGGTCCTTCCTCAGCTCCAGGACGTACGCCGCGGTGAGCGCGACCCCCCGGTCCGGGTCCGTCGACAGGTCGGCCAGGGCCCGGTCGGCCGCCGGGCCGGGGATGTCCGCGAGGGACTGGGTGAGCCTCCGGCGGGTCCCGGCGTCGCCCGTCCCGGTCTGCCCCACGAGTGCGGCGACGATCTCCTGCGCCGCGGCGGGATCGCGGGCCACCACGGCGAGGGCGTCCGCCGCCTCCACGTCGTTCGTCTCCTCGACGATCATGGTGACGAGCGTCGGGACGGCCGCCGTGACGCCCCGGCTCCCGAGCGCCAGCGCAGCCGGCCGGCGCACCCGGGGGTCGTCGTCGGCGAGGGCGCCGCGCAGCAGCCCGCCCGCCTCGTCGTCGGGCATCTCGGCCAGGGCGCGGACGGCGCGCTCCCGCACCTCGGCGGCGGGGGAGGCGAGCCCCTCCGCGAGCAGCGCGGCGCCGCCGCCGGAGCGGGTGAGCGCCCAGCGGAGCGTCCCGGCGACGACCGGGTCCGGCTCGTTCAGTGCCGCCTCGACGAGCGCCTCGACCGGGACCGAGCCGGCGAGCGCCGCCCGCTGGCGCCGCCCGGCGCTCTCCGAGCCGAGGTCCTGCAGGAGCGCGACGATCCCCAGGACGTCCTCCCAGCCCGCGGGTTCCGCGGCGCCGATCCGGCGCAGGCGCGTGAGCAGCTCCGTCTCCGCGGTGATCCGCTCCCGGGTCCGGGTGACCAGCTTCTCGACGAGCGCCGCCGGGGCGAAACCGGGATCGTCGAGTGCGCTCCCGACCTCGCGCAACGACAGCCCCAGCGACCGCAGGCTCTCGACGTGGAAGATCCGCCGGATGTCCTCGGGGGAGTACTCCCGGTAGCCGGACCCGGTGCGCCCCGTCGGCCGCACCAGGCCCAGCGACTCGTAGTGCCGGAGCATCCGGGCGCTCACCCCGGACCACCTCGCCACCTCACCGATCAGCACGGGTTCAGCCTGGCAGGCCCGCCGGCCCGAGCGCGACGACCCGCTTCGCCTCCTCGACCGCGAGATCGAACCCCGCGTCCGGGTCCTTCCACAGCTGCTCCGTGGCGAGCGCGTGCCGGCGCACCCGGGGCTGTGTGGAGGCCGTCGCCGCGCGCAGGAACGGCAGCATCGGCTCGCCGAGCGCGATCAGCGCCCGACTCAGGCTCAGCTGGGTCTCCCGGCCACCCCGCCCGAGCTGCGACGTGAGAGTCCCGGCCAGCCCGGCGGCCTCCCCCTCGGGGACGAGGGCCACCGCGGCCCGCCACGCGGCGCGGGCCACCTCGTCGTCGCGATCGGTCAGCAGCTCCCGGGTGATCGACGGCCACGCGGCCGGGTCCGCGATCTTCGACAGCGAATGCAGGGCCTGGCTGCGGGCCTGGGAGATCTCCGACCGGAGCTCGCCGACGAGCGCCGGCACGGTCGCGGCCGGCTCGTGCCGGGTCAGCGCCCAGGTGAGCATCTCGCGCACGGAGAAGTCGGGCTCCACGGCGCACCGCGCGACCAGCGCCTCGACGAACCCGGGGTCCGGGTTCGTGCCCACCGCCATCGCGGCGCGCAACCGCACCGACGCGTCGTCCCCCCGCAGCGCCCGCAGCGCCCGCATGTCCGTCATCGGAACCACCTCCGACGCCCAGGGAAGACCCTGACACCGTGTCAAGGTCAAGTCCCGCGGCGCCACGGTCCGACCGGCCTGATCCACTGTGGCGCCCGATGGTCCATCCTGACGACCGGAGAACCGGGAGGTCCCCATGACCACGTCGACAACGGACGACGTCGTGCTGCGCCGGCTCGGCCCCGCCGAGGGCGCGATCCTGACCTCGGCGATCCGCACGGCCTACGGCCCCAGCTACGACATCCGCTGGGTCTACGACGCCGACGAGGTCCGGGCCCGGCTCACCGACGGCCGGTACGTCTCGGTGGTGGCGGAGACCCCGGGCGGGGACCTGTTGTGCCACATGGGGTTGGCGCTCGCCACGCCCGGCGACGTCGTCGGGCACGCGGGGCAGGCCGTCACCCTGGCCGCCGCCCGCGGCCGGCACCTGTTCACCCGCACCAAGCGGTTCCTCATGGACTGGGCCCGGGACCGCGGCATGGCCGGCATGTACTCCGAGGTCACCGCGGCGCATCCGTACAGCCAGAAGGCGAATCTCGCGGTCGGGGCCTGGGAGACGGGGTTCCTGCTCGGCTGGATCCCGGCGACGGTCGCCAACGACGCCGCCACCGACACCGTCCGCCGGCGCCGCTCGGCGGCCTTCTTCTACGCCAAGGTGAACGACGGCCACGACCGCCCGGTCTATGCGCCCCCGCGGCACCGGGAGGTCATCGGCCGGACCCTGGACCGGTCGGCGTTGCGCGGCCGCCTCGCCGAGCCCCCGCCGGGTGCCGAACCGGCCGTCCGGACCGTGCTGCACACCGAGATCGACCGCGACCACAACCTCGCGGTGCTCACCGCCACCGAGCCGGGCGCGGACCTCGCCGAGGTCGTCGGCGCCGTGCGGCACCGGCTCTTCCACCACGACCGGCTCGACGCCGTGTACCTCGACCTCCCGCTCGTCTCGCCCGGGACGGCGTTGGTCGCCGAGGACCTGGAGGCGCTCGGCGTGTCCTACGCGGGGATCTTCCCGAACCACCGGGCCGACGGCGACGTGCTGCGGATGCAGTCCCTGCACGGCATCCGGATCACCGCGGACGACGTCGTCGTCGCCTCGGACCACGGCCGCGAGCTGCTCGACTACGTGCTCGCGGACCTCCCGCACACGTCGCGACAGCCGGGGTGAGATCGGACCACTCGTGCGGCTCATCCGTCCGGGGCGATCACCCCGCTCGGTAGGCTCCGGCGACGGGTCGGCCGGGACGGGAGTCGGGTGAAGAGTTCGCACGGGGGAGAGCCCGTCCACGTCGCGGAGGTCCTCCGCGAGCGGGTCTACGGCGGCCTGTCCTGCCTGAGCACCCTGCTCGTCCTCACCTCGCACCTCGACGACGTCACCCCGTGGGGCTCCTTCGTCGACGTGCTGGTCGGCTCGGGCAGCCTCTACGCCGCCAGCGTGTTCGCCGGGATGGTCGGTGGCCTCGCGGCGAGCGGCCGGCTGCGCAGCGCCGAGACCCACCACTCGCTGCGCGCGTCCGCACAGATCATGCAGGCGGCCGCGCTCCCGCTGCTGTTCCTGCTGCTCTCGGGCCTGCACCTGCTGGCGATCCCGCTCGCCCTGTGGATCAGCATCGGGGTCTCGATCGCGGCGCTGGGCCTCTTCGCGCTCCTCGCCGCCCGCCGCACCGAGCTGGTCTGGTGGAAGCAGGCCCTCGTCGTCGCGTCCCTGGTGGGCCTCGGCGCGCTCGTCACGCTGATCAAGATCCTCGCCCACGGCTGAGGCCGGGGCGCCCTACTTCTCCGCGGCGGCCGCGTGCCGGAGCTGCGCGACGTCCTCGTCCACCGACGCCCACACGGCGCGGGCGGCGGGATCGTCCTCGACCCACTCCGCAGCGGCCCGGGCCGCGTCGGCGTCCCCGTTCTCCGCCAGTACGTGCAGCTCCACGAGCTGCTCCACCCAGTCGCCTCCCGGCGTCTCTGTCGTCATGGGGCCACCCTCGTCCCACTATCCGGAACACGCAGGCCCTGGTGACCGAGAACACAGGCTGGGCCCGGAGGCGACCCGGTCAGGAGCGGCCGAGGTCGAGATCGAGCCACACCCGGTCCCGGAGCACGATCCCGTCGATCACGATCTCGTCCGGGTAGCCGGTGGCGGGCCCGAAGGCGTCCCGGTCGACGGAGTGCATCCGGAAGCCGACGCGCTGGTAGAAGCGGAGGTTCCCGATGTCCGCGGCCGCGGTGGCGACGAGCATCCGGCGGGCCGACCGGGTGCGGGCCAGCTCGATCGCGGCGTACACGAGCCGGCGACCGATACCGTTGCCCTGCACGGACTCCAGCACCGCCATGTTCTTCAGCTCGACCTCGCCCGCCCCCGGGCCCGGGACGAGCTGCAGGTGGCCGACCGGCCGGTCGCCGTCCCGGGCGACCAGGACGTCGCCCTCGTCGACGTAGCCGTCGAGCTGCGCCTCGGAATCCTCGGCCAGCTCGAACAGCGCCCTGAGCTCGGCGCGGGACCCCGCGTGGAGGGCGATCACGGCTGCCGTACCAGGGTCGCTCGGGTGTAGAGCAGGTCGAAGCCCCGGCGTTGGGCGTTCTGCTGCGACTTCGAGCCCGGTTGGGTCACGATCACCGCGATGTCGCAGCCCGCGGCCCGGGCGTCGGCGAGGCGGGCGGCGAGCATCGCGCTCTGCACCCCGTGCCGGCGGTGGGCGGGTGCGGTCCCGGCGCCCGCGAGCTGGGCGATGCCGTCGACGATCCGGAACTCGGCGCCCCCGGCGAGCTCGCCCTTGCGGAAGGCGGCGTAGCGGGTGAGCCCGGCCGCGGCGGAGTCCCGTTGGGCCTGCTCGATCGCCGTGGCGGGGAAGTCGTCGTGCCAGGGCACGCCCTGGGTGTCCGGATGGACCGAGGCGTCGACGACGACCGCGAGCCACTCCTCGAACTCGTCGTCGCCGCTGGTCCGGACCTCGATCCCGTCCGGCGCGACAGCGTCGGAGGGTCGGCTGAGGTCCAGGCCGAGGACGTTCTCGAAGCCCTCGAGCCGGTAGCCGCGGTCGCTGAGGAGCGCGGCGAGGTCCGGATCGGCGAGGTGCGCGAGCTCCACCGAGACGGGTGCGCCGTGCGCGGCGTAGGCCTCCTCGACCGCGTCGAGCTCCGGTATCCCGTCGAACCCCAGCCCGACGACCTTCGTGTACGGCGAGTCCGCCCCGGCGAAGCTCGCGGCCCCTCCGGCGAGCGGCGTGACGAACCCCGCGACACCGGACCGGGCGACGGAGGCCCTGCTCACGGCGCTGATGAGGTCGACCTCGGCCCGCTCGATGCGGGCGGCGAGTTCGGTACTGCAGAAGAGCGGGCTGGTCATGACGGGCCTCGGGTGGCAGGGAGTGGGACGTGGTCGACGGTAGGGACGGCGGACCCCACGCCGCACGCGAATTCGGGGGCACGTTCCGGTCTCGTAAGGACCTGCGGTGCCGGATCCCACTAGCGTGATCACATGCGTACGGCCGTCCGGACGAGTCTCGTGCCGGCCGCGGTGCTGCTGGTGGTCGCCGCGGCGATCGTCGGACGGCGGCTGGTCGCCTCGGGCGTCGAGCTCTTCCTGGGCTGGCCGCCGCTGCTGGCCGAGTGGCTGCCGCACGTCGGGCCGGGGACGCCCGCCGCGGTCGTCGTGGCGGTCGGGACCGTGGTGTGGGGGCCGGAGCTCGCCGCCCGGTTGCGCTGGGGCGCGCTGCTGGCGGCGGGCTGGGCGGCGGCCTTCGCCTGGACCCTGTCCCTCGCACTGGTGGACGGGTGGCAGCGCGGCGTGGTCGAGCGGCTGACCAGCGGCGAGGAGTACCTGCACGATGTCCCGCGGGTCGCGCAGCTCGGCGGGATCGGCCCCATGCTGCGGGTCTTCTCCGACCACATCCTGACGACGGCGGTGGACCCGGCGCAGACGTGGTTCTGGACCACCCATGTCGGCGGCCATCCCGCGGGCGCGTTCCTGCTGTTCACGGTGCTGGACCGGATCGGGCTGGGCTCCGGCGGGGCCGCGGGCGTCGTCGTGATGCTCGTCGGGTCCTCGGCGGCCGTCGCGGTCGCGGTGACCCTGCGGGCGCTGGGGCACGAGGACCTCGCCCGGCGGGTGCTGCCGTTCTCGGTGCTGTTCCCGGGCGCGGTGTGGGTCGGGGTGTCGGCCGACGGACTGTTCGCGGGCTGGCTCGCCTGGGGTGTGGCGCTGCTGGCTCTTGCGCGGGGGCCGCTGCGGGCGTTCGCCGCCGGACTGGTCCTCGGCTACGCCCTCTACCTCTCCTACGGCCTCGTGCTGGGGGCGCTGTTCCCCCTGGCGGTGCTGCTCACGACCCGGCGCTGGACGCTCCTCGTCCCCGCCCTCGCCGGCGTGCTCGTGATCGTGGCGGCCTTCACCGCGGCCGGGTTCTGGTGGTTCACCGGCTACGAGTACGTGAAGGTGATCTACGCGGCGAGCGCCGCCGCGAGCCGCCCCTACGCCTACTTCCTGTGGGCGAACCTGGCCGCGCTGGCGTTCGCCCTCGGCCCGGCGACGATCGCGGCACTCGGGCCGGGACGAGAGACCAGCGGCCTCCCGCGGGCCGCGACCTGGCTGGTCGGGGCCGCGGGTGCCGCGATCCTGCTCGCCGACCTCTCCGGGATGTCGAAGGCCGAGGTCGAGCGGATCTGGCTGCCGTTCGCGGTCTGGGCGGTCGTGGCCTGCGGCGCCCTACCCCGGCCCCGACGCTGGCTGGTGGCCCAGGCCGCGCTCGCGCTCGTCGTCAACCATCTGCTGCTGACCGTCTGGTGACGCGCACGGCCCAGACCAGCGCGGACACCGCGGTCATGGCGAGCACCAGCCAGAGCCAGCGCGCGAGGAACGGGCCCTGGTCGAGCCCGCTCGCGCCGAGCACCACCGGCTCGCCCTGCCGGATGATCCCCGGCAGGTAGACGAGCAGCGTGAGCCCGGCGCCGAGCAGCGGCAGCCGGACGTGGTTGACGAGCGGGACGCGCGTGGCGGGCAGCAGCGCGAGCGCCCGGTCGGCGGCGGCGTAGAGCGGGAACAGCACCAGGTCGTGCAGCAGGAGTGCGCCCGCGAACCAGGCCAGCATCCACGGGATGGACGAGTGCAGGGTCGGGTCGCGCAGCAGGATCGTCGCCGCGTAGCCGCCCAGGGCGACGCAGCCCAGCACACCCACCCACCGGACGGCGGTCATGCCGCGAACTCGATCGTGCGGACCCACTTGGTGCAGTGCACGCCCGGCAGCGCCGGCACGATCACCCGCGCCGGATAGCCGTGGTCGGGGGTGAGGTCCGCGCCGTTGACCCGCAGCGCCAGCAGGGAGTCGGGATGGAGCACCTGCCCGGCGGTGAGGCTCGCGCGGGCGAAGGGCCCGTCCTCGACCGACCGCACGAGGGCCCCGGTCGGGGCCGGTGTGCCGGCGAGCGCGGCGAGATCGCGCAACCGCACGCCCGTCCAGGTCTGTTGGATGGACCAGCCCTCGACACAGGCGATCGGGAGGGCGGCGGTGTGCTGGGGCAGGGCGAGCAGCTCGTCACGGGTGAACCGCACGTTCCCCAGCCCCAGCCGCCACACCCCGCCCACGGCCTGTGC
This sequence comes from Pseudonocardia ailaonensis, assembly GCF_039531635.1. Lineage (NCBI taxonomy): Bacteria > Bacillati > Actinomycetota > Actinomycetes > Pseudonocardiales > Pseudonocardiaceae > Pseudonocardia > Pseudonocardia ailaonensis. Next base: position 486,402 of record NZ_BAAAQK010000018.1, on the reverse strand, counting down.
GTCGATGCCCGACGCGGCGAAGGTCCGGTTGACGGGGAAGTCCCCGGGCGCGGTGCGGCCCCGCGGGAGCAGCAGAGCGGTGGGACGCAGGGAGTCCACGGTCTGCCCGACGGTCAGCGCGGCCAGCAGCAGCGATCCGCCCCCGACCACCGCGAGCGCGCCGCGGCGGCTCATCGTCGCCGGATCGGGCTCGGGGGCCACCAGCTCGCCGGGCGGTTCGGGCCGGGTCTCCGCCAGCGGGGTCCGCAGCTCGTTCCGGAACGACCGGGAGCGCAGCCCACGCACCATCGTCGGCAGCTTGAGGGCGACGTGCAGCACGAACCCCGCGATGAACACCCAGGCGCCGACGTAGTGCGCGGCGTAGAAGCTGAAGCCGAACACGTAGTCGTACTGGATGTTCAGCAGCCCGGTGACGATCTCGAACAGGATCCCGCCGACGAGCAGCACCAGCGTCGCCCGCTCGGCCAGCTTCAGCAGGTTCCGGTCCGGGCGGGCGAACAGCTTCGGGATCACCGACCACAGCTTCGCCAGCACCACCGGCACCAGCACGATCCCGAGCCCGACGTGCAGGCCCTGGGTCAGCCGGAACAGCCAGGCCGGGCGGGTGGGCCAGTCGAACCGGGGCAGGTGCAGCCCGGCGACGTCGGAGGGGATCGCACCCGACCCGTAGGCCACCCAGTCCAGCAGCCCGGTCACGATGACCACCGGCAGTGCGCAGAGCAGCACGAACCCCAGCACCGAGGTCAGCCAGGGGCCCCGGATCGGGCTGCGCCACCGGATCCTCATGGGCCCCGACGGTAGGGCCGCGCGGACCCGTCGCCGGATTCCGGTAAGCATCTCGTCAGCCCGCCTTACCGACCGGTGACGGATCCGCACCCCGGCCCCGGACGGGGCTAGCGTGCTCCCCGTGTGCGCACGCGTCCTGGTGGTCGACGACGACGAGACCGTCCGCGACGTCGTCGGCCGGTACCTGGGGGCCGCCGGCCACGAGGTCGAGCTGGCCGCGGACGGTCCCGGCGCCCTGCGCGCCGCGCGGGCGACCCCACCGGACGTCGTGGTGCTGGACCTCATGCTGCCCGGCCTTGGCGGGCTGGAGGTGTGCCGGGCCCTGCGCGCGGACGGCGACCGGCCCCCGATCGTCATGCTCACCGCCCTCGGCGAGGAGGACGACCGCCTGCTCGGCCTCGAGCTGGGCGCGGACGACTACGTGACCAAGCCCTTCAGCCCGCGCGAGCTGGTGCTGCGGGTCGGGTCGATCCTGCGCCGCACCGCGGCCCCGGCCGCATCCCCCGTGCTGGTCGACGGCGGACTGCGGGTCGATCCGGCCGCGCGCACCGCCGTGCTCGACGGTGCGGAGCTCGCCCTCACCACCCGCGAGTTCGACCTGCTCGCCTTCCTGCTGGCCCATCCCGGGCAGGCGTTCACCCGCGAGGAGCTGCTGTCGCGGGTGTGGGGCTGGGAGTTCGGCGACCGGTCCACGGTGACCGTCCACGTGCGACGGTTGCGGGAGAAGGTCGAGGCGGATGCCACGGCGCCGCGGCGGATCGCGACGATCTGGGGCACCGGCTACCGGTACGACCGGGGAGGGTGACCGATGCTCACCGAGCTCGCCCACGCCGCGCCGCTGGCGCTGCTGTTCGCGCTCCCGGTCGCGGTGGCCGGCGCGATCCTGATGCAGGTCATGCGCCGCCGCTCGATCGCCGCCGCGATGATCACGCTCGCCCTCGTGCCGCTCGCGGCCGCGCTGGGCGGGGTGGTCGGGGTGAGCGGGCTGATGTACACCCCGGAGCTGGTCGGCACGATCGCCGTGTGCCTCGTCGTCGCCGTGGTCACGGTGCCGGCGGCGTGGTGGCTCGGCCGCCGGTTCGCCCGCGAGGCCCTGTGGCAGCGCGAGGCCGACGCGGCGGAGCTCGACGCCGTCCGCGGGGCGGAGGCGGCCCGGCGCGAGCTGGTCGCCTGGATGAGCCACGACCTGCGCTCCCCGCTCGCCGGGATCCGCGGGATGACCGACGCGCTGGCGGACGGCATCGTCCGGGAGCCCGCCGAGGTCGCGGACTACCTGGCCCGCATCCGCCGCGAGTCCGACCGGATGGCGGGCATGGTGGAGGACCTGTTCCAGCTCTCCCGGGCGACCTCGGCCGCGCTGAACCTGACCCTCGTCCCGCTGGCGCTGGGCGAGGTCGTGTCCGACGCGGTCGCCGCCGAGGCACCGGCCGCCGCGGCCGCCGGCGTCGAGATCGTCGCGACCTCGCCCGAGACGTGGCCGGTCGTCCGGGGCAGCGACTCCGAGCTGACCCGCGCGGTCCGGAACCTGCTGGCCAACGCCATCCGGCACACCCAGGGGGGCGGCCGGATCGAGCTGACGGCCGGGAGCTCCGGCGGATCGGCCTGGCTGCGGGTCCTGGACGCGTGCGGCGGCATCCCCGAGGCCGACCTCGACCGGGTGTTCACCGTCGGGTTCCGCGGCGCCGCCGCCCGCACGCCGGGGGAGGGCCCCGGTGCGGGCCTGGGCCTGGCGATCGCGAGGGCCTTCGCCGAGGCCCACGGCGGCACCATCGGCGTCCGCAACCGGACCCCCGGCTGCGAGTTCGAGCTGGTCCTGCCCACCCCCGGCTCCCACCGAACCCCCGCCCGCACCTGACCCCACCCCCACCCCAACCCCGCGAGTCGGCACTTTCGGGAGCCTGAGACACACGCTGACGAGACGTCGCAGGCGTGTGTTTCGGCCTACCGAATGTGCCGACTCGCGGGGGGTTGGGTGGGTCATGTCGGGACGAGCTCCGCGAAGGTCCGGGAGCCACCGGCGGACAGGCCGTGCACCCGCAGCCCCGCCGCCGGGGCCAGGGCGCCGAGCGTCTCGGACCCGACGCACGCCCACGGCACCGCCGCGCCCACCCCGCCCGCGCGGACCGTGCCGCACCACCACTCCCCGGGCTCGGGCGCGGTCTCGACCAGCACCGTGCCTCTCTCGCCGAGCAGCGCGGCGGCCCGCGTGAGCAGCCGCACGGGATCGCCGCCGATGCCGATGTTGCCGTCGACGAGCAGCACGTGCGCCCAGGATCCCTCGCCCGGCAACGGCGCGAACACGTCCCGGCGCACCATCGGCGCACCGCGCCTGCGGCACAGCGCCCGCGCGACGGGTGAGGTGTCCACGCCGAGAGTCGTCACCCCGCGCGCCGCGAGCGCCACCACGAACCGCCCCGGACCGCAGCCCAGGTCCACGGCCGGGCCGGTGCACCGGTCCAGCACCCAGCGGTCGCCGTGACCGGCCCCGGAGCGCCACCGGCCCGCGTCCATCGGAAGCACGACCCCGTCGTCGCGAACGAGCCGGTCGGACCTCCCGGCGAGCACCCCGTCGAAGGGCGCCACCTGCGCGGCCCCGGTCATCGCACGGTTCCGGTCACCGCACGGCCCAGGTCATCGGGCCCGCTCGTCGCCCGGTCCCGGTCGTTGCCCGGCTCCGGCCACGTGGGGCTCCTGTCCGGCCGGCCACCCGGGTCGACCGCCCTCCGGCGTGCCCCGCTCACCGGGCCCGGCCGGCATCGATCGGCACGGCGCCGAACACGAGGTCGACCGCCATCGCGAACCGTGATCCGGGCACGGTCGCGGCCACCGCGCGCGCATCGGCCGCGGTGTCCACATCGGTCAGCTCGGGCAGCAGCTCCACCCGCAGCCCCGCGTCGCGCAGGGCCCGCAGTGTCCGCTCGCCGGTGTCGGACCGCGACATCGGGACCCCGGCGACCGGGCCGGCCAGCGCGGGATCGGCCAGGCCGAGTGCCCACCAGCCCCCGTCCGCGGCCGGCCCGAGCACCGCGTCGACCCGTTGCAGCCGTGCGAGTCCCTCGCCCAGCAGCGTCGGATCGACCTGCGGGGTGTCCATCCCGATCTGCAGCGAGGGCGCACCGGGATGCCGGGCGGCGGCGTCGGCGTGCGCGGCGACGATCCGCGATCCGAGGTCCGGGCCGCGTTGCGCCGTGCGCTCCACCGAGTCCAGCGCCGCGCCGATCTCGGCCGACCGCGCGGCCTCCTCGAGCAGCCCGGTGAAGGCGACCAGGGTCCGTGACCGGGGTACGGCAGCGACCGCGCCGAGGGTGTCCAGCAGGGCGGCCGCGGCGATCGCGGCGGCTTCCTCGGGGGTGGCCGGCGGGCAGAGCCGGGTCTTCGCCCGGCCCGGCACCGGGGCCTTGGCCAGGACGATCACGGTGCCGGCCGGGCCGGTGCTGATCGGCCCGGTGCTGATCGGCCCGGTGCTGCCGGAACCGGCGGTGCGCGGTCCGGCACCGGGAGGGATCGGGCTCATCGGAGCAGCCCCGCCATGTCCCGCACCGCCCGTGCCGTCCCGCTGACCGAGCCGGACACCTTGGACCGCCCGCCACCGCGCCGCGAGTAGCGCACCGGCCGCTCGACGATCCGCCAGCCGGCCTCGCCCGCCCGCAGCAGCAGCTCGAGGGGGTAGCCGAACGCCCGATCGGCGATCCCCAGGCCGCACAGCGCCTCCCGCCGGGCGACCCGGATCGGGGCGATGTCGTGCACCGCGACGCCGCGCCGGCGCAGCTCCGCGGCGATCAGGGCGTTGCCGGCCCGCGCGTGCCAGGGCCAGCTGCCCGGTTCCGGGATCCGGCGCCCGACCGCGAGATCCGCCCGCCCGCTCGTCACGTCGTCGGCGAGCTGCGGCAGGAGCCCGGCGTCGAGCGATCCGTCGCCGTCGAGGAAGGCGACCAGTTCGGCCCGGGCACTCACGAGTCCGGTGTGGACGGCGGCGCCGTAGCCGCGCCGTGGTTCGGCGACGACCCGGGCGCCGTGGGCCCGCGCGACGTCGGCCGTCCCGTCGGTGGAGCCGTTGTCGACGACCAGGACCGGCCAGCCCGGTGGGAGCCCGGCCAGGACGGCGGGCAGTGCCTCGGCCTCGTCGAGGCACGGGAGGACGATCTCCGGGAGAGCCACACCCTGATCTTCGGGGCCCGAGGGGGTTCCGGATCGATTCCGGGTGCTTACCGATCGATGACGGCACGATCAGGTGACGGGCGCCCGCAACGGGTCCGTCGCGAACGCGGCGACCCCGTCGGCGAACGCGACCCCGGCCCGGAACCCGAGCCGCTCCCGCGCGAGCCCCGGATCGGCGACCACGTGCCGGACGTCCCCGGGCCGGGCCCCGCCGACGACCACCGGTTGCGGCCCGTTCATGGCCCGGGCCAGCTCCGCGGCCAGGTCACCGACGGTGTGCGGCTCACCGGAGCACACGTTGGCGGCGGCGAAGCCCTCGACGGGTGTGGTCAGCGCGGCCAGGTTCGCGGCGGCGACATCGGTGACGTGCACGAAGTCCCGGCGCTGCCGGCCGTCCTCCATGACCCGGGGTGCCTCGCCGCGCTCCAGCGCGGACCGGAAGATCGAGGCCACCCCGGCGTAGGGGGTGCCGAAGGGCATCCGGGGGCCGTAGACGTTGTGGTAGCGCAGCGACCACGCGGAGCCGCCGGTCTGCCGCACCCACGCGCTGACCAGGTGTTCCTGCGCGAGCTTGGTCGCGGCGTAGGTGCTGCGCGGGTCCATCGGCGCGTCCTCCGGGACGAAGCCGGGCACGAGCTCGCGCCCGCAGTGCGGGCAGCGCGGCTCGAAGCGCCCGGCGTCGAGATCGGCGCGGTCCCGCGGCCCCGGCCGCACCACGCCGTGGTCGCCGCAGTCGTACCGGCCCTCCCCGTAGACGACCATCGAGCCGGCCAGCACCAGCCGCCCCACCCCGGCGCGGTACATCTCGGCCAGCAGGACCGCGGTCCCGAGGTCGTTGTGCGTGGCGAAGTCCGGGCCGTCGAGGGGATCGACGCCGTGCCCCACCATCGCCGCCTGGTGGCACACCGCGTCGACGCCCGGCAGCAGCCGCGCCACGAGCTGAGCATCCCGGACGTCCCCCCGGACGAACTCGTGCGCCGCGGTCCAGGCGGGGACCTCCGGCCCGTGGGCCAGGGGCAGCAGCAGGTCCAGGACGACGGGCTCGTGCCCCTGTGCGGCAAGGAGATCCGCGACGTGGGACCCGACGAACCCGGCGCCGCCGGTGACCAGAACGCGCATGGGCCGACGCTACTGCCCATGCCCGGAGACCGCCCGGCGGCGCCCTCGGCCCGCCGCCTCGGGCGACCGCGATCGCGCGGTCCGCCGTCACGAGCCCGGGCCGCAGCGCGTCACCGACCGCCGGCACCCCGGCGACGCGCCGGGCGTCCTGACCCGGGCGGGGATCCGCCGAACCAGCCCTCGGGTGCCCGGCCGGAGAGCCGCGACGTCAGTTCCCGCGTGGCATCGCGGACCAGGACCGCGACCTCCTCGACGGTGTCACGCGCGCGATCGGCCCGCCGGGTCACGCTGAAGGCGGCGACCGGGGTGCCCGTGTGGTCGAAGGCGCAGGCGCCCACGGACTGCATGCCGTCGGTGATCATCCCGTCCTCGAGTGCCCAGCCCCGGTCGCGTTCGGTGGCCAGCAGCGCGCGGAGCGCGGCGAGCGTCGCCGGGCCGGAACCCGTACGGCGCACCAGCGGCCCCGGGAACAGCGCCCGGACCTGGGCGGACGACAGGTGGGCGAGCAGCGACCGGCCGTTGGCCGTGAGCGACGCGGGCAGCCGGACGCCGACCTCGGTCACCAGCGACACCGGGAAGTCCTGGTGAGCGGGGCGTTCCTTCACCAGGTAGAGGCTGTCGCCGCCGTGCAGGATCCCGAGGTGGGCGACCTCGCCGGTGCCCGCCGCCAGCCGGCGCGCGATCGGACGGCCGAGGTTCTCCAGCGGCCCGTGCCGCAGGTAGGCGCTGCCGATCTCGAAGGCCGCCAGCCCCAGCCCGTAGGTCTGCTCCTCCGGATAGTGCACGACGAACCCGCGCCCGGTCAGCACCGCGAGCAGGTGGTAGGCCGACGAGCGGGGCAGTCCGAGATCCCGGATCAGCGCCGCACCCGCGACCGGGCCGGGCCTCGACGCGAGATACAGCAGCACGTCGAGCGTCCGCCCCACCGCGGGCGACGTGCTGCTGGCCATGCGCTCCTCCCGACCCGTGAGTGGCGATAGTCGCTGTGGCGACTATCGCCACTCACGAGGGGCACTGTCTCGGATCCGAGACCCTACCTGCTTCCCGGGCCTTTCTGCGCGTCCGGATGTCCGGTGCACTGGCGGCACGCCGACGAGAGGACCCCCGATGACCGCGATCCGCGAGGCCGTGCGCGCCCCCCGGGGAACCGAGCTGACCTGCCGCGGCTGGCAGCAGGAGGCGGCCCTGCGGATGCTCATGAACAACCTCGATCCCGAGGTCGCCGAGCACCCCGAGGACCTGGTCGTCTACGGCGGCACCGGCCGCGCCGCCCGCAGCTGGCCCGCGTTCGACGCCATCGTGGACTGCCTGCGCCACCTGGAGAACGACGAGACCCTCCTCATCCAGTCCGGCAAGCCGGTGGGCGTGCTCCGGACGAACGAGTGGGCGCCGCGGGTGCTCCTCGCGAACTCGAACCTGGTGGGGGACTGGGCGAACTGGGCCGAGTTCCGCCGCCTCGAGGCCGCCGGACTCACCATGTACGGCCAGATGACGGCCGGCTCGTGGATCTACATCGGCACCCAGGGCATCCTGCAGGGCACCTACGAGACCTTCGCGGCCGTGGCGCGCACGCGGTTCGGCGGCACCCTGGCCGGGACGATCACCCTCACCGCGGGCCTCGGCGGCATGGGCGGGGCCCAGCCGCTGGCCGTGACCATGAACGACGGCGTGGCGATCTGCGTCGACGTCGACCCCAGCCGGGTGGACCGCCGGATCGCGCACCGCTATCTCGACGTCCGCGCCGACGACCTCGACGACGCCCTGCGCCTGGCCGTCGAGGCCCGCGACGCCCGCCACCCCCTCTCGATCGGCCTGGTGGGCAACGCGGCCGAGGTCCTGCCGGAACTGTTGCGGCGCAACGCCCCCGTCGACGTCGTCACGGACCAGACCTCGGCCCACGATCCGCTGGCGTACCTCCCGATCGGCGTGTCGGTCGACGACTGGAAGGCGGCCGCGGAGACCGATCCCGCGGGCTTCACGGTGCGTGCCAGGGAATCGATGGCCGCGCACGTCGAGGCCATGGTCGGGTTCCTCGACCGCGGCGCCGAGGTCTTCGACTACGGCAACTCGATCCGCGACGAGGCCCGCCAGGGCGGCTACGGGCGCGCCTTCGCCTTCCCGGGATTCGTGCCCGCCTACATCCGCCCCCAGTTCGAGGAGGGCCGCGGCCCGTTCCGCTGGGCAGCCCTCTCCGGCGACCCCGCCGACATCGCCGCCACCGACCGCGCGATCCTCGAGCTCTTCGGTGAGGACGAGAGCCTGCGCCGCTGGATCACGATGGCGGGCGAGAAGGTCGCCTTCGAGGGACTGCCCGCCCGGATCTGCTGGCTCGGCTACGGCGAGCGGCACCGCGCCGGTCTGAGGTTCAACGAGATGGTGGCCTCGGGCGAGCTGAGCGCGCCCGTCGTCATCGGGCGGGACCACCTCGACTCCGGCTCCGTCGCCTCCCCGTACCGGGAGACCGAGGCGATGCTCGACGGGTCCGACGCCATCGCGGACTGGCCGCTGCTGAACGCCCTGGTCAACACGGCGTCCGGGGCGACCTGGGTGTCGATCCACCACGGCGGCGGCGTCGGGATCGGCCGGTCGCAGCACGCCGGGCAGGTCTGCGTCGCCGACGGCACCGCGCTCGCCGCGGCCAAGCTGGAGCGGGTGCTGACCAACGACCCGGCCACCGGCGTCCTCCGCCACGTCGACGCGGGCTACCCGCACGCCGCCGAGGTCGCCCGCGAGCGCGGGGTGCGGATCCCGATGGCGGAGCGATGAGGTGGGCGGCGACCGGATCACGGCGCTCGGCGGTGCACGTGCGATGAGCACCTTCGACGGCTTGTGGACGGCGATCGCCGACGTCGGGCGGGACGGCACCACCGGCGGGTACCGGCGCCCGGTGTGGGGCGACGCCGAGCAGACCCTCCGCGAGTGGTTCGTGGGGTGCGCGCAGGAACGCGGGCTCGCCGTCGAGACCGACCGCAACGGCAACCTGTGGGCCTGGTGGCTGCCGCCGGGCTGGACGGGGGACCCGCGGGGCGCGCTGGTGACCGGATCGCACCTGGACTCCGTGCCGGACGGAGGGGCGTTCGACGGCCCGCTCGGCGTCGTGTCCTCCTTCGCCGCGGTGGACGCGCTGCGAGCCGAAGGGCATGTGCCGCAGCGCCCCCTCGGGATCGTGGCGTTCGCCGACGAGGAGGGCGCCCGGTTCGGCGTCGCCTGCGTCGGCTCCCAGCTCTCCACCGGAGCGCTGGGCCCCGACCGCGCGCTGGGCCTGCGGGACGCGGACGGCCGCAGCCTCGCCGAGGTCCTCACCGCCGCCGGCCGGGACCCCGCCGCCCTGGGCCGGGACCCCCGGCTCGCCGAGCGCGTCGGGCTCTTCGTGGAGCTGCACGTCGAGCAGGGCCGCGCGCTCGACCGCCTCGGTGCCCCCGTGGCGGTGGCCTCGTCGATCTGGCCGCACGGGCGCTGGCGGCTCGACTTCACCGGCGAGGCCAACCACGCCGGCGCCACGCTGATCGCGGACCGGCACGACCCGATGCTGCCGTACGCGGCGACCGTCGGCTCCGCACGGCAGCGCGCGGTCCAGCACGGCGCGGTCGCGACCTTCGGCAAGGTGAGCGTGGCCCCCAACGGCGCCAACGCGATCGCCTCCGGCGTCCACGCGGTCCTCGACGCCCGCGCCCCCTCGACCGCGGTCCTGGAGGCGCTCACCGCGGACCTGTTCGCCGACGCCGCCCGGCACGCCGCCGCCGAGGGCACCTCCGTCGCGGTGCACACGGAGTCCGTGTCGCCCGTCGTCGAGTTCCCGTCCGGACCGCGCGGCCGCATCCGGGCCGTCCTGGGCGACATCCCGATGCTGCCCACCGCTGCGGGCCACGACGCCGGGGTGCTCTCCGCGGTCGTGCCGACGGCGATGGTGTTCGTGCGCAACCCGACCGGCGTCTCGCACTCCCCGGCGGAGTGGGCCGAGCGCCGGGACTGCCTCGCCGGGGTCGACGCCCTCACCGCCGTGCTCCGCGACGGGACGACCGCATGAGCCGGCCCGACCACGCCCTCGTGAGTGGCGATAGTCGCCATGGCGACTATCGCCACTCACGGGGGGAGTGGTGGTGCGAGAACGCCTGGACCGGAACGGGTCCCGTCCGTCCGGGGGTCCTGATCTCCGTCGAGGACGGACGGTTCGCCGAGGTCCGGGAGGCGCCGCGGCCGTCCGGCGTCCCCGTGCTGCGCGGCCTGGTGATCCCCGGCCTCGCCAACGCGCACTCCCACGCCTTCCACCGCCTGCTGCGCTCGCGGACCCAGCGCCACCGCGGATCCTTCTGGACCTGGCGCGACCTGATGTACCGGGCGGCGCACCGGATCACCCCGGACGGCTACCGCGAGATCGCGACGGCGGTGTTCGCCGAGATGGCGCTCGCCGGCATCACGGCCGCCGGCGAGTTCCACTACCTCCACCACGACCGCGGCGGCGCCCGCTACATCGACCCGAACGCCATGGGGGAGGCCCTGATCGACGCCGCCCGCACCGCCGGGATCAGGCTCACCCTGCTCGACACCTGCTATCTCGCGTCCGACGTCGGCGGCGTCCCGCTGACCGAGGCCCAGGTCCGTTTCGGCGACGGATCGGGCGAGGCCTGGGCCGCCCGCGTGGACGAGCTGCATTCACGGCATGGTGACGAGATCGTGGTCGGCGCCGCCCTGCACTCCGTTCGCGCGGTCCCGGTGGAGCACGCCCCGGCCATCGTCGAGTGGGCTGAGGCGCACGACGCACCACTGCACGTCCACGTCGCCGAGCAGACCGCCGAGGTCGAGCGGTGCCTCGCCGTGCACGGCCGCACCCCCGTCGGCCTGCTCCGCGAGCTCGGCGTCCTCGGCCCGCGCACGACCGCCGTGCACGCCACCCATCTCACCGCGGCCGACATCGCGGACCTGCGCACCAGCGGCACCGGAGTGTGCTTCTGCCCGACGACCGAACGCGACCTGGGCGACGGCATCGGCCCCGCCCCCGCCCTCCTGACCGCGCCCCACGGTCCGTTCGGCCTCGGCTCCGACAGCCACGCCGTGATCGACCTGTTCGAGGAGGCCCGCGCCGTCGAGCTCGACGAACGCCTGCACCGGCGCGAACGCGGCGTGCTCGACGCGGCCACCCTGCTCGGCGCGGCCACGCTCGGCGGCCACCGGATCATCGGCCGCCCGGACGCCGGCATCCTCGCCGTCGGCGCCCGGGCAGATCTGGTCGCGATCGACCTGGACTCCGTCCGCACCGCGGGTGGCGGTGCCACCGTGGAGACGGCCGTGTTCGCGGCGACGGCGGCGGACGTCACGGACGTGGTGGTCGGCGGCCGGGTCGTCGTGGCGGACCGCCACCACACGACCGTGCCGCACGTCGGACGGCGGCTCGCGGCCGCGGTGTCGTCCATCATGGAGGGAGCAGCGTGAGCGTTCTCCACACCGACATCGGGGAGCTGACCACGAACGACCCCGCCATCGGGACCCTGCGCGACGCCGCCGTGGTCGTCGACGGCGAGCGCATCGCGTGGGTCGGTGAGGCCCGGCAGGCTCCGGCGGCCGACGAGCGGGTCTCCTGCGAGGGCGCGGCCGTGGTCCCCGGGTTCGTCGACAGCCACGCCCACCTGGTCTTCGCCGGGGAACGGTCGGCCGAGTTCGAGGCCCGCGCCACCGGCCGTCCGTACTCGGCGGGCGGGATCCGGACCACGGTCGCCGCCACCCGGGCCGCGTCCGACGAGACCCTGGCCGCCGGGGTGTCCGCGCTGGCGGGAGAGCTGCTGGCCGCGGGTGTGACCACCTTCGAGTGCAAGAGCGGCTACGGCCTGACGGTCGACGACGAGCGGCGGGCCCTGGAGATCGCGGGCCGGTTCACCCCGGAGACGACCTTCCTGGGCGCGCACGTCGTGCCCGAGGGGGCGCGGCGCGACGACTACGTCGACCTGGTCCGTGGCCCCATGCTCGACGCCTGCGCCCCCCGCGCGAGGTGGGTGGACGTGTTCTGCGAGAAGGGCGCCTTCGACGTCGACGAGTCCCGCGCGGTGCTCGAGGCCGGGGCCGCCCGCGGGCTCGGGATCCGGGTGCACGCCGGTCAGCTCGGGATCGGCGGCGGCGTGCAGCTCGCCGTCGAGCTGGGGGCGGCGGCCGTCGACCACTGCACCTATCTGTCCGATGAGGACGTCGCCGCCCTCGCCGCCTCGGAGACGGTCGCGACCCTCCTGCCGGGCGTCGAGTTCAGCACCCGGACGGCCTGGTCCGACGGCCGGCGGCTCCTCGACGCCGGGGCCACGGTCGCGCTCGCGACGGACTGCAACCCGGGCAGCTCCTTCACCAGCAACCCGGGCTTCTGCATCGCCCTCGCCGTGCGGCACATGGGGTTGAGCCCGGCCGAGGCCCTGTCCGCGTTCACCGCCGGCGGTGCCGCGGCGCTGCGCCGGACGGACGTCGGCGCGATCGCGCCCGGGATGCGCGCGGACCTGGTCCGGCTCGCGGCGCCGTCCTTCGTGCACCTGGCCTACCGTCCGGGGGTGCCGCTCGTGAGCGAGGTCGTGCGGGCGGGCGTGCGGTACACGGTGGGCCGCCGGGCGGTCCCGGTCGGGAGGGCAACGGAGGGGGTGGACGCATGATCGTGGTCGACGGTGCCTCGCTGACCTGCGCGGACGTCGTCGCGGTGGCGCCGGGCGGCGCCGCCGTCGTGCTGTCCGAGGAGGCGTTGAAGGCCGCCACCGAGTCCTACGAGACGGCGCTCGTGGTCAGCGCGACCCGGCCCGTCTACGGGCGCACGACCGGCGTCGGCGCGAACCGCGACGCCCTGGTCGGCACCGGCGACCGCGAGACCCACGACCTGCGGCTGCTGCTGAGCCACGCCGCCGGGGTGGGCGAGCGGCTCGACGACACGGTCACCCGCGCCGCCCTGCTGGTCCGGCTCAACCAGCTCGCCGCCGCGGGCAGCGGCATCCACCCACGCTTCCTCCAGGCCCTCGAGGCCGCCCTGCGGACCGGCTCGGTCCCCGCGGTGCACGACGCCGGCTCCATCGGCACCGGGGACCTGTCCATGCTGGCCGAGATCGGCCTGACGCTGACCGGGCACGTCCCGTGGGCCACCGGCCACGTGCCGCCGATCGTCCTCGACCCGGGCGACGCGCTGGCGTTCCTGTCGTCCAACGCCGTCACCCTCGCCCGGGCGGTCCTCGTCGGCGACGAGCTGAGCCGGCTGCTCGACGCCGCCCACGTCGTCGCCGCACTGTCGTACTGCGCGCTCGGCGGCGCCTCGGAGGCCTTCGCGGAGCAGGTGCACGCCCGCCGGCCCCACCCCGGAACGGTCGACTCGGCGGCCCGGATGCGCCGCCTGCTCTGGCACGAGGGCGACCTCAGCCCCGGCCGCCGGATCCAGGACCCGTTCGGGCTCAGGGCGTTCTGCCAGGTTCAGGGCCCCGCGCTCGAGGCCGCCGGATACCTGCGCCGGGTGCTGGAGGTCGAGATCAACGCGGCGGCCGAGAACCCGCTGATCGACGTCGGCTCCGCCTCGGCCTACCACCACGGCCAGTTCTCCACGGCCTATCCGGCACTGGCCCTGGACAACCTGCGGGCCGCCGTCCACCACGTGGCCGAGCTGTCCGCGGCCCGCCTGGGCGACCTCGTCGAGCCCGAGTACACGGGCCTGCCGGCCTTCCTGGCCAACGGCCCGTCCGGCAGCTCGGGCGTGATGATCCTGGAGTACGTCGCCCACGACGCCCTCGGCCGGCTGCGCCACTCCGCCGGCCCGGTGACGCTGGGGACCTCGGTGATCTCCCGCGGGGTCGAGGACCACGCCAGCTTCACCCCGCACGCCGCCCGCAGCGCCGCCTCCGCCGCGCAGAGCTACCGCACGGTCCTGGCCTGCGAGCTGGTCGCCGCCGTCCGCGCCCTGCGCCTCGACGACGCCATTCCCAGCGGCCGCGCTCTCGCGAGGATCTTCACCCGTCTCGCCGACGCCATCCCGGACATCCGCACGGACCACCAGCTGGGAGAGGAGATCCGTACGGCCGCCGACCTCCTGCCCGACCTCGCCGACTCGGCCCGCGAGGGGCCGTAGCGGTCGCGACAGTTCGCCGATCCCGGGCGTTCGGACGGCGCTCCATGATCGGCGCTCGGGTGCACCGAGGACTGTCTCCGCTGCGTGCCCGCACCCGGGCGGCGATCACGGCCGGCGCAGGCCGGTCCCGCGCGGTGGCGGGGTTCGCCGCGTCTGCCCAGCTCAGGGCCTCGCGGCGGCCCTGTGCGGCCAATCCGCCGGGGTGATCGTGACGGCGTGCGCCGCGAACCCGCTCTCCAGCGGTCGCCCCCGGGCCGGAGATGGGGTATCTCCTCGTCGAGGGGGTGAGCCGTGGACAACGAGATCATCGCGAGCCTCCGTCGCACGGTCCTCGTCGGCGTCGACGGCTCGCCCCAGGCGCTGCGGGCCGCGCGCTGGGGCGCGCGGGAGGCGCACCGGCGCGGCGGCCCGCTGCACCTGGTGGCGGCCGCGGGTCCAGGGGCCCTGCGGCCGACGGGGGTCGGAGGGACGTCGTCCGCCCGCGCCCGCGACGCCGTGGCCGGTGCGGCCCGCGAGACCCTGGCCGAGGCGGCCGAGGCCGCGCTCACCGTGGTGCCGGGCCTCGAGGTCCGGCAGCAGGTCCGCCCCGGCTCGGCCCTCCCGGTGCTGGTGGCCGAGTCCGAATGGGCGGGTGTCCTGGTGCTCGGCACCCGCGGGCGCGGACCGCTCCGCACCGCCCTCTCCGACTCGGTCACGACCGCCCTCGCCGCCGCGGCCCGGTGCCCGCTCGTCGCCGTGCGCGGGGATCTCGTCGCCGCGGAACGGGCGGGCGCGCCGGTCCTGCTGCTCGTGGACGACTCGCCGGCCGGCCACGCCGCCCGCCGGTTCGCCGCCGCCGCGGCGAGCTCCCGCTCGTCGCCGCTCGTGACCGTCCACCTCGGAGCGAATCCGGCGGCGTCCTCCGTCGCTCCCCGCGGGCCCGGTCCCCGCGGCTCCGATCAGCACAGCTCCGGTCCGCACGAGGCCGGTCCGCACGATGCCCGGCAGCTCCCGGCGCTCTCGGCCGGGGCGGCGCTGGTGGTCGTCGGGGTACGGGCGCGGGGCCGGCGCCTCGACGCCCCGGCGGGCCCGCTGGTCCGGCGGCTGCTCCGGACCTCGCAGTGCCCCGTCGGTGTCGTGCGGGACGTCCCCTTCTAGGTGGGCGCCCGGATCGTCGTCGAGGGCTGCGCCGCTGATCATCCGGCGTGCAGCAGCCGGAACTCCCCTCGGCGCAGGAGCCGCAGCACCACCGACGCCGGGAACCCGAAGGCGCGCAACCCGTCCTCGCGGTCGACCGTCGTCACCCCGTCGACCCGGTGCTCGGCCCCGCCCGCCACGACGACGCATCCGCCCGCGGCCACGACGTTGCGGAACCAGTCGACCTCGGGCCCGTAGGTGAGCTCGGCGACGAACCCCTCCGGCACCCGCGCCAGGATCAACGGCGTCTCGTAGGTCCGCCCGCTCTTCCGCCCGACGTGTCGTACCAGCGCGAAGGGCCCGCGCCCGGCGCGGGCGAGGCGCCGGGTGAGGGGGTTGAGGGTGTGGCTGAGCACCCCCAGCCACCACCGTTTCACCTGCGCCACCACGCCTCCCGGGATCCGCCGTCGCCCCGGAGCATAGGGCCGCGCGGCGAGGATCACCCCCGGTGACGCGCCACCGTGGCGGCCAGCTCCGAGCGGCTGCGGAGCTCCAGCTTCCGGAGGCTGTGGGAGATGTGGGTCTGGACGGTGCGGGGGGAGAGATAGAGGCGCGTGCCGATCTGGGGGCTCGTGAGGCCCTCGCCCACCAGCTCCGCGACCCGCAGCTCCGTCGGGGTGAGGCTGCCCCAGCCGGTGGCCGGGCGGGCCCGGCGGGCGGGCGGGGCGACCCGGAGGTCGTGGGCGCGGAGCCGGGCCGCGAGGCGGCGCCGGGAGGTGGTGTCGCCCAGGCTCTCCGCGATCCGGGTGCAGTGCCGGGCGGCGGCGCGGGCGCGGTCCGCGTCGCCCCGCGCGGCCGCGGCGACCGCCGACTCCTCCCAGCCCGCCATCTCCCCGGGGACGTGCCCACGCAGGCCGTAGGCGGTGGCGGCGGCCCCCGCCCGGTCCGGATCGCCCTCGGCGACGGCGCGGGCGAGGTCCGCGGCCGGCGCCAGGACGGGGGCCTGGTCCCCGGCCCCGACGACGGCCTCGGTGTCGGCGAGGACGCGCGCGAGCAGGGCCGCGTCGCCGGCGCGGGCAGCGATCCGGGCGACGTCGGGGGCGGCGACCGGCGCCCAGAGCCGCCGGCCGGAACCGACGGTCTCGTCCCAGCTCCGCGCGGCGAGCTCGGCCGCCTCGGGCAGCCGGCCGTGCGCCTCGTGCAGCATGACCTCGGCGAGCGTGGTCATCGGCAGCCCGGCGTACTCCGGGAGATCCTGCAGACGCCAGCGGTCGAGCTCGACCGCGGCCCGGTCCAGCTCGCCGCGCCGGATCCGGATCTGGGCGCTCATCGCCACGGCCCGGGAGACCCAGCCCAGGCCCGCGGCCGCGGCGGCCTCGAGGCCGGCGTCGGTGGTGGCGAGCGCGTCGTCCCACCGGCCCGCGACCTGGTCGATCCCGGCGGCGACGAACAACAGCCCGGGACTGAGCCAGCTGCGACCCTCCTCCTGGGCGCGGCGGCGGTCGTCGAGCGAGCGCCGCCGGGCCTGCTCGGGGCCCTCCGCGTAGATCGCGACGAGTGCGGGCCAGATGGGCGCGGCGCGCAGGTCGGTCCATGGCGGGGCGGGCTCCACGGAGGGCGGGGGAGCCTCGGCCGCCGCGGCCTCGGCGGCCGCCAGCGCGTCCCGGCAGCGGCCGGCCAGGAACAGCTCCAGCGCCAGCCCCGCCGGCGACGGAGCCGTCCCGGACCGGACCGGGACGGACGCCAGCCCGCCGAGGACCACGGTGAGGTGCCGCTGTCGCTCGAGCGACGCCCGCTGCCGCTGCGGGAGCTCGCCCGCGAGGATCCGGTCGATCATGCCGATGACCTCGGCGGACTGCGCGCCGGCCAGCATCGCGTGCACCATCACGACGGTCAGCGACGCCCGGATCGCCGGGTTCCGCACCCAGCCGAGCGCCTCCTGCGCGACCTGCCGGGACTCGCGCAGCTGCCCGGCCCCCGACAGGGCGTGCGCCCTGGCCAGCGCGATGTCCTCGGCCTCGGCGGCGCCGGCGCGGTCCGCCGCCTCGGCGAGCAGGTCGGCGGCCTGGGCGGGCGCGTACTGCAGCTCGGTCACGGCGACCTGCAGGGCCCGCCCGGGCGAGGCCCGGTGCGCGAGCACCTCGGTGCCCGCCGCCCCGTCCGCCTGCAGCACCGCTGCGCAGGCGTCGTGCAGCACGGTCCGCAGGGGAGGGGCGAGATCGGCGCCGACGACGTCCCGGTAGACGTCGTGCGCGAAGTCCAGCCGGTCCCCGGGCACCCAGCGCGCCACCCCGGCCGCGACCACCGCCTGCACCGGTTCGAGCAGGGCGACGGGCGCGGTGCCGGTGATCCGGGCGAGCTGGTCGACGGTCGCGGGCCGGCCCCACACCGCGAGCGTCTGCAGGAGCGGGCGGGCCTGCTCGTCGACCAGTGCGAGATGGGCGCGGGCCGCGGCCTGCACCGAGGACGGGACCGACGCGCGCGCGTCGGCCGCCAGCTCGACCGTCCCGGCGTCGGTCGTCAGGCCGGAGGACCGGGCCAGGTCCTCCAGCAGCACCGCGGCATGGAGCGGATTGCCGTTCGCGGAGCGCAGCAGCTCCGCGAGCCGCGGACCGGGCGGCGCCCCGCAGCGGGCGGCGACCAAGTGTTCCAGGCCCGAGTCGTCGAGGCCGGTCAGCTCCACCTCGTGCAGCCGCGGACGGGCGGCCAGCGCGGTGAGCTGGGTGCGCGCAGGCAGGGGGCGACGGGCCAGGAGCAGGGTCAGCGCCAGGTCCGCGGTGGCGCCGACGAGCCCGGTCAGCACGGCGAGCGAGTCCGGGTCGGCGTGGTGGACGTCGTCGGCGGCCAGGACCAGGGGACGGTCCGCGCACAGCTGTTCGACGGCGTCGACCACCCGGGCGGCGGTGTCCGCGCGCGGCGGATAGGGCACGGCGACGCCGACCAGGTCCCCGATCAGCCCGAACGGCCGGGTGCGGCTCATCTCGTCGGCCGTGACCCGGTGCACCCGGGCGTCCCCGGTGTGCCGCAGGAGCGCGTCGAGCGTCGTCGACTTCCCGACCCCCGGCGATCCCGTGATCAGCACCGCACCGGTCCCGCCCCCGGGCGCGAGCACGCCGACCAACGACGTGACCTCGCCCGAGCGGATCGAGCGGGCCGCCGGCATCCGTCCATCGTGGCCGGGCCGCCGGACCGCACGCGTCTGCCGAACGTGGGACGGCCCGATCGCGCATCCGCCGCCCCGCTCGTCCACGCGGCGGGGAGAGCCGGGAACCGGGTGAGATGGCGGATGTCCGGTCCCCGGTGACCCGGGAGTGTCGTTCCCGTCAGCCCCGATCGGAGAAGGAGCCCGTGATGGCCACCCTGAGCATCTGGAAGTTCGACACCCCGGAAGGTGCCGAGAACGCGCTGCGCACGCTGCAGAACCTGCAGGCCCAGCGCCTCGTCGTCGTCGACGACGCGTCGGTCGTCAGCTGGCGCGCGGGCAAGCGCCGCCCGAAGACCTACCAGGCCGGCACCGTCGCCGGGACGACCGCCGGCACCGCCGCGCTGTCCGGCGCGTTCTGGGGCCTGCTGTTCGGCATGCTGTTCCTGCTCCCGATCGTCGGGATCGCGATGGGTGCCGCGGTGGGCCTGGCCGCGGGGCTCTCCCGGCTCGGGTTGTCCGACGAGCTGCTGGGCCAGGTCCGGGACAGGATCACGCCCGGGACGTCGGCCCTGTTCCTGCTCACCCACGACGCCGTCGTCGAGCGGATCGAGGAGGCCTTCGGCGACACCACCGCCGAGCTGCTGACCAGCAACCTGGACCGCGAGCAGGAGGCGGCACTGCGCGAGGCGTTCGCCCCCGAGGACGGCGCCGACACGCCGGCGCCGGTCCGATGAGGGCGCGGGCCTGCCTCACCCCGGCTCCGGCGCGTGCCTCGTGAACCCGGTGAAGCTCGTCCTCGGGTTCGTGCCGTTCCTGCTGTTCACGGTCCTGTGCTCGTGGATCCCGGTCGGGTGGGCCGCGCTCGCCGGCCTGGTCGCCGCCGTCGCGATCATCGCGGCCACGGCCCGGGGCGGGGTCCCGTTCCTCCCGGTCGTCCAGGCCGGCGTGCTCCTGGTGATGGCACTGGTGGGCCTGTTCGGCGGGCCCACCGTGGACTCCTGGCTCGTGGTGTACGGGCGGGGCCTGGTGCCGCTGGTGCTCGGCCTGGTCATCGTGGCCACGGCGGTCCCGATGCCGTTCACCGCCCCGTTCGCCCGGGCGACGGTGCCCGAGGCCGACTGGCACTCACCGCTGTTCCTGCAGGTCAACCGCCGCTTGAGCGCGATGTGGGGCGGTGTCGTGCTGCTGATTGGCCTCTGCCACATCCTCGGCGCCCACCTCGCGCAGCAGGGCGTCTCGGCCACCGTCCTCATCGACTGGGGCGTGCCGATCCTCGCCCTGGTCGCCGCCGCTGTGTACACCCGCCGCGTGGCCACCCACGCTCCCACCCGAGAGGCTCGGACATGAACGAGACCGACCCGGCACTCGACCGGCACGGCCGCACGTCGCACGAGACCTACACCGCCGGCTTCTACGCCGACGACCGGGACTTCGTCGTCCGCGCCCTGCTGGGCAAGGCGACCCGGGGCGGCGCCGACATCGGCGAGGTCCTGGCCACGATCGCCGAGTGCGCGCCCCACGACCACGAGGGCTGGTACGCCGCCTGGGTCGCGCTGGGCGACCGCATCGCGGCCGTCGCCGAGGCCTGCGCGAAGGGCGGCCATCCGGTCAGCGCGGCCCGCACCTACCTGCGGGCCGCGAACTACTACGCGGTGGCGGTCAACGCGGTCTCCGGCCTCGGCGACGTCGACCGGCTGCTGCCGACCTTCCGCCTGCACCGGGCGGCCTGGGACGGCTATCTGGCGACGACCCGGTGGCCGGTCGAGCCCCTCGACATCCCCTACGAGGACACGACCCTGCCCGGCTGGATCTTCACCCCGGACCGCTCCGGCGCCCGGCGGCCGACGCTCGTGATGAACCTGGGCAGCGACGAGGCGATCACCGGGATCTTCGGCGAGGGCGCCGAGGGCGGCCTCGAACGGGGCTACAACGTCGTGGTCTTCGAGGGCCCCGGCCAGCAGTCGATGCTGTTCGAGCGGGGCGTCCCGTTCCGCTACGACTGGGAGAAGGTGCTGACGCCGGTCGTCGACCGGTTGCTGGCCCGCCCGGACGTCGACGCGGAGCGGCTCGCCGTCTACGGGGTCAGCCAGGCCGGCTACTGGGTGCCGCGCGCGCTCGCCTTCGAGCACCGGTTCGCCGCCGCGATCGCCGACGGCGGGGTCGTCGACATGACCCGCTCCTGGCGGCAGAACATCCCGCACGCCCTCCTGGCCGCGTACGACCGGGGCGACAAGGAGCGCTTCGACAAGGAGATGGAGCTCGCGTTCCGCCTGCCCGGCACCGGGAAGGGACAGCGCCTGTGGAACTTCCGGTCCCGCCCGTACGGCGTCACCGGCTACTCCGAGGCGCTCGACGAGGTCGCGAAGTACGACCTCACCGACGTCGCCGGGAGGATCGCCACCCCGCTCTACGTGATCGACGCGCAGGGCGACCAGTTCTTCGGCGGCCAGGGCGCGGAGCTCGCGGCACTGGTCCCGGGCGCGACGCTGGCCCGCTTCACGCAGGCGGAGGGAGCGAGCTACCACTGCCAGCCGCTGGCCCGGGAGCTCACCGAACAGCGGATGTTCGACTGGCTGGACGAGCAGCTCGGACTCGGCGGCTGATCACCCCGCCCGCACGCTGCCGACCTCGTCGAGGCCCTGACGCCGGCCCGGGGAAGGGGGTTCAGCCGGCCGTCGCGGCGTCGAGACCCGCCGCGCGGCGGTTGTTCTCGACGGTCGTCCCGATCCACTCGTCGACGTCGGTCCAGGCGGCGTCGAGCCAGGAGGACAGCGCGGCGTCGTCGTGCCGGGGGACGTCGGCGGCGGCCACGCGGGTGGTGTGCACCAGCAGGGTGCGGTGGATCGGCAGCCGCCACAGTGGACGGTCGCGGCCGTCGTCGGTGAACCCGCTGTGCGCGAGGAACACGACGTCGGCGTCCGGCGCGGCGGTGAGCGCGGCGAGGATCCCGCCGAGCCGCGGCGGGAGGGTGTAGGTGTTGCGGCGCATGCGCTGCACCCGCCGGACGGCGCCCGAGGCGACGAGCTTCCCGAGGGCGCGGCGCCACCGCTCGCGGCTGTAGTTCTCGCCCTCGGGGAAGAGCAGCAGCGCGTCGCCGGCCGTCATCGAGCGGGCCACGTCCTCCACGCACTCCCGGGCCCGCCGCCGCCCCCGGCCGAAGACGCCGGGCCCGACGAAGCACAGCGGCAGATGGTCTCCGGCGAGGTCGACGCTCGGCTGCAGGCGCAGCAGGGCGGTGAGCACCACCCGCAGGCGAAGGCCGTGGTGCACCGACAGCAGCCAGGCGATGAACAGCGAGTCGCCGGGGCCGCAGTGGCGGGCGAGGACGATCACCCCGCCCTCCCCGCGCAGGTCCGCGACCGGGACCGAACCGGGCTGCTCGACGACGGTGACGTCGAGGGTGGTCCGCATCGCGCGGTGTCCGCGGTCGAGCACCTCGCGCAGCAGCGCGTCCCAGTCCTGCTCGCCGGCCCCGAGCAGGCGGGGGAGCAGGGAGAGCTCGATGGCTGCGTAGGCGAGGAACAGCGCCACGGTGCGCAGCGGCAGGCTCGACCGCGCCGGGAGGCAGAGCAGCGCGGCGATCGCGAGCGTGACCGGGGCGGACGCCAGGATGAGGACGTCCAGCGCGGCGACCAGCGGGACGGTCACGAGGCGGCGCAGGAGCCTCATCCCAGCCCGTCCAGGTAGGCGCGGGTGGCGTCGTGGGCGCGCTCGGCGCGCTCGGCGATCCGCCCGGTGTCGCGGTAGCGCAGGGTGGACCAGGTCGCGGCCGGCCGGGTGGGGAGGCCGGTGGGCAGGACGTGCACCGTGACCCCGTCGGGCACCTGGGCGAGGTCGGCGTGGAAGCGGTGCCGGCGCGCGATCTCGAAGGACACGAAGCCCACCTCCCACGGCCGGCGGGGCACCCGCAGCTGCTCCTCGATGCGCCCCACGTGCAGCACCCACACGGTGTCCGCGCCGGCGGCCACCGCGCGCGCGAGCGGGATGCTGTTCACGAGCCCGCCGTCGACGAAGTGCTCCCCGCCGATGCGCACGGGCGGGAACACCCCGGGCAGGGCGCAGGAGGCGAGGACGGCCTCGACCAGGTCGCCGTCGCCGAACCAGTGCTCGCGGGCCCGCTCGATGCTCGCGGCCACGCACTCGAACGGCACGACGAGCTCGTCGAACGTCGCCACCGGCAGGTGCTCACGCAGCATCCGGCGCAGGTCCTCGCTGTCGTGCAGGGACGTCCCGCTGCGCACCACCTGCCCGACCCGGCCCAGGAGCGAGCCCCCGAGGAGGTCGCCCGAGGCGAGCGCCGCCCAGGTCCGGAGCAGGTTCCGGGCACCGCCGGGCGAGGGGTCCGCGGCGATGGCGGCCCCGTTGATCGCCCCGATGGACGTGCCGTGGACCAGGTCGGGCACCACGCCGGCCTCCAGGAGCGCGCGGGCCATCCCGGCCTCCGCGGCGCCCAGGAGACCGCCGCCGCCGAGTACGAATGCCGTGCAGGCCACCCCAGGGGTATACGCCGACGGCGGCGGATCCGCTCGACGCGGCGTGGCAGCCGGCGGCCCGGCACGTCGGGTCGTCGCGTCGACAGTGTCTACGGTGGGTGCCGTGAGCACGATCGGAGTTCTGGTGTTCGACGGGGCCGAGGAGCTCGACGTCGTCGGTCCCTGGGAGGTCCTCACCGCCTCGGCGGCGCTGCTCGAGCGCGACGGGGCGCCGCCGGACCGGGTGCTGCTGGTCGCGGCCGGGACGGAGCCCGTGCGCTGCCGGAAGGGCATGCGGGTGCTGCCGGACGCGACCTTCGCCGACCATCCCCCGCTCGACGTCGTGATCGTGCCCGGGGGCGACGGCACGCTGCTCGCCTCGGCGGACCCGGCGCTCCTGGAGTGGCTGGTCCGGGTCGGTGCCGGGGCGACGTGGGTGGCGAGCGTGTGCACCGGTGCCCTGCTGCTGCACGCCTCCGGGCTGGCCGCGGGCAGGCGCCTCGCCACGCACCGGGTGTTCGAGGACCGCCTCGCCGAGCTCGGCGTCGACGTCGTGCGGGACGCGCGGTGGGTGGCGGACGGGAACGTGGTGAGCAGCCAGGGGGTGTCGGCCGGTATCGACATGGCGCTGTGGCTGGTGGGGCAGCTGCACTCGCCGCGCCACGCCCGGGCGACCCAGCGCTACATCCAGTACGACCCGGCGCCCCCGTACCAGGCGGACGTCTAGGGTCCGCTCACCTCCGTCGCCGGTCTCGGCCCGGGCGGCCGTCCTCACCGGTGCAGCGGTGTCCCCGACGAGCAGTGGTGCGCTCCGGCCGGGCGCGCCGCGGTCCGATCACCGCGGGTCGGCCGGGGAGCTCCCGCCGGTCAGCCGTTCGAGCAGCGGCGCCACCTCGTCCGCGCCGTCGCCCGGGCCCGCCAGGGTGAACCACCGGTCCGCGGCGGTCAGCAGCGCGCGGATCTCGGCGTGGTCCGGGTCGGGGCCGGCGAGCAGCACCTCGGCCAGCCGCACCCGGGCCTCGGCCAGCAACCGGTGGTCGCCCGTCTGCTCCGCGGCAGCCGTGGCCTCCCGCAGGGTGGTCTCGGCGGCCGGATCGCCCGCCGCGTGCCGGGCGCGGCCGAGATGGACCCGGTGCAGTGCCGCCGCGCCCGGGAAGCCCAGGGCCGCAGCCGATTCGGCCGCCCGCTCGTGGTGGGCGGCGGCCTCCGACGGCCTGCCTTCCGCCTGCGCGATGCGGCCGAGGGCGGACTCGGCGTGCAGGCGGCCCCAGGCGTCGCCGACCGGTCCGAGCAGCGCGACCGCCTCCTCGCAGGCCACCCGCGCCGCGGCGACGTCGCCCAGCCCGAGGTGCGGGAACACCGTCAGCAGCACGCTCGCCGTCTCCTCCCACGCGAGCCCGCGTCCGGCGTAGGCCGCCCGCGCCGCGCCCAGCGCCGCCAGGGCCTCGGCGTGCCGCTCCTCCTGGGAGAGCACGAAACCGCTGTGCCACAGACGGTCCGGACCGTCCCCGGCCGCGTCGAGGGCGAGCCGGGCCGCCCGCAGGTCGCCGGACATCGCCTCCAGCCAGCTCTCCAGCAGCAGCGCCCGGTCCCGGAGCCCGGCCGGCGCCCCGGGGGCGGCGAGCCGGGCGCGCCGGAGCCGGGCGGCGGCACCGGAGTCGTCGAGCAGGACCCAGGCCCACGCGAACCCGACGGCGATCCGCAGCCCGAGCTCGGGATGGCGGTCGTGGGCCCGGTCGAGCGCGGCGTCGATGGTCGCGCGTTCCGCCGCCGTGCGCGCCACGGCGTCGGCCTGCCCCGGGCCGCGGACCCGCGCGGAGACCTCCGTGGCGAGCTCGGCGACCCACGTCACCACTGCGTCGCCGACCGTGTCCGGGGCCTCGGTCCGGTCCGAGGCGAAGATCCGCACGCTGTCCAGCAGCCGGTACCGGGTGGCCCCGGTCCGGTCCGTCCCCACGACGGCGAGGGAGCGGTCGACCAGCCGGTCGACGACGTCGAGGGCGGCCGCGGGCGGGACGCCGAGCTCGCGCAGCACGTGCTCGACCGCGGCCGGTGGGGCGCCGTCCGGGAACCCGGCGAGGGCCCACAGGCCCCGCTGGTCGTCCGGGAACAGCAGGTCGTAGCTCCAGGCCAGCGCGGCGGCCAGGGTCCGGCGCCGGCGCGGGTCGGCGAGCAGGGCGAACCGGTCGTCGAGCCGGGCGGCGATCTCCGGCACGGTCAGGACCCGCGTCCGGGCCGCGGCGAGCTCGACCGCGAGTGGCAGGCAGTCCAGGGCTCGGCAGAGCTCGGCCACTCCCTCCTCGGACCCGGGGCGGGCCCGGGCGGCGAACAGGGCCACGGCGTCCGCCACCGGGAGCGGCTCGACGGGCCGGACCTCCTCGCCGTCGATCCCGAGCGGCTGCCGGCTGGTGGCCAGGATCCGGACGCCCGGGGCGGCGTCCAGCAGGGTCGTGGCCAGCGCCGCGATCGTCTCGACGAGGTGCTCGCAGGTGTCCAGGACCAGCAGGGCCTCGACGCCGAGCAGGCCCGCGGCCGGGTCCGCCGCCTCGACCCCCGGCACCACGTCCGCGACGGCCGCCGCGATCCCGTCGGCCGTGCGGGCGCCTTCCAGCCGGACCAGCCAGGCCACCGGCTCCGCGCGCGCCGCCTCCAGCGCGAGCCGCGTCTTGCCCACCCCGGCCGGTCCGACGAGCGTGACCAGCCGATGGGCCCGCAGGTCGGCGCCCAGCTCCGCCAGCTCGGCCTGCCGCCCGACGAGCGGCGTCCCGAGCGCCGGCAGGTTGCCCACCCGGCGGGCCACCGGGGCGAGAACGGGATCCTGCTGCAGCATCCGGCGGCCCAGCTCCGCGAGGGCGGGCCCGGGATCCACGCCGAGCTCGTCGGCGAGCAGAGCGGTCACCCGGCGGTGGGCGGCGAGCGCGTCGGCCTGCCGGCCCGCCCGGTAGAGGGCGGTGACCAGCGCGGTCCAGAGCCCCTCGCGCAAGGGGTGCGCCGCGACGAGTGCCTCGAGCTCGCCCACCAGCTCGGCGGCCTCGCCGAGCGCGAGCCGGGCGGTGGCCCCGTCCTCGGCCAGCCGCAGCCGCACCTCCTGCAGGGCCGCCCGGTAGGGCTCCGCCCAGCTCCCCTGCACGCCGGCGAGGATCTCCGGACCGAAGAGGGCCGCACCCGCCCGGCAGGCGGCCGCGGCTCCGGTTCGGTCGCCCGCCGCGAGCAGCGCCGTGCCCTCGTCCTCCAGGCGCCGGGCCTCGTGCGCGTCGACGGTGGCCTCGGCCAGCCGGTAGCCCTCGGCACCGCCGGGCACCAGCGCGGCGTCCCCGAGCGCCCGTCGGAGCTGGGACACCTTGGCCTGCAGGGTGTTCGGCCGCACACCGGGCTCGTCCGGCCAGAGGTCGGCGAGGAGCCGGTCGACCCGGACGGGGGTGCCCGCGTCCAGGGCGAGACGCACCAGCAGGTCCGTGGTCAGCCCCGTCGGGACCGGCACGGGTACGCCGTCGCGGCGCACGACCACCCGCCCCAGCACGTCCACCGACAGCACGACGGCAGCCTACGGCCGGACGCAATCGTCGGGGCCCTGATCCGGGCGCTCGTCAGCGCCGCCGTCAGCCGGTCGTCAGCGGGGTCCGGGACCGTTCCGGCCATGACGACCGACCCGTTGATCCGCAGGGCCGTGGCCGGCGACGCCGACGCAGTGGCGACCCTCGCCGACCTGGCGCCGACCAGCCGCGATCCCGCGGTACTGGTCGCCGCCGCACTGTCCGACCCGGACTGGCCCGCGCTGCTCGACCGGGCCCGGGCCGTCGCCGTCGACCGGCCGGACCGCCAGCTGGTGGCCGTCGCCGCGGCGGCGTTGTCCGGCGACCTCGACCGCGCCCGGCTGCTCGCCCGCGAGCACCTCGCCGAGCACCCCGACACCCTGCTGGTCGCCTTCCTCGCGGCCGGCCCCGACCAGGAGGACCCCCGATGACCACCGCCGTTCCCGACACCGCGCACCGCACCGCGCACCGCACGACCGCAGGCCTGCTGATCGGCGCCGCGGTCCTGCTCGACGTCGCCTTCGCCGGCCTCGGCGCCGTCTTCGACTACCCGCAGGTCCTGCAGCACCCGCCCGCCGAGGTCCTGGCCGCCTTCCTCGACTCGCAGACCGCGGTCGTCGCCTGGTTCACCGCCCTCGTGGTCGGCGCGGCGCTGCTCGCCCCGGTCGCCGTCGGGGTGGGGCGTCTCAGCGGGAGGCGCGCGATGCGGTGGGCCGTGCCGGTGGGGATCCTCGCGGCGGTCGTGCAGGTCACCGGGCTGCTGCGCTGGCCGCTGCTGGTGCCGGGCTGGGCCGCGAGCGGCGACGTCGAGAGCTTCCGCACGGCCAATCTGGTCCTCGGCACGCTGGTCGGCGAGACGGGCGGCTACCTGCTGACCGCGCTCTGGACGGCGTTGGTGCTGGTCGCGCTCGGCACGGCGTTCGCGGGCCGCTGGTTCACGGTGCTCGGCGGGGTGTCGGCGGGGCTCGTGGTACTCGGTGTGCTCGTCCCCCTGGGTGTGCCGCTCGCCGGGCTCGCCAACTTCGCCGGGTACGTGCTGTGGAGCTGCTGGCTCGTCGCGTTCGGCGTCGTCCTGCTGGTCCGCCGGGGCACCCGGTGAAGCGCTACGGGATCTGGGTCCTCGGTTTCCTCGCCTTCCCGCTCGCCGGGATCCTCGGCGGCCTGGCCGGGCCCGTCGACGACGCCGGGTCCGCGCTGCTCGGCGGTGCCCTCACCGGCCTCGTGCTGGGCATCGGGCAGAGCCTGGCCAGCCTGGGTGCCCTGCCGCCCGCCCGCTGGGTCCCGGCGACGGTCCTCGGGACCGCGGCCGGGCTCGCACTCGGCGCCGCGGCCGTCGGCTACCGGACGGGCCTCGCCGACCTGGCGCTGATGGGCCTGATCACCGGGGTGCCGCTGGGGGTGGCCCAGGCGGTCGCCCTGCCGGCCGGCACCCGGGCCCGGATCGCCTGGGCGCTCGCCGTCCCGGTGCTGTGGGCCCTGGGCTGGACGGTCACGACGCTCGTCGGGGTCGACGTCGAGGCCCGGTACACGATCTTCGGCTCGACCGGTGCGGTCACGGTCTCCGTGCTGTCCGGCCTGCTCCTGCTTCCCCTGCTCCGGAAGGCTCCACGATGGACCACGTGATCTTCGGGGCCGGCGCCGTCGGCCGCGCCACCGCCCGGGCACTGCGCGACCGCGGCGAGCGGGTGCGGATGGTCAGCCGCTCCGGGCGCGGCCCCGACGGCGTCGAGACCGTGGCCGGGGACGCCACCGACCCGGAGTTCACCACGGCCGTCGCCGCCGGCGCCCGCGTCGTGTACCAGGCCCTGAACCCGCCCTACCCGCAGTGGCCCCAGGAGTTCCCCCGCCTGCAGGCCGGTGTGCTCGCCGCGGCCCGGTCCGCGGGGGCGCGCCTGGTGAGCATGGACAACGTCTACTGCTACGGACGACCGTCCGGCCCGCTCACCGAGTCCACCCCGGAGGCGGCGCACACCGTGAAGGGCAGGCTCCGCGCCGCGATGGCCGCGGACCTGCTCGCCGAGCACCGGGCGGGCCGGGTGGAGGTCGTGATCGCCCGGGCGTCGGACTTCTACGGGCCCGGCACCGGGGCGCAGTCGAACCTGGGCGACCGGGTGATCGGCCCCGCGCACCGCGGCCGGCCGGCCACGGTGCTGGGCGACCCGGACCAGCCGCACACGTACACGTTCGTCCCCGACGTGGGGCGCACCCTGGCCGAGCTCGGCCTGCGCGACGGCGTGACCGGCGAGGTCTGGCACGTCCCGAACGACCCGGCGACGCGCACCACCCGCGAGCTCGTCGGCATGGTCCAGGCGCTGGCGGGCCATCCCGGCTCGGGGGTGCGCCGGATCCCCGACCTCGCCGTGCGCGCCCTCGGCCTCGTCGACCGGACGACGGCGGCCCTGTGGGAGATGCGCTATCTCTTCTCGGCGCCGTTCGTGGTGGACAGCACGAAGATCACGCAACGGCTGGGGCTGCGGGCCACGCCGGTCGAGCAGGCCCTGGCCCTGACGCTCGCGGCGGGATGAGGGCCACACCACCGCATCGGTCGACGACGAGTGCCGCCTGTCCTTCCGGGCGTCGGCGGCCCTATCCTTCGGACGGGTGGGCGAGCACGTCGGTCACCGTCGTCGTGAGTGGACGAGAGGGTCGGCGCTGCTGCGACGCGCCCGGTTCGAGAGGTCAGGTCGTGTTCAAGAGGACGTACCCCATCCGTCTGAGGAAGGACGTCTCGCCGGAGGAGGTCGCCGGCCTGGAGACCGTGCTGGCCGGGGCCGCGACGCACATCCCGGGATTCCTCGAGTCGCGGCTCGCGGTCGAGCAGAGCGCCTCGCCGGGATCGCCGGATCTCGTGTGGGAGAACGTCTTCGAGGACGAGGACGCGTTCTGGCTCTACGGTGGCCACCCGTACCACATGAACCTGATCAACGACTGCCTCTCGTTCGAGTCGCCGAACACCGTCCTCGGACAGCGCTCGCAGCCGACGACGTGGAGCGACGAGGAGAACGTGACGGCCGAGCAGCTGTCGGAGGCCCGCCGGCGGAGCGAGCCGGGCACGTCGACCGATCTGTCGCCGGGCTATCGCGCCCTGGAACGGGCGGGCCTCGAGGTTCCCGTCGTCCACCTCCTCGAGCAGATCGACGTGGCGCCGGGCAAGACCGGCGACTACCTCGACGCCGTGCGGACGATCTTCGTCCCGGGCGCGGCGAGCCACGGGATGACCCTGCTCGCGTCGTGGAAGTCCCCGCCGCAGACCGGTGAGGAGGAGCTGTACTTCCTCTGGTCCGTCAACGGCTGGGGCGAGGCGTTCCGGAACTTCGTCGAGATGATCAGCGACACCGACCTGATGCCCCGGTGGCTGGACGCGGTGCGGCCCCTGCGCACCGGAGGGCGCCGCCGCTACCTCGTCCCGAGCGGTCTGTCCGGGGAGTGGTCGACCTCGGACTGACGCCCGGTGCGCCGCCCGGCAGGCCCCGGGCCCGCACGCGTCGGTCATGGTCGCGGGGCCTCCCACACGTACCCGTCCGGGTCGGTGAAGGTGCCGGCGTCGCAGGTGATCGAGAGCCGGTGCGAGCCCGTGCCGTCCGGCGAGACGCCGGCGTTCTTGGCGACCGCGGTCCGCTTGTTGAGAGCCAGCTTCACGGGACCGGTGTCGAGCTCGACGTACCGGCTCCCGTAGCTCTTGGCCACGCTCAGGCCGTGGTCGACGTAGAACTGCCTGGTCGCGCCGACGTCGGTGACGCCGAGCTGGAGCACGATCGCGTCGATCTCCCGGGCGGCCGGGCCGCTGTCCTTCTTCTTCGACGACGCGATCGTCCAGACCGTGCCGTCGGGGGCCCGGACGGAGCCGCCGTACCCCCACAGCGACTTCGAGGCCGGTTTGACCACGGTCGCGCCGGCCTGTCGGGCGCTGTCCATGAGGCTGTCGGCGTTCGCCGGCTGGGCCACGATCAGAGAGAGGGTGAAGCCGCGGAAGCCGGTCGACGGCTCCTCCGACGGCCGCACCCGGACCTTGTCGCCCAGCACGTCGAAGGCGGTGGCGTAGAACGTCTCGGCGGCCGCGGTGTCGGCGGCCTCGACGGTGACGAAGTCGATGATTCCCATACCGGCGAGCCTAGGAAGGGCCCGGCGGTGCTCGCTTCTCGAATCCTGACCGGGTTGTCGGCGGCCGGTGCCTTCCCGATCACCGGGGGTCCGCCAGGAAGCGGTGGATCAGGGAGCCGAGCCGCGCCGGCACCTCGTACTGCAGCAGGTGCCCGGCGTCGGCGAACAGATGCAGGTCGCAGTGCGGCAGGTGCTCGGCGAGGAAGAACGCGGCGTCGGGGGAGATGGTCGCGTCGTCCTTGCCGTGCACCGCGAGGACCGGGTGCGAGACGGTGGGGAGCACCGTCTCGTCGTAGGTCGGCATGGGGGCGCCGGCACCCATCGCCGCCTGGAAGGACCGCCGGACCTCGGGGCGGACGGCGACGGCCAGGCGCTCGGTGACGTACCCCTCGACGGAGGGCCCCGGCCGGGACAGCTGCGCCGCGACCAGGGCCCGCATGGCGTCCTCGTCCGGGTCGCGGTAGAAGTCGGTCAAGGTCGTCAGGTTCGCCTTGACCGGGGTGCCCCCGGCGGCCAGCAGCACCACCCGGCCGACTCGGTCGGGGGCGCGCAGCGCCAGCTCCAGCGCGACCCGCGCGCCGTAGGAGTGCCCCACCAGGTGCACGCGGTCGAGGCCCAGAGCATCGAGCAGGGCGAGTACGGCGTCGACCCGCCGGGTGAACCAGGGGCCCGGGCCGGTGGCCACGTCGTCGGGGTGGCTGCTGCGCCCGAACCCGACGAGATCGGGCACCACGCAGCGGAACCCGTCGAGCGCCGGCAGGATCGGCGCGAAGCTCGACGCCCCGGTGGCGCCCGGACCGGTGCCGTGCAGGAACACGACCGGTTCGCCGTCCGTCGGCCCGGCCGTGGCCAGGTGGGTGGTGTCCGGGCCGGTGACCAGCTCGTCCGTCCTCACGTCAGCGACCGGGAGAACAGGTCGAGGGTCCGCTTCCAGGACCCCGTCGCGGCGTGCTCGTGGTAGGCGGGCATGCCCGGGAACATGAAGCCGTGATCGGCGCCCTCGTAGATCTCGACGGTCGCGTTCGCCCGGGCCAGCTCCTCGCGCAGCGGCGCGTTCACCTCGAGCGGGGCGAGGGTGTCCGCCGCGCCGAAGGCCACGAACAGCCCGGCGGCCAGCCTGCCGACACTGCGGTGCGGCGAGTCCGGCTCGTCGGTCACCACGAACGACGGGTGCATCGTCGCGCCGGCCACGAACTCGTCCGGTCGGGCGGCGAGCAGCCGGAAGGTCAGCCGCGCGCCCACGCAGAACCCCATGGCGCCCTTGGCCCCGGAGCCCGCCGCGGGATCGGCGGCGACGGCGTCGAGCAGCGCGGCCACGTCGGCCAGCACCGCCTCGTCGTCGAGGGAACCCACGGCCGCCATCAGCCGCTCGAACTCCGGGGAGCCGGGGCCCCGGCCGATCCCGGCCAGGTCGAAGACGATCTTCGGGCCGATCCGGTGGTAGAGATCGGGCAGGACGGCGTAGTAGCCGGCCTCGGCGACCCTCGCGACGATGTCGTACACGTCCCGGCGCAGCCCCGGACCGTCGTGGAAGACCACGACGACGGGGTACGGGCCCGGGCCGTCGGGACGGCGCACCGCGACGGCCATCGGCCCGTCCGCGGTCTCCACGGCCAGCTCCTGCTCGATCATGACTGTTCCTCTCCCCGCGTCGAGGCGGTGGTGACCGCGAAGCCGATGATCCACTCCGGTATCGGCCGGTAGAACGACGAATCGGTCCGGTAGGGCCCCGCGGCCCGCAACGCCGCGTGGGCGGCGATCCAGGACCGCACCTCGTGGACGGAGCTGCCGCCCTGCTCGCCGAGCCACCCGACGTCGACCTCGTCGAACGCCGCCGGGTCGCCCTGCGCGAACAGCGCGAGGAGCTCGCGGTCCAGGTCCGGGTTCAGGTCCCTCAGCGGCGACTCGCCGCGCGCGAACGCCTGGCCCGCCCGGTGGACCAGCTCCTCCCGGGCCCGCTGCTCGGCGGGGGTGCGGCGCCTGTCCACCAGGTAGGCGGCCGCCTCGGGGGTGGCCTCGCGCAGCCGCGGGATCGGGACGTCGTGCGACAGGCCGCCCGAGCCGACGAACAGGACCCTCCGGTCGAGCCCGGCCGCCCACGCCCCCACGGCCTCCCCGAGCCGCCGGACCCGCCGCAACGGCCCGAGCGGCGCGGCGACCGAGTTCACGAAGACCGGGATGACGGGCCGCGCCCCGCTGGTGCCGAACAGGATCTCCAGGGGCTGGGAGATCCCGTGGTCCACGACCATCTTCTCGGACATCGCGACGTCGAGGTCGGCGTCGAGGAGATGGACGATCAGGTCGTCCGCGAGGTCCTGCGGGACGTCGAGGTCGCCGGAGCTCGTGCCGTAGTCCCCGATCGCCCGCGCGGCCGTGCCGACGCAGAAAGGTGGCATCAGCTCGTACCGGAAGCCCTGGTAGTGGTCGGGTCCGAACACCACCACCAGGTCGGGGTCGAAAGCGTCGGCGAACGTCCGTGCTCCATGCAGCGCGTCGTCGACCGCGCGCGCCACCGACTCGCCCGGATCGGCGGTGTGGAGCAGCGGCGAGTGCGACATGCAGCAGACCGCGAGCTCGGAGGTCATCGTCAGACGTTCAGCGAGCGCAGCGCGGGCACCACGTGCTCGCCGAAGAGCTGGTAGGAGCGCATCGTCTGCTCCTTGGTGAGGGTGCCGAACGATCCCCAGTTGAGGAAGTTGCCGCACCCGATCGTCTCGACCTGGTCCACGATCTGGTCCCGCACCGTCTGCGGCGTCCCGACGCAGATCGCGCCGATCCCGACGAGGGCGTCGAACGAGACGTCGTCCCCGGCGAACGGGCGGAAGAAAGACTGGTAGTGCTCGTAGCCGGCGGGCACGTTGTCCAGGTCGTGGAACACCGCGGCCTCCTTGAACGCGGCGAACAGCGCGTCGAACGCGGGCTCCGCGAGATCGCGCGCCTGCTGCTCGGAGTCGGCGATGACCACGTTGCGGCACACGCCCATGTCGCCGGGCTCCGCCTCGCGCCCGGCATCGGCGGCGGCCTTCCGGTAGCCGTCGAAGATCGTCCGCATCTGCTCGGTCGGGGAGAACACCGAGGTGAACCTGAAGTTGTTCCTGGCCGCCCAGGCCACGGTGCTCGGGCTCAGCGCGGTGATCCAGATCGGCAGCTCGGGGCGCAGGGGACGGGGCCAGATCCCGACGTTGTCGTAGTCGTAGAACTCGCCGTGGAAGGACCAGGTCGGCTCCTTCCACGCGGCCTGGATGAGCGCGACCGACTCCTCGAACCGCGCGCGGGTCTCCTCCATCCGCACCCCCTCGCGGAGGAACTCCGGCTCGTCGACACCGCGGCCCATGCCCACCTCGAGACGGCCGCCGGTGAGGTGGTCGAGCATCGCGCCCTCCTCGGCCAGGCGGCGCGGGTTGTGGAAGGCGGTGATGTTGGCCATCACCCCGATGTGCATCCGGGTGGTCCGCTGTGCCAGCGTCGCGACCAGCAGGTTCGGCGACGGGCTGATGCTGTACGGGGTGAAGTGGTGCTCGGAGAAGAACACCCCGTCGAACCCCTGCTCCTCGGCGGCGACCCACGACTCGAGCTTCCAGTCGTAGAGCTCCTTGCACAGCTGCGGATCGAACTTCGCCGGATCCGCGTCGTACGGGTAGCTGAAGATCTCGAACAGCCACGACCTGACCATGAGGAGCTCCGTCCACTTCGACATTCGACCCGTGTCGGTCGGCGCCGACGCTAGGAGCGGCCCGGTGGGTCGGAAAGCCATCGCTCGCGCCGCCCCGTCCACTTCTCGCCGACGGCGGGAACCGGCTGTCCGACGTCGGGAAACGGCTCGTCGGACCGCGCGCGGCGCCTACACTCGACCGATCACGGCCGTCGGCGACGATGGGGCATCGCGTCGTGGGGAGGGAAGGGGTTCGCGGCGATGGAGCCGAGCGGATCAGCCGGGCGTGGCGTGCTCGCCGAGGTGGTGCCTCCGGCCGGCGCGCTGGTCCACACCCGGGACCTGGACGAGGCCAGCGTGGCGATCTCGCAGGCGTACGCGCCCCACCGCCTGCGGGTCGTCGGGCGGCCCGGCCGGTTCGACATGCGCCTGTGGACGAACGGCATGCCCGGCCTGGACTTCGGCTACATCCAGATGGGGACGGACGTCCGGCTCTACGCGCCCCCGCCCGGGTACCACGTCGTGGTGCTGGCCGGCGTCGGCCACGTGCGGATCGGGTCGGGAGGCGACTCGTTCGTGGCCTCCCGCGGCCGAGGGGTCGTCGTGTCCCCGCGCGAGCCCGTGTACTTCGAGGAGTGGAGCCCGGACTGCCGCCTCGTCACGGCCCGGTTCGAGCCGGCCGCTCTGGAACGCGTGCTCGCCTCGCTGCTCGGCGCCGAACCCGTGCATCCCCTGTCCTTCGATCCGCAGCTCGATCTGGAGGCGCCGCGAGGCGGCTCGTTCCTCCGGACGCTGCAGCTGCTGCGCTCCGAGCTGGACCGGGCGGACGGGATGGCGACCGACCCGGTCATGGCGGGCAGCCTCGCGGGGCTGGCCATGACCGGCTTGCTCCGGGGCCAGGCGCACAACTACACCGACCGGCTCGAGGACACCGGCCGGCCGGGTGCGCCCGCCGCGATCCGCGCCGTCCTCGAGCTCATCGAGGCCCGGGCCGCCGAGATCGTCTCCGTCGTCGACCTCGCCCGGGCGGCCGGGCTGAGCGTGCGCGCGCTGGAGGCGGGCTTCCGCCGCCACGTCGGCAGGTCGCCGATGGCCTATCTGCGTGACCATCGGCTGGCCCAGGCCCACGCCGAGCTGCGGGAGAGCGGCCCCGACGAGACCACGAGCTCGGCGGTGGCACGGCGGTGGGGTTTCCACCACTACGGGCGGTTCGCCGCGACCTACCACTCCCGCTACGGCCTCAGCCCGGCGGCGACGCTGCGGTCCCCACCCGGGCGGGTGCTCTAGCGACCGGACCCGGACGGTCGACCGGCCCGCGGGAGGCCGAGGGCGGCCAGAGCGGAGCCCGACAGCTCGGCGGTCACCGTCGGGAGGCGCCGGAGGTGCGGGATGCGCGCGCAGTCGTCGATGATCGTCTTGGCGGTCTTGACCAGGGTGGCCGCGTCGGCGTCCGGGAGGTCGGGACGGGCGACCGACAGCCAGTGCTGCCATTCGGCGAGAGAGTCGGCCTGGACGCGGTCGAGGCGCTCCCGGACGGCGTCGGGCAGGTAGAGGCGTTCGGTGAGCCAGACGGCGAGCAGGTCGGTCGCGTCGAGCGCGGTGCGCACGTAGCCCTCGACCAGCAGGCCGAGGACGGCCTCGTCGGGGACGGGGGCGCGCAGGGCCCGGGCGGCCTCCAGCGCCAGCCACTCGTGCCAGCGGCTCACGGCGGCGACGAGGATGTCCGCCTTGG
Organism: Pseudonocardia ailaonensis; assembly: GCF_039531635.1. NCBI lineage: Bacteria > Bacillati > Actinomycetota > Actinomycetes > Pseudonocardiales > Pseudonocardiaceae > Pseudonocardia > Pseudonocardia ailaonensis. Next base: position 450,517 of record NZ_BAAAQK010000018.1, on the reverse strand, counting down.
TGTCGAAGTAGCGGTAGAGGGCCGGGCCGACGACGCCCACCCGGCCGCCGATGTCGTCGATACCGACGCTCGCGAACCCCTTGACGCGGAACTCCTGCGCCGCGGCGGCGACGAGCTGCTCGCGGCGGGCGAGCGGTGCCCGGTCGGCGACCCGGGCCGGCCCGCCCGCCCCGCTCACCTGGCTCACCTCGGGGGCGAGGATCACCCGCCTGCTCGCCGCCGCGAGCTCCTGGGCGAGGCGGGGATGGGGGAGCGGGCTGTCGTAGAACCCGGCTCCGGAGATGACGCTGACGATCACCCAGCTGCGCAGGTCGGTGACCTCGTCGCCCAGCTCGCGACGTCGGTGTCCCAGCAGGAGCTCGCCGAACCGCTCCGCGATCCACTGTGTCCGGGTCCGGACCAGCAGGAAGTCCTCGCCGTCGAGGTGGCGCGCCTCCCGTTGCCACAACAGCGAGAGGCGGCGGCTGTCCAGCGCGGCCTCGGTCAGGGCGGCGAGGGTGCTGTCCAGGTCGCGCGGCTGCGCGACCAGCTCGGTGATCGTGTCGACGACGTGCTGCTGGTCCTCGAGCACGACATGGGAGAGCAGGGCCTGCTTGTTGGCGTAGTGGCGGTAGAGGGCGCGCGCGGTGATGCCGCTGGCGTCGGCGATGTCGTCCATGCGGACGGCGTGGAACCCGCGGACGCTGAACAGCTCGGCGGCGTTGCGGGCGATCTCGGCCCGCCGGTTGCGGGGCCGGGGCCGGGGCGCCGCACTCGATGCCGTCATGCCGTGGTCTCCTCCCGCCGTCGGTGATCCTAGAGCGGGGGAGACCACGGCCGGGGCTCAGGCGGGCGCGCCGGTCCGCCCCACCGACGCGGTGGCGATGGACCCCTTCGACTGCCCCTGCACGAACTCCTCGAGCGTGGTGGCGTTGCAGCTCATGTAGAGCGTGCCGAGATCGTCGCCCCCGAACGCACAGGCCACCGCCTGCGCCCCGGTCACGGGCACCTTGTCGGTGAGCTCGCCGCCCTCGACGACGCGGTAGAAGCCGGCGCCGGGCTCGGGGGTCAGCGCGTTGCCGAACCAGACGCCGCCGTCGGTGTCCAGCGCGATGCCGTCCGGCATGAAGCCGTCGGGGAGCTGCGCCCAGACGTGCGGGTTCGACAGGGTGCCGTCGGGCGCGCGGTCGTAGGCGGTGATGCGGGACAGGAAGGTCTCCGCCAGCAGCAGGCGTCCGTCCGGGGTGAGCGCCATGCCGTTGGGGAACAGGACCGGTGCGTCGACCGGGCGGACCGTCCCCTGCGGGTCGATGTGGGCGAGCACGGTCGGCTTCGGGTCCTCGCTCCCGATGGCGAAGCCGAAGTTGCCCGCGTAGGCGTGCCCGTCGGGGGCGACCAGCAGGTCGTTGCCGGGGCCGCCCGCGAACGCGCTGAAGTCCGCGTAGGTGCTCAGCGTGCCGTCCGGGCCGATCCGCAGGACGGTCGCGTCGGACTGGGAGACGACGAGCGCGGTGCCGTCGGGCAGGAAGCCCAGGCCCGAGGGCGCGCCCGGGACCTCGGCGACCGTTGCGGCGTCGCCGTCGGCGGCGAAGGTCAGCACCTTTCCGGTGAAGAAGTCGCTGGCCCAGAGGGCGCCGTCGTGCCAGCGCAGGCCTTCGAGGAACTTGTGACCGGTGGCGAACTCGGTGGTGGTGTGCAGCTTCATCGCGTCACTCCGTTCTCACGTGCCAGCTCTCGGAGCCGGAACTTCTGGATCTTGCCACTGGGGTTGCGGGGCAGGGTGTCGAGCAGGATCAGCCGCTCGGGGAGCTTCTGGCGGGCCATCCGGCGCCCGGTCAGGAAGTCGACGAGCTCGGGCAGGGTCGGCTCGCCACCCGCCTCGGGGACGACGACCGCGCAGACCCGCTCGCCCAGTACGGGGTCCGGTGTGGACACGACCGCGACGTCCGCGACGGCGGGGTGCTCGAAGAGCTGGTCCTCGATCTCCTTGGCGCTGATGTTCTCGCCGCCGCGGATGATGATGTCCTTCTGCCGTCCGATGATCTCGACGTAGCCGTCCGCGTCGATGCGCGCCAGGTCGCCGGTGTGCAGCCAGCCGTCGTCGGTGAAGGCCGTGTCGTTGAGCGAGGCGTCGAGGTAGCCGAGGAACAGCTCGGGGCCGCGGACCTGCAGCTCGCCGTCGGCGGCGACCCGGACCTCGGCGGGGCCGATCGGCCTGCCGTCCGTGCCGGCCCGCTTCGCGACGGGGTCCGCCGCGGTGCAGGCGGTCGCGGTCGGGTACTCGGTGGACCCGTAGCCGCGGGTGACGGTGCAGCCGAGCGCCGTGGTCGCGGCCCTGACCAGCTCCGGCGGCACGTCGGCGCCGCCGCAGGCGAAGACGCGCAGCGAGCTGACGTCCCGCTGCGGGAGCGACGGGTGGTGGACGAGCCCGTGGAGGAAGGGGGTGGCGGCCACGGTGAAGGTGCACCGGTGCTCCTCGATGAGCTCGAGCGCCCGGCCCGGCTCCCACACGTCGAGCAGCACGACCGTGCTCCCCAGCATGAACGGCAGCTGCAGCCCGTAGAGGACGCCGATGATGTGGCCGACCGGCGAGGGCATGAACACGACGTCCGCGGCGGTGAGGCCGAAGAAGTCGATCATGCTGCGGTTCTCGTGGTCGAGGGTGTCGTGGCTGTGCAGCGCCCCCTTGGGGGCGGACGTGGTGCCGGAGGTGTAGAGCAGCAGGGCGATGTCCGACGAGGAGCGCGCGGCCTCGACCGGATCCGCCCGGCCCTCGGCGAGCAGGTCGTCGAAGGCCGGCGGCCCACCGCCCACCACCACGACCGTCTCCAGGGTGGGGACCTCGGCGCGGATCTCGTCCAGCATGGCCGGGTAGTCGAAGGTGCGGAACGAGTGCGGGACCACGGCCACCTTCGTTCCCGCCTGGCGCAGGATGAACGCCGTCTCCCGGTGCCGGTAGATCGGGATGATCGGGTTGCTGACGGCCCCGGCCCGGATCGCGGCCAGGTGCACGACGATCGCCTCCGTCCAGTTGGGGAGCAGCCAGGACACGACGTCACCGGGTCCGACCCCGCGGCCGCGCAGGGCGGAGGCGAACCGGTTCACCGCACCGTCGAGCTCGCCGTAGGTCCACCGTCGACCACGGTCGACGACGGCGACCGCCGCCGGTGTCCGGATGGCGGCCGCGGCGAGGTAGGAGTCGACCGGGTTCCCCGCCCAGAAACCCGCCTCGACGTTGTGCCGGGCCTGCTCGTCGTCGAGCCGGGTCGCCTTCACCGCTGCCTCTCGTGGGTCAGGAGCCCGGCACCGATCCGGCGCTGCAGCTCGGTCGCGTCGCCGTACCAGCCGCGCAGGGCCAGGGCGCGCCGGTAGTACCAGCTGACGTCCGCCTCGGTGGTGAAGCCCATGCCGCCGTGCAGCTGGATCGCGTCCTCGCAGACCCGGGCGGCCGCCTCCGCGGCGTGGGCCTTGGCCGTCGACGAGACCAGCTCCAGGTCGGAGCCCGATGCCTCGCCCGCGTCGTCGAGCGCGGCCGCGCAGAGGTTCTGCAGGCCCGCCGACCGGGCGGCCATGTCCGCGGCGAGGTGCTTGACGGCCTGGAACCCCCCGATCGGTCGACCGAACTGCTCGCGCTGACCGACGTACCCGACCGTGCGCTCGAGCGCACCCCGGGCGAGGCCGCTGAGCTCGCAGGCGAGCAGGAGCCGGGCCCACGCGCGGATCCGGCCGACCAGGTCCGCGCCCGGGACGAGGGTGTGCGGGGTGGCGCCGTCGAAGGACACGCGGGCGAACACCGTCCCGGGATCGGCGCTGTCGACCGGTTCGGTCCGCACGCCGGACGCGGCAGGGTCGACGAGGCACACGGTCTCGCCGGCGACGACCACGAGCACGCCCGCCTGCGCGGCGAAGCGCACCGCCTCGACCGTCCCGGTGAGCTCCCGCCCGGTCAGCGAGACCGAGCCGACGTCCGCCGCCCAGTCGTCCGTGACGCCGGGGTCGACGAGCGCGGGCGGTTGCCCCGCCGGGTCCAGGCCCCCGACCAGCGCCGGGAGCAGGCTGTACTCGAGCTGCGGCCCGACCACGAGGTGGCGCCCGTACTCCACGAACAGCGGGCCGAGGTCGGACAGCGGCGCCCCGATCCCGCCCTTCTCCTCGGGGACGGCGACGGAGTACCAGCCGAGGTCGGCGAGCTCGGCGGCCAGGCCCGCGTCCCAGCCTCCGCCGTCGAGGAGCTTGCGCCGGCGGTCGCCGTCGTAGGTGCGGGTGAGGTAGTCGTCCACGGCGGACGCGAGCTCGTGCTCAGCCACGGGGCAGCCCCAGGAGTCGTTCGGCCACGATCGTGCGTTGGACCTGCGCGGACCCGCCGTAGATCGAGGCGGCCCGCGAGTACAGGTGGTCGTGCGCCCAGCGCTCGGAGTGCAGACCCGTGGGCCGGGAGCCGGGCAGCGCGCGGAGCGGGCCCAGCAGGCCGGCGATCTCGGCGAACACCGTCTGCTCCACGTCGTTGAGCACGAGCTTGTCGACCGAGTCCAGCGGCGTCGGACCCGTGTCGGCGAGCAGCCGGTCCGTGGTCTGCCGGGTCTGGGCGTCCAGGACACGCATGGCGACGTGCGCACGGCCGATCGCGGCCCGCGCCCGGTCGCCGAGATCGTCGCGTCCGCGGAGCGCCTCGACGGCGTCCTCGAGGGCGACCTCCAGCTCCACCCGGCGGCGCAGGGTCGCGCCGCCGCGCTCGCTGCCGAGGGTGTGGGTCGCGATCGGCCAGCCCTCGTTCTCGGCGCCGAGCAGGTTCGGTCGGGGCACCCGGACCTCGTCGAGGAAGACCTCGCAGAACTCCCGGTCGCCGGTCATCTGCCGGATCGGCCGGACCGTGATGCCGGGGCTGGTCATGTCGACGAGCAGATAGCTGATCCCCGCCTGCTTGCGCACCGACGGATCGGTCCGGACCAGCAGGGCGCACCACTGCGCCTCGTGTGCCCAGCTGGTCCAGATCTTCTGTCCGGTGACCACATAGGAGTCCCCGTCGGCGACGGCGCGGGTGCGCAGCGAGGCGAGGTCGGACCCGGCGTCGGGCTCGGAGAAGCCCTGGCACCAGATGTCCTCGCCGGAGAGCAGGCGGGGGAGCAGCTCCCGGCGCTGCGACTCGGTGCCGTAGCGGTCGATCGACGGTCCGACGACCTCCAAGCCGATCAGCCCGATGGGCTGCGGTGCCCGGGCCCGCACGAGCTCCTCGACGAACACCAGCTGGTGGGCATGGGTGAGGCCGCCGCCGCCCGCGTCCGGCGACCAGGCGAGGCCGAGCCAGCCGGCCTCGGCCAGGGTCCGCTGCCAGCGCCGCAGCACCGCGAACCGGCTGTCGAGGTCCAGCGGGACCTTGGGTGGATCGGCCTCCGCCAGCCATGACCGGGCGCGCACCCGGAAGTCCTCGAGCGTCTCCATGCTCACCGTCCCGTGTAGACCGGTTCGCGCCGCTCGAGGAACGCGTTCACGGCCTCCTTGGAGTCCTCGTAGCCGGAGAGCTCGCGGGTCTGGCTCTGCTCGAACTCGTAGCCGGTCTTGAGGTCGCGGTACTCGATGCCGTTGAGGCTGCGCTTGGCCAGCCGGAGCGTGACCGGGCTGTGCCGGGCGATCGACCGGGCCAGCTCGCGGGCGCGGTCGATCAGCTGCTCCTGCGGGACGATCTCGACGATCCCGCCGTAGGGCAGCAGCCGCTCGGCGGGGTAGAGGTCGCCGGTGTAGTGCATCAGCCGCACCATCCCCTGGGGCACCAGCCGGGAGAGGTGCTTCGCACCGCCCAGCACCCCCACGTTGACCTCGGGGGTGGCGAACCGGGCGCCCTCGGCCGCGACGACGAGGTCGCACGAGGCCGCGATCGCCAGGCCCGTCCCGACGGCGACGCCGTGGACCGCGGCGATCACCGGGTACGCCGAGTCGTAGATCGCCCAGAACGCCTCCCGGGCGCGCTGCAGCTGCTCCGGGGCGTTCTCCGGGTCGAGGGTCTGGAAGGCGGCGAGGTCGTTGCCGGCGCAGAAGTGCTTCCCCCGCCCGGCGAGCACGACGACGCGCGCCTCGGGGAGGTGGCGCTCCAGGTCGCCGAAGAACGAGCGGATCTCGCGGTAGAACTGCTGGTCCACCGCGTTCACCGGCGCGCGGTTCAACCAGACGGTGGCGACCGGGCCGTCGGTCTCCCACTCCAGGAACTGCAGGTCTGTCATCGGTCGGTACTCCTCTCGGCGGGGAGGGGCTCAGCGGTGGAAGGCGCCGGCGAACGCCTCGAGCTCGCGGGGGATGTCGCGGCCCGCGGGCTGGAAGTGGACCCAGTGGCACTCGGCCTTCTCGAGCTCCGCGAAGCGGTCGCGCCACTGGTCGCGGGTCAGGGCGAGCCCGGCCGCGGTCACCACCTCGCCGGTGACGAAGGGCCGGTCGATGTCGTTGACGCCCACCACGTGCCGGTCGTGCAGCGCGATGTGGCGGACGTTCTCGGGGATGTGGTCGTAGGCCGCGGCCCACGTGTGTCCGGCCTCGCCGAGCAGCTCGTCGATCACCCCGTGCTCGACGGCCCAGTGCAGGAAGAGCCCCGCACCGTGGCCCGCGGCGTCGATCACGCGCTCGGCACCGGGGTCCTCGCCCTCGTCGAGCACCGTGCCGATCAGCATCATCATCTGGGCCGGGAAGTCCGGCTCGGGAGCGGTGATCCGGAACAGCTCGGCGCCCAGGTCCCGCGCGACCCCGGTGCCCTTCGGGCCCTCCCCGGCGACGCCCCACGAGACCTCGATCGGCAGCGCCGGGCCGAACCGCTCGTCGGGCTGGATGAGCTGCATGATCGCGCCCTCCCACTCGACCTGCTCGCCGCGCAGCAGGGCCCGGACGACCTCGGTGTAGTGCTTCACCTGCGCCCACGGGACCGGTGGTCGGCCCAGGGCGAGGCGGCCGGTGAAGCCGCTCCCGACCCCGATCAGCACGCGATCCGCCCCGGCCGTGTGGACCAGGGTGGTGATCGCCGACGCGGTCACCATCGGATGGCGAAGGCTCGGGATCAGCACACCGGGGCCGAGCACGATCCGGTCGGTCCGCTCGGCCGCCTGGTTCAGGATCATCCAGACGTCCGGGTACAGCGCGGGCGAGTCGTAGCACAGCGCCCTCTCGTAGCCGAGCTCCTCCGCGATGCGGATGTGCTCGGGAGTCTGCAGCGACGTGGCGAACGAGCATCCCAGCTTCATTGTCGGGTCTCCCGGTCGAAGGTGTCGGGAGCTGCAAGGTAGGGCTGTGCGGTCGGCATTGTCAATCGTGGATAACTACGGCGAAAGATCTCTGTGCTGTTCAGAGCGGTTGTCGAGCGCTAATGTCCATCACGACTCACCAGTGATGTGGAGGTGGACATGCTCGTGCACTGTCTCACGCTGAGGTTCGCGACGTCGGCGAGCGCCGCCGACGTCGAGGCGTTCCGGGAGGCGATCGCCCGCCTGCCGAGCCAGGTGGACTTCCCGATGCGGACCCGGCAGGGCCCCGACCTCGGCGAGCGCGCGACCAACGCCGACTACGCGGTCGTGAGCGAGTTCGCGGACACCGAGGACTTCCGGCGCTATCTCCTGCACCCGGCCCATCTCGCCGTGCCCCGGGACCACGTCGAGTCGGTGCACAGCGTCCAGTTCCTGGTCGGGGACGGGGAGTGGACCGGTCGCGGGGTGTGATCCGCGGTAGCTCAGGCACCCCGTGCCGGCCGGTACCAGAGCGTCCAGCGGGAGACCGGTAGGTAGCCCATCCCGCGGTAGACGGGATGGCCGTCGTCGCTGGAGATCAGGACCGCGGGCAGCGCCGGGTCGGCCAGGGTCGCGGCCCAGGTCACCGCGGCGCCGATGCCGCGGCGGCGGTACTCCGGCAGCGTGGCGACGCACTCGACGTCGACGACGCCGCGCCCCGTCCAGGACAGCGCGGTCGCCACGGCGTGCCCGTCGAGCCGGGCGGTCCAGAACCGCGCCGGGCCGCCGAGCAGTCCGGACGGCGCCGGCGACGCGGGGCTGGGGAACCCGGCGGCCAGGACGTCCGCCCACTCCTCCAGCCCGGCCGGGTCGCGGACCTCCTCCACGGTCACGCCGGGGGGCGGTGGCGGGGCGCCGGCGCCCGCCGCCCGGACCATGAAGTGGGGGTGCCCCATCAGCTCCAGGCCGTCGGGGCGCAGGTCCGGCGTGGGGTGCGGGGTCAGCAGCAGGCAGGCCCGGTCGGGCCCGACGTCGGCGGCCCGGGCCGCCTCGTGCCCCGCGGGGCCCACGGAGACGGCAGTGTTGAGGAACACGCAGGGGGACAACGCGTCCGCGACGACGAGACCCGCGACGTGCCGGACGGTGCCGCCGGCGGCCACGGCCCACGCGGCGGCCCGGTCGGCCATCGCGCGGGCGGCGGCGGCCGTGAGCGAGTCGGTGTCCGGTGTGGACGGTTCCCAGCCGGTCGTCAGCGTGCTCACCGGGAGCCCTCCAGCAGGTAGAAGCGGAACATGTCGTGCTCGATCGGCAGCACGGTGACGTCGGCGAAGCCGGCGTCGGCGGCATAGCGGCGCAACACGTCCGGGCGCAGGACCGTCCCGGTCGCGGCCGAGCCCGGTTCGCAGCGGCCGACCGGCAGACAGTGCAGGACACTGGCGGCGTAGAGGAAGCGCTGCACCGGATCCGCGTCGGGGGAGAAGGTCTCGTCGGCCCGCTCGTCCACCACCAGGACCGGGCCGGTGGTGAGCCGGCGGGCGGTGCGCAGCGCGGCGACCGGATGGGCGAGGTCGTGCAACATCTCGAACGCGAACACGGCGTCGTAGCGACCGGCCAGGGCGGGGTCCGCGACGTCGGCGACGACGAACCGCACGCGGTCGGCGACCCCGGCGGCCGCGGCGTGGGCGCGGGCGGAGTCGATCGACGCCGGGTCGGCGTCGAAGGCGTCGACGCGCAGGCCCGGGTAGCCGCGGGCGAGCGCGATCGCCGCCCAGCCCTCCCCGCAGCCGAACTCGGCGACGCTGCCGCTGCGCAGCCGGGCGTCCAGCCCCGGGACCTGCGGGAGCCAGTCCTGCACGAGCTGTCCGAGGAAGCCGGGCCGGTTGAGTGCCGCCTGCGCGTGCTGGACGCCGTAGGCGGCGTACGGCACGCCGTCCCCGGTGCGGAAGGCCTCGACCAGGGCGGGCAGCACCTTTCCGATCGACGCGGCGAAGTCCGCGAGCGGGACGAGCCGGGCCGGGCTGTCCTCGTCGAGCAGCACGGGCTCGCTGCCGGGCGGCAGGCCGAAGCGCCGCTCGTCGGGTGCGGCGGCCGGGTCGTCGACGGTCAGCAGGCCCGCGGCGGCCTGCTGCTCGCACCACTCCCGCGCGTACCGCGCGTCGACACCGGCGGCGCCCGCGAGAGCGGGGACGGTCAGGGGTGTGGCGCGCAGCGCCGCGTAGAGGCCGAGCCGGTCGCCGAGCAGGACGGTCGCGAGCTCGAAGGCGCCGAGGCCCGCCTCGAAGAGGCGGCCCGCGAGCTGTTCGGTCGGGGTGACGGTGGTGATCGGGGTGGCGGTCATGGGGTGCTCCTGTCTCTCCTCACCCCGTACGCGCCACGTGGGGCGTAGCGGTGCTACAGCCGCCAGCGCACCGGATGCTCGGGCGCGTAGCGGCAGAAGGTCCCGGTCCGCACGGCGGCGCGCAGGTGCCGCCCGAGCTCGGGATGGGCGGCGGCGACCCGGTCGACGGCGGAGCGGATCCGGTTCCCGACGGCCTTGCGGATGCGTTCGGCGTCCGAGCCCGCGGTGCGGGGCCGCCCGTCCAGGCCGGTGACGGCGGCCAGCTCGGCGAGCAGTGCGTCGCGTTCCGCTGCGGCGCGGGCGGCGCGTTCGGGGTCGTGGCCGGCAGCGGCCTCGTCGGCCTCGTCGGACAGGTCGCGCAGCCGCACCCGGTACGCGGCGACGGCGGTCCGGTCCGCCAGCGGCAGGGCGGACGCGCCGGGACCCGGCGCCCCGGCCAGCTCGGCCGCGGAGACCTCGCGGCCCGGTCGGCCGAGCAGCACGGCGAGATCGCGCAGGCCCTTGCTGTCCCGGAGCCGGGCGGTGCGGCCGGCGAAGACCAGGGTCCACACCTCGCCGTCGCGCCGGAACTCGGCCGGATCGGCCCGGTCGGCGACGGGACCGGGTGCGCCGGATGCGGTGGCCCGGGCCCGCGTCCGGTCCGCGAAGAACGCCCCGGCCCGCGCATCCGCCGCCGCGGCGGCCGCGAGGTGCGCGCGGGCGGCGCCCCGGTCCCCGCGCAGCGCCGCGAGCCGGCCGAGGAACCCGTCGACCGAGCCCCAGGTCCCGGCGACCATGCCCTCGACCGCGAACAGCCCGGCGAACGGGGTGAGCAGCGCGGACACCCGGGCGGCCAGGTCCACGTCGGCGAGCAGGATCGCGACCTGCGCGGCCTGCACCACCTCCGGCAGCCACTCGCTGTCCTGGGTGCCTCCGCCCCGCTCGTCGAGCCAGTGGCGGACGAGGTCGGCGCCGCCGGGTTCGCCGCGCAGCGTCCGCAACAGTCCGTGGGTGACGTATCCGGACGCCCCCAGGTCCGGGGCCAGCGCCAGGAATCCGGCGAGGTCGACCTCGTCGGTGCGGCCGCGGAGCAGCGCCGCGACGAACCGCTGGGTGAGCAGCAGGATCTGCGCGTTGCCGCTGCCGGACCGTGCCGCCTGAGCCTCGAGCTCGGCGTCGTACCGGAGCCGGGCGGGCTCGTCCCCGGCGGCGAGGGCCCGGGTGCCACGCCAGAGCGGCACGCACCAGCTCAGCCCGGCCTGTCGCAACGGCTCGGCCACCCGCGCGTACTCCTCGATCTCGCGGTCGACCTCGGCCCACCGGCCCGCCTCGGCCAGCGCGAGGGTCCGCAGGCGCCGGCCGAGCAGCTCGACGGTGCGGTCACGGCTGCGGCGCGCGCACGCGACGATCTCGTCCGCCGCCGTCCGGCGCTCCGCCACGTGGGCCGGACCGGCGATCGCGTCGCAGTGCGCGGCGAGTGCGGAGGCGAGCACCCGCGGGTCCCCGAGCCGGCGGGCGATCGCCACCGCCTCGCCGGCCAGCGCGGCTCGCCGGGGCTCGCCGTCGGTGAAGGCCAGCGCGACCGACAGCCGGGCCGACACCTCCGCGCGGAGCCCTTCCCGTTCCGGGGGGAGCGTGGCGAGGGCCTCCTCGAGCAGCACGCACCCGTCCGGATCGACGAGGTCGACCTCGAAACCCGCGGCGCCGCCCGTCGCGCCCAGCGCCGCCGTCGCGAGGAGCTCGGGCCGGCCGGCCCGCCGGGCGTGCACCGCCGCCGCGCGGAACACGGCCCGGGAGCGGGCCGGGTCGCCGGCGGCGAGCAGCGCGTCGCCGAGGCGGCACAGCAGCACCCCACGATCGGGTGCGCCCGGGAGATCCTCGGCGCCGAGGCGGTCCAGCGCGGTCTCGAGCGTCCGGACCGCGTCGTCGTGGGCGGCCGCGGACGTCGCGGCGGTCGCGGCCCGGACCGCGACCGCCACGGCGGCAGCCCGGTCGCCGGGCTCCCCGGACAGATCGGCGACCCGGTTGCGGTGGTGGGCGAGCTCCGCGACGTCGGAGATGCCCGCCTCGAGCCGGGTGGCGAGCGTGTACGCCGCCCTGCGGTGCAGGTCGAGCGCCGTCGCCGCGGGGGTGAGCTCCCGCAGCGTCTCCCCGACCAGCGCGTGGGGGAAGCGGTGCCGGCCCTCGTGCGCCACGGCGAGCCGGGCGGTGACGGCCGGGGCGAGCGCCTCGGCGACCTCGGCGACGGCGACCTGCGCGACGGCGCCCAGCAACACGGCGTCCGTGCCGGCCGACGTGCCGGCGTCCAGCACGGCAGCGGCCCGCAGGACCGCGAGGGATCGTGGGTCGAGCGCGGCGAGCCGCCGCTCCAGGACGGCCCGCACCCCGCCGGGGAGCGCGTCGGCCGCGTCGGACCGTCCCATCCGGACGATCTCCGCGGCGAAGAACGGGTTGCCGCCGGTCCGGTCGTGCAGGGCGCGCGCGGCGTGCTCGTCGACGGTCTCGCCGGTGGACTCCCGCACGGCCGCCCCGAGCTCGGCGGAGGTCAAGCCGGACAGGACGATCCGGCGCTCCGCCGCCATCGTCGCCATCCCGCCCGGCTCGGAGTCCCGGTACGTCCCGAGCACCAGGACCGGGGCGTCGCCGAGATGGGCGGGCAGCGCAGCGAGCAGCCGCACCGAGTCGGGATCGGCCCAGTGCAGGTCGTCGATCACGAGCAGCACGGGCCCGGCCTCGCGCAGGGCTGAGGACACGGAGTCGAACAGCAGGAATCGCGCCTGCTCGGGATCGGCGTCGGACGGGGTCAGCGCCCCGCCGCGACCGAGCCGCGACAGCAGCTGCGCCCAGGGCCAGTAGGGCGGCGTGCCCCCCTCGGCCCGGCAGGCGGCCCAGGCCGTCCGCAGCCCGGTGGCACGCATGCGGGCGACGAACTCCGCCGCGAGGGTGGTCTTCCCGATCCCGGCCTCGCCGGCGAGCAGGACGGTCCGGGCGCACCCGGACCGTCCCAGCTCGGCCGCCACGGCCTCGAGCTCGCGCAGCTCCGCGTCGCGGCCCACCAGCATCCGAGCAGACTAGGCCGCATCGGGCCGGCCCGTAGAGGGTCTCGAACGGGTTGTCCGTCTCGGCCCGCCGGGCCCGGGCGAGCCCGGGGCGGGCCGAGAGGTCGCGGCGTACGGCCCGCGCTTCCGGCCTCGTCGACGGGAGGGAGATCCGGCGGCGCCACCCAGGGCGTGCCGCACCCACTCGCTGCCGGGCGGCACCGACGACGCCCCGGACCTCCTGGCCCGCTGGTCCGGCCGGGATGGTGTCCATTATGGACTCAGAGGTCGCGGGCATCCGGCCACCCGCCGGACGTGCACCCTGAGCCGGGACCGCGGTCCCGGCCGGGGACGAGCAGCCCGCGGCTCAGGCCTCGGGCAGGTCACCGATGAGCTCACGCAGCTGGTGGCGACCGGTGACGCCGAGCTTCGGGTAGGCGGCGTGGAGGTGGGATCCGACCGTTCGGGGAGACAGGTAGAGCTGGTCGGCGATCTCCTTGTTGCGCAGGCCTCGTGCGGCGAGCAGGACGACCTCGCGCTGCTGAGGGGTGAGCGCGGCGAGGGGGTCGGAGACGGCGGGCGAGCTCCGGGCGGATCCGCCGCTGGCGCGGAGCTCGCTCCTCGCGGTCTCGGCGAGGGCAGCCGCGCCGAGCTGGGTGAAGGTGTCGTGGGCGGAGCTGAGCAGCGGGCGGGCCTCGGTGGGGCTGCGGTGCCGGCGCAGCCACCGGGCGTAGTGCAGGCGGGCGAGGGCTCGCTCGAGGGGCCACTGCTGCCCGGCCGGGTCGATGACGGCGAGGCGGTGGCTGCGTTCGACGACGTCGTCCGGGGCGTGTCCCTCGGCGAGGAGCGCCTCGGCCCGGTGCAGCTGCAGGCGCATGCGGGTGGTGGGGTGCTCGCCGTGCGCGGCGCGGACCGCGGCGACGAGCGGGCCGGCCTGGTCCTGGGCGCCGACGGCCCGGGCCGCGACGGCGAGCTCGGCGATCGAGCGGGCCGACAGGAAGTAGTGCAGGGGCCGGCCGGACCGGTCGAAGAGGGCGCGGAGGTGGCGGAACGAGGCCTCGTGATCGCCGGCCAGGCCCGCGGCGAGACCCGCGGCGCGGAGCAGCCGGGCGTGGGTGATGCGGTTCTCGTCCAGTTCGACCGCCGTCCAGGCGGACGGCTCGGGGGAGTGGTCGCAGGTTCCCCGGAGGACGGCGAGCTCGGTGCGCAGGGCGGCGACGTCGGCCTCGAGGTAGCGGTGGCGGTGGACGACGGCGAGGTCGGCGAGCTCGTCGAGGATCGCGGTGGCGTCGGTCCAGCGGCCGGTGTCGATGAGCGCGGAGCCGAGCGCGGGGAGGGTCATGACGACGGAGCCGAGCGGGCCACCGGGGCCGAGCGCGGACCGCGCGCGGCGGAAGGCGTCGACGGCGAGATCGGAGGCGTCGGCGAACCAGGCGGTGGAGCCGAGGCAGAGAAGCCTGACGATCTCGGCCGGGCCGCGCAGCGGCCGGTTGACGGCGGAGCCGGGGCTCTCGAGAACCGCCCGCGCGTACCGCTCCGGCCGGTTCTGGACCCGGATGCTCTCGATCATCGCCGGATGGGTCACGGCGGGCAGCGGTCCGTCGGGATGGTCCGGCTGACCGGCGGTGAGCTGCCGGATGTGCTCGGCCGCCGCGGCGGCGTGCTCGGGGAGCCCGGACTGGACCGCGACGGCGGTCAGCACGCCGGTGAGCGAGATCGCCGTTCCGGGGTGGGGCGGGAGGGCGTGGGCGAGCGAGTGGTCGAGCAGGGCGAACGCCTCGCGTTGATGGCCCGAGAGCGACAGCCCGTGGCCCGCGGCGGTGGCGGCGGCGCCGCGGAGATCGGGGTCGGTGGTGAGCTCGACGACCCTGTCGTGGAGCTCACGGATCCAGGCGGGGTCGCCGTAGTCGTCGGCCGCGGCGATGGCCAGGACGTACCGCCGGGCACGTTCACCGCGGTCCGGGGTGCGTTCCGCCGCGCGCTGGAAGGCCTTCGCGGCGGTGTGCACGCCACCGCGCAGCCGGGCGACCGAGGCGGTCCGTTCGAGTGCGGCCGCCACCTCCTCGTCGGGGGCGATGCTCGCCTCGGCGAGGTGACCGGCGTGCCGGACCGGATCGTCGACCAGGAGGGCGGCGAAGTCGCGATGAGCCTGCAGGCGCAGGCCGGCGGGGGCCGACTCGTAGGCGGCGGCACGCACGAGGGGGTGGCGGAAGGCGACCGCCCGCCGCCCGACGGCGACGAGGCCGGCCTCCTCGGCGGGCCGCCACCCGGACAGGTCGTCGCCGCGCCCGGCCGCGCCCATGATCGTGGCGAGGTCCTCGTGCTGGGCGGCCGCGGCGTAGAGCAGCAGGGTGCGGGTGGTCTCCGGGAGCCGGGCCAGCTGCGCGGCGAACATGTCCTGCAGCCGGGCCGCGGGCGCGGTCCCGGCCTCGCCCAGCCCACCCTCGCGCGCGGCCACCGCGGCGAACTCCACCAGGGCGAGGGGATTGCCCGCCGCCTGGTGGAGGACGTCGACCCGGGTGCTCCCGGTCGGGGGATCGGGGAGGTCGTCGACGAGGCGGGCGGCGGCCACGTCGGACAGCGGCCCGAGCTCGAGCAGCGGGACACCCGCCTCGATCTGGGCCGGGCGGACGGTGGAGCGGGCGGCGAGGAGCAGCGCGATGCGTTCGGTCGTCAGCCTCCGCAGGACGAAGGTGAGCACCTCGCTGGTGTCCCGGTCGACGAGCTGCAGGTCGTCGACGACCACGACGAGGGGCTGTCGGGAGGACACCGCCTCGAGCAGGCCCAGCACACCGGTCCGGATCGCGACGGCCTCCGTCGGTGCCGGTTCGTGCAGCAGCCCGACGGCCGTGCGCAGCGCGCTCCCCGCCTGCGGCGGGAGGGCGTCGATCTGCGGGAGCAGGGGTCTGAGCAGCTGGTTGAGGACGGCGAAGGGCTGGTCCGCCTCGGCCTCGCAGCCCTGGCCACGGAGCACGGCGTGGCCCGCCGCCGCGGCGGCCCCCGCACCCACCTTCAGGAGGCTGGTCTTGCCGGTGCCCGCCTCACCGAGCAGCAGGAGGGACTGCGGGCCGGTGCGCACGCCGTCGACCGCGGCACGGACCCGGCGGATCTCGTCGTCGCGACCGACGAGATCCATGTGTTCTCCTCATGTGCGCCGGCGACCGAACACCCAGTGTGGCGGATCGCGCTCGGCGGCGACAGATCGTGAGTGAGGACGACGTGTCGTCCGGTGGATCTACACTGGACGCCGTCGAGAGGACGGGGCCGATGGCGACGGAGGAGACCGGCTCGTCACCCGAGCTGGACCCGGTGGTGGCGCGGCTCGTCCGGTCGTCGGCCACGCCGCCGTTCCTCGGTGACCTCGGTCCGCACGACGGCAGGCTCGCCCTCGTCGAGTCGCAGGGCTACTCGATGGACCACGACGCGCTGCCCGGGCAGTTCTCGGTCGCCGAGATCGGCCCCACCGGCCTGGTGGGCTTCTGGACGGTCCGTCCGCCCGGCTCCGGTGGCGCCCCGCTGCCGGTCGTGGTCTACCTGCACGGCGGCCGGTTCATGATCGGGGACGCGCACACGCACGCGCGGGCGATCCGCGACCTCGTCACGGCGTCGGGCGCGGCGTTCGTGGTGCCGGAGTACACCCGCACCCCGGAGGCCCGGTTCCCGGTGGCGCTCGAGGAGAGCTACGCCCTGCTGGAATGGGTCGCCGAACACGCCCGGGACCTCGGGTTCGACCCGGACCGGCTCGTCGTGGCGGGCGACTGTGCCGGAGCGACGCTGGCCACCGGGCTGGCCATGCTCAGCCCCCGCCGGGGCGGTCCCGGGCTGCGGGCCCAGCTGCTCTACTACCCGTTCCTCGACGACCGGTGCGACACCGCGTCGCACCGGCTCCTCGGCGACGGGTACCTGCTGACCAGCGGCCAGGTGCGCCGCTACTGGCAGGCGTACCTGCGCGACGGCGACCGTGCCGATCCCGTCGCCGTCCCCGCCCGGGCGACCGCGGCCGACCTCGCGGACATGCCCGAGACGCTCGTGGTGGCGGCCGAGGCGGACGTGCTGCGGGACGAGGGCGAGCGCTACGCGGACCTGCTGCGGTCGGCCGGGGTCGCGGCGAGCTCGACCCGCTACGCGGGGACCGTGCACGACTTCGTGACCCTGCGTCCCCTGGAGGCGACCGCCGCGGCGACCGCCGCGATCGCGCAGGGCGGGGAGTTCCTCCGCCGCGTCCTGAGCTGAGGGGCGACCGACGCAACCTGCGGGGTCTACGTCGTTCGACCGATGCTCGGACGAGTACGGCACGCAACGCTGGCCCGGTGACCGACAAACCCGTGCTGGAGCCCGCTGCCCAGGACTTCGCCGACGCGACGAGCAAACCGCCCTTCCTCTACGACCTCGGCCCCGTCGAGGGCCGCACGACGGTCGACCAGGTCCAGGCCGGGGACGGCGTCGACCGACCGGACGCCGAGGTCACCGACCTGACGGTGCCCGGCGGCCCGTCCGGCGAGGTCTCGATCCGGATCCTCAGGCCGGCCGGCGCGACCGGCCCGCTGCCGGTGGTGTTCTACACCCACGGCGCGGGCTGGGTCTTCGGCAACGCCCACACCCACGACCGGCTGATCCGCGAGCTCGCCGTGCGCGCGGACGCCGCCGTGGTGTTCACGAACTACAGCCTCTCCCCGGAGGCGCGCTACCCCACCGCGATCGAGGAGATCTACGCGGCGCTGCAGTGGGTGGCCGCGAGCGGCGCCGAGCAGGGCCTCGACCCCACCCGGATCGCCGTGGCCGGCGACTCCGTCGGCGGGAACATGACCGCCGCGATCACTCTGCTGGCCAAGCAGCGCGGCGGGCCCGCGCTGGCCGGGCAGGTGCTGTTCTACCCGGTCACGAACGCCGCGTTCGACACCGCGTCCTACGAGGAGTTCGCCACCGGCTACTTCCTCTCCCGCGACGGCATGCACTGGTTCTGGGACCAGTACACGACCGATCCCGCCCAGCGCGCCGAGATCACCGCGTCCCCGCTGCGCGCCACCCTCGACGACCTCGCCGGGCTCCCCGAGGCCCTGGTCCTCGTCGGGGAGGCGGACGTCCTGCGCGACGAGGGCGAGGCGTACGCCGCGAAGCTGCGGTCCGCCGGCGTGCCGGTCACCGCGCTGCGCTTCCAGGGGATCATCCACGACTTCGTGATGCTCGACGCCCTGCGCGACACCCACGCAGCCCGCACCGCCACGTCGCTGGCCGGCCAGTTCCTCCACCGCACCCTCCACCCCTGACAGGAAGCCCCCCATGCCTCAGCCCACCGTGGTCCTCGTGCACGGCGCCTTCGCCGACGCCGCCAGCTACGCGCCCGTCGTCACCGAGCTGCTGTCCTCGGGCGTGACCGTGCGGGTGCCCGCCGTGCCCAACCGCAGCCTGATCGGTGACTCCGAGTACATCGCCTCGGTCGTCCGCGCGATCGACGGCCCCGTCCTGCTCGTCGGCCACTCCTACGGCGGCGCGGTGATCACCGTCGCCGGCGCCGAGGACAACGTCGTCGGCCTGGTCTACCTCGCCGGGTACGTCCTGGAGGTGGGGGAGAGCCTCGGCGAGCTGCAGGGCCGCTTCCCCGACTCCCCGCTCGGTACCGCGCTCGTGCAGACCCCCTACCCGGGCGGCGTCGACATCACCGTCGACATCGAGAAGTTCCCGTCGATCTTCGCCGCGGACGTCGATCCCGAGCTGGCGAAGGTCCTCGCCGTCGGGCAGCGGCCCCTCGCCTACGCCGCCTTCGGCGAGGCGGCACCGGCCGCCGCGTGGAAGACCAAGCCCAGCTGGGGCGTCGTCTCCTCGTCCGACACCACCATCAACCCGGACGTCGAGCGCTTCGGCTACGAGCGCGCCGGCGCCACGGTGACCGAGATCGACTCCTCGCACCTGGTCATGCTGTCGCACCCCAAGGAGGTCGCGGACATCATCCGCACCGCGCTCACGGCGGTGAGCTGAGCAGCGCGGACCGGGCCCGGACCGGCCGCCCACGGCTGGTCAGCGGGCAGGGCCGCTCGACTCCCGGGTGATCAGGGTCGCGGTGAGGAGGGTGGTCGTCTCGCTCGGGTTCGCCTTCTCCAGCGCCTCCTGCAGCAGCTGCCAGGCCTGCCGCCCGAGAGCGTCGCGGGGGCTGCTGGCCGTGGTGAGGGTGGGGGAGACGTGGCTGCCGATGGCGATGTCGTCGAACCCGGTGACCGAGATGTCGCCGGGGACGTCGAGGCCCAGCTCGCGCAGCCGGGAGATCACGCCGATCGCGGCCAGGTCGTTGAAGCAGACCAGAGCGGTGGGCTCGTGGGCGAGGGCGGCGTCCACGGCGGCATACCCGGTCTCGAGGGTCCCCTCCGCCTCGACCCGGGCGGCGTCGATGCCCAGGACGCGGCCGCTCGTCCGCACGGCGCGCCAGCGCTCGCGGTCCTGCCAGGCGAGCTCGGAGCCGGAGACGTAGACGACGCGGCGGTGTCCGAGTCCGGCGAGGTGGGCGCAGATCTCGAGCGTGGCCGTGAAGCTGTCGACCCCGACCATGGGCAGGTCGACTCCGGGCTCGACACGGTTGACCAGCACGACCGGGACGGTCTGGCGGGCGAGGTCGCGCAGCCGCGGCAGGTCCAGGCGGGAGGACAGCAGCGCGAGCCCGTCGACGTGCCCCATCAGGTCCCAGGCCGTGGCGAACTCGTTCGCGGGGTCGCCGGCGTGGTCGGCGATGAGCAGCCGGAACCCGGTGTCCGCCGCGGCGCGGTGCATGCCCTTGACGACGTCGTGGAAGTAGGCGTTGCCCAGATCGGGCATCAGGACGCCGATGTTGCGCAGCCCACCGAGGGCGAGCCCGCGGGCGGCCTCGGAGGGCCGGTAGGACAGCTGCTCGGCGACCTCGCGCACCCGTTGCGCCAGTGCGGGACTGACCGTCGAGACCCCGCTCATCACGCGGGAGACGGTGGCGGTCGAGACACCGGCGGCGGCGGCGACGGTCCGGATGGTCGCCTTGCGCGACGCGGGGGGCGGCGTGGCCTCGCTCGACACGCGTCGGCCCCCCTGCTCCGGGCGCGACCCGGTGTCCGCCACGTCGCGATCGTAGGCGGTCGTGGCCATGGTTCACCTCCGAGCCGGGCGACGCGAGGTCGCGGGGAGGGCGAGCACCCCGCCGGCGCGGTGCCGGCGGGGTGCGGGCCGGGGAGCGGTGGAGCGAGGGGGTGTGCGGGCGGGGCCCGACCGGTCCCGCCCGCACGGTGTCACGCGGGCTGCCGCAGGGCGTCGACGGCGTCGCGCGGGTCCTCCAGGTCCCGGTCCGTGGGGTCGGGGGTGACGAAGGTCGTCGCGACCGTGATCGCGCACAGCAGCGCGGTGTAGCCGGCGAGCCAGACCCAGGAGCCGAGCCCGGCGCCCGGGGTGCCCGATCCGCCGTCCGCGGCGACGACGGCCGCGATGATCGCGGCGCCGAGCAGCGGGGCGAGCCCGCCGGAGAGGACCGCGGAGACCTCACGGGCGACGGACACCCCGAGGTAGCGGTGCCGGGAGCCGAAGAGTTCGGTCATGAATGCGCTCTGCGAGCCGAACATGCCCCAGGTGCCGATGCCGAGGGCCAGCGAGATCACCACGATGGTGATCACGGTGCTGCCCCGGCTCAGCGCCCACCAGACCGGGAACGCGGCGACCAGTTGGAAGGTCGCGAACCCGCGGTAGACCTTCACCCTGCCGAACCGGTCGGTCAGCCGTCCCGCGATCGGGACCATGACGGCGCCGAGCGTTGCCGCGAACACCAGTGAGAGGGCGCCGATGGGGCCCTTGACCCCGACGGCCGCCGAGGTCACGTAGGCGACGGCGAGGGCCTGGTAGATCGACGACGAGCCGTTCTCCGCCAGCCGCAGGCCGATGCCGCGCAGCAGGGTCGGTCGGGAGTTCGACAGCAGCTCGCGCAGCGGGTGCTCGGCGATCTGGTCGCGCGCCTCGAGCTTGCGGAAGGTGGGGGACTCCTTGAGCCGCAGCCGCAGCCAGACCGCGACGGCGATGATCACGATGCTGGCCAGGAACGGGATGCGCCAGTGCCAGGTGGAGGTGATGGCGTCCTTGCCCGCCGAGTAGAGCAGGAAGTAGATCAGGGCGGCGGCGACCGTGCCCACCTGCACGCCCATGAACGGCAGCGATGCGAAGAACCCGCGGCGCCGCCGCGGCGCGTACTCGGTCATGAGGATCGACGCCCCGGCCATCTCCGCGCCCGCGCCGAGACCCTGCACGACCCGCAGCAGGATCAGCAGGACCGGGGCGAGGATGCCCACCCCGCCCGCGCCGTACCAGTCGCCCTCGGCACCGTCGTACGTCGGCAGCAGGCCGATCAGGGTGCTGGCCGCGCCCATCATGGCGACCGTGGCCATCAGCACGAACTTGCGGCCGAGCCGGTCGCCGAGGCGCCCGAACACGATCCCGCCGATCGGCCGCACGAGGAAGCCGATGAAGTAGGTGCTGAAGCTGAGGATCAATCCGGTGGTGGGATCCGCGCCGGGGAAGAACAGCGGACCGAAGATCAGCGCGGAGGCCAGGCTGTAGAGCGCGAAGTCGTAGTACTCCAGCGCGCTGCCGATCGAGCTGGCCCAGGCCGCGCGACGCAGGTCGGCGGTCGTGACCTGGGCGTCGTCGGGCGGCGGGGTGGGGGTGTCGGCCTGAACGGGCTTCGTCATCGTCATCGATCTCTCTGTGTCAGGCAGTCGTGGAGCAGTGTGGACGAGGTGCGGTCGAACGGGACGTGCTGCCCGCGATCGGGTGATCGGGGACGGGCGAGGGGCCGGGTCAGGCCCGCGCGGCGCCGAGCCCGCGTGCTGCGGCGGCCGCGGCCTGCCGGAGCCACCAGCGCGGACGTCGGGTTGCGCTGTGCCGGGACCCGGCGATCGCGGTGAGGTCGAGCCCGAGGTCCGGGGGCCTGTCCTCCAGCCGTCCGGCGACGACGACGGTGCGCAGGCCGTGCTCCCGGGCGCGGTCCAGCAGCGATCCGACGACCTTGCCGGTGGCGGAGGTGCGGTCGTAGCAGCCCTCGCCGGTGACGAGGACGTCGCAGGTGGGCAGGGTCGCGGTGAGGCCGGTGAGATCGGCGATCCGGGCGGCGCCGTCGACGATGCGGCCGCCCCAGGCGCCGAGCCCGTACCCGGCTCCGCCCGCCGCGCCGGTGCCCGGCCGGTCCGGGTCGTGGGGCAGCGCGGCGCCGACCACCTCGGCGAAGTGGCCGAGGGCGGCGTCGAGCGCCTCGATCTGCGCCGCGTCGGCACCCTTCTGCGGGCCGAACACCTGAGCCGCCCCGGCCGGCCCGGTGAGCACGGCGCGGGTGTCGACGAGCAGCTCCACGCCGCCCTCCGGAGCCGCCACCAGGTTGTCGAGATCGATCCGGTCCAGCGCGGCGAGCGCGGCGCCGCCGGGCGGCAGCGGGGACCCCTCCGAGTCGAGCAGGAGCGCGCCGAGGCCGGTCAACGCCCCCGCGCCGCCGTCGGTCGAGGCCGACCCGCCGAGCGTGACGCACAGCGCGCCGGCGCCCGCGGCGAGCGCGGCCCGAACGACCTCGCCGAGGCCCCGGGTGCCGGCGTTCATCGGGTCGAAGCGGTCGAGCAGCGGCAGCCCGCTGCTCTGGGCGAGCTCCACGACGGCCGTCCCGTCGGGAAGCTGCACCCAGCGGCCGGGCACCGGAGTGCCGACGGGGCCGGTGACCGGACCGGCGTCCCGCCAGGTCGCGCCGGGCACCGCCGCGGCGATCGCGTCCGCGGTGCCCTCACCGCCGTCGGCCTGGGGGAGGAGAACGAGCTCGTCGCGGGGGCGCTCCCGATGCCAGCCGCGGGCCAGCGCGTCCGCCACCTCGGCGGCGGTGGCGGTGCCCTTGAAGGAGTCCGGTGCGACCAGCACCCGTAGCGGCCGGCTCATGTGATCGAGTAACCGCCGTCGACCGGCAGGACCGCTCCGGTCACGTAGCGGGCCGCGTCGCAGGACAGGAACGACACGACGTCGGCGATGTCCCCGCCGTCGGCGAGCCTGCCGAGCGGGATCCGGGTCATGACCCGGTCCCGGAGCTCCTGCCGGTCGAGCACCGCGGCCGTCATCGGGGTGACCACGTACCCGGGGGCGACGGCGTTGACCCGGACGCCCAGCGGGCCGAGCTCGACGGCCAGGCCCTTGGTGAGCTGCAGCAGCCCGGCCTTGGTGGCGCCGTAGGGCACGATCCCAGCGACCGCGCGGTCCGAGGACAGCGACACGATGTTGGTGATCGACCCGTGGTGGGCGGCGAGCGGTTGCACGGCGGCCTGGACGAGCCGGTAGGCGGCGGTCAGGTTGACCGCGAGCAGTCGGTCCCAGTCCTCGGGGGTGATGTCGACGGCGGCGGTGCGGACCTGGATCCCGGCCGCGTTGACCAGGATGTCCAGCCTGCCGGTGGCGTCGGTGACCTGCTCGACGATCCGGCCCGGCACCTCCGGATCGGTGAGGTCGCCGATCACGGCGAGCCCGCCGACCTCGGCCGCCACGGCCCGTGCCCGGTCGTCGGTGTCCACGACGGCGACGGTCGCGCCCCGGGCCGCGAACGCGGTCACGATCGCGGACCCGATCCCGCCCGACCCGCCGGTCACCACGGCGGTGCGGCCGTCGAGTGCGCTCCGGGTGGACCGGAGCCCTCCGTCCCGGGCGGTGTCCTGGCTCGAGGTCATCTCGTCACACCTTCCTTGGTGCGTGGCGCGGGCCGGCTCGGCGGCGTCGGTGTCCCGGACCCGATGTCGGTAACCGGATACTCGCGCATCTAGCCTTCCGGCAACAGGTCCTTGTCCTGCTGGGGCAGGACCGTATACCGTCCTGCCGGTCCACACAAGAAACCGGTTACTGGGAGAGCCAATGAGGGCGACCGACCTGCCCGCCGCTGATGGGTCCCTGCGTCGGCACACCTTCGGACCGGCCGCCGACCTGCCGGCGCACGCCGCACCCGCCACCTCGCGGCTCGCCTACGCCGCGGCGCACCTGGTCGCCGATCCGCTGCGGGCGTCCGCCGCCGGTGGCCCGGACCAGATCGACTGGGACGCCACGCTGCGCCTGCGCCACTGCCTCTGGGACCTCGGCCTGGGCGTGGCCGAGGCCATGGACACCTCGCAGCGCGGGATGGGCCTGGACTGGCCCGCCGCGCGGGAGCTCGCGCACCGGTCGCTCGCGGAGGCCCGCACCCGCGACGCGAAGGTCGTCGTCGGCATCGCCACCGACCAGCTCGGCCCGGGGACGGTCGAGCTCGCCGCGGTCCGGGACGCCTACCTCGAGCAGCTCGCCGAGATCGAGGGCGCGGGTGGCGAGGTCGTCCTGATGGCGAGCCGGCACCTCGTGCGGGCCGCCCGGGACGCCGACGACTACCTGTCCGTCTACGACACCGTGCTGCGTGAGGCAGCTCGCCCGGTCGTCCTGCACTGGCTCGGGGAGGTGTTCGACCCGGCGCTGGCCGGCTACTGGGGCCACGACGACCCGGACAAGGCGATGACCGTGGTCACCGACCTCGTCGCCGCGCACACCGACGCGGTGCGCGGGATCAAGGTCTCGCTGCTCGACGCGGACCTGGAGCGCGAGCTGCGCCGCAGGCTGCCGGCGGGCGTGCACCTGTTCACCGGGGACGACCACCACTACACCGACCTCGTCGCCGGGGACGGCGTGCGCCACAGCGACGCGCTGCTCGGCGCGTTCGCCGTGGTCGGGCGCTACGCCGCCGCCGCGCTCGCCCGTCTCGACGAGGGCGACGAGGCCGGCTTCCGCGCGATCCTGGCCCCGACCGAGCCGCTGTCCCGGCTGGTGTTCGCCGCCCCGACGCGGTTCTACAAGGTCGGCGTCGCCTGGCTCGCCTACCTCGACGGCGCCCAGGACCACTTCCGGATGGTCGGCGGGTTCGAGACCGGCCGCAGCCTGGGCCACCTCGGTGACCTCGTCCGCGCCGCGGACGCGATCGGCCTGTTCACCGATCCCGGGGCGACGGCCACGCGGGCGGCGCGCTACTTCTCCGCGCACGGGATCGGCTGATGGACCTCGCTGGCTGCAGCCTCAACTCGGTCACCGTCCGCTCGGCGTCGCTGCCCGAGCTGGTCGACCTCGCCGCGGGCCACGGGTTCGGCGGGGTCGGGTTCTGGCGCGACGCCTATGCCGACCTCGGCGTGGCGGATGCGGCGCGGCGGGCCGCGGACAGCGGCCTGCGGGTGACGAGCGTCTGCCGGGGCGGGATGTTCCCGCAGCCCACGGCCGAGCTGCGGACCCGGATCCACGAGGACAACCTGCGGGCGATCGAGGAGGCGTCCGTCCTGGGCGCCGACTGCCTGGTCCTGGTCTGCGGCCCCGCACACGACCGGGACCTCGCCGGGGCGCGCACCCAGATCGCGGACGGGATCGCCGCGTTGCTCGACCAGGCCGAGGCCGCGGGCGTCCCGCTGGCCGTCGAGCCCCTGCACCCGATGATGGCCGCCGACCGCTCGGCCATCACGTCGCTCGGCGAGGCCGTCGAGCTCGTCGAGCGCTTCGCCTCGCCGTGGGTGGGGCTGGCGGTCGACACGTACCACGTCTGGTGGGACGTCGCGCTGCCCGAGCTGATGGCCCGGGCGGGTGCCGCGCTGCACTCCGTGCAGGTGGCGGACTGGGTGCTGCCCGTCCACGGCCAGCTGTCCAGCCGCGGGATGCCCGGCGACGGGCACGTCGACATGGCCGGGTTCGTGGAGCTCGCCCGCACGGTGGGCTACCGCGGGCTCGTCGAGGTCGAGATCCTCAGCGACCACTGGTGGGCCCGGCCGCCCTCCGAGGCCGCCCGGGCCGCCGCCGAGGCGCTGCGCCGCATCCCCGAGCCCGCCTCCCTCCCGTCCTGACACCGCCGTCTCCTGCGAAGGGCCACACCGACATGCATCGTCCCGAGATCCTCACCGCCCGGCGCGCCGCCGACCTGATCGCGGACGGCGACATCGTCTCCGTCAGCTCGTCCTCCGGCCTCGGCTGCCCCGACGCCGTGCTGGCGGGCATCGGCGAGCGCTTCGCCGAGACCGCGGGCCCGCGCGGGCTGACCACGCTGCACCCGATCGCCGCCGGTGACATGTCGGGGATCAAGGGCATCGACCACCTCGCGCGGCCGGGCCTGCTGTCCCGGGTGGTGGCGGGGTCCTATCCCTCGGGCCCGTCGTCCGCCGAGGCGCCGAGGATCTGGCAGATGATCGACGCGGGTGAGGTGGAGGCCTACAACTTCCCATCCGGGGTCCTCCACCAGATGCACCGGGCCGCCGCGGCCAGGCAGCCCGGGGTCTTCACGAAGGTCGGGCTCGGGTCCTTCGTCGACCCCGACGAGACCGGCGGCCGGATGAACGACGCCACTCCCGCCGCCTACGTGCGCCGCGAGCAGCTCGACGGCCAGGAGTGGCTCTACTTCCCGGCCATCACCCCGGACGTGGCGATCATCCGCGCCACCACCGCCGACGAGAACGGCAACCTCACCTTCGAGGACGAGGCCTCCCCCCTCGGCGCACTCGACCAGGCCTACGCCGCCCACAACACCGGCGGCGTCGTGATCGCCCAGGTCAAGCGCACCGCCGAGGCGGGCAGCCTCGACCCGCAGGCGGTGCGCGTCCCGGGCGTCCTGGTCGACGCGGTGGTCGTCGCGCCGGAGCAGCTCCAGACCACCCAGACGCTGTACGACCCCGCCCTCTCCGGGCAGCTGCGCCGTCCGCTGTCGGTCTTGGAGCCGGTGCCGTTCGGTCTGGAGAAGGTCATCGCGCGCCGGGCGACCCGCGAGCTGCACTCCGGCGAGATCGTCAACCTCGGCTTCGGGGTGTCCGCCCTCGTGCCCCACGTGCTCGTCGAGGAGGGTCTCGCCGGCGCGGTCAGCTGGGTCATCGAGCAGGGCGCCGTCGGCGGGGTCCCGCTGCGGGACTTCGTGTTCGGGGTCGCCCAGAATCCCGACGCCATCATGCAGAGCAGCGACCAGTTCACGCTGTTGCAGGGCGGCGGCTTCCACCGCGCCATGCTGTCCTTCCTCGAGATCGACGAGCACGGCTCGGTCAACGTCCACCACCTCGCCCGGTGCCGCCACGTCACCGCGGGGGTGGGCGGGTTCGCCGACATCGTCTCGGCCGCGCCGGAGATCGTGTTCGTCGGCTCGTTCACCGCCGGGCGCCGGGACGTCTCCCTCGCCGGCGGCGGGCTCACGATCACCCGGGACGGGGCCCACACGAAGCTCGTCAAGAAGGTCGCCTCGCCGACGTTCTCCGGACGCCGGGCGCTCGAGCGGGGGCAGAAGGTCACCTACGTGACGGAACGGGCCGTGCTGAGCCTGCGTCCCGAGGGCCTGACCGTCACCGAGATCGCGCCCGGCGTGGACCTCGAGCGGGACGTGCTCGCCCGCTCGGAGTTCCCGCTGCAGGTCGGCGACGAGCTGACCACGATGGACGCCGCGCTGTTCGATCCGGCGCCGCTCGGGCTGACCCTGAGCCCCGCCGCGCCGCACGCCCGGATCGCCGCACTCGCCGCCATGACCGCGAAGGCGGACCGATGACCAGCACCGAGCCCACCACACGTCCGACCGTCCGCGGCGAGATCACTCTCAGCCACAGCCATCAAGGCCTGGTCACGACGATCCTGATCGATCGTGCGGCCAAGCTCAACGCGCTCACCCTGGAGCTGCTCGCCGACCTCGACGCCTGCCTCGATCAGGTCGCCGCGTCCACGGCCCGCGTCGTGGTCGTGCGGACCGCCGGGAGCAGGGTCTTCTGCGTCGGGGCCGACATCGGGGTGTTCTCCCAGCTCGCCGCCTCCGACATGTGGCGCCGCTGGATCAGCGTCGGGCACCGCGTGTTCGACCGCCTCGCCCGCCTGCCCCAGCCCACGATCGCGGTCCTGGACGGCCTCGCGGTCGGCGGCGGGCTGGAACTCGCACTGGCCTGCGACCTGCGCATCGCCGACCAGAACGCCACCTTCGGGCTGCCCGAGAACGGCCTGGGCACGGTCCCCGGCTGGGGCGGCACGGCTCGGCTCACCGCCGCGGTCGGCGCCGCCCGCGCGAAGGAGCTGATCTTCACCCGTCGCCAGGTCGATGCCCACACCGCGGAGGCCTGGGGCATGGTCAACAGGGTCACGTTCGGCGCTCTCGACGAGGAGGTCGACGGGTACGTCGCGGACATGCTCGGCTCCGCCCCGATCGCCCAGCAGGTGACCAAGCAGCTCATCGACGCCGCCGTCGCCGGTGCCCCTGCCGCCGTCCTGGAAGGCATCGCGAGTGGCTTCACCGCCCACACCGACGACTTCGCCGAGGGTGTGCGAGCGTTCCTGGACAAACGAGCCCCCGCATTCCGCGCCGGCTGAGCACGCCGACCCGTTCACGGGGCAGCGGCGCTCACTCCGACCAGGGCGTCCGCCGTGTCGACGATCGTGGTGCCGACGTCGCGGGTGGTCCAGCCGAGCTCGGTGCGCGCCTTGCCGTTGTCGACGTCGCGGGTGATGCCGAGCTCGTCGACGATCATCCTCAGGTGGGGGTTGAAGCGGGCCATGACCCGGACGACGGTGTCGGGCAGCTGCCGTGTCGGGACCTTCCGGGAGTGCTCGGGGAGGCGGGCGCGCAGGATGTCGGCGACGTCGCGGTACCAGAGGAACGTGCCGGAGCCGTGGTAGCGCCGGCCGATCGAGATCGGGTTCTCGAGGGCCAGGACGTGGAGCCGGGCCTCGTCGCGCACGTCGACGATGTTCCAGCCGAGGCGGGGCAGCGCGGGCATCGCCCCGTCGAGGAGCCTGCGGACGACGTCGATGGTCCCCGCCCGGCCGGGTTCGCCCACGGGTGGGCCCTGCATGAAGGACGGGAGGACCGCGGTGAGCTGCAGGCCGAGCTCGTCGGCGAGCTCCCAGGCGAGCTTCTCGGCGTGGATCTTCGAGTCGGGGTAGGCGTGCGCGGGTCGCCCGGAGGGCTCCGCCCACATCTCCTCGGTCGCGGTGTCCGCCGGATCGGCGGGATTGGCCGTGACGCCGGACGAGGTGAACACGACGCGCCGAACGTCGGCCCGGGCCGCGGCCGTGAGCACGCGCCGGGTGCCCTCACGGGCCGAGACGATCAGGTCGGCAGTGGCGTCGAAGGGCATCGGCGACGCGGTGTGGAGGACGGCGTCGACGCCACGGACCGCGTCGGCCCAGCCCTCGTCGTCGAGCAGGTCGGCGCGCACGAGCTCCAGCTCGCCGGGTCCGGTGCTGCGGGACACGATCGCGCGGCGGGCCGGTTCCGCGCGGTCGACGTCGCGCACCGTGCCTCGCACGCGGTACCCGCGGTCGAGGAGCTCGACGATCACCCACCCCGCGAGGTAGCCGGTGGCGCCGGTGACCAGAACGGTGCCCGAGGGGCTGCTGCCGGCCATGTCGTTCTCCTAACTCATTGAGTGAACTCACTGACTTTCTCACAGTATCATGGCCACGTGAGCACCGACGGGGCCGACGACAAGGCGAGGATCATCCAGCTGATGATTGAGATCGCCGGGATCGCGAACGTGGCGATCGCGGCGACCCTGCGCGAGTTCGCCGCCCCGGCATCGGCCGGGGAGGCGCTGCGGATCCTCGCGACCAGCGACGTTCCCGTCACGCCGCGGGACCTGGCGCGTGGCCTCGATCGCGACCCGTCCACGGCCAGCCTGCTCGCGGACAAGCTCGAACAGGCCGGCCTGGTGGCCCGGAACCCGCACCCCACCGACGGCCGCAAGCGGGTCCTGGTCCTGACGGAGCGCGGCCGACAGCTCGGTGACGCGCTGCGTGATCGTCTGCACGACGCGGTGCTGCTCGACCGGCTGACCCCGCCGGAGCGCCGGGTGCTGCTCGACCTGCTCGACCGGATGCGGCTGTCCCGTCCGGTCTGAGGAGTCCGCACCGGCAGTGCTGCCGCAACGCTCGTCCGGGCCTGGTGTGCGTCCGCGGCGAAGACCTCCGGGCGGTTGCCACGGCGATCCGGCGCTTGATGCCTCGCACCGTGGCCCGCGCGGCTCGCGCTCACTTCAACCGCGGGTGAAGGCGGGTTGAAGGCGGCTCCGGGACGGTGGGCTCATCCGCGAAAGGAGCACGCCATGTCCCTCACCCTCCACCGCCCCGGCACCCCGGCCTACGACGCCGCCCGTGCGGGCTTCGACCTCTCCGCGATCCCCGAGCCGGACCTCGCCGTGTCCGCGACCTGCGAGGCCGACGTCGCCGCCGCGGTCGGGTACGCCGCGCAGCGGGACCTCCCGGTCGCCGTCCGGGCGACCGGGCACGGCCCGGTCCGCGGCGTGACCGGCGGCGTCCTCGTCGACACCCGGGCGATGCGCTCGGTCCGGATCCAGGGTCGGTCCGCGGTCCTGGGAGCCGGCACGACGTGGACGGACGTCCTGGCCCGCTGCGCGCCGCTCGGGCTGGCGCCGCTGTGTGGATCGGCGCCGGACGTCGGTGCCGTCTCCTACAGCCTCGGGGGTGGCCTCGGCCCGCTCGGCCGCGCGCACGGCTGGGCCGCCGATCACGTCCGGCGGCTCCGTCTCGTCACCGCCGACGGCGAGGTCCGCACGGTCGACGCGTCGGAGCCGGACCTGTTCTGGGCGGTGCGCGGGGGCGGCGGGAACTTCGGCGTGGTCACCGAGCTGGAGACGGACCTGGTGCGCGTCGAGCAGCTCTACGGCGGCGGGCTGTTCCTGCCGGGGGAGTGCGCGGGCGAGCTGCTCGCGGCCTTCGGGCAGGTGACGGCCGCGGCCCCGGACGCCCTGAGCCTCTCGGTGGCCTTCGTGACGTTCCCGCCGGCCGCCCCCGCGCCGCTGCGCGGGCGCTTCCTCGCCCACCTGCGGGTGGCCCACCTGGGCGATCCCCGCGAGGCCGAGGCCCTGCTCGCCCCGCTGCGCGCGGTCGCGGAACCGGTGCTCGACACCGTCCGGCCGCTGGGGATCGACGAGATCGGCACCATCCACGCCGACCCCGTCGCACCCATGCCCGTGAGCTGCGGCGGCGCGATCCTGCCGCGGTGGGACGAGGCGGCCATCACCGTCCTGCTCACGGAGATCGGGCCGGCGACCCCGCACATGCTGGAGCTGCGCCACCTCGGCGGCGCGCTCGCAGAGCCGGCCGACACGTCGGTCGGTCACCGGTCGGCCCTGTACTCGGTGTTCACCTCGGCCTACCCGGGCGGTCCGGCGGAGGTGCAGACGTCCTTCTACCGGCGGCTGGAGCCGTGGAGCGGTGGCCGGTCGCTCTACAACTTCACGGCCCACCCGGACAACACGCCCGCCGACGCGTGCGGGGCGTTCGAACCGCCGATCCTCGACCGGCTCCGCCTGGTGAAGAAGGAGTGGGACCCGCAGAACCGCTTCCGCTTCGCCCTGCCCTTCACCCCGCGATGATCTGGGCCAGGGTCAGGTCCGCGCCCGCCCGCCACGCCTTCTCGTAGTCCGACGGCGACAACGCGGCCCGGGCGCGGGCGCGCAGCCCGTCGGTCTCCGGCGCCGAGCGCCACTCGAGGCCCTCGCGGTTGCGCTGGGCGCGGGCGGCCGAGTAGAGGCGCACCGCGGCCGAGTGGTCGCCGGCGAGGGCGAGGAAGTTCGCCCGCATCTCCACGAACGCCCCGCCCAGCTCCCCGCCCTCGGCCAGGTGCAGCTCGATGACCCGCTCCGACCAGGTCATCCCGACCTCGGCCGCGCCCGCGGCGAGCGCGGCGTAGCTGCCGGCGCGGGCGACCATCCACGCCGCGACGTCCAGGTCCGACGCCCGGGCCCGCGGGTACACGGCCTCGGCGCGCTCCAGCGTCGTCGTCGGGTCGACGAGATCGCTCTCGACGAGGCTGCGGGTCGCGTCGGCGAGCACCTCCAGCACCGGGTCGCCGCCCGGGATGCGGTCGAGGAGCCGCCGTCCGGAGTCGGGGTCGCCCGCCGACCACAGGTTCCCGGCCTGGATGGCGACGTCGAGGCCGAACGCCCCCGTCTCGGCGGGCGCGATCCGGTCGGCCACGGCCAGCCCGAGCTCGCTGTGCGCGCGGCTGCGGTCGAGCCGGCCCTGGTGGGCGAGCATCTTGGCCAGTCCGAGGTGGACCCACGCGACGGCGAGGGCGTCGTCCGGGTCCACGGCGACGCACGCGAGCTCCAGCCAGCGCACCGCCTCGACCAGCTGCCCGCGGTAGTACCAGTAGCCGTGCAGCCAGCCCGCCGTGCGTGCCGCCGCGGGCCCGGGCCGCTCCACCAGCCCGCGGGCGAGCATGGCGCGGACGGTGGCGTAGTCGTCGTCGACCGTGCGGTAACGGCGGCGCAGGTCGAGCCGGTCGGTGCGGGACCCGACGGTCGCCAGCGCCTCCACCCAGGCGTCGCGACGGTCGAGGGTCTGCTCGGTCTCCCCGGCCAGTTCGTGCGCGGCGTGCGCCCGGACGACGACGAGCTGCCGGAACAGCGTCGGCCCGCCGCGCCCCGGTGCGGCGGTGAGCAGCGAGCGGTTGACCAGCATGGCGAGCAGGTCCGCGGTCTCGTCGACGGGCAGCCCCGCGGTCGCGGCGGCGGCCCGCAGCCCGAACGGCCCGGGCAGCACGGCCAGCCTGCGGTGCACGCGCTGCTCGTCCGGGGTGAGCAGGCGGTGCCCCCAGTCCAGTGCGGACTGCAGGGACTGCCGTCGCTCCGTGCCGGGGCGCCCGATCCGGGACAGCCGGACGGGATCGGCGCGGATCTGGTCGCGGATCTCCTCCAGGCCGTAGACGCGGGCGCGGGCGGCGGCGAGCTCGATGGCCAGCGGGAGCCCGTCGAGGGCCGCGCAGATCTCGGCCGTCCGCTCCCGGACCTCGCCGGTGATCGCGAGCGCCGGCGCGGCCGTGTGCAGCCTCTCGAGGAACAGGTCCACCCCGGCCGCGGCGAGCGGGGCGACCGGGTAGAGCGCCTCGCCGTCGAGGTCGAGCGGCTCGCGGCTGGTCGCCAGCACCGTCACCGCCGTGCCCGCACCGAGCACCGTCGTCACGGCCCTGGCCGCCTCGGCCAGCACGTGCTCGCAGTTGTCGACGACCAGGAGCATGCGCCGCCCGCGGACCGCGGTGCGCAGGGCCTCCTCGGCCGAGCCCGCCGTGGCCGCGGTGCCGCCGATCGTCGCGCCGACGACCTCGGCGACCGGTCCGCCGGCCTCCACCGCGGCCAGGTCGACGAACCACACGCCGTCCGGGTACCCGGGCGCCACCTGCCGGGCGACCTCCACCGCCAGCCGGGTCTTCCCGGTGCCCGCGGTCCCCGTGAGCGTGACGAGCCGGTGGTCGCCCAGCAGGCCGGTCACCGCACCCAGTTCGGACTCGCGCCCCAGCAGCCCGGTCATCGTCGCGGGCAGGCGGATCTCCTGCGCCTGGGGCCGGGTTTCCGGCGCTGCCTCCGGGACGGGCCCGGAGCCGCCCTCCAGGACCTGCCGCTGGACCTCGCGCAGCTCGGCGCCGGGGGTGATCCCCAGCTCGTCGCGCAGGGTGCGGCGGACCTCCTCGTAGACGGCGAGGGCCTGGTCGGTGCGGCCGCAGCGGTGCAGCGCCGTCATCCGCAGCGCCTGCAGGTGCTCGCGGAACGGCCACTCCCGGACGAGGACGTCGAACTCCGGGAGCGCGCGCTCGGGGTGGCCGGAGCGGATCAGCGCGTCCAGCCGACGCTCGGTGGCCTGGGCCTTCAGCTCGGTCATCCGGGCGACCCACGCCGGGACCCCGGGAGGCGTGCCCCGCCACAGCCCGAGCGCCTCGTCGCAGCGGGCGAGGCACTCCGTGGGACGGGCCGGGTCGGCCTCGTCGACCAGCGCGGCGAACCGCAGCGAGTCGAGCTCCTCGGGCGCGACGCGCAGCCGCAGCCCGTCGCCCTGTTTGAGCAGGACGGCGGGCGGGGCACCGGTCGCGCGGCCCGGTTCGAGCTGCTTGCGGAGCCGGAAGACGTGGGAGTCCACCGTGCGCCAGGCGCCCTCGGACGCCGACTCGCCCCAGACCGCGTCGACCACGGTGTCGACGGGGACGAGCTCGTTCGCGTGGACTGCGAGGAGTCCGAGGATCGCGGCCGGGACCCGGCCGCGGATCGGCTCGCGGCGCCCATCGACGGAGACCTCGAGCGGCCCGAGATCGTGCACCCGCAGCTCGCTCACACGCTCCGCCCGTGTCGTGGGTACCGCCCCGCGACGACTCTAGTACGGCGCTGGTAGCGCCCTAGTACTGCCAGGTGAGGGTGATCGACCCGTTTCCGGCCACGGTGGCGGTGCCGTAGGAGAGCCCGGAGACGACGCCGTCGTCGGCCCAGGTGCCACCGGCACCGCCGCCCCCGCCCCCGCCGCCGCCGAACTGGCCGCCGTCGCCGTAGCGGCCGCCGACGTTCCCGCCGCCACCCCCACCGCCGTCGCCGCCGTCCCAACCGCCGTGGCCACCGGAGCCGCCCGCGGGCCCGGGCATGTCCTCCGACGGGCCCTCGGTCCCGCCGCCGGGACCGTGACCCGCCGTACCGGCATTGCCCGTCTGGGCGCCCGAGCCTCCCGCGCCGCCGCTCTCGATGCCCTTGGCACCGCCGCCCCCGCCGCCGCCCGCCCAGATCGTGGTGCCGGCGACGGCCACGGTGCTGGCACCGCCGCCCCCACCGCTGGTCCACTCGTCGGTGCTGTAGCCGGTGAGGCCCGCACCGCCGGTGCCGCCCCCGCCGCCCCATCCGCCCGCGGAGCTCGTCGCGCCATCGCACCCGTCGGTGGAGCCCGCCCCGCCGACCGACACGGTGAGCGTCTGGCCCGCCGTGACGGGCACGGTGCCGGTGACGACGCCGCCCGTGCCGCCCGCGGCCGCGCCGGTGGCGGCGGTGCAGGCGGCATGGCCCGCGGAGGTCTCGCCCTGCCCGACGCCGCCGCTGCCGCCCGTCGCGGTGACCGTCACGCCGGTGGCGCCCGCCGGAACGGTCACGGTGACCGGGGCGCCCGTGTAGGAGTAGGTCTGCGGAGCCGAGTCGGCGAGGTCGTCGCCGAGGCCGGCCGCCTGCGCCGTGCCGCAGCCGGCGAGCAGGGCCGCGCCGAGTGCGGCCGAGGCCGTGATGCCGAGGATCGTGTTCTTCGAGGTCATGGGACGCAGCGTCGGCGCGGTGGCTTCAAGCCGGCTTCACACTCGTCGTGAACCCGGTTTGAAGGGCCCGAAGGTCGAGATGCTCCTCGGCGAGATCGGCATCATCCACAGTGCACGCCGGCCGAGGCCCGCGGTACCTTCGATGCCGCGACCCCTCGACCGGCTGCGGGAGAGGAAGCAGACGGAGGATCCGACCGACGGTTCCGGTTCGCCGTCCGGGTCCCTGACCGGGGAGGAGGAAGCCATGAGCACCAGCGCTTCCACGACCGGGGCCACCCGCGCCTTCCTCGTCGAGTGGTTCGACCGCCTCGCGGCGACCGGCTTCGACGGTGGCGTGTTCCTCGGCGCCCTGTCCGACGACCTCGTCTGGACGGCCACCGGGACCTCGCCGGTGTCAGGGACCTTCCGCGGCAAACAGGCCTACGTCGACGGTGTCTGGCGCCCCCTCGACCAGCACCTGCAGCGGTGGCCCCGGGCCGAGGTCCTGCGCATCCTCGCCGACGGCGAGTGGGCGACCGTGGAGTTCCGCGGCGTCGGCGGGCTCGGCGTCAACGGGCTGGACTACTCCCTGCAGTACTGCTGGGTGCTCCGGGTCGTCGGAGACGAGATCACCGAGGTCGTCGGTTACTACGACCAGACGCAGGTCGAGGCACTGTTCGCGCCGCCGGCGGTATGACCGACCGGCCGATCGTCGGCCACCCTGGCCACGGACGGACCGACCTGCGCCCGTGCTGAAGCGCGGACTTCCCTCCCGACGGACGCCGGCTCGGCCGATGCGCCGGTGGCGCTGGTGATCGGTACTGCCGTGCGGAAGTGACGGTGCCGTTGCCCCGCACGGCAACCGGCTGCCCACGCAGTGGCCGAGGGGCGTCCGGTACCTACGTCGCTCGCCTTCAACACGGCTTCACGAGATGCGTCGCCGCCGCCCGCCGGACTTGCTGCCTCCTTGAAGGCCCGCCACGCAGAGTCTCCTCACGAACCGGCCGACCGGCCGGACGACCGAGGGGACACACCCATGACCAGCACCCGTACCTCCGCCCGCATGCTGCTCGCCGTCGCGGGCCTCGCGACCGGTGCCGCGCTCCTGACCGCGTGCGCCGGTGGCGCCGCGAGCGACAGCCTCGACATCGCCGGCGGTCAGCCCGCCGTGGCTGCGCCTGCGGCATACCTCCCCACCGGCTGTTCGGGAAGCGGTACCAGCTGGACCCAGCCGCTCGCGCTGAGCTGCCGCTACACCGGTTCCGCCATCAGCTACACCGTGCCGCAAGGGGCGACCGGCATGAAGATCGCGATCACCGGCGGCTCGGGCGGCCAGTCGAACCCGGCACACGGCGGTGACGCGACCTCGATCACCGGTACCTGGCCGGTCAGCGGTGGGCAGACGTTGGGCGTCTTCGTCGGCGCGCAGGGAGCCGGCGGCGGCAACACGCCCGGCGACGGTCTCGGGGGCGGCGGGGCCGCGGCCGGTGGCGCTGCCGGATGCACCGACGCCGGCGGCGGGGGCGGCGCCTCCCAGGTCACCCTCGACGGGGCGCCGGTGGTCGTCGCCGGCGGGGGCGGCGGCGGCGCCGCACAGGGCTTGTTCCCCGGCAGCGACAACGGTGGGTGGGGTGGCTCGATGGGCAACAGCGGAGACAACGGCACCGGCCCGGGCCACGGAGGCGCCAACTCCGGCCTTTCCGGTTCCGCTCTGACGGCCGGGACCGTGGGCGGCGGCGCCTCGGACGGTGGCGGCTGTGGGGGCGGTGGTGGCGCCGGCTGGGGCGGCGGCCAGGGCGGCAACGGCGGTGGGTTCGGCGGGGGCGGTGGTGCGGGCGGTTCCGCGGGCGGCTCCTACGCGAGCCCCTCGGCCACCGACGTCACGAAGGCGGGCGGCAGCTCGGCCAGCGATGGTTCCGTGACGGTCACCTGGGTCTACGGATTCTGACCACCGGGTCCGATCCTCGTTCGTGCTGGTCAGGATCCCGGCGCGCGGGTCAGGTCGACCATCACCGACGATGGCCGTTCGTCTCGGTCATCTCCGGTGAGCGGGACCAGAACGGTGACTGATGACGACGGTATCCATCCCTCTCCGGTCGCGACGACGGTGAGTGGGACGGTCCGCGCCTGCGGGCTGGCGCGGCGGCCGCGGCGTCGATCTCCCAGGCCGAGCATCCGGCAGGGTCGCAGGGTGTGGAGGAGGTCGACGCCGCTCGCCGGCCCGGCGTCGGCGCCGGCGAGGAGGTCGGCGTTGCTCGCGGCGAGGTCGGTGCGGCCGCTGGCGAAGGAGCCGACGAACGCGGGCGGCCACTCCGCGGCGTCGTGCCCCGACCAACTGCCTGACGCGGCCCTTACGTGGGTGGCGGAGTGGTCGTGGATGGGTGTCCCGCACCGATCCGGCCGCCCGCCCGCCCGGCACATCCTTGCGGGGTCACCCCGTCGCAGGAGGAGCAACGATGTCCACACCGACCGTCCTGACCGCCCCCGGGCTCGCCCGTGAGGTGCGGGGGCCCGTCCTGACCAGCGGTGACCCCGGGTTCGCGGAGGAGCTCGCGGCGTTCAACCCGCTGGCCGCCCGCAGCCCGGAGATCGTCGTCGGGGCGACGTGCGCGGCGGACGTCGTCGCCGCCGTCCGGTGGGCGGCGGAGCGGGGGATGCCGGTCGGGGTGCAGGCCACCGGGCACGGCTGGGCGGCGGGATCGGGCGGCCTGCTGATCACCACCGGGCGGATGCAGGAGCTCGACCTCGACGCGGGGACCGGGTTGCTCCGGGTCGGGGCCGGCGTGCGGTGGCGCAGCGTCCTCGATGCCGGGGCGGCCTCGGGCTGGGCAGCGCCCTGCGGCAGCTCGTCGGACGTCGGGGTCGTGGGGTACACGCTCGGTGGCGGGCTGCCGGTCCTGGGCCGGGCCTTCGGGTTCGCGGCGGACCGGGTGACCGCTGTCGAGATGGTCACGGCCTCCGGGGACCTCCGCAGGGTCACGGCGGACTCCGATCCGGA
This sequence comes from Pseudonocardia ailaonensis, assembly GCF_039531635.1. Taxonomy (NCBI): domain Bacteria; kingdom Bacillati; phylum Actinomycetota; class Actinomycetes; order Pseudonocardiales; family Pseudonocardiaceae; genus Pseudonocardia; species Pseudonocardia ailaonensis. The sequence continues at coordinate 412,962 of NZ_BAAAQK010000018.1, read as the reverse complement.
GCTGTTCTGGGCGGTTCGCGGCGGGGGAGGTGGCCTGCTCGGGGTCGTCACCGCGCTCGAGATGACGCTGCCCCGGCTCGCCACCTTCCACGGGGGCGGGCTGTTCTTCCCCGGGGAGTCCGCGGCGGAGGTGCTGCCGGTCTGGGCCGAGTGGAGCCGGGACCTGCCCGACGCGATGTCCACCTCGCTCGCGCTGCTGCGGCTGCCCGCGATGCCGGGGGTCCCCGAGCCGCTGGCGGGACGCCTCGTGGTGCACGTGCGGGTCGCCTACGCCGGGGACGCGGACCGCTGCGAGGCGCTGCTTGCACCGCTCCGGGCGCTGTCGGTGCCGACCGTGCTGGACACGGTCGGGGAGCACCCCTACGGAGACCTCGACCTCGTCCACATGGACCCCGACCAGCCCGTCCCGTTCCGGGACGCCGGATGCCTGCTCGCGGAGCTGCCCCCCGCGGCCGTCGACCGGCTGGTCGCGCTGGCCGGGCCCGGCTCGGACAGCCCACTGCTCGCCGTCGAGCTGCGGCGGCTCGGCGGGGCACTGTCACGCACGCCGGCGGCGGACCTGCCGTTCGGCGGGTCCGTCCTCAACGGACGGTCCGCCGCCTACTCCCTGCACGCGGTGGGTCTCGGCGTCCCGCCGGTGGCCGCGCTGCTGCCTGGCGCCCTCACGACCCTGCTCGACGCCGTGCGGTCCTGGGCCGACGGGACCTCGCTGCTGAACCTGCACGGCCGGGCCACGGACGACGCCCCGCTGACCGGGTCCCGCGCACCCGCGGCGCTCGCCCGGCTCGCCGCCGCCAAGTCCACGGCGGACCCCACCGACCTGTTCCGGCTCGGGCACCCCATCGGCTGAGGAGCCTGACGCTCTGGCCTCCGCCCACACGGTGCGTCGATACTGGATCCGTGCACTCGACCCTCTGCCCCGACCTGATCGGCCGGGCCGAGGAGCGGGCCGCGCTCGCGCACCGGCTCGACGAGCTCGCGGCGGGAGCCGGCGGGGTGGTCGTGCTCGTCGGCGACGCGGGGCACGGCAAGTCCCGGCTGGCCCGCGAGACGGCGGCGGCGGCGACCGGCCGCGGGTTCCGCGCGGCCACGGGGCACGCCGGCGCCGGGGGCAGCCCGGTGCCGTTCGGGGCAGTCACCGAGGCCCTGCTGGCGGGGTTCCGCAGCATCGGGCGTCCGCCGGCGGCGGCCCTGGCGGGGTTCGCCCCGCACCTCGGCCGGCTGGTCCCGGAGTGGGGGACGGGGAGCGCGGAGTCCTCCCCGCTGCTGGTCGGGGAGGCCGTCGTCCGGCTGCTGCGGGCGAGCGGGCCCGGGTGGGTGCTGGTGCTGGAGGACCTGCAGTGGGCGGACGAGGACACGATCGCGGTGGTCGAGTTCCTCGTCGGTGCGCTGCGGTCCGAGGCCGTGCTGTGCGTGGTCACGGTGCGGAGCGGGGCGGACGGGCCCACCGCGCGGCTGCGCAGGCGTGGCGCCACCGTGATCGACCTCGGCCCGCTCGCCGCGCCCGAGATCGACGCGATGGCGGCGGCCTGCCTGGGTGTGGACACGGTCCCCGAAGGGGTGGGTCCGTTCCTGCGCACGCTGACCGAGGGATCGCCGTTCCTCGTCGAGGAGCTGCTCGCGGACCTGATCGCCACCGGCGCCCTGGTGAGCGACCCGCACTGGACCGTCCGCGGGCCCCTGATCCCGATCGTGACCCGGAGCGTGGCGGAGTCGGTGGGTGTGCGGCTGCGGTCGATGTCGCCCGAGGAGCGTCGGGTGCTGTCGGCGGCCGCAGTGCTGGGCAGGGAGTTCGACTGGCGGCTGGTGGCGGAGGCGAGCGGGGTGGCGGCCGGCGGGGTGGCGGCGGTCGGCGAGCCTGTCGCCCAGGCACTGCGCCGCGCGGTCGACGAGCAGGTCCTCGTCGTCGAGGGCAACGGGTTCCGGTTCCGGCACGCGCTGATCCGGCAGGCGGTCGTCGAGTCGCTGCTGCCGCCCGAGCGGGCCGCGCTGGCGGCCCGGGCGCTGGCCGCCGTCGAACGCGCCCACCCCGGGTTCCCGCGCGACACGTGCGAGCTCGCCGCCGCGCTCGCGGAGACCGCGGGGGACCTCGACCGGGCGGCCGAGCTGCTGGTCGAGTGTGGACGGCGGGCGTCCGACCGGGGTGCGCTCGCCGCGGCGGAGGCCACGCTGCTCCGGGCCAGGGACCTCGACACCGCCGACGGCGTGCGGTTCCGGGTCGAGCGGGAGCTGGTGGAGGTGTGGGTCCAGATCGGCGCCGCGCCGCGCGCCCTCTCGTTGGCGCAGGCCTTGACGACCAGGATGCCCGTGAACGCCACCGCGGACGACCGGCTCGCCCTCCTGGGCCTCGTCGCGACCGCGGCGCTGGCGGCAGGGGACACCGACGCGGCCGAGACCGCGATCAAGGAGACCGGTTCGGGCAGCCCCGGTGCCCAGGCCCGCGCGGCGGTGGTCGCCGCCCACGTCGCCCTCGCCGCGGGCCGGACCACGGAGGCCGCCGACCTCGCGCGCGCCGCCCGCACGGGTGCCGTCACCGCCGACGTCGAGTGCGACGCACTCTGGGTGGTGGGGAGGGTGACGGAGGACTTCGGGGGGAAGCTCGCGGCGTTCCGGGAGGCCGCGGACATCGCCGACCGCGCCGGCCTGGCGGTTCGCAGGTTGGCGCTGGAGCACGAGTGCGCGATCCTCACGGCAGTCCTCGGCGACCCTGCCGACCTCGTCGGGATCCGGGAGACGGCCCAGGCCGCGGGCGCCGCGGCGACGGCCGCGTCGGCGGATCTGCTGCTCGCCGACCTGGCGTTCAGCGCGCTGGACCACGACACCTGCCTGGCCGCCGCCACCCGGTGTGTGGAGGCGGGCCGGCGGTTCGGGCACGCCACCCTCCCCGTCGGGCTGCTCTGGCTCGCCGGGGCCCACGCGCTCGCGGGCCGGGACGCCGAGATGGAGGCGGCACTGGCGGAGGCCGCTGAGGTCGCGCCGGGCGACCCGCGGATCGCGGCGGACGCCCTGGGGCGGGTCCGCGCCACCCGGGCCCTGCTGCGCGGCGATCGCGCGGAGCTGGCCGAGGTGCTGGACCGGTCGATGGAGTACGTCCGGGTGGCGCCCGCGACCGGCGCGGTCTTCTCCGGACGCGTGGTGTGGGCGATCGTGCACAGCGCCGCCGACGCGGACCTGGGCGCCGCGGCCCGCGCCGAGGTCGCCGCCGCGGGCTACCTCGACGCCGTCCCGGTCCTCGCGGCGGTGCGGAGCTGGGCAGAGGCGGTCGCCGCGGGCCGGGCCGGCGGCACTGGTTGCTCTGTCGAGGCGGCGAGCCACTACGCCCGGGGCGAGGAGCTGCTCACCCCGGCCACGCGGGCGTCGGGCACCGTCCACCTCGCCCGCCTGCTCGTGGCCGAGGCCGCGCTGCGGGACGGGTGGGGCGATCCGGTGGCGTGGCTGCGCGAGGGCGAGGGCTTCTTCTTCGACCGCGGTCAGGAGCGGCTCGCCCGCGACTGCCGGATGCTGATCGGCGCGGCGGGCGCACCCCCACCTCGCCGACGGCGCGGTTCCGCACCGGTGCCTCCCGCCCTGCGCGCCTTCGGGGTGACGGAGCGGGAGCACGAGGTGCTGGCACTCGTCGCCGCGGGCAGCACGAACCGCGAGATCGCCGACCGCCTGGTGCTCTCGGTGCGCACCGTGGAACACCACATCGCGAGCCTGCTGCGCCGGACCGGTGTCCGAGACCGTGGGCAGCTCGCGGCGCTAGTTGGGTAGTCCTCCACGGATGTCCACCCGTGCCGCGTCCGGCCAGGATCGGGGAATGGAGATCGAGAGCGTGACCAGGGTCGACGCCGTCGAACGGATCGGGCACGCGGAGGCCATGGCCGTCGCCGCCGTCGAGAACCGGCGGTTCGCCGAGCAGCTGGCGGGCTTCGCCGCCGAGGACTGGGCGAAGCCGACCGACTGCGCGCTGTGGGACGTCAAGGGCGTCGCCGCCCACGTCGTCGGGTCGGCCGCGGGGCAGGCCTCGCCGCGGGAGTTCGTGCGCCAGGTCGTAGCCGGGCGCCCGCTGCGGGCCGAGATCGGCGGCGCCTTCTGGTGGGACGGGATGAACGAGCTGCAGGTCCGAGAGCGGTCTGCGCTCTCGCCGGACGCGCTGCGGGCCGAGTGGGACGTGGTGTCGCCCAAGGCGATCCGGTCGCGGACCACGCTCCCGCGGCTGGTTGCGGGGCTGCCGCTGCTCGGTCTCCCCGCGCCCGTCGGACGGCAGCCGGTCGGCTATCTGTTCGACGTCGGCTTCACCCGGGACGTCTGGATGCACCGAATCGACCTCGCCCGCGCCACCGGCAGGCCCGCCATCCACGACGCGGCGCACGACGGCCGGATCGTCGCCGACATCGTCGCCGAGTGGGCGCTGCGCCACGGCGAGCCCTGCACTCTGGAGCTGTCCGGCCCCGCGGGCGGGACCTTCACATCGGGAGCGGGTGCCTCGGGTTCGGGAGGCGAGCACGTCGCGATGGACGCGATCGAGTTCTGCCGGGTCCTGGCCGAGCGCGCCGAAGGCCCGGGCGTCCTCCGACACAAGCTCCCGCTGTGAAGAGCCTCACGGGGATCGCGCGTTCGCGGGGCGCCATCCCCGTGCTCTCGTGGTGGCCGCCAGCCAGGGTGTTCTGTCGGAAGCGGTGACCGGAACGGCGACCGGCGACGGTCTGCCTGCTCCCGAGCTCCTGCTCCCGAGCTCCTTCTGCCGGGCGAAGGTCCGTTCGCGCTGCACGTCGTGGCCATGGTCGAACGCGCCCCGGTAGCGCTCCAGCCACTCCTTGGGGGCGTGGTGCGGGGCGTGCGTGGCGCCGAAGGACAGGTAGGTGAACCACGGCTCGTCCGGGGTCAGTGCGTGCAGGTAGCCGGTCCAGTCGATCACCTGGTCGACCAGGTCCTCGGTGAGGTGGTAGCCCTCCTCCGGTGTGCGCGGCGGGTCGATCGGGGTCGTGCCCTCGTAGAGCGGCGGGGAGAACTGGTGGCAGTCGCCGCCGAGGAACCCGTAGAACCGCTCGAAGCCCTCGCCGGTGGGCCACCGGTCGAAGGGGCCCGCCGGGCTGGTCTCCCACGGCGGCGTCTGGTGCATCTTCCCGAACGCGCCCGTGCTGTAGCCGTTCATCCGCAGGATCTGCGCGACCGTGGCGCACGAGTCCGGGCGCACCCCCGTGTAGCCGGGGATCGAGGTGGCCAGCTCGGCGATGATCCCCATGTTGACGGTGTGGTGGTTGCGGCCGGTCAGCAGCGCCTGCCGGGTCGGCGAGCACAGCGCCGTCGTGTGGAATCGGCTGAAGCTCAGCCCCTCCCCGGCCAGCCGCTCCGCCACCGGCATCTCACACGGACCGCCGTAGGCGCTGCTCGCTCCGAACCCCATGTCGTCGATCAGGATCACCAGAACGTTGGGCGCGCCCGCCGGCGGTCGCAAGGGACGCGCCGCGGGCGGGGGTGCCGCGTCACGGGCGTCGACCGGCATCTCTCGCGGAACGTCCGGCGTCACGATCGGCAGGTAGGTGCGGATCGGCGGGCGTGGCTCCGACGGGTCAGGCATCCGGTCCTCCGAGGTCTCGCCAGGGGTCGAGGCCCGACGATCCCGGCGTCGCCGCCCGCGCGCCTCCTCCGCCACGGACGACTCTGCCTCGACCACCGGCGTGCGACATCCGGTGGACTCGGCCCGGAGGTAGGCGAGCCGCGGTCCGTCGCAGTGCCGGCGCGGGCGGTCGGTCGCGTATCGGACCACGTGATCGTCGTCGGTGGAGCCAGGCAATCCCGAGGATGTCGACGCGTTGCTGGTCCTCGACGATCAGGAAGAGCGCTTCGCCTGACCGTCCGGGCGCCCGCCTGGTCCGGCAGCGCCATGTCCTTCTTCGCGACGCCGATCAGCCTCTCCCGCGCCGCGCTGATGTCGCCCCGGAGCCGCTCGTACTCCCCGACCGTCGCCCCCTCACTGATCCCGGCGCTCAGGCGCTCCAGGCCGAGCCGCACGTCGTTCGCGAGCTCCACCGACCGGCGGGGCGCCAGGAGCAGGTGACTGGGCGAGCTCGGTCAACACCGGAGGATCGTCCCGGGTGCCTGGGCACGGGAGCAAGCGATCTCAGCGGGGCTGGCTGTTCCCCTCCGGCCCCTCGGTGTGCGACAGCCGTTTCGCGAAGCAGTCGTCGGCCGACAGGGTGACGGAGGCGCACCACCGGTTGGCGTCCTGGGGCGTCGAGAACCTCAGTGGCATGACCGTCACCCAGAACCCGGCGGACCGGAAGCTGCGGTAGTCGTCCGAGCGCAGGAGCAGGGCCTGCGGGAACCGGGTGCGGATGTTCTGGAAGTCGCCCCAGATCGCCGCCTCGTCGAACCGCACCCCGTTCACGACCAGCCCGACCTGTTTGGAACCGAGCTGGGGGATCCATGTCCCGACGAGGGACTCGACGGCGGGGCGGTCCGCCAGCACCTCCTGCGTGAGCAGCGTGCCCGGTGGGGCGGTCTGCGAGCTCGGCGGGGAGGTGGCGGGTCGGGAGGCGACGCGGGACAGCGGAGCCGGTGCGGTGGTCGTGCTCGTCGCCGGGCCGGCGACGGGGGTGGGCGAGCCGCGGAACAGGTAGTAGGCGCCCACGCCCGCCCCCGCGAGCACGAGCACCGCCAGCACGACGGCGATGACGGCATGGGGCCGGACGGGCTCCCGTGGCGCCGCGGACGGTGGCGGCGGGGACCACGGCGGTGCGACCGGCGGCGCGGGCGGCCGAGCAGGCGGCGGCGCGGGCGGCCGAGCTGGCGGCGGAGCCACCGGCCCCACCTGCGTCGGCTCCCCGCTCCGGACCGCCGTGCCGCACTTCGTGCAGAAGCTCGCGCCTTCCCGGAGAGCCTGCCCGCACCCCGTGCAGTGCATGCTCAGCTTCCGAACAGCGAGCTGACGAGCTCGGTGATCGTCGCGATGCTCTCGGCCGCCTTCGCCCCGCCGTCCAGCAGCCGCAGGACCCGCTTCCATCCCCCGCGGACCACGTCGCCGTCCGGCTCGGGAACCTCGAGCTCTTCCTGCAGTTCCTCGACGGCGGTGGCGACGCGGGCGCGCGAGGTCTCGTCGGGGGCGGCGTCGAGCAGCTTCTGGCGCCCGCCGGCCAGCGCCGACCGCAGGTCGTCCACGGTCACCTGCTGGACGTCCCCGTTGTTCACGGTGACCTTCCCGATCCCGATGGCGCTCCCGGCGAACGTCCCACCGCTGATCGTGATCCGGCCGCCGTCGTCCTTGCTCATGATTCCTCCTTGCGTCCGGGAAGCGTGATGGTCGGGCCCTTCCGCTCCTGGCGCACCGAGCCGATGCCGATCGCGGAGTTGTGGAAGGTGCCGTTCTGGATGGTGATGCTGTTGCTGATCTTCGCCTTGGCCGCACCGAGGACGTCGTCCACCGAGTAGTGCCGGCTCTCCAGGAAGGACTGGACGGCGGCGAAGAAGGCCTGCTCGAGGATCGTCATGTACCGGACCGCGTCGGCCTCCTGGAAGAACACGCCCGGACGTTGCGCGGCAGCGAGTTCCCGCAGGCTCCGACCCGCGCCGTAGCGGGCGGGCTCGATCGCGTCCGGGTCGTGCGGCAGGGGTTCCAGGGTCCGGAAGACGCCCACGACGCGGACCGGGACGGTCAGCGGGAGAGCGTTGAGCGTCTCGAGGAACGTCGTGAAGGGACCGTTGTCCGTGTGCCGGTCGATGGACCGGAACTGCTCCCGCAGCGGCGGCAGGACGCAGTGGGTCCACTCGACGTAGAGCGTCCGCGAGTCGGTGCCCGCCGTGAAGTAGCTCGAGGTCGTCAGCTCGCGGTCCCAGGACTCGACCCGGTAGCAGCGGTAGTAGCGGGCCGCCTCCTGCGGCCGGTCCGCGAGGTCCCGGGCGGTCTCGAGCGGGATGTGGCGGACCGGCGGCCGCCGGTCGTTCGGCAGGATGGTGGGGCCCAGGCTCGTCCCGGTGCGGCGCAGCAGCTGCTCGGCGGGGACGAACACCTCCTCCGTGATCTGCAGGGACGCGAGCCGGCCCCCGGGCGACAGGGATCCGGACGAGCGGAGCTTCCCGAGGACCTCGGCGACGTGGGCCTGCAGCTCGGCCGCGGTGAAGGGCTCCGGCTTCTCCGTGGCGTCGTCGTCGGGCACCAGCGGCAGTGCGAGGACCTCGTTGAGGACGACGTTCCCCGCCCCGACGAAGGGAACCCGGCCGCGGTGCACCGTCACCCCCGCGGAACCGTCCGGCACCCGGCTGCGCGCATCGGCCGCCGCCGCGCGATCCAGCTCGCGCTGGTGGTTGGCGTGGCCGAAGGTCCGGAACTGGCGGACCCAGCCCTTCGGCGCGCGGCGGGCGTCCGCGAGGAACATGCTGTGGCGGAACTGGGCGCGGGTCACGTGCCACACCGCGCCCTCGTCGGCCGCCACGATCGCCGCGATGGCGACGCTCGCGATCAGGCCGACGATCGCGCCCACCTGGGGATCGGCCCGACCGCTGAAGAGGAAGGCCACGAACGTCAGCGACGTGCCGAGGTAGCGCCAGTTGCCCAACGCGAGGGCGAGCCCGGCGAGGACGCCGACCCCGGCCAGGAGCCCCCGTACCCGGTCCGGGAGCAGCGCGCTCAGGAAGGCGACGCCGAACCCGATGAGCGCCCAGATCAGCAGCCACAGGAACGAGAACACGGCCATGACGAGCAGCAGCAGGAGCAGGACGGCGTCACGGGTCTTTCGGCGGCTGCGCGCGGCGAGTGCCTCCCGCAGGACGGCCCCGGCGTCCACCCCGGGCGAGGGCGGGACCGCCCGGGCGGGCTCGACGAGATACTCCGCGATCACCTGGTCGGCGAACGATGCGTCCAGATGCGCTGCGGCGCAGAGGTAACGGGTCACGGAGTCGTCGGTCGAGGGCGCGGCGTCCGGCTCGTCGACGGGCGCCGGTCGCGCGGACGGGGGCGGTGGCGGCGGACCGCCCATCGGCTCCCCGCAGCTCGCGCAGAACCGGTCGCCGACCTCGTTGACGTGGCTGCAGTGCGTGCATGTCAGGCCGTTCTCCGGCGGACGCAGACCAGCCGTCACCGAGCACCCCGGCCCGTCGACGCGCCGCGTTCCCGATCGACCACGTGTTCCTCCAGAGCCGTTCGTGACTGTCCGCGGTTCAGCAGTCGCGCAGCGCTTGCGTGGCGTTACGAATCACCACCCGCCGACCTCGGCCGCCGGATGTCACGACCCCCGTCGATCCCCCGCTCACAGCTCGTACGGACGCTGTGACCGTCTGCCGCCAGTCGGCGTAGCCGATCCCGGGAGTGCTCGCGCGATGGCCCCGGACCTGTCCTACGGCTCCGTCGTCACCCTGCAGTGCGGCAACGCCGGGTTCCTCGGCATCTCGGCGCCCGTGCGCTCCCGCCCGGCCTTCGCGCGCTCACCCGAGAACTCCCTCGTCACCACGTGGTCCGATCCCGGGCGGGCGAACTGGGACAAGGTCCGCTGGCAGATCGTCCCCGGCTCCGGCGACCGCAAGGAGGGCGACCCGGTGTCCGTCGGCGACGCGGTGCGCCTGCGCAGCCTGGCTCCGGGCGGCGGTTTCCCCGACACCGCGGGCTGGGTCGTGGCCGGTTCGCCGCTGGCCGGGCCCGGTCAGTTTGATCACCGAAAACGCTAACAGGCCAGACCGGTGTCATGTCACCTGTCCAAGGCAAGCGCCGCTCGTGACAGCGCGGTGAGATTGCTCCGCTCGACCACGTTGACCGGTTCGACCACCGAGGCCGGAACAAGCCGCGCCGAGACTGTCACCTGGCAAGTCCGTCCGGCGGTGATGAGCGAAGCCGGGTCTTCTGGATCTTGCCCGTGGAGGAGCGGGGAAACTCGTCGACGATGGTGAGTCGACGAGGCATCTTGAACGAGGCGATCGTCCCGCGTAGACGGTCGAGCACCTCGTCCGCTGTCACGCCGTCGATGGTGCGGGCGAACGCCACGGGAACCTCCCCGTACTTCGTGTCCGGGATTCCGATGACGGCGACCTCGATGATCTCGGGGAACTCACCCAGGGCGGCTTCGATCTCCTGGGGCGAGACGTTCTCCCCGCCGACCTTGATCATGTCCTTGCGTCGGCCGGAGAAGTGCAGGTTCCCGTCTGGGTCGAGATGCCCGAGATCACCGGTCATCAGGTGGCCCACCGGCAGGAGGGCCTGCCTCGTCGCGTCCGGGTCGTCGTGATAGCCGAGCATGATGGTCGCGCTGGAAACGCAGATCTCCCCGGTCACTCCGGTCGGGACGGAGCGGTGGTTGTTGTCGACGATCCGGACGGACGCGCCGTTGAGTCCGACGCCCTCAGAACCAGCGCGCTGCTCCGCGGTCCAGCTCAGCGGGGTCGAGGTGACATTGCCGGACGCCTCGGTCAGCCCGTAGAGGTTCATCAGGCGGGCACCCAGGGCCTGCTCGACGCGTGTGAACAGGGCCGGCGGGCCACCACCCCACCAGGCGGACCGGAGGGTGCGCACGGGAACTGGGGGCTGGGCGTCGAGCAAGGCATGGTAGATCGCCTCGAAACCGCCGGTGTGGGCGCAGCCGTGCTCCGCGATCGCCTTCCACGCCGCTGAGCCTGTGAAGCGTCCGTTCGCCACCAGCGTCCCGCCGACCGACATGGCGCACAGTGTCGCGAACGCCAGACCCGCGACGTGGAAGAACGGCACTGCGCAGTACACGGCGGCCCCGGGCCCGACCTCGAGCCGCTCGGCGAACGCGACGGCGTTCGTGGTGATCCCCCGCTGCGTGAGCAGGGCGCCCTTGGGAGAGGAGGTGGTCCCCGAGGTGAAGCTCATCAGGAACGCGGCGTCGGGATCTGGCTGGTCCGCGGGGAGCGGGCCGCTGAGCGCAGTCAGCTCGCCGAACGGCATCGCTCGGTCGATGTGCCCCGAGAGGCAGACGATGTGGTCGAGCCGGCCCAGCGGGTTCGTCGAGGCCTCCGCCACTTCGCTGAGCATCTGCCCGTAGTCCTGTCTGAGGAACCGTTCCTGCGTGAACAGCACGCGAGCGCCGCTGCGGGCGAGGACGTGCCCCAGCTCGCGGGACCGGTACCAGGTGTTGATCGGAACGGCGACGGCTTCTAGCCGCGCGCACCCGAGGAGGATCGCGATCCACTGTGGGCTGTTGGGCAGCCAGACCGCGACCCGGTCGCCCCGTTCGACGCCGAGTGCGCGCAGGCCCCGGGCGATGGTGGTGCTCGCCGCGGCGAGCTCGGTGTAGGTCATATCCTCGCCGTCCACGGTCACCGCGACGCGTTCGGCGTCGATGTCCACGGCGTGGTCCAGCAGGTCGATCAGGTGGGCGATGCGTGGGCTCATCGTTGCTCCTCGAACAGGGGAGAGGGGTCCTCGTAGGGCACGAGCTCGTCGATCCGGGACAGCAACAGGGGGGTCGTGGGTCGGGTGATCTCCTCCGCGACATGGCCCGCGGCCCCCGCCGCGCGGGCGACGGCGGCGTAGCAGCGCAGCAGCTGCGGCGGGAAGCCGAGGTCGAGGAGCACCGCGGCGCAGGCGCCGTCGGCATTGATCGGCAGGGACCTGCCCGTCTCCTCCTCGACGGTGTCGCGGAGCAGTGTGATGGTGTGGAGGGCGTCACCGGCGGCGCCGAGTTCGGTCGCCAGCTCGAACAGACGTATGGTCCGGGGATCCTGATCCCGATGAATGGGGTGTCCGAGCCCGGGGACGCGGCCGCCGTCGCACACGGTCCGCCGAACCCACGTCCGCACGATCTCCGGCAGCGGAGCCTTTGTGCGGACGTGGCCGTCATGCAGCGTCCCGAGGAGGACGGCGCAGTCCTCGAGGGCACCGAGGAACACCGATCCCGCTCCGAGCACACCGGCGGCCACCGCGGCCTGGACCGCCTCCGGGGACCCCGCGGCGGTGAGCCGGGCCGCCAGCGCGCCGGCCGTCATGCCGTGCTCCATGAGGCACGTCAGCACCGCGTTGCCGATCGTGGACTCCGGCGTGCTCGGCAGTCGGCCGACGATCTGGAGGAAGACGACGTCGCCGAACGGCACGACCCCGGCCAGGTCGCGGCAGAGGTCGTGGCCCCGGACGACGATGCGGTCGGCGGACGCCACACCCATGCTCTGGCGCGGCGCGCTCACAGCAGGCCCGCCTCGACGGCTTCGTGCCGGAGCTTGTCGGTGAAGTCCGGGTGCGTGATCGCCAGCAGGCTCCTGGCACGGTCGCGGACCGACTTCCCGCGCAGGTCCGCGACCCCGTACTCGGTGACGACCGTCGGTCCCTCGTTCCGCGGGATCGTGACCGGAGTGCCCTGGGGGAGCTGGGCGACGATGGTGGAGAGTGTCCCGTTGCGCGCCGTCGAGGCCAGCGTCACGATGGCGCGGCCGTCGTCAGCGCGGCCCGCCCCGTGGACGAACTCCCACTGACCGCCGGTGCCGCTGTAGTGCGCGGGGCCGATGCTCTCCGAGGCACACTGGCCCATGAGGTCGACGGTGACGGCGGCGTTGACGGACACCGGTGCGGGGTTGGCGGCGATGACGAAGGGGTCGTTCACATAGGTCATCGGCAGCATGTGGACGCCCGGGTTGTCGTCGAGGAAGCGGTAGGTCCGGTCCGTGGCCACCGCGAGGGTGCACACCGTCACGCCGCGGAACTCCTGCTTGCGGGAGTTGTCGACGACGCCGGCCTCGACCAGCTCGACCAGGCTGTCCGAGATGTTCTCGGAGTGGATCCCCAGGTGCCGCTTGCCGGCGGCGACGAGCAGCCGGGCGACGGTGTCGGGGATGGCACCCACCCCGATCTGGATCGTGGCCCCGTCCGGGATGAGGTCCGCGACGTGCTCCGCGATCGCCCGGTCGGCGTCCGACGTCTCGGTGCCCAGAACGATCTGCGGGAGCTCGTAGTGGGCCTCGTAGCTGGCGGTCGCCGCCGACAACGGCACGCTCACCTGGCCGAGGACCCGAGGTTGGTGCCGGTTGATCTCGAAGATCACGGTCGGCGGCGCCGTGGCGTCCAGAAAGGAACGGGCCAGGCCGCCGAAGGCGCCGAGCGAGACGTAGCCGTGCCGGTCGGGTGGTGAGACGGAGGTGACGAAGACATCGGTCGGGTAGGCCCGCTGCCACGAGGCCGGTTGCCGGTGCGGGTTCTCGGGCCGGTAGCTCGCCCGTCCGGCGCGGATCGCGTCCCGGATCGGCGCGTCCCAGGTGAAGTCCGAGATGTGGTGGAGGTCGGCTGCCCGGCCCCCGGCGTAGTCGACTGCGTAGGGGATCTCGTGCTGGCGCATGGGATGCCCGATCGTCACATCGTGGAGGTCCGTCCGCGCACCGAGAGCGGCGAAGAAGCGCGCCGGGAAGCTTCCGGCGCCGGAGGTGCAGATGACGTCCCCCGGTCGGATGCGCCCGACGATCGTGTCGAGATGGTCCTCGTGCATCGAGTACTCCCTTGGTCCCCAGCCTCGGCGAAAAACAACTTAGTACACAATCTGACCCAGGAAGTGAGCAGTCAAGGCTTGACGGAAGGATATCTGCTGCTGATTATGTACAACATGTCGGAGCGCACCGAGGCGTGCGGACAACGGAGAAGGGTGGACGCATGAGTGACCAGGACGAGGCGGTCCGGGCTCTGCTCGATCGTGACGAGATCCATCGCCTGCTGACCACGTACACCCGCGGTCTGGACCGCCGCGACGAACGGATGGTGGCAAGCGTCTACCACCCCGACGCAGTCCACGAGCACGGGATGTTCCGCGGGACCGGCGCCGAGTTCGCCGAGTACGCGCTGCGGGGTCTCCGGACGATGGAGCGCACGATGCACTGTCTGTGGCAGTCCCTCATCGACGTCCACGCCGCGAACCGCGCGTCCGGGGAGACCTATGCCGTCGCCTGCCACCGGGTGGCGAGCAGCAAGGGAGGCGGCTGGGCTGACCACAACATCTGGGTGCGCTACATCGACACCTTCGAGCGCCGCGACGGTGGTCCGTGGCTGATCGCGTCCCGGACCGTGGTGTACGAGTGGGGGCGGGTCGACCAGGTCGACCGGCAGTGGAACCTGACCGACGCCTACGTTCGGGGTACCCACGACGCGACCGATCCGGTGCACGCGATCCTGGGGGTCAAGAGGATGGACGGTGCGTGAGCGCCGGGACGGACGAGGAGCACCTCACCCGCGAACAGGTTGGCCGGATGTTCGAGACCCTGAGCAACTGGGGCCGGTGGGGTGAGGACGACGACCTCGGCACGCTCAACCTCATCACGGCGGAGCACCGCCGGCGGGCGGCGGCGCTCGTGCGGGAAGGGAGGGCCGTCTCCCTCGGCCGCGCCATCTCCCCGACCTTCGCGGTGGACAATCCGTGGCCCGCGCTGCACCACATGATCGAGTCGGGTGCCGGTGCCCACGAGGGCTTTGTCGGCATGACCGACTGGTTCGGGCTCGCCTGTCACGGCTTCGCCGTCACGCACCTCGACGGGCTCAACCACGCGGCCTGGAACGGGAAGATGTACAACGGCCGCGCGGCGTCGTCCGTCACCACTCGGCACGGCGGACGGGCGGGCGCGGTGGGCAGGGCCGGGGCCCGGATCGCCACCCGCGGGCTCCTCGTCGACGTCCCGGCCCTGCGCGGGCTGCCCTGGCTCGACCTCGGGGACCGGGTCCGCCCTGGTGACCTCGATGCGTGGGAGGCCTGGTCGGGGATCCGCGTGGACGCCGGGGACGCGCTGGTGATCAGTACGGGCCGGGACTCGCGACGACGGGAGCGTGGTGCCCACGACTTCTGGAAGGAGGGCTCGCCCGGTCTGGACGCCTCCTGCCTGCCGTGGTTGCGCGAGCGCGACGTCGCGGTGCTCGTCTCGGACACCGGGCAGGACGCGATGCCATCGGGCTATCCGGACATCCCGACGCCCGTGCACGGGGTGGGCATCGTCGCCATGGGACTCTGGCTGCTCGACAACGCCGGGCTCGACGAGCTGCTGGACGTCTGTCGGGAGCACGGGGTGTGGGAGTTCCTGCTCTGCTGCGCCCCGTTGGACGTCAAGGGGGCGACGGGGTCACCGGTGACCCCCGTCGCGATCATCTAGGGGCGCTCGTCACCCCACGAGCCGGCGGAGAGGGGACAGGTCGTGGCGAAGCACGGTAGCAATGCGCAGGCCGCGTACGAACTGATCAAGAAGCGCATCCTCGAGGACGAACTCCCGCCGGGCGCGAAACTGCGCGAGGGCGAGCTGGTGGACGTGCTCGGCATCAGCCGCACCCCGATCCGCGAGGCGCTGCGCCGGTTGCACGTCGAGGGCTTCGTGAGCTTCTCGCCGAACGTCGGGACCGAGGTCGCCAGGTACAGCGACGACGACGTCGACGAGATCTTCGCCCTCCGGGTGGATCTCGACGGCAAGGTCGCCCGCCTCGCGGCGCTGCGCGCGAGCGAGCCGCAACGCGAACAGCTCAACGCCGCCCTGGACGCGATGGTCCGGATCCCCTTCGTGCCGGAGAACCGGGAGCGGCTCACCGCACTGAACCTCGAGTTCCACCTGCTCGTAGGCGAGCTGTCGGGCAGCCCCCGGCTCGCCCGTATGAGGGCCGGGTTGATCGAACTCCCCTTCGTCCGTCAGACCGTCCGCACCTACACCGACCCGGCCTGGGAGCGCAGCCTCCAGCACCACGCCGAGCTGGTCGACGCCGTGTGCCAGCACGACGGCGACTGGGCCCAGGCGATCGCCACCTCGCATGTCCTGTCCGTGCACGCCTGGCTGCGCCGTTCACGGGCCGGTCAGGTGCCGGACACCGATCACCGACCGTAAGACCCGGACGCACTGACTCCATCCGCAAAGGAGCGTCACATGGACGTCACGGCCACTGATACCACATCCGAGACCCTGGACTGGCGAGAAGCCAAGAGCCGGCTCATCCCGGCGATGCTCATCGGCAGCGCCCTCGAGTGGTACGACATGTACCTCTATGCGCAGGCCTCGGCCCTGATCTTCGGATCGCTGTTCTTCCCGCAGGTCTCCCCCGTCGTCGGACTGGTCGCGTCGTTCGCGACCTTCGGGGTCGGCTATGCAGCACGCCCTCTCGGTGCGATCGTCTTCGGACACATCGGCGACCGGTACGGCCGCAGGCTCGCGCTCGTGTCCACGCTGATCCTCATGGGGGTCGCGACCGCACTGGTGGGATGCCTGCCGTCGTACGCCACGATCGGCATCGCCGCACCGATCCTCCTGGTCCTGCTCCGGCTGCTGCAGGGGCTTGCCGCCGGTGCCGAGTACGCCGGCTCGCTGGTCATGCTCGCCGAGGCCGCGCCGCGGTCCCGGAGGGGGTTCTTCACCTCCCTGCCCGGGATCGGGATCTACGTCGGGATCATCCTGTCGTCCGCGGTGGGCGCGCTCACGTTCTCCGCGGCCGACATCGCGCAGACCTGGACGTGGCGCATTCCGTTCCTCGTCAGCATCGCGCTCGTCGTCGTCGGCATCTTCCTGCGCCTGCGTATCGGGGAGTCGCCCGTCTTCGCCGACCTCGAGGCGAAGAAGGCGCAGCGCCGGCTCCCCGTCGTCGATGTCTTCCGCAGTGCCGGGACCCGTCTGTTCTACGCCGTCCTCCTCACCGCACCGGTGTCGGTGACCTCGACGATCGTCCTGACCTACTCGCTGTCGTTCAGCGTGGGCGTGGGGTCGTCGAGGCAGACGGTGCTGATCGCCAGCCTCGTAGGGGCGGCTGTGGGTGTGGTGGCGGTGCCGGTCGCCGGGGCGCTCTCGGACCGCTACGGTCGTCGCCCGGTCTACCTCACGCTCGCGATCGCCTCGGCGATCTGGCCGGTCCCCTTCTTCCTGCTCCTGCTCGATGGCCACACCTGGGCAATTCTCTTCGCCCACTTGCTCGTCGCCCCGACCACGTGGTCGATCACGGGGGCCCAAGCCGCCTACCTGACCGAGCTGTTCCCGGCCCGGATCCGCTACTCCGGCGTCGCTCTGTCCCGCGAGATCTGCAACGCAGTGCTCTCGGCGCCGCTCCCGATCATCGCCGTCGCACTCACCGCCGCCTCCGGCGGAGCCCCGTGGGCGGTTGCCGGTCTCATGGTGCTGGCCAGTGTCGTCGCCGTCGTCGCGCTCCGTCGCCTGCCGGAGACGCGGGGGACGGACCTGCTCGCGAAATGATGACCGTTGTGTTCGAGCTGACGATGGGAGATCCCCGATGAACGGTCGTGGACCCGAGGACAACGCCGTGCCCCATGCCTGGCCCCGGTTCGACGAGCTCGGGGCGGACGGGGCCACGCCGCCCGGATCGTCCTGGGGCGTGTTCGGCGACGACGACCAGCGGGGGACGATCAACTTTCTCACCGCCGATCGGGTCCACGCCGCGACCACCCTGGTCCGGCATGGGGCGGTGTACGGGCTCGACTACCCGATCAACCACTTCACCCCGTACTGGTCGGGGACCCGCGAAGCGGCGCGCCATCACGTCTTCTCCAATTCCGACAACCATCACGACGACTATCTCGACGGCTTCTACCTGCAGGCGACGACCCAGGTGGACGGGCTGAGGCACATCGGGGACCCGCAGCACGGCTTCTACGGCGGGCGCACCCGGGCCGAGCTGGCACCCGACGGACCCGCGATCGGGATCCAGAACTGGTCCGAGTCCGGAATCGTCGGACGGGGTGTGCTCCTCGACGTCGAGCGCCACTTCAGGGAGACCGGCCGGTTCCTCGATCCGCGGAGCACGTACGGCATCACGACCGACGATCTCGAGGACACCGCGGGGGCTCACGGTGTCGAGCTTCGGGGCGGGGACATCCTGCTCGTCCGCACCGGCTGGGCCGGGCACTACCTGGAGCTCGACCACGCAGGCCGGGAGCGATTCAATGCCGACTTCCGCTCCCCGGGTCTCGCCCACACCGTCGACGTGGTCCGTTGGCTGTGGGACCACCAGGTCGCCGTCGTCGCCGCCGACAACGTGGGGGTGGAGGCGTTCCCGGTGCCCGGCCCGCGGTCCGACTACTACGTCGAGTCCGAGGAACGGGCGCCGCGCGGACCGGACCACCGCGGGATGCTGCACAGACCGCTCATCGCGCTCCTCGGGATGGCGCTCGGCGAACTGTGGAACCTCGATCCCCTGGCCGAGGCGTGCGCCGCGGACCGCACCTACGATTTCCTGGTCACGTGCAAGCCGTTGCACCTGATCGGTGGTGTGGGCTCCCCGGCCAACGCAATCGCGATCAGGTGAGGTGGGCTCGGGCAGGGTGTCGCCGACACCCGTGCTTCGGCCCGGTGGTCGGGTCCGCCGCCGACGATGGCCGACGAGGTCTCGGTCGTTGCCGGGCCAAGGCCCTGCCCCAGATGACGGTCGTGGGGCAGTCGATCGTGCGGCCGGTGGCGAGGAACTCCTCGTCGGCACGCCGATCGGTGGTGGCGCCTGCGCGGTAGTCCTCGCAGAAGGCGTGGACGTGCTCGGGCCGGCTCCACGTCCTGCGATAGGCCTCGAGAGCCGTGGGGGGAGAAGGCGTCGAGCGTGCCGTCGGCGGTGTGGACGCGGACCAGGCGCTCGGCGGTCGACGAGTGGGGGAGCCTGCTCCGGCCCGCCGACCCGGGCGAAGAGGTCCCGCCCGTGGTCGGCAGCCGGTGCGCGGTGAAGCCGGGGAACAGGACGTCAGCCGACGTCGACACTGCTCAGTTGCACATCGACGTGCTGGGAGCCCTGTCCGGGGTAGCCGAGGGCGAAGGCCAGGGCGCGGAAGGTCTCCTCGGACTCCACGCGGATCTGGTGCGGGGTGCCGGGTTCGGTGTAGATCAGGTCGCCCGGCCTGATGCGCCGGGCCTCGTCGGCGACCTGCATGACCGCCTCGCCCTGGACGACGAACCAGAACTCGTGGGTGGGGTGGTGGTGGGCGGCCATGGTACTGCCGCCGGCGACCTCGAAGACCGACACGAGAGCCAGGTAGGTGCCCTCCGTCTTCGCCTGCAGGGACTCCTTGGGGATCAGGTACTTGCTGCTGGCGGTGCCCAGGTGCTCGGGCACGGCTTCGATGTCGACGGACCAGACGTTCACGAGCGGGACCTTCCTAGAGATGGACGCCGTAGCGTTCGGACAGCTCCTCGGCCCAGCCGGGCACGCCCGACACGCCGTAGCGCTGCTGGGTCTCGGTGCGGACGGCCACGTCGTCGGGGCTCAGGGCGGACAGGGCGAGGAAGTAGTCCTCGAAGTCGGAGGGCGAGCTGATCTCCAGGATGCGCACCGGGTCGTCCGTCGCGTTCCACACGGTGTGCGGGACGAGCCGCGGCTTCGCGATCGTCTCGCCAGGGGCCGCTGTCCACTCCCGATCGCCGATGCGGACTCCCAGCTCGCCGGACAGCACGACGTTGACCTGGTCGTGGTTGGTGTGCACGTGCGGCCACACCAGTGCGCCCGGGGAGACGACCTGCTCGACCACGCTGATCGTGCCGGTGGTGTCCGCGCCGAGGGCGCGGAAGATCGTCGGGAGACCACCGACGGCGATCTGTTGGTCCTGAAGGGGAGAGCTCATGCGCGGTCCTTGTACATCGGGATCTCGACGGGGGGCTGCGGCAGCACGCCGCCGTTGGCCTCCGCCTGCTCGTAGAGGTGGTCGTGGGTGCGGGCCATGGTGGCGAGGGCGGCGTCGACGTCCACGTGCACCAGCCGGCCGCCGCGCTTGACCACCTCGCCGGCCACGACGACGGTGTCGACGTTGCCGGAGTTCGACTGGCCGATGACCGCGCCGATAGGGTCCTTGCGGTACCAGCCGGCCTGGCTGATCCCGCGCATGTCCACCAGCACGATGTCGGCCTGCTTGCCGGGTGTCAGGGAACCGACGCGGTCGCCGAGCCCGGCGGCGTGCGCGCCGTTCACGGTCAGCCAGGACATCGCGTCCCGGGCGGTCCACGACATCGTCTGCGGGGCGAGCCAGCGCTGGTAGCCGGGCTCGTCGGACTTCCAGCGGCTGACCTGCAGCGTGGTCCGGGCGATGTCGATCATGTCGCCACCGATGCCGATCACGCAGTCGTTGGCGATGCTCGGGCCGTGGGTGAAGCGGGTGGCCTCGGCGATCTGCGGGAAGCCCATGCCCATCTGCATCTCCGTCTGGGTGCAGATCGAGACGGAGGCGCCCGCGTCGTGGAGCAGCTGCCATTCGTACTGGCTCATGAAGCTGCAGTGCACGAAGAGCATGTCCTCCCCGAGGATGTCGGCCTTGCCGAAGTGCGCGACGTCGGCGTACATCTGCCGCACGCAGTGCTGGTTGGCGTGCACCACGATCCGGGCGCCGAGGGCCCGGGAGTCGTGAACCTCCTTGGCGATCTCGTCCATCGGTGCGATCGGCAGCTCCTGCGGGCAGATGCCGAAGGTGAGCAGCTGGTCCGGGCTGGAGAAGTACTGGTCGCGGATCTCGGTGGCCAGCGCCAGCCGCTCCTTGTAGTGGCCGAGCTCGCCGGTGGGCATGCCGTCGGATGGGGTCTCGTCCCAGCCGTTGGTGGTGACCGGGGTCAGCGCGTGGCCGTAGAGCGCGCGGATGCCGGCGTCGCGCAGGCCGGTCACGGCGCCGTGGGCGTGGTCGCCGGTCACGATGTTGTGGCAGTAGTCCACGACCGTGGTGACGCCGCAGTTCAGCGCGTCGAGGGCACCGAGGTAGTTGCCCGCGTACATGTCCTCCGGGCGGTAGAGCTCGGAGAACTGCAGGCGGATGCCCCGGATGTAGTCGGGCACGAGCCAGTCGGCACCGACGCCGCGCAGCGGGGTCTGCCAGAGATGGCGGTGGGTGTCCACCATGCCGGGCATGGCGATCATGCCCCGGGCGTCGACCACCTCGGCGTCGATCCCGGTGTCCGCCAGGCCGGGTCCGACGGAGACGATCCGGCCGTCCTCGACGAGGATGTCGGCGTCGCGCAGCTCGCCGGCGGCGGGATCCATGGTGATCACGTCCGCGCCCGTGATGAGCAACTTGGTCATGAGAGGCTCCCTCGCCCGTCGGTCAGCTGCCGATGTCCAGGAAACCGGTCCGGCGGCGTTTGAGTTGCGCCGAGAACACGATCGCCAGGACGACGGCGCCGCCGTTGAACACATCGGTCACCCAGGGTTGCACGCCCAGCAGCGTCAGGCCGCTGATCGTGGTCCCCAGGAAGAACAGTCCCAGGATGGTGCCGGGCACGTTGTACGTCCCCGGGTGCCAGGTGGTCGCGCCCAGGAACACGGCGGCCAGCGCGGGCAGGATGAAGGGCAGGCCGCCGATCGTCGGGTCGCCGTTGCCCTGCGCGCCGACCTGCAGCACGCCGGCGAGTCCGGCCAGCAGGCCCGAGCCGACGAAGCTGAGCAGCACCAGGCGGCTGACCCGCAGCCCGGTCAGCCGGGAGGCCGCGGCGTTGGAGCCGACCGCCGCGAGGTGCCTGCCGAACGGGGTCTGGGTGAGCACGAACCACGTGACCACCGCGATGACGATCATGATGACGAACAGCACGGGCAGCCCGGCGACGAGCTGGGTGCTGATCCGGGCCAGCGCGGGCGAGAGCCCGGAGCTGATCGGCACGCCCTGGGTGTAGGCGGTGACGAGGCCGCCGATGACCGTCCCGACCCCGAGGGTCGCGATGATCGAGTTGACGCCGAGGTAGGCGACCACCGCGCCGTTGAGCGCCCCGATCAGGCCGCCGACGACGAGGGCGCCCAGGATCGCGAGCGGCAGGGGCAGCCCGAACCGGCTCATGAGCGAGGCGGTCACGATCGAGCACAGCCCCAGGTTCGCCCCGACCGAGACGTCGAACCGGCCGCCCACCAGCGGCAGCATCAGGGCCAGCGCCGCCACCGCCAGCACGGACTGGGAGATGGCGATGGCGCGGAAGTTCGCCCCGGTCGCGAAGGTGCCGGGGCGCAGCGCCACGAACAGCACGATCAGGGCGACGAACAGGATCAGCAGGCCGAACCGCTCGAGCAGGACGCCCGGGCCGGACGTGGTCCGGCGGCGCGGCGTGCGCGGAGCGGGCGGCGGGGTCGCCGCGGATGAGGCCGTCGGCCCCTCCGCGGTCCGTGAGGTGGTCACGGAGTGCCCTCCTTGGTGTAGACCAGCTCGGTCAGTCGGTGGCGGTGCAGGTCGTCGCCGCGCACCTCGGCGGTGATGCGGCCGTCGCGCAGCACGAGCACTCGGTCGCAGGCGTGGGCCAGCTCGTCGAAGTCCGAGCTGACGACGACCGCGGCCATGCCGTCGTTCACGGCCGCCCGGATCGCGGCGTAGACGTCGGCACGGGCGCCGACGTCCACGCCCTGGGTGGGCTCGTCGAGCAGCAGCAGCCGCGGCTGGCGGCGCAGCCAGCGGGCCAGGATCACCTTCTGCTGGTTGCCGCCGGACAGCGACGACATCAGCGCGTCCTGGCCGGCGGTGCGGACCGCGAAGTCCGTGATGGCCCGCTCGGCGTCCTGGCGCTCGCGGCGCCGGTCGAGCCGGCCGCCGACCCAGTACTTCACGACCTCGGCGGCGGAGAGGTTCTCCCGCACCGACAGGTCGAGGAACGCCGCCTCGGCCTCCCGGTGCTCCGGGACATGGGCGATGCCGAGCCTCATGGCCTCGCCGGGGGTGCGCGGGTGGACCGTGCTCCCCGCCAGCCGGATGGTGCCGGCCTCCACGGGATGGTCCCCGAAGATCATCCGCAGCAGCTCGGTGCGCCCGCTGCCGAGAAGGCCCGCGATGCCGACGATCTCGCCGGCGCTCACGCTCAGGTCGATCCCGCGCAGCGGGCCGCCGACCAGGCCGTCGACCTCCAGCACCGGCTCGCCGACCGTGTCGGGATCGGCCGCCGTCTCGGCGAAGACCCGCTCGACCGGGCGTCCCACGATGTGCGACACCATCTCCGCCTCGGTCATGCCCTCTGTCGAGCAGGTGATCACATGCTGCCCGTCGCGCAGCACCGTCATCGCGTCGGTCAGCGAGAGCACCTCGTCCATGCGGTGGCTGACGTAGAGGATCGTCTGCCCCGCCGCGGCATAGCGCCGCAGGGCGTCGAGCAGGACCGAGACCTCGTGCTCGGGCAGCGAGGCGGTCGGCTCGTCGAGGACGAGGACCGAGAGCCCCGCGCTGTCGTCCTGCAGGGCCCGCGCGATCGCGACCATCGTCTGGTCCGCCGGCCGCAGGTCGCCGAGGCGGTCCCGCGGGTGGGCGTCGATCTCGAAGCGCTCCAGCAGCTGCTCGGTGTGGCGGCGCAGCTCGGACCAGCGCACCCGGCCCGCGCTGGTCGGGAACCGGTCGCCGATGGCGATGTTCTCGGCCAGCGTGAGCTCGGGGAACGTGCTGGTGCTCTGGTGCACGAACCGCAGTCCGCTCTGCCGGGCCCGGGCCGGCGAGGTGGCGTCGGCCGCGACCGGCCGGTCGCCGACCTGCAGCTCGCCGGCGTCGGCGGTGTAGACCCCGGCCATGATCTTGATCAGGGTGGACTTGCCGGAACCGTTGCCGCCCAGCAGGCCGTGGATCTGTCCGGTCCGGACGTCGAAGGACACGTCGTCGAGCGCGCGGGTGGCGCCGAAGGTCTTGGTGACCCCCCGCACGGCCAGTGCGGTCACGAGGTCCCCCCGGACCAGACCTTCTCGCGGAGGGTCTTGAAGTCGACCGGGGTCGTGATCGGCTGCCCCTCGGCCGGCAGCCCGTGCTCCTTGTCGACGTAGACGAAGCCACCGCCCTGGTTCGGCTGGTCGGCCCCGGCGAAGATGCGGTTGAGCGTGTCGGCCGTGGCCCAGACGTCGTACTCGTAGGGGATCAGGCTGGTCGCGGTGACCACGCCGTCGCGGATCAGCTGGCTGCCCGACAGCTGCCCGTCGCCGCAGCAGACGACCATGTCGGTGCGCCCGGACTGGCGGACCGCGGAGGCGAAGGCACCGGACATGAACGAGTCGGAGTCGTAGGCGACGGCGGCTGCGTCCGGGTTGGCGGTGAGCGCGGTCTTGAAGATCTGCCCGGCCGGGTTCGGGAACCCGGTGATGTTCCAGACGACGTCGACGAGCTGGCACTTCGGGCAGGCGATCGCCATCTCCTTGGCGAACGCCTCCCACCCGGTCGCGTGGATAACCTGGTCGACGTTCTTCACGACCAGCACCTTCGGGTTCTCCACCCCGCGCTGGGCCAGCGTCGCGGCGAGGAAGTCGGCGTTGTACTTGCCACGCGCGGCGTAGTAGTCGCCGGTGTTGGTCGATCCCATCGTGTTCAGCGTCGCGGCGAACAGCTTCTCGCCGCCGCCGAAGCTCGGGTCGTCGCAGTCGAGCGCGGCGTAGTTGACCACCGGCACGTTCGCCGCCTTGGCGGCCATCAGCCCGCTCTTGATCTGCGGGCAGTCGAACGCGGCGGTCACGATGCCGTCGGCCCGCGCCGCGATGGCCTGGCCGATGGCGGTGTTGGCGCTCGCCGCCGAGTACTTGGTGTCGACGACCTGGACGTTCCAGCCCAGCTTCTGCGCGGCGTCGGTGAACGAGGCCGACATGGTGTGGCAGGCCTCGAAGTTCTCACCGCAGGAGATGAACCAGACGGTCTTGCCGCGGACCGCGGCGGGCCCGCTCGTCGGGGGCTGCTGGAAGACGCCGGCGAAGCCGTCGTCGAGAACCTTCTGCTGCTTCGGGGTGACGGTCCCGGTACCGCTCGCCCCGGAGGCGGTGGTCGTCGTGGTGCTGCAGGCGGCCAGCAGCACGGCACCGAACAGGACGAGTGTGGCGGCCAGCCAGGACGGCAGCCGTCGGGCCTTCGTGGGCATCGGGTCTCCTACGGATCATCGTTGAGTCCGCGGCTGTCCGGGGGCGGGCACCGGAGGTGCCGGGCCCGCCCGCAGGGCACGCGAGGAGTGGGGTCAGCGAGACTGGTGGGCGCCGGTCATGATCTCGGCGAGATCGTCCGGCGCGAGGAAGGACGGCGGCGGCGGCGGACCCCAGTTGAAGAGCCCGCGCGCGCCCTCGAGCGTCTCCGGCGACCAGAGCTGGTCGTCGAGGATGCTGTCCATGTCGGAGTAGTACTCGGAGAAGTTCCCGGCCGGGTCCTTCAGGTACCAGAAGAAGTTCGATCCCGCGTGGTGGCGACCGAGGCCCCAGACGTGGCGCTCCGGGTTGCCCTCCAGCATCGCGAACGCACCACGGCCGACCTCGTCGACGTCGTCGACCTGCCAGGAGCTGTGGTGCAGGAAGGCGACCGGCGCGTTGAGGACCAACAGGTTGTGGTGGTCTGTCGAGCACCGCAGGAAGGCGCCGTGCCCGCTGATCCGGTCGCTCACCCGGAACCCGACCAGGTCGGTGAAGAACCGGACGGTGGCCTCGTAGTCGGTGGACCCGAGTACCACGTGGCCGAGCTTGCGCGGGTGGACCGGGGTGTCCCGCAGGACCCCCGGGGCCCGGCCGGTGCCGCGGTCGATGCGGCCCGGCCCGTTGTACGGGGTCGCCGGGGTCGGGGGTTGCCGGATCGGATCGGCGATCCGGACCTCCACCCGTGTCCCCGTGACGGGTTCGACGGTTCGCGCGCCGGTCCCGTCCTCCTCGACCGGGACGCCCGCGCCCCGCAGCCGGTGGGTCACACCGGCGATGTCGTCCAGGTGTTCGGCGCCGATCGACACCTCGACCAGACGGCGGGTGGGTGCGGGCACGATCCGCAGCTGCCGGCCGCCGTCGGTGCTCGACAGCCAGCCGTCCGCCTCCGGGGTCAGGCCGAAGTCGGTGTAGTACGCGATCGTCGTGGCGACGTCGGGCACCCCGATGGTGATCGAGTTCAGTCGGTGGAGCGGCATCGACCCTCCCTCTCGTCCGGTGAGCCGGGCTCTCAGGCCGCGGGGGCGACCAGGCGGTGGCGCATCTCGCCGATCCCGCGGATGTAGGTCACGAGCTCGTCGCCGACCTCGAGCCAACGCTGCGGAGTGCGGCCGAGGCCGACTCCGGAGGGGGTGCCGGTGAAGATGACATCGCCGGGCAGCAGCGGGGTCACCGCGGAGAGCCGGGCGATCAGCTCGGGCACCGGGAAGACCATGTCCCGGGTGCGACCCTTCTGCATCTGCTCCCCATTGATCAGACATCCGAGCTCGAGGTCCTCCCGGTCGGGGAGCTCGTCGGGGGTGACCAGGACCGGGCCGATCGGGCCGAACCCGGGGTGGGACTTGCCCATGCTGAACTGGGGGGCGGGCCCGGACGCCTGCAGGATGCGCTCGGAGATGTCCTGACCGATCGTGACCCCCGCGACGTAGGACCAGGCCACCTCGGCGGTGACCCGGTGTGCGGGCCGGCCGATGACCGCCACGAGTTCGACCTCCCAGTCGACGTGGCCCGGCGGGCGCGTGATCTCGCCGAACGGGCCGGTCAGGGAGCTGACGAACTTGGTGAAGACCGGTGGGTGCTCAGGAACCGCGAAGTGCGACTCAGCAGCGTGCTCGGCGTAGTTCAGGCCGATGGCGAAGACCTGCCGCGGTGCCGGCACCGGGTTGCCGAACTCCTCCTCCGCGATCTCGCGCACCTCGCCGGTCGCGGCGGCGGCGAACTCGAGGACCTCGTCCCAGCGTCGGTACGCCTCCTGTGGGTCGGCGGGCAGCCGCCCGCCGCTGGCGATGTTCAGGTCGACGACTCGACCAGGGCTGACGACCTGGTGGAGCCGACCGGAGATGCTGGCGAATCGCACGCAACTGCTCCTCGGATTGAAGGTCGTGGCCCTTTGTCCGGGGCGGACGACCAGACCGGCTTCGGTGTCGGTGGCACATTTCTACGCGCCTGGCAGTCGAAGCGTCAAGACAGATTCGAAAGTTCTTGTCTCATTCGCATCAACGTGTAGGGTGCGAATCGTGGCCAAACAAGCAGGGTCCGGGACCCGGACCGACGAGGTGCATCGCCGGCTGCGTAGCGATATCCTCGGCGGCCGGCTGGTGCCCGGGTCGCGCCTGAAGTTCCCCGAGCTCTGCGAGCACTACGGGGTGAGTGTCGGTGCCGCCCGCGAGGCTTTGACCCGGCTCACGTCGGAGGGCCTGGTCAAGACGCAGGCCCACCAGGGGTACGTCGTCACCCCGCTCTCCCACAAGGATCTGGCGGACCTGACCAGTGCCCGGGTCGAGATCGAGTCCTTGGTCCTGCGCCTGTCGGTGCTGGAAGGTGACGTGGAATGGGAGTCCCGCGCCGTTGCCGCCCATCACGTCCTCGAACGTGCGGTCTTCATGAGCGACGACGATCCGGACCATCCGACGGACGAATGGAGCGCCGCGCACGCGAAGTTCCACCTCGCCCTCATCGACGGCTGCACGAACCGGCGACTGCTCGACGTCGCCCGTGCCCTGCGCGAGGAGGCGGAGCTCTACCGGCAGTGGTCGGTGTCGTTCGGGCAGGAGCCCGACCGCGATCTCGCCGGTGAACACCGCGCCCTCCTCGAGGCCTCGGTCGGCCGGCAGGCCGATCTCGCCGCGCAGCTGGTGCGCGACCACATCGCGCACACCGCGTCGTTGCTCATCAGCGTGGCCACCGACGAGCCGATCCGGCCGAACCCGCCGGCTCCGACACCCGACAGGCGAGCGGGCTGACCCGCTGCGGATCCCGGCTGCTGGTCCGGCGGCCACCTCCACCCCCGGAAGGACCCGAACCCGATGGATGTCGGTCTGCTGATCCTGCGACTGCTCGTCGGCGTGCTGCTGGCCGGCCACGCCTTCCAGAAGCTCACCGGTTCCTTCGGGGGTGGCGGGCTCACCGGTACCGGCACGATGTTCGACGCCTGGGGGCACCGGCCCGGGAAGGTGATGGCGGCTGTGGCAGGCCTGTCCGAGCTGACGGGGGCGGTGTCGATGGTGCTGGGCCTGCTTACCCCGATCGGCTCGGTCGTCGTCGTCGGAACGATGACCGTCGCTGCACTCGCATTGGCGGACAAGGGACTCTGGGCCGTCACGGGCGGCTGCGAGGTACCGCTGCTCTACGGGATCGTCGCCACGGTGCTCGGCTTCTCCGGCCCGGGCGCGCTGTCGCTGGACGCAGCGTTCGGGCTCGAGGGCTTCGCCGGCCCGGGATGGGGCGGCATCGCGCTGGCACTCGGGATCGTCGCCGCGCTGCCGGTCGCGGTCCGTGCGCACCGGCTGCGCCATCGCGCCCCGGTCTCCTGACCCCTCCGCAACCTCACCGACGAGACACAGGGAGCACCCATGCACACGTCCCGCACCGGCACCCGGACCGCGGCGGCGGTGGCCCGATGACCAGGATCGCGGTACTCGGCACCGGCGCCAATGGTGGTTCGGTCGGCGCCGACCTGGCCCGAGCGGGCCTCGACGTCACCTTCGTGGAGCAGTGGCCCGAGCACGTGCGCGCGATCCGAGAGCACGGGATCCGCATCGAGATGCCGGACGCCAGCGAGGTCACCCGGGTCCGGGCGATCGACCTGTGCGAGGTGGCCACGCTGCGCGAGAGCTTCGACGTCGTGCTGGTGATGGTGAAGGCCTACGACACCCGGTGGGCGTGCGAGCTGATCTCGTCCGTCCTGGCCCCCGGCGGGGTGGTGGTGGGAATCCAGAACGGCATGACCCTGGAGACGATCGCCGACGTGGTCGGTGCGGACCGTGCCCTGGGTGCAGTCATCGAGGTCGCCTCCACGATGTTCGATCCCGGTGTGGTGCAACGGGACACCCCGCGTTCGCAGTCGTGGTTCGCGGTCGGTGGCCTGACCCCCATGGCCCAGGAGCGGGCAGCGGAGGTGGCCGGGCTGCTGAGGCATTCCGGGACGGTCGAGGTCTCGGACGACATTCTGTCCTCGAAGTGGATGAAGCTCGTCGCCAACGCCACCGAGCTGGTCACCTCCGCCGTGCTGAACACGACCGTGCGTGCGGCGGCAGAGATCCCGGGCATGCGGGAGCTGATGATCGAGGCGGGGAACGAGGCTGTTCGGACGGGCATTGCGGCCGGCCGGACGATCCGTCCGGTCCTGGGGCTGGACGCCGCCGCCGTCGCGGACCCCGAGCAGATCGCGACCGTACTACTTGATGTGGTGCACGACACCTTCAGTATCGACGGCCAGAAGACCACGGTGCTGCAGGACTGGCTCAAGGGCCGCCGCAGCGAGGTACACCAGCTCAACGGGTACGTGGCGACCGAGGCGGAGCGCCTGGGCCTGTCCGCTCCGGTCAATCGCCGGATCCTCGATCTGGCGGTGCGCATCGAGGAGGGGTCGCTCGAGGCCGGCTCGCACGTCGCCACCCTGCTGCTCGAGACAGTCGCGTCATCGGTCTACGCCGGCCGAGACACGTGAGCCTCGGCCGCGTGCCGCCGGGCCGCCGGATCACCTCGTCCGGCCGGAACCGCTAGGCGCCCTCGACGCGCTTTCCCGACTCTCGGGCCTGTCGTGTTGAGGAGTCGCACGTGGAGTATCCGGCTCGTCGTTGTGGTCCCGACCCTGCCGTCGGGCTGCATCTCGACGATCGATGTGTGCCCTCGCGTCACTGATCTCCCGTCTCCCGCAACACCGCCGGCACTGGGGAGGGTGGGAAGCGCCCGCCGAACGAGACGATCATGCGGCCGTCGTCACGTGCGACGCCGGCGGGCTCGATCGTCCCACGGTCCCGTCGGACCTGTTGGCCTACGAGGTCGGCTTTGGCGCGGTCGGTACGGGCTGTTGCCACGCGGCGGTTGGGAATCGGGCTTTGGTCTCGTTGGAGACCTGGCCTGCTGCCTCACCAAGCACCGTGTTGTTCCACAGCAGCGCGTCGCGCCGTTCGCGCCTCTCGTCGAGCTCGTCGAGGGTGATGTCGGCGGCGAGCTGCGGGATCTGTTCGGCGGCGGCGATCATCTCGCCGAGCAGCAGTAGGTCACGCTGCAAGAGCGGGCGGGTTTCGGCGAGGACGTGGTCGCGGAGCTTCACGTGGAGGGCTCGTCGGGAGACGAGGTCGACGGGTCGGCCGAAGAGTTCGCTGAGTTCATCGGCGAGGTCGTTGATCTCCCAGCCGAGTGTCCGGCCGGGCTGGAGCGTGTAGAGGATGTCGATGTCGCTCGTGGGCCCGGTGGTGTCGCTGGCAGCGGAGCCGAACAGCTCGAGGTGCTCGACGCCGTGGGCGTGACAGATCGCGGCGAGGCGTTCCAGGGCGACGACCCGGCCGGCGGCGATCAGCATTGCTGGTGCGTCCGCCCCGGAGTGGGCTGAACGCGCCTTCGGCGGGGCTCGGACCGATGCCTCGGGCTGTAGGGCGTGCCCACCACCTCGAGCGGACAGCCTCCTGCGCCGCGCCAGCTGGATCAACCGGACTCGGTTACGTCCCCAACGTTCCTGGCCGCGGCACTACCTAGGCGGGTTCGGCTCCAGCCGCCGCTCCAGCTCAGACCAGGAGAACGCCGCATCCGGATCGCACCCGTGGAGCGCGGCGCACAGGTGCGCGACCGAGGTGGTTCCGCGCGGATGAGCACCGGCCATCAGGGACGTCACGCGAACCAGCCGGGCCCACGGGCGGCCCGGACCGGCCACATGGATCGTTTGGCCGCGCCTCCGGTCCAGGCGCCGCCACCACGGGGATGCGCCTGCGACGATGATCACCCGTGGGTGTCGCGCGCCACCGGGGGGGAGCGACCTCAGGAAGGCGATGGCGCCGTCCTCGAAATCGGGGAAGCACGAGGGGTCGCCGTGGTCGGGGAGTTCCCCCACGTCCTGGCGGCGTGCCACAGGTATGCGATCACCGGGCACGGGCCGCCCACGTTCGAGCACGATCGCGCCGGACCCGGCGACGACGTGTAGTCCGAGCACCCGCGTCACGTCGGTGTCAAGGGCCGGGTCGGTATCCAGGCGCCAACCTCCGTGTGTCGTCGGCCTGATCCCCCACTCCCGCCAGGCACTCGCGACAGAGGCGTTGCTGATCCCGAGCTCCGCCCCGAGGAGCCGCGATGACCAGCGCTGGAAGCCCACTGGTGGCGGGTCCAACGTCCGCAGCAGGATGTCGGTCGGGTTCACCGAGGTCGGGCGGCCCGAGCGCGTTGCGTCCAGGAGACCCGTGACGCCGAGGGTTCGGTACCTCTCCCGCCAGCTCATGACCGTCTGCCGAGTGCAGCTCAGCTCCCGGGCGACCGCTGTGGGCCCCAGCCCGTCGGCTGACAGCAGGACAATCCGTGCGCGC
The DNA here is from genome assembly GCF_039531635.1 of Pseudonocardia ailaonensis. Lineage (NCBI taxonomy): Bacteria > Bacillati > Actinomycetota > Actinomycetes > Pseudonocardiales > Pseudonocardiaceae > Pseudonocardia > Pseudonocardia ailaonensis. Next base: position 381,942 of record NZ_BAAAQK010000018.1, on the reverse strand, counting down.
TGGGCCAGCCGGCGATCGGTTCGCGATCCGGCCCAGCTTCGCAGCTGAACAATGTCCATTTTGTCCACCTGAATCGGCGGAGTGGTGCGCATCGATGTTGCTCCAGCGGCTGAGGTGCTGCAGGCATTTCCGTGGATATTCGATTCCTGGGCCGCAGGCGGTCTTCGTCGCATCAGGTGAATACCGGCGGGCCGCGCTCGGCCGTTCAGCCGATGGGCGGCAGGGCGGCGCACACGTGCGCGCTCGTGTTCACGTACCGTGATGGTCGGGTCCTGGAGCAGGTGAGGGCCGGGCCAGGTCGCGCCGGGGCGATCGTGAAAAAAGTTCGTATCGTTCTGCCCGCGATGTCTATGAACTTGCTGCACAGATTTCAACCGCCGGACAACGGCGTGCTGCCGGTCGCCGCACCGGCGTTTTTCGGCAGCAACTGATCCCTTTGAGTGCCGTCATGACGAGCGTGACCTGAATGCATTCGAGGGCACCGCCGTGCAGGGCGGGCTCAGCGGTGGAATCGCTCGGGTCTCTCGCCGCTTTATCCGGTCTCACCTGAATGTCTGTTTCAGGTGTCTCGAGAGGAACCGCATGTCCGCTCCCCCTGTTCCCGGTCGGCGCCTACGCCGCCGGGCGACGGTCTCGATGGCCACCGTCGGTGTGGTGGTCGCCGCCGCCGCGCTCGCCGGGCTCGCGCCCGGTGTGGCATCGGCGTCCTCGCACCGCGAGGCACCCCTGATCGCGGCCGACCCGCCGGTCGACAACACCGACGTGTACGCCTTCACCAGCCCCGACAAGCCCGACACCGTGACGCTGTCGGCGAACTGGTACCCGTTCCAGGAGCCGAACGGTGGCCCGAACTTCTACCCCTGGGCCACCAACGCGCACTACGACATCAACGTCGACAGTGACGGCAACGGCAAGCCGGACATGACGTTCCGCTGGCAGTTCAAGACCCAGGACCTGCGGGGGAACACGACGTTCCTCTACAACAACGGGCCGGTCACGAGCCTGGACGACCCGAACCTGCTGTTCCGCCAGACCTACGATCTGACCGAGATCCGCAACGGTCACGACGTGAAGACCCTGCTCAAGGACGCCCCGGTCGCGCCGTCGGACACCGGCCCCGCCGGCATGCCCGACTACGCGAGCCTCCGCAACCAGGCAATCTCCACACTGCCGGGCAACAGCGGCAAGGTGTTCGCCGGCCAGGCCGCGGACTCGTTCTTCCTCGACCTGCGCGTGTTCGACCTGCTCTACGGCGGCAACCTGTCCGAGGCCGGGCAGAACACGCTCAAGGGCTACAACGTCAACACCCTGTCGATCCAGGTCCCCAAGGACTACCTGGCGCTCAACGGCAACGCCGCCAAGAACCCCGTCATCGGGGTCTGGAGCGACACCGAGAAGCAGTCGACGATCCTGACCCCGGGTAAGGCGGTCTCCGCCGGCCCCTTCGTCCAGGTCTCGCGCCTGGGCAACCCGCTGGTCAACGAGGTCGTGTCCGCTTCGGGCATGAAGGACGCCTTCAACGGGTCCACCCCGTCGCAGGACGCCACCAACACGGCGTTCATCGGCCGCGTTCTCAAGCCGGAGGTGCCGCAGCTGATCCAGGCCATCTACGGCATCCCGGCCCCGAAGACCCCGCGCAACGACCTGGTCGAGATCTTCGCGACGGGCATCGCGACGAACGCCCCCACCCTGGACGGCAGCAAGGCGCCGATCCAGGCGGACCTCAACTCGCAGGTCCTGAACAAGGACGTCGACCCGAGGAGGTTCGCCCCGGCGGAGGAACTGCGCCTGAACATGGGCGTCCCGGTGGCCGACAAGCCCAACCGGCTCGGCGTCCTCGGAGGTGACCTGCAGGGCTTCCCGAACGGTCGCCGCCTGACCGACGACGTGGTCGACATCGAGATCCAGGCTCTGGAGGGCGCGGTCCAGACCCTGCCGCCGAGGATCATCGCCCCGCTCGCCGCGGGCGACGGGGTGGACGTGAACCCGAAGGGCTTCGGGGACCACTTCCCCTACGTCGGCCTGCCCTACAACGCGAGCGTGAACACCGCCGGCAGCAAGTAGGCGACGTCTACCGGAGTTCGTGCTCGGTCCGGCCCCGTCCCCACCCCGGGGGCGCGGGCCGGACCGAGCAGGACGACATGACCTGACGCCAGCCGGGTCGAGGAGAGGCACAACCGCAATGCGAACCCGACCAACCATGGCCGCCACGGCGTTGATCCTCCTGGTGTCCGCCGGTTGTGCTGGTGGCGGCTCGGAGTCGGGCCGCCCGGCCGCACAGATCCTCACCGACACCCAGGCCGCGGCGCAGGCCGCCGACTCGGTCACCATCGCCGGCACCGTCGCTCGCCCCACCGCCGCCGGCACGGGCGCGGCGACCGCCACCATCGAGTTGGTTCTGACGTCGTCGGGCGACGGACGGGAACGGATCACGGGGGCCGGTCAGGACATCGACCTGGTCAAGGTCGGCTCGACACTGTACGTGAAGGGTCTCTCCGCGGCCGGTGCCACAGCCGGCTACCAACAGCTCTCGACCACCGACCCCCGGGCCGCTCCACTCGTCGCGCAGTTGGACAAGAAGGCCGTGTTCGATCAGCTGATCAAGGGCGGGGACACCGTCGCGGTCACCGGAACGGCCACCGTCGCCGGACAGGCGGCGGTGAAGGTCACCCCTGGCAACGGGGCCGGGGTCCTCTACGTCGCCGACGACGCCACCCACCCCTATCCCCTCAAGGTCGAGACCAGCTCGAGCGGCGCCGAACCCACCACAACCGGACCGGGACCCACAGGAGCGTTGATGTTCACCGGCTGGGATGCCCACACCACGATCAGCCCTCCCACCGGGGGCTGAGCCGTGACTCGCACACACCACGACCACTCGGCGCCGGTCGAGACCCCGACGGTCGCTGACGTGGCACCCGCGCACTCCGGTGGCGCACGGCCGAGGCGGTGGCGTTGGTGGTCGGCTGCCGTGGCGATGGCCGCGGTCCTCGCATTGGTCGTCGTCGTGGCCGTGAACCGGGAAGACACCGCACCGGTCTCCGGCGCCGCCGCCGACCCTCCGCCGACCGCGGACCCGTTGGGTGCCGACATCGCCGGCATCCAGGCGCAGCTGAAGATCACCCCGAACAACGCCGACGGCTGGGCGACACTGGGCCTGGACTATGTCCAGGAGGCCAAGAACACCGTCAATCCGATGTACTACCCGAAGGCCGAGGGTGCGCTGGCCCGCTCGCTGCAGATCATGCCCACGGGCAACGCCGCCGCCCTCGCCGGCCAAGCTGCCCTGCGCGCGGCGCAGCACCGCTTCGCCGACTCGCTGACCCTCGCGCAGCAGGCCCAAGCTCTCGACCCGCAGAACTCCATGATCTACGGGACGCTGGCCGACGCCTACACCCAGCTCGGCCGCTATGACGACGCCCGCGGCGCCGTGCAGCAGATGCTGAACCTGCATCCAGGCACTCCCGCCTACACCCGCGCCGAGTACGTCTACGAGCTCGCCGGGCAACCTGACCAGGCCCGTGTCCTCATGAACCAGGCCCTCGACGAGGCGACCGCACCGGCGGACATCGCGTTCTGCCGCTACTACCTCGCCGAGCTCGCCTTCACCGGCGGCGACCCCGCCGAGGCCCTGCGTCAGGTCCAGCTCGGCACCCAGGCCGACCCCCGCTACCCCGACCTCCTCGAGGGCCAGGCCAAGGCCGAGGCCGCTCTGGGCCAGGAAGCGGCCGCCGTCGCCGACTATGCCCAGCTCCTGGCGAGCACGCCGCAACCGCAGTTCGTGATCGAGGCCGGTGAGTACCTGGAGTCGATCGGGCACATGACCGAGGCGCAGCAGGCCTACGCGCTCTTCGACGCCGAGAACTCACTGTTCACCAGCAACGGGGTGCAGCTCGACACCGACCCGACGCTGTTCTACGCCGATCACGGCGACCCGGCGAAGGCCCTGTCGTTCGGCGAGGCCGGCCTCAGGATCCGCCCGTTTGTGGAGATGGATGACGCCTACGGCTGGGCGCTGCACGCGAACGGTCGCGATGCCGAGGCGCTGACGTGGGCGAACAAGGCCGCCGCCACCGGGATGCGCAACGCCCTCTTCGCCTTCCACAAGGGAATGATCGAGAACTCGCTCGGGCAGAAGGACGCGGCCCGCACCGACCTCTCCGCGGCGCTGGCGATCAACCCGCACTTCGATCCTCTACAGGTGCCCGTGGCCCGGGCCACGCTCACCCAGCTCGGCGGTCCTCGATGACCACCGTCCTACGCCGGCTGCTGGCGACGACCATGATCGTGGGGGCGATAGGCGTCGCCTCGACCGTGGTGGGGGCGCCCACAGCGAGTGCTCATCCGCTGGGTAACGCCACTGTCAACCACTACGACGGACTGCAGCTCTTCGCCGACCACATCGTCGACAACGCGGTCGTCGACGCCGCGGAGATCCCGACCCTGCAGCGCCTGCCGTTGATCGACACCGACCGGGACGGCACCGTCTCCGCCGCTGAGGCGACAGCCTACGCCGGCGCGCGGTGCCCCGCGCTCGCCGCAGCCGTCGTTATCTCCGTCGGGACCGTCAGGGTGCCGCTGACCCTCACCAGCGGCAGCTACGTCCAGCTGCCCGGTGCCGCGGGGTTGCCGGTCGGACGGCTCGAGTGCCACCTGACCGCACCCGCAGACCTGTCCCGTCCGACCCGCGTCAGCGTCGACGACCAGTTCGACTCGGCCGGGATCGGGGGCTGGCACGAGATCACCGCCACCGGCGACGGTGTGACACTGCAGCAGTCGCCGGTGCCGGCGTCGAGCATCAGCGCTGAACTGCGTCAGTACCCCAACGACCTGCTGTCCTCCCCGCTCGACGTCCGTGCCGCGGCCATCACCACCACCCCGGGCGTCGGGACCTCGACCTATGCCGTCCTCGGCGGCGTCCCCGGTGCCGATGTCTTCGTCTCCGCCCTCAACGACCTGTCGGCGGCGTTCAACAACCTGGTCGGGACGAAGCAGATGAGCGTCGGTATCGCGCTTCTCGCGGTGCTCCTGTCCGTCCTGCTCGGTGCAGGGCACGCGTTCCTCCCCGGCCACGGTAAGACGATCATGGCCGCCTATCTCGTCGGGAAGCGCGGCCGACTGCGTGACGTGGTGACGGTTGGGGCGACCGTGACCGTTACCCACACGGTCGGCGTGCTCGTGCTCGGAGTGGTGCTCTCCGCGTCCGCGGCGCTCGCACCCACCGCCGTGGAACAGGTGCTGGCGATCGTCTCAGGGCTCCTCGTCGCCGGGGTCGGGGTCGGGCTGCTCCGCTCGGCCATCCGCCGTCGGCACCAGAGCGAGTGGCTCGTCGACCTGGTCGGCGAACCTGTCGTCGCACCGGGAGCAGCGTCGACGAGACCCGGTGGCGTCGTTGCGGTCGTGGAAGCCGCTCCGCGGCAGGCCACTGGGCACGGAGACGGGCACGGACATGGACATGGACATGGACACGGACATGGACACGGACACGGACATGGACATGGACATGGACATGGACATGGACATGGACACGGTTTCGGCCGTGGCGGCCTGATCGGGTTGGGTGTGGCCGGCGGTCTCGTGCCCAGCCCGTCGGCGCTGCTGGTGCTGCTCGCCGCGATCGCCCTGGGCCGCACGCTTCTGGGCATCGTGCTCGTCCTCGGATACGGCTTGGGTATGGCCCTGGCGCTGACCCTCGCCGGGCTGCTGCTCGTCCGACTCCAGGACCGCATCACCGCCGTGCTCTCCCGTGGCCGCACAGCACGAATCGCCCACCGGTTCACCACGGCGCTGACCTACCTACCCGTCCTCACCGCGGTCCTCGTCATCATCGTCGGCGCCGGCCTTGTGCTGCGCGCCCTGTCCGGATCGGTCTGACCCATGACGCACTCGATCACCACTCCGCCTGCCGGCGCGCCCAGTCATCACCGCCGCGTCGTCTTGATCGTCCTGGCCCTCGCGGTGGTCGGGGCGATCGTCGCCACAGCGGCCATCCTGACACGTGGCTTCGGAGCGGCGTCAGATCCGGCCGCGGCACCGGTAGTGCTCGTCACACAGGCCGACTTCCAACCGGGAGCCACCCCGCCCTGCTTGATGCACCAGACCGACCAGCCCAACAGCGCCTACGAGGGCGGACCGGACTCCCGGCCGCCACAACAGCTGACCTTCCTCGCCTATTACACCGCCGTCGGGAAGCTGCCCTTCTGCGGTGGCGGGCCCGCCACCGACACCGACAGGACGTGGGCAAAGCTCTACGTCGAGCTCACCACTGCCGCCGACAACGTCAGCACGGTCCTCGGCTAGGTGTCCCGCCGGCGGAGGGGTCGCCTCCGTAGCCCCCGCTGCCAGGGCGGTGAGCAGGATGCCGACGGGGCGAGCTTCCCGGTCTAGTCCTCGAACAGGTGGCGGCCCATCGTCTCTTTCGCCATCTCGTCCCCCTTCACACGCGGACGATTCCGCGCCGTGAACTACTGCGCAAGACCGTTGCACGATCAAGGTGATCGCGCGAGGTCGTTCAGGTTTGCGAGGCAATCCAGCTGCGGGGGAGAGCCGGGGGGTGAACGACGCCTCGGCGACCTCCTCCCACTGGGGATCGACGGCAGATGAGGCGTCGTGGCTCTCGACGGTCAGCCGCACCCATCCGGTGGGCGGGCCCGTGAGGAACCAGAGACGAGCGGGGCATCCCAGCGCCACACAGTCCGTTGACCTGATCGGCGAAGGAGCGGCCGAGGTCATGGTCCACGTACCAGGCGGCGGGATTCTCGATAGTCGTCTAACCGGAGCTGACGAAGATGTCGCCCTCGAACATCGTCGGCATCGGCCGAACGTATTCGGCAGCTGGACGGCTGGGACGCGGGGGCTTCGAGCCGGGCGAGACACCGGCCGCAGCCGCGAGCCGGGAGGGTGCTGGAGGAGACCGGCGTCAACGCCGAGCCGGCGGTCGGGATCTCGCCTGCCGTCTGCTGATGTGCGGTGAGAGCGGCCTGACGGCTGTGTCCCGCCTCAGCTGCGGCTCCCTGGCGTAGACCAACCAGGGTTGAGCCAAGAGAGAAGAGGCTCGGCGCTCCTTGATCTTGGCGAACCAAAGATCGGCGGCCTCGCTGAAGCGGGAATGCGGGCCCAGCGGCATCGCCTGCGCGCCGCCTCGGCGGTCGCGGAGCTCGTCCTGGAGTGCCTTCGAAGCGCCCGTCTTGGTGGGACCTCGGCGACGGATCTTGCGAGTCTTCCCGTCGAGATCGCGGTAGCGGAGTTTCCGGTCAGTTTGATCACCGAAAACGCTAGCAGGTCAGACCGACAACCGGTCTGGCCTGCTAGTTTGCGTACACCGCCACGGACTTGAACCGTGAACCCGCTGATTAAGAGTCAGCTGCTCTGCCAATTGAGCTAGCGGTGCATGTGTGAAATTTTGGCGGTGTCCCTTGCGCGGCACCGAGATCCAGTGTAGCACCGGCCCGTCGAGCGCCTTGCGAGGGGGGTCCGCGAACCCCGGGTGAGTGACGGGACTTGAACCCGCGGCCCCCTGGACCACAACCAGGTGCTCTACCAGCTGAGCTACACCCACCATCGTCCGCCGGGGCGACCCGGCGACGTGTGAAGACTACGCGATGGCCGGACGGGCTAGGAAGCGGGGGGTGCGAGTGCGGCCGCGGCGGCCCTGGCCTCGTCGGACGTTGGGCCCGGGGGCTGCACGAACAGCGTCCGGCGGTAGTACTCGAGCTCCCGGATGGACTCCTCGATGTCCGCGAGGGCGCGGTGGGCGAGGCCCTTCTCCGGCTTCGCGTAGAAGACCCGGGGGAACCAGCGGCGGGCGAGCTCCTTGACCGAGCTGACGTCGATCATGCGGTAGTGCAGGTGGGCGTCGAGCTCCGGCATGTCCCGGGCGAGGTAGCCGCGGTCGGTCGCGATCGAGTTGCCGGCCAGCGGGGCGGTGCCGGGCTCGGGCACGTACTGGCGGATGTAGGCCAGCGCCTTCTCCTCGGCCTCGCGCAGCGTGACCGTGGAGGCCCGCACCTCGTCCGTCAGGCCGGAGTGCGCGTGCATCTCGCGGACGACGTCGGGCATCCCGGCGAGCGCGGCGTCGTCGGCATGGATGACGACGTCGACGCCCTCACCCAGGACGTTCAGCTCCCCGTCCGTCACGAGTACGGCGATCTCGATGAGCGCGTCGCGCTGCAGATCGAGACCCGTCATCTCGCAGTCGATCCACACCAACCGGTCGTTCATGGAACGCAGGGTAGGCGTTGTTCGGCTTTTTGTCGTAGTGCTGGTCTAGGCTCCGCGCGTGGCTGAGAACACCCCTGCCCAGGAGATCGCCGCCGGCTACGCGACGGAGGGCGATGCCCTCGAGCTCGGCACCGTCCTCGTCGACGGGCAGGTGGACCCCTCGGCGCGCGTCCGCATCCCGTTCGCGACCCTGAACCGGCACGGGCTGGTCGCGGGGGCCACCGGTACCGGGAAGACGAAGACGCTGCAGGGCCTGGCCGAGCAGCTGTCCAACGCCGGCGTCCCGGTCCTGCTGGCGGACGTCAAGGGCGACCTCTCCGGAATGTCGAAGCCCGGTGAGGACGGCCCGAAGATCCAGTCCCGGGCCAAGGACACCGGGGACGACTGGGTGGCCACCGGCTTCCCCGTCGAGTTCCTGTCCCTGGGCGGGAAGTCCTCCGCGGTCCCGATCCGCGCCACGATCACCCAGTTCGGGCCCATCCTCCTGTCGAAGGTCCTCGACCTCAACGACACGCAGGAGTCCACGCTCGGGCTGATCTTCCACTGGGCGGACCAGCAGAACCTGCCGCTCCTGGACACCAAGGACCTCCGCGCCGTCATCCAGCACCTGACGAGCGACGAGGGCAAGGCGGACCTCAAGGGCATCGGCGGCGTCTCGCCGGCGACGGCCGGGGTCATCCTGCGCGCGTTGGTGAACCTCGAGGCGCAGGGCGGCGAGGACTTCTTCGGCGAGCCCGAGTTCGAGCCGACCGACCTCATGCGCCAGGTCGACGGCAAGGGCGTCGTCACGCTCGTCGAGCTGGCCGACCAGGCGGCGAACCCGAAGCTGTTCTCCACCTTCCTGATGTGGCTGCTCGCCGAGCTGTACGAGGACCTGCCGGAGGCCGGCGACCTCGACAAGCCGAAGCTCGTCTTCTTCTTCGACGAGGCGCACCTGCTGTTCGCGGACGCGTCGAAGGCGTTCCTCGAGCGCATCGAGCAGACCGTGAAGCTGATCCGCTCCAAGGGCGTCGGCGTGTTCTTCTGCACGCAGCTGCCCACGGACGTGCCGAACGCCGTCCTGTCCCAGCTCGGCGCGCGGGTGCAGCACGCGTTGCGCGCCTTCACCCCCGAGGACCAGAAGGCGCTCACCCGGACCGTCAAGACCTACCCGACGTCGAAGGTCTACGACCTCGAGGAAGCCCTGAAGTCGCTGGGGACGGGCGAGGCGATCGTGACGGTGCTGTCCGAGCGCGGGGCGCCGACGCCGGTGGCCTGGTCCCGGATGCGGGCGCCGCGCTCGCTGATGGCGGCGATCGGGGAGCAGGCGGTCACCGAGGCCGCGCACGCCTCGCCGCTCTACGCCAAGTACGGCCAGACGATCGACCGCGAGTCCGCCTACGAGCGGCTCACGGCGAAGATGGCCGAGGCCGCGCCCCCGCCTCCCGCCGAGGCGCCGCCGATGGAGGCCCCCGCCCCGGAGCGGCACCGGCAGGAGCGCGAGGAGCCGGGCATGGTCACGCAGATCCTGCAGTCCTCGGCCGCCAAGTCGTTCATGCGGTCGATGGCCACGCAGCTGGGGCGCGAGATCACCCGCGGCCTGTTCGGGACGCGGCGCCGATAGCGGAACCGTCGGAGAGTCCGACGGGCGGAAGGTCAGATTTCTGACGGTTCCTCGAGAGGCACTCCCGACGAGGTCAGCCCGGGGCTGACCTTGTCGATCAACGCCACCGCGGTGCCCGGGGCGATGTCGAGGACCGGGTAGCCGCCCTGCCCGGCGGCGGTCACGGCCTCCAGGGTGACGACGCCCGCACGGCGCTGGAACGGGCTCTGCCGCACGCGCCACCCGATCACCCCGGAGCGCTGCAGCGCGACCGTGCGCCGGGAGAGCCCGCCGAGCCTGCTGACGAGGTACACCGGGCTCAGCGCGTGCCCGAGCGCGCGGGCGCGGTCCAGGGCCAGCAGCGCGGCGAGCGGGACCAGGAACAGCGCGACGGGCCAGAGCCAGCCGAGGGCGGGCCACACCTCGCCGGCGACCACGGTGGCGACGAGCAGCAGCCCGGCCGGGACGAGCGCGCGGGTGAAGCGGCGGCGCGTCGCGGCCGGAGGATGGCGGGTGAGCGGTGTGCGGGTGGGATCGGGCCGCACATCCGGGTGCAGGCGGGCCAGGGCAGCGGCCGCGACCCGGTGGGCCTCGGCCCGCGGGGCGGGCGGCTGCAAGGCCCCGCCCTGGGCGTCGCGGCCGAGACCGGTGGACAGGACGCGGGCCTGCGCGCCCCGACCGGCGCGCAGCAGCAGCGGCTCGTGCACCGCCACCCCGCGGATGCGGTCCTCGGCGACCGACAGCGATCGGGTGGTGAGCAGCCCGCGGCGGACCTGCAGCCGGCCCCAGCGCGCGCCGTCCTGGCTCTCGCGGGTGAGCCGGTAGCCCCACCAGCGTTCGACGAACAGCACCACCGACCCGACCACCGCGACGAGCAGCAGCACCGCCCCGACCAGCCCGATCGCGGCCCACAGCGGGGTGCGGGCGAGGCGTTCCGCCGCGGCCTCGACGCCGATCCGGCGGGGGCTCAGGCCGAGCTCGTTGAGCAGGTTGAACGCCGCGGCGGCGATGGCACCGACACCGGCGAGGGCGGAGAAGGTCAAGGGCGCGAAGCGGACCCAGGACCAGTGGAGTCGCGCGAGCTCCACGGTGGACGGGGCGCTTCGGCGGGCGACCGGCTCGCGCGCCGCCGGTGCGCCCGTCCCCACGGTGCCCGTCGCCGCGCCGGGGCCGGGAGGCCCGACCGCGGCGGTCTGCGCGGATCCGTCCGGCGGCGCGGAACCATCCGGCGTCGCGGCGGTGTCGGACGGGTCCGAGGCGAGGGACGGGGCGGGGAGGTGCGGCGCGACGGGCGCATCACCCCCGACCCGCGGCGGCGCGACCTCCACCCGGTCCAGCAGCTCCGCCCGCAGGGAATCCCCCTCGGCCGCCCCGACCGCGTCGAGCTCCAGCCCGCCGTGGCGGTGCTCCGTGCCCGTCCCCGCGGCCCGCACCACGACGACGTTCAGCCGGAAGAGGCGGTGCAGCGGGGTCGCCGTGAGGTCGACGGTCCGGATCCGGTCCCGTGGCACCGAGCGGCGCTGCCGCCGGACCCAGCCGCTGTGCAGCTCCACCCGTTCGGGCGTGATCCGGTACTGCGTCGTCCGCCAGCGCACCACCCCGGCCAACACCACGAGCGCCGTGATCCCGACGGAGATCCACAACCGGATCGGGTCGTCGCTGCGCCCCGTGATCAGCAGGACCACCAGCACGGGGACCAGCCGGATGAGGGCACGGGCGGGCGCGACCACCAGCATCCGGGCGTCGAGCCGCCGCCACGGGGCGTCGGGTGAGGTCAAGTGGCATCGCCGTGCGCCGCCTGCGTCGTCTCGGTGAGCTGGCGGGCGAGCTCGGCGGCGTCCGCCGTGGCCAGGCCGCGGATCGTCACCGGACCCCGCGCGGACGCCGTCGTCACGGTCACGCTGGCCAGCCCGAGCAGCTGCTGCAGGGGGCCGTGCTCGGTGTCCACGGTCTGCACCCGGGAGATCGGTGCGATCCGCCACTCCCGCACGAGCCAGCCGGACAGCGTGTAGACCGCCTCGTCGGTGATCTCCCAGCGATGGATCCGGAACAGGATCCGGGGGACGACGGCGGCGTAGGCGAGGCCGGCGACGACCGTCGCGATCAGGGTCCCCACCAGCCACGACGGCCCGCCGAGCACGATCACGACGACCAGCTGCGGCAGCGCGACGGCGGCGGCGCCGGCGAGTCCCCGCAACCGCCACCAGCCGACCGCGCGCGGGTCGACGCGGTGCGCGGGCGGGCGGAGCGGGAGCGCGGTCGGCACGGGGGACCCGGTCTGCATGGGTTCACAATGCCGAAACCGCGCGAACCGTGCCCACGTAGGGTGTGTGGACGTGTGGACGCCCCGCCTGATCGCCCTGGACATCGACGGCACGACCGTCCACGCGCACCAGCCGCCGTCGCCGCGCGTGCTCGCGGCGATCCGCGCGGTGGGTCGCCACGCGATGGTGATGCTCTGCACCGGCCGGACCGTGCTGGGGGTGCGGAGGGTGCTCGACGAGCTGGGCCTCGACTCGGGCCTGACCGTCTGCTCCAACGGCGCGGTCGTCATGGACACGGCGAGCCGCGTGGTCCGCGAGGTCGTCACCTTTGACGCGGCAGTGGCCCACGCCACGGTGAAGGACGTCCTGCCGGAGGCCGTGTTCGGGACCGAGCACGTCGGCGTCGGGCAACGGGTCACGGGGCCCTTCCCGGGTGTCCACCTGGCCGGTGAGGTCACGGAGGTCTCCGAGGCCGAGCTGCTCGCCGCGGCCACGCCGAAGCTGATCGCCTACTGGCCCGGCGGGACGGTCGACGAGGTCGCCGAGCGGTTCGCCGGGATCGAGGTGCCCGGCGCGACCGTGACCTTCGACCACGAGTTCCCCTGGGTGACGATGGTGGCCGCGGGGGTGTCGAAGGCGTCGGCGCTCGCGGGGGTGGCGGCCGGGGCCGGGGTCGCGCAGCAGGACGTGCTCGCGGTGGGCGACGGCGACAACGACTGCACCATGCTCCGCTGGGCGGGCCACGGGGTCGCGATGGGGCAGGCGCCGCCGGAGGTGAAGGAAGCGGCCGACGAGGTGACCGGAGCGGTCACCGAGGACGGCCTCGCCGCCGTCCTCGAACGCTTTTCCTGATCGTTCCTCCCCCGACGTCCGGATCTCTCAGCGGACTGTCAGCCCGGTGCGGGACATCGGCCACGCGGCCGGTTACGGTTCGCCAGCCGGCCGCGGGGACCCGGTGTCCGTGCAGGTCGAGCGGCTGGAGGCCCCGTGTCCGAAACGTCCGGTGCGCACCGGACGGCCCCGCCGGAAGCGGCTCGCCGCTCCCGGTTCGCCGGGTGGTCGTGGAAGCGCTGGTTGCTGATCGGGCTCGCGCTCGCCGTCGTCGTGTTCCTGCTCGTGTGGTTCCTCGTGCCGCGCTCGTCCGCGGCCGCGGCGACCCAGCTCGCCCGGGCGACGACCGGCACGCTGACCACCACCGTCGCCGCCACCGGGACGATCGCCCCGGCCCAGCGCTCCGACCTCTCGTTCACCGTGTCCGGGCAGGTGACGGCGGTGCCGGTCACCGTCGGCCAGCAGGTCACCGCGGGGCAGACCCTCGCGACGGTGGACGCCGCGAGCCTGCCCAGCCAGCTCGCCCAGGCGAAGGCCTCGGTCGCGAACGCCCAGGCCAAGGTGGACTCCGACGGCTCCGCGAGCAGCGCGCAGCGCAACGCCGACCAGGCGGCGCTCTCGGCCGCGCAGGCCCAGCAGGCGGTCGCGGAGCGGGCGCTGTCGCAGGCCACCCTGACCGCGCCGTTCGCCGGGACCGTCGCCGCCGTCAACGTGACGGCCGGGCAGCAGGTCGGCGGGGGCTCCGGCGGGTCGTCCTCCGGGCAGTCCGGGGGAGCGTCGGGCCAGTCCGGTGCGGCGAGCGCCGCCTCGGCCTCGACCGCCGGCTCGGCCGACGTCACGGTGATCAGCACCGGCACGTTCGTCGTCACCACCTCGATCGACGACACCGAGGTCTCCCGCGTCAAGGCGGGTCAGCAGGCGCAGATCACGCCGACGGGGGCCACCCAGGCGGTCGCCGCGACCGTCGACACGGTCGGGCTCGTCGCCACCCAGACCTCCGGGGTCGCGGGCTACCCGGTCACCCTCAAGGTCACCGGGGACGCGTCCGCGCTGCACGCGGGCGGGAGCGCGCAGGTCGCGATCGTCACCAGCGAGGTACGGGACGCGGTGCTGGTCCCGACCGCGGCCGTCCGCCAGGCGGGCGGGCAGGCGTCGGTGATGGTGGACCGCAACGGGACCCAGGTGGAGACGCCGGTGACCGTGGGCGCCACGGACGGCGCGCGCACCCAGATCACCCGCGGTATCGAGGCGGGGACGCAGGTCGTGGTGCCGACGGGCACGACCGGGACGACCGGCGGGGCGCGCTTCGGCGGCTTCGGCGGCGGTGGTGGTGCGGGCGGCTTCGGCGGTGGGGGAGCCGGGGCCGGAGGCGCCGGCGGCGGGCTCGGCGGCAACCGCGGCGGCGGCGCGAGGGGCGGCTCGTGAGCCCCGTCATCTCGCTGCGCGGGGTCGGGAAGACCTACAAGCAGGGCGCGCTCGAGGTCGAGGCCCTGCACGACGTCGACGTGGACATCGCCGAGGGCGAGTTCGTCGCGATCATGGGCCCCTCGGGCTCCGGCAAGTCCACGCTGATGCACGTCCTGGGGTGCCTCGACGTCGCGACCACCGGCACGTACACCCTGGCCGGGATGAGCGTCGGGGCGATGGACGAGGAGCAGCTCGCCACCATCCGCAACCGGCGGATCGGCTTCGTGTTCCAGCAGTTCAACCTGCTCGCGAGCATGCCGGCCTGGCGCAACGTCGAGCTCCCCCTGACCTATGCGGGTGTCGGCAGGGCCGAGCGCAAGGACCGGGCGCTGGCCGCGCTGGAGCGTGTCGGGCTGGCGGACCGTGCCGAGCACCGGCCGGGCCAGCTGTCCGGCGGCCAGCAGCAGCGCGTCGCGATCGCGCGGGCGCTGGTGACCGAGCCGGCCCTGCTGCTCGCCGACGAGCCCACCGGCAACCTCGACTCGGCGTCGACGGCGGACGTCCTCGGGCTGCTCGCCGAGCTGCACGCCAGCGGCCGCACGATCGTGCTGATCACGCACGAGGAGGACGTCGCCGCGGCCGCCGAGCGGGTGCTGCGCATCCTCGACGGCGGCATCCAGCACGACAGCCTGGCGGCGCTGTCGTGAACTGGCGCGAGACGATCCGCACCGGCTGGGACGCCGTCCGCGCCCACCGGCTCCGCTCCGGGCTGACCATGCTCGGCATCCTGATCGGCATCGCCGCGGTGATGCTGACGGTCGGGCTCGGCCAGGGCGCGCAGGCCACGATCACGTCCCAGATCAACTCGCTCGGCAGCAACCTGCTGGTGGTCACGCCCGGCAGCACCACCGGCAGCAACGGTGTGCGGGGCGGGGCGGGCACCGCGTCCACCCTGACCACCGCGGACGCCACCGCACTCGCGGACCGCACGGTGGCCCCGGACGTCGCCGCGGTGGCCCCGACCGTGCAGCGCTCCGCGTCGCTGACGGCCGGCACCGCCAACTGGACGACGACGGTCATCGGCACGGTCCCGGACTACGCCGTCGTGCGCGCGCGGACCCTCGCGGAGGGACGGTTCCTCACCGCGCAGGACGTCGCGGAGCACGCCCCTGTCGTCGTCCTCGGGTCGACGACGGCGACGGAGCTGTTCGGCGCCCGGTCCCCGCTCGGGCGCTCGGTCGCCGTGTCCGGGACGCCGATGACGGTGGTCGGGGTGCTCGCGCCGGCCGGCTCGTCGGCCGTGCAGAACCAGGACGACCAGGCGATCCTGCCGCTGCCCACCGCGGCGGACCGGGTCATCGGCGGCACCGCGCGCACCGCCGTCCAGGCGATCTACCTGACGGCCGTGTCGACCGAGGCGCTGCCCGCGGCCTACCAGGAGGTGACCGCGGAGCTCCTCGCGCTGCACCGCGTCACGGACCCGGCCAACGCGGACTTCACGATCACCAGCCAGCAGGCCATCCTCGACACCGCGACCACGATCACCGGGGCGCTGACGGCCGTGCTCGCGGGGATCGCCGGCATCTCGCTGCTCGTCGGCGGGATCGGCGTCATGAACATCATGCTGGTGTCGATCACCGAGCGGATCCGCGAGATCGGGCTGCGCAAGGCGCTCGGCGCGACGCCGCGGGTGATCCGCCGGCAGTTCCTCGTCGAGGCGGGCGTGCTCGGGCTGGCCGGCGGGATCGCCGGGGTGATCCTCGGCGTCGTGGCCGGGGCGCTGCTGTCCACGGCCATCGGGCAGCCGATCGTCGTGTCGCCCACCGCGACCCTCGGCGCCATCGTCGTCTCCGTCGGGATCGGGCTGGTCTTCGGCGTGTACCCCGCGAGCCGGGCCGCCCGGCTCGCCCCGATCGACGCCCTGCGCAGTGAGTGAGCCATGACCTCTGCCGAGTTCTCCGACATTCCTCCCACCCGGCGCCGCCGGGGCCGCGTGTGGATCGCACTCGTGGCGGTGGTCGTGCTGATCGCGGCGGTGGTCGCGATCGTGGTGGCGCGGCGGGACTCCGCGCCGCGGTACCGGACCGTCGCGGCGGCCACCGGCGACGTGGCCGCCCAGCTGGAGACGACGGGGACGGTCACCCCGGTCTCCCAGGCGAACCTCTCCTTCCCGATCGCGGGACAGGTGACCTCGGTGACGGCGGCGGTGGGGCAGCACGTCGAGGCGGGCACGGTGCTCGCGACGCTGGACACCACCTCCCTCGACGCGCAGGTGGCCCAGGCGAACTCGCAGCTCGCGAGCGCGCAGGCGAGGCTCGCCGCGGATCGTGACGGGCAGAGCTCTGTCGCCTCGGCGGCCGGTGGTGGGGCCGGCTCCTCCGGCGCAGGTGCCGCCGCGGGGGGCTCCGGTGCGGCGGGAGCGGTTCCGGCTGCGGCGCAGAGCCCGTCGGCCGCCGCCGAGGGCGAGAACGCTGTCCCGGCCGCGCTGGTCACCGAGGCCGGGACCGGAACCCCCGCGGCTGGTTCGGCCGCAGGGGACGGCGGGGCAACCACCGGCTCGGCTGCCGCCGGCGTGGGCGCCGATCACGGTGGCGCTGCGAGCGGTGGCGCCCCGGGAGGCGCTCCGGCAGGCGCCACCACGGCGGACGCGGCCACCCAGATCTCCGCGGCGATGAAGGCGCTCAAGGAGGGCCAGGACAAGGTCGTCGCGGACCAGAAGGCGGTCGACGACGCCGTCGCGACGGCCCGCCGCGACCTCGACGCCGAGATCACGGCCTGCGCGCCGGTCCTCGGCCTGGATCCCTCGGCGCTCGCGACATCGTCCACACCGGACAGCAAGAGCGGGCCGACCGGCTCTGCCGCGTCGGGTTCGGCCGGCGGGAACGCCGCTTCCGGGTCCACGGGATCCGCCGCCGGGTCCACGGGATCCGGTGCGGCGGGCTCCGGCTCGGCGGCGGACGGATCGACCTCGGACGGTGCCACGGCCGGCTCGGGGACGGCTGGCTCGGGCAAGTCGGGTTCGGGTGGTTCCGGATCGGGCAACTCGGCAACGGGCGGGCACAGGAAGGATGCGGTCCAGCCCGCGTCCTTCACCCAGGCCACGCCGCCGACGTCCCCCGCCGACGCCCTCAAGGCCTGCCAGGCCGCGATCAAGACCGTCATGGACGACCAGCAGGCGGTGGCGAAGGCCCAGGACACCCTGGCCTCCGACGTGGGCGCCCTCGACGCGACCCTCGGCGACCTCGTCGACCGCGCCCTCGCCGCCGCGACCGCGGCCGGCGCGGGCCAGGCGGGGACGACCGGACACGGTGCGGGCCAGGGCGGTGCCCCGGCCGGCGGCTCCGGTGCGTCCACGGGCGGTCCGGGCGGCGCAGGCACCGGCGGTTCCGGCGGCGTCGGGAGCTCCGGAGCGGGCGGCTCGGGCTCCGGCGCGGCCGCCGGTGGCGCGGGCAGTGGTGGCGCGAGCAGCCCCGGCTCGGGTGGCTCGGCGTCGGCCGGGAGCGGTCCGGCCGGCGGGACCTCCGGTTCCGGATCCGGCGGGGCAGGCGGCACCGGTGCCCCGGCATCCGGTGGAGCCGCAGGTGCCGGGGGTGGTGGAGCGTCCCGCGCCGCGGGGCAGGGCGCTGGTGCCGCAGGCGGCGCCGCTGGTTCCGCGGCCGGCAGGTCCGGCGCCTCGGGGGCGGGTTCCGCGGCGGGTGCGTCGGGGAGCTCCGGTGCGGCGCGCCAGACCGCCGCTCCCTCGGCGTCCCAGCTCGCCGCCGACCAGGCGGCGGTCGACTCGGCGCAGGCCTCGCTCACCTCGGCCCGGCAGAACCTGGCCCAGGCCAGCCTCGTCGCGCCCGTGGCGGGGACCGTGGCGGCCGTGTCGCTGACCTCGGGGCAGCAGGTCGCGGGCCGGTCGAGCACCCCGCAGATCGTGGTGCTGGGCCAGGGCGCGGACCAGATCGTCACGCAGGTGGGGGAGTCCGACATCGGCCGGGTCCGGCCCGGCGACGCCGCGACCGTCACCACCGACGGTGCCGGCGCCCCCCTGCAGGGCACGGTCGTCTCCGTCGGCCTGCTCCCGACCGGGACGGGCAGCCCCGTGACCTACCCGGTGACGATCGGCCTGACGGGCACCCCGCCCGCCCTGCCGGCCGGCTCCGGTGCGTCGGTGGGTCTGACGGTCGCCTCGGCCACGGGCGTCCTGACCGTTCCGACCTCGGCCGTGCGCACGGACGCCACGGGCAGCACCGTCACGGTGCTGCGCGACGGCACGGCGACCCCGGTCAAGGTCGCCCTCGGCGCGGTCGGCGGCACCCGCACCCAGATCGTCTCGGGCCTGCGGGCGGGCGACGAGGTCGTCCTCGCCGACCTCACCCAGCCCCTCCCGAGCTCCGGCACCGCGGGCCTGCGCGGCTTCGGCGGCGGAGGACAGGGCGGCGGCCAGACCGGCGCCGGGCAGGGCGCCACCCGCGGTACGGGCGGGGCGACCGGCACGGGGGGCACCGGGGGAGCCGGCGGAACCGGCGGCGCGGGAACCGGCGCAGGCCAGACCGGCGGCCGCTGACGTCCGGGCCATTCCCGCCGTACCCCTCGTGAGTGGCGATAGTCGCCCTGGCGACCATCGCCACTCACGGGAGTCAGGCGTGGGCGACCGCTCGGACCGCCATGGCGACGAGGGGGGCGCTGCGCTCGAGAGCCGCGCCGCAGGACAGGGGGCGGGAAGGACCGGGGCGTTCGACCACGAGCACCGCCCAGGCCGCGCCCTCGGGCCCGCGGACGAGCACCTCGCGTCCACGACGGACCTCGTCGATCCGGTCGATCGTGAGGGCGTCCGCGTCCCGCAGGCCGGTGCGGACCCGCACCGCGAGCTCGGCGACCTGACCGGCCGGCTCCCAGGCCGCCCGGCCGCGGCAGAGCCCGGGCTCCATCTCGCCCTGCGCCGCGGCCTTGCGGGCCGCGACGGCCGTGGCGACGTCCAGCCGTCCGTAGAGGTACCCGGTGGGCAGTACCAGCGCGGTCGGGGCGAAGCGATGGCCGCCGAGGTGTGAGCACTCCCACACCACGTCCGGCTCCGGTTCGGCCTCGACGACCGCGGTCGCGAGCGACCGGCCCTCGACCGCGCAGCACAGGTCCCGCGTGCCGTGCGTGCACACCATCAGCAGCGCCTGGTCGATCCGCTCGCCCGCGTGGGGGTCGCCGAGCGGGACGGCCGGGAGCTCGTCCGGCCCGTCGATCACGAACCGGCGGACGCGGCACTCGCCGGGTCCGGTGTCGGCGAGGAAGACGGTGCGCGGCGCCTCCGACGAGGGGCGACGGCCCGGCCTGCGGATCAGCAGCAGCTTGCGCCCGGCGGCCCGGGCCCGGTCGGCGAGGCCGGCGATCGCCGGGTCCTGGTGCCGGTCGACGGCGCGCGGCCACGACCCGACGTGCTCCACCAGGAGCAGCCGGGACCTGACCGGAGCGGTGCCGGGCAGCGGCTCCTCGGCGGCGCGCGCGAGGGCCGTGCAGCGCGCGTCCGTCCCGGAGGCCATGACGGGACTCTACCTTAGGCTGCCCTAAATCGGGCGGGTGACCTCGAACGATGCACTCAGTCGCGACCCGGTAACTCTCGGGTGAGTACCTTCCCGGTCGGGTTGCGGGGCAGCTCGTCCAGGAAATGGACGTCCCGGGGGACCGCGAACCGGGCCGCCTTCGCCTTCACCAGCGCCCGGACGTCGTCCTCGTCGAGCGTCGCGCCGGGCTCGCGCACGACGTACGCGGCGAGCCGCTGCCCGAACTGCTCGTCCGGCACCCCGACGACCGCGACCTCGCGGACCGCCGCGCTCGCCGCGATCAGCTCCTCGACGGGTCCGGGGTGCACGTTCTCCCCGCCCGACACGATCATGTCGTCGCCGCGGCCGGTCAGGTGGAGGCGGCCGGCGTCGTCCAGATGTCCGACGTCACCGGTGCCGATCAGCCCGTCCTGCCGCTCGACGTCCACATCGGACCGCGTGTAGCCCTCGAACGGCAGGTCGTTGCCGACGAACACGCGGCCGTCCGTGCCGGGCGGGACGCCGCGGCCCTCGTCGTCGAGGATCCGCAGGACCGTGCCTACCGGCGCCCGCCCGGCGGTGCCCGGCGCGGCCCGGAGGTCGGCGGGGGAGGCGATGCTCACCCAGGAGACCTCGGTGGAGCCGTAGAGGTTGTAGAGGACGTCGCCGTAGCGGTCCATGAACTTCTCCGCGAGGCCCGCGGGAAGGGCCGACCCGCTCACCGCGACGATCCGGGGCCGGTGCCCGTCCCGCCACGGCTCGCTGGTCTCGTGCAGCCGCTGCATCATCACCGGCACCGCGATGATCACCTGGACCTGGTGCGCCGCAACGGTGTCGAGCAGGTCGCCGGGATCGAAACGCGGACGCAGGACGGCGGTGTCCCCGTGCAGGACGGCGAGGAGCAGCCCGGCGTTGCCCCAGGTGTGGAACAGCGGCGCGGCCAGCAGCACGCGTTCGCCGGCGCGCAACGGGATGACCGAGAGGATCGACGCCGCGGGCGCGATGGTCGAGATCGGCGGCCGGGTGGCGCCCTTCGGGGTGCCGGTCGTGCCCGAGGTCAGGACGATCATCCGGCCCTCCTGGGCGGGACGGCCGGGGGCCGGGCCGGGCGTGCCGGCGAGCTCGGTGAGCGAGCCCTTCCCGGTCCGGGAGGGGACGACGGTGCGGCCCGCGGGCACGAGGTCGGCGAACTCGTCGTCGACGACGAGCGTGTGCAGCCGCAGCTCGTCCGCGATCTCGGCGAGCTGGTCGGCGGGCAGCCCGGTGTTCAGGAGGACGACGTCCGCGCCGAGCTTGCCGGCCGCGACCATCGCCTCGATGGCACCGCGATGGTTGCGGCACAACACCCCTACGCGGGTCCGGGGCTCGACGCCGAGCCCGGCGAGTCCGCGAGCGATGCCGTCGGTGCGGGCGTGGACCTCGGCGTAGGTGAGGGTGCCCGCGTCGTCGACGATCGCGGGGCGGTCGGGATGCCGGGCCGCGCCCGCCGCGTAGCCGCCGGCCAGCGAGAGCCGGTAGCGGACGAGCCCGGCCGCGATCCCGGCCAGCCGGTCCGGTCGCAGGGGCCGCACGACGCCGGAGCGCGCGAGGGCCACGAGGGCCCGCCCGGTGCCGACGGCGGTGGACGCCCCGTCGCGCACGGCGGTGGCGGCGCCCCCGAGGAAGCGGGCGAGATCAGCGGTCCGGTCCTCGCTCACGGGCCCATCCAACCGCCTCGGGCGCCAGCTTGCAGCCCCCGATGCGACTACCGGGCCGGGCGATGATCGCCGAGAGTGCGGGATCCCGGCCACCGTCGGCCGATGTTCCGCACTTGCGGTGATCATGGATCGGGGTGATCGCCAGGAGCGGTGCACGACGGCCGCGGATGGCTGTCGTGCACCGCCGGGGGCGATCAGGTGCCGGGAGTCAGCTCTTCGGGGCGGTCAGGTCGTAGACGGTGGCGCCGCCCACGGTCTGGGCCGTGAAGTGCTGCTCCACCCAGCCGGTGATCTCCGAGCTCAGCCCGCCGCGGCCGCCCGGACCGCCGCCCGCGCCACCGCTGACGAAGTAGTGGATGTCGCCGGCGGCCACGTAGTCCTGGAACTGCTGGAGCGTCGGGTAGGGGTCGGAGCCGGTGAAGCCACCCATCGCCATGACGGACGCGCCCGAGGCCAGCTCCATGGACGCCGCGCCCTGGGAGCCGCTGGTCGCGGCGGCCCAGCGCATGTCTCCGGCGTTCTGCAGGAGCGTCACGAGGGCGGGATCCGTGGACTGCTCGCCGGGACCACCGAACCCGCCGCCGAATTCACCACGGCTGCCCTGCCCGGTCACCTGCCCGACGCCGCCCTGCCCGACGCCGCCCGGTGTCGTGCCGCTCTGCCCGCCGTCTGCCGTCGTGCCGCCCTGGTCGCCGTCCTGCGTCGTGCCGGTCAGGCCGCTGCCGCCCTGCGCAGCGCCGGCCTCGGCGGAACCGGCTCCACCGAGTCCGGTCCCGTCGTCCCGGCCCCCCCGGGTGCCGAAGCGGCCTGTGCCGCCTGTGCCGCCTGTGCGGAAGGCGGCCCCGCCGAAGCCGCCGTCGCCGCCCTGGACCGCGGGGCCCGCGGAGGGGATGGCGCCCGTGTGCGCCGTCCCGAGGGTGACCGCGGCGGAGGCGGCCGGGGCGGCGATCCCCGAGAGGACCGCCGCGCCGGCCGCGACCGCCACCCAGCGCCGCCGGCCGGCAGGCACCAGGAACGCGAGGCCGGCGAGCACCCCGACCACGAGCACCGCCCAGCGCAGCCACGGGAGGAACTCCGGCGACCAGCCGAGCATCACGAAGGCCCACACGACCGTCACGATCGAGGTGCCGGCCAGGGTGATCCGGCCGAGCCAGGTGTCGCGGGCCTTCCAGGCCTCACGGCCGCCGATCGCGACGAGCGCGGCGATCCCGGGAGCAAGGGCGACCGTGTAGTAGGGGTGGATGGTCCCGCTCATGAAGCTGAACACCAGCGCGGTGACGACGGTCCAGCCGCCCCACAACAGCAGCCCGGCCCGCACGGTGTCGGTCCGCGCCAGGCGCCGGGTCAGCACGAACCCGACGACCATCAGGATCAGCGCCGCGGGCAGCAGCCAGGAGATCTGGGTGCCGAACGACGAGGTGAACAGCCGGCCGAGCCCGGTCTCACCACCGAACATGCCCCCGCCCGGACCGCCGCCCCCGCCGGGGAGACCGGCTGCGTCCCCCGCGGTGCCGGTCGCGCCGGGGAAGCCGGCACCACCGGCCGCACCGGCCGCCGTACCACCGAGGGCCTCACCGCCGCCGAACCCGCCCCGGCCGCCGCCCCCGCCGTTGCCGTCGCCCCCGAAGATCCGGCCGAGGCCGTTGTAGCCGAAGGCCAGCTCGAGCGGCGTGTTGTTCGTCGAGCCGCCGATGTACGGCCGGGAGTCCGCCGGCCACAGGGCGACCGCCAACAGCCACCAGCCCGCGCCGACCACCACCGCCACGCCGGCGCCCAGGAGATCGCGGATCCGCTTGCCGACGGTCGTCGGCGCTGCCCACAGGTACGCGAGCGCGAGCCCGGGCAGGACGAGGAACCCCTGCAGCATCTTCGTGAGGAACGCGAAGCCCAGGAGCAGCCCCGCCAGCAGCAGCCAGCGCGCCTTCGCCTTCTCGATCGCCCGGGTCGTCGCGTAGGCGGCGGCGACCATGAGGAGCACCAGCAGGGCGTCCGGGTTGTTGAAGCGGAACATCAGGGCCGCAACGGGAGTCAGGGCGAGCACGGTCCCGGCGAGCAGCCCGGCACCCGGCCCGGCGACCCGCTTGACCGCCGCGTACAGCAGCGCCACCGACGCCACCATCATCAACGCCTGCGGCACCAGCATGCTCCAGGAGCCGAACCCGAAGATCCGACCGGACAGCGCCATGACCCACAGCGACGCCGGCGGTTTGTCCACCGTGATCGCGTTGCCGGGGTCCAGCGAGCCGAAGAAGAGCGCGGTCCAGCTCTGCGTCCCCGCCTGCACGGCGGCGGCGTAGAAGGAGTTCGCGAAGCCCGAGGCGGCCAGGTTCTGGAGGTAGGCGGCGGCCGTCCCGACCAGCAACAGGGCGAGCGCCGGCCGGTGCCAGCGCGGGGCCCGTGGCGGTGAGTCGGCGGGGAGCGGGCCGGAACCGTGCACGGTTCCGGTGTCGAGAGTGGTGGTCACCGTGGGCCTTTCAGGCGGCGAGACGGGTGGGGACGTCGGGGACGGGGGTGACCGCGGCCGCCCGGCCGCGGAACACCCAGGCGCGGAACAACAGGAAGCGCAGGACGGTCGCGACCAGGTTGGCGACCACGATCGTGACCACCTCCAGGCTCGGGTGCGCGCCGGGCACGAGGACGCCGAGCAGCGCGAGCGCACCCGTCGTCAGGCCGAGCCCGAGGCCGAACACGATGAGGCCCTGGAACTGGTGCTTGGCCGCGCCGTCGCGCCCGCGGACGCCGAAGGTGAGCCGGCGGTTGGCCGCGGTGTTGGCGATCGTGGTGAGCAGCAGCGCGACGATGTTGGCCGCGATCGGGCCCATGACCGTGCGGAACAGCAGGAACAGCAGGAGGTTCGCGAGCGTGCTGGCGATCCCGATGGCGGCGAACCGGACCAGCTGGGTCGGCAGCCCCGTGGGGACGCCGGCGACGTCCGCCTGCAGCGGCGCGCGGCCGAGCTGCGCGCGGACCTCGGCGATCGGCAGCCCCCCGGAGGCGAGGGCGCGACCGACGCGCCAGACGCCCTTGAGGTCCGCGGTGGCCGTCGCGACGATGTCCACCGTGGAGTTCGGGTCGTCGACCCAGTCGACCGGCACCTCGTGGATCCGCAGGCCGGCCCGCTCGGCGAGGACGAGGAGCTCGGTGTCGAAGAACCAGCCGGTGTCCTCGACCAGGGGGAGCAGCCGGCGGGCGACGTCGGCGCGGATCGCCTTGAAGCCGCACTGCGCGTCGGAGAACCCGGCGGCGAGGGTGCTGCGCAGGATCAGGTTGTAGCAGCGGGAGATGAACTCGCGCTTGGCCCCGCGCACCACCCGCGAGCCCCGGCCGAGCCGGGTCCCGATCGCGAGGTCCGAGTGCCCGGAGATCAGCGGGGCGACGAGCGGGAGGACGGCGTTGAGGTCCGTCGAGAGGTCGACGTCGCAGTAGGCGAGGACGTGGGCGTCGGACGCGGACCACACGGTGTGCAGCGCCCGGCCGCGCCCCTTCTGCTCGAGCCGGACGAGCCGCACCTCGGGCAGCTCGGCGGCGAGCCGGCGGCCGATCTCGGGGGTGGCGTCGACGGAGGCGTTGTCCGCCACGGTGATCCGGAACGAGTAGGGGAACGTCTCGCGCAGGTGCGCCCGCAGGCGGCGGACCGACGACTCGAGATCGGCCTCCTCGTTGTGGACCGGCACGACGATGTCGAGCACGGGGCGCTCGTGGCGCCCGCCGCCCGCCCCGGGGGCGAGCGTGGCGGTCGCGGAGTTCGTGGGCACGGGGCTCATACCGATCACGGTCGCGGGGCGGGCTGTCGCCGTCTTGTGGTCGACCTGTGCGGTGGCTGTGGGGCCGTCCCGGTCGGGTGTCGGCCGGCTCACGTCGCGGCCCTCCGCGGGCTCGACGGCCGTGCCGCCGGAGTCCGGCCCGGACCCGCCCGGGGCACGCCGGACGGGGTCGGTCTCGCTCACGCGGTCGTCCCGGAGGCGAGGTCGTAGAGGGTCACGCCGTCGACGGTCGTCGCGGTGAACGTCGACTGGACCCACTGGGCGATCCGGGCGGCCTCGTCGCTGCCGCCGGTGTCGCTGCCGCCCCGGTCCGCGCCGGCGCCGCCGACGAACCAGTGGATCTTCCCCTCGGCGACGTCCTGCTGGAACTGCACGAGCGTGGGGGAGGGATCGGTGCCGTTGAAACCGCCGACCGCCATCACCGGGGCATCGGCCGCGAGCTGGTAGCCCGCCGCGGTGTTGGAGCCGACGGCCGCCGCGACCCACGTGTACTTCGCCGCGTCCTCCTTCAGGAGGGCCGTGACCTGGGCGGACGGGGTGGAGGTACCGAGGAGGCCACCGATCCCACCCATGCCGCCGCCCGGCCCGCCGCGGCCGAACCCGCCGGTGCCCTGCCCGGTCGTGCCCGGCCCGGTCGCACCGGTCCCGCCCGTCGCCGAGCCCCCGGTCACCGAGCCTCCTGCACCGCCCGTTGCCGAACCACCCGTGCCGCCCGTTGCCGAGCCGCCGGTGCCGCCCGCGGTCGAGCCGCCGGCGCCGGAACCGTTCTGGCCGAGGCCGTTCGGGGTCGTTGCGGTGCCGCCGAAGCCCTGTGCGCCGCGGGTGAACCCGCCGCCCGCCGTCCCGCCGGGGAAGCCGCCGCGGCCGGGCCCGCCGCCGAACCCGCCGCGCCCGGCGCCCGCCGGTCCCGCGCTCGGGATCGCGCCGGTGTGGGCCTCGGCCGCGGTGGCGACCGACCACGCGGCCGTACCGCCCAGGGATGCCAGCACCGCCGCCGTCACCACACCCGCGGACAGCAGCCGGGGCAGCCTGTGCACCCCGAGCAGCCCACCCGCCGCCACGAACCCGACGCCGAGCACGGTCCACTGCAGCCAGGCGTGCCAGCCGTTCAGCAGCACCGCGGCCCAGACGGCGCTCGCCGCGACCGCCAGCCCCAGGTACACCCGCGCCGCGGTTGTGGACCGCACCCGCCACATCTCGACGGCGCCGATCCCGGCCAGCGCGCCGATCGCCGGGGCGAGGGCGACCGTGTAGTACGGGTGGATGATCCCGGCCATGTAGCTGAACAGCAGTCCGGTGATCAGCAGCCAGCCGCCCCAGACGACCGTCGCGGCGCGCAGGGCGTCGGTGCGCGGGCGCCGCCACGTCACCCACAACAGCCCGACCAGCAGGATCAGGGCCGCGGGCAGCAGCCAGGACGCCTCGCCGCCCATCTCCGACCCGAACAGGCGGGTGATGCCCGTCTGCCCCCAGCCGCCGCCGGCACCGCCGCCGACGCTGCCGGTCTCGTCACCGGTGATGCGGCCGAAACCGTTGTAGCCCAACACCAGTTCGAGCACGGAGTTGTTCTGCGAACCGCCGATGTAGGGCCGCGACGAGGCCGGCCACAGCTCCACCACCAGCACCCACCAGCCCGCGGCGACGACCATCGCCACACCGGCCGCCAGCACGTCGCGGATCCGCCGCCCGATCCCCGTCGGTGCCGCCACCAGCCAGATCACGGCCAGCGGGGGGACGATCAGGAAGGCCTGCAGCATCTTCGTGAGGAAGCCGAGGCCGAGGAACACCCCGGCGAGCACGAGCCAGCGGCCGCGGCCGTTCTCCAGGCCCCGCAGCGTCGCCCAGACGGCGGCGACGAGCAGCAGGACCAGCAGGGCGTCCGGGTTGTTGAAGCGGAAGATCAGGGCGGCCACGGGGGTCAGGGCGAGGACGGCGCCGGCGAGCAGGCCGGCCGCGTGCCCCGAGGTCCGGCGGACCGTGACGTACAGCAGCCAGACCGAGGCGACGCCGATCAGTGCCTGTGGGACGAGCACCGCCCAGCTGTTGAGCCCGAAGATCCGGACCGAGAGCCCGTCGATCCACAGCGCCGCCGGGGTCTTGTCCACGGTGATCGAGTTCGCCGCGTCGGAGGAGCCGAAGAACCAGGCCTTCCAGTCCGTGCCGCCGGCCTGTGCGGCGGCGGAGTAGAAGGCGTTGGCCCAGCCCGAGGCGGAGAGGTTCCACAGGTAGAGGACCGCGGTCCCGGCGAGCAGCACGGCGAGCGATGCCCGCTCGGTGATCCGACCGATCCGGCGCGGGGGATCCTCGGGGACGTGCGGATCGGCCGGGCGTGCGGTGAGGGTGCTGGTCACGCTGCCGAACACTCGGGCAGCACGCTGTGCCGACCCGGTGCCGGACCTGTGTGCGACCTGTGAGCGGCCGGAGGGACGGTGCCCACGACACCCGAGCAGCCGGGGCGTGGGTCGGCCCGGGGACGCTCGGGGCGCCCACGTGCCACGCGGGCCACCCGGGTGCGGCTCAGGCGGGGACGGTCGCCGGAGTGTGTGCCAGGGGGAGGGCGACCGTGAACTGCGTGTGGCCGGGGCCGCTCACCAGCTGCACGGTGCCGCCGTGCGCGACCACCACGGCGTGCACGATCGCCAGGCCCAGGCCGGTGCTCGCGGTGTCGTTGCCCGCCCGCGCCCGGCCCGTCGCGCCGCGGGCGAACCGCTCGAAGACGTGGGGCTGGAGCTCGGCCGGGATGCCGGGGCCCGTGTCGGTGACCCGGAGCTCCGCGACGCCGTCGGCCTCGCGCAGGCCGATGGTGACCTCGGTGCCCGCCGGGGTGTGGGTACGGGCGTTGGCCAGCAGGTTCGTGAGGACCTGGGTGAGGCGCGAGGGGTCGCCCGGGACCGTGACGGGCTCGTCCGGCAGGTCGAGCTGCCAGCGGTGGCCGGGGCCGGCCACGTGGGCGTCGCCGACGGCGTCGAGCACCAGGCGGGTGAGGTCGACAGGCGCGCGTTCGAGCGGGCGGCCGGCGTCGAGACGGGCGAGGAGCAGCAGGTCCTCGACGAGCGTGCTCATCCGCTCGGCCTGCGAGGAGATCCGGTGGAGCGCGTGCGCGGTCCCCTCGGGCAAGGCGGCGCCGTCGCGGCGGGTCAGCTCGGCGTAGCCCCGGATCGCGGCGAGCGGGGTGCGCAGCTCGTGGCTGGCGTCCGCGACGAACTGGCGCAGCCGGGTCTCGCTGTCCTGACGGGCCTCCAGCGCGCCCTCGACGTTGTCCAGCATGCGGTTGAGCGCGACACCGACCTGCCCGACCTCGGTCCGCGGGTCGGGCGAGGGCACCCGGGTGGCGAGCTCGACCTCGCCGCGGTCCAGCGGCAGGGCACTCACGGCCGCGGCGATCCCGGCGACCTCCTCCAGCGGCCGGAGCTCGCGCCGCACCACGACGGTCGCCGCCAGTGCCGCCCCGCCGAGCGCGACGCCGATGACGATCAGCTCGATGATCACCAGGCCGTCGACGATGCCCTGGGCCTCCTCGGCGGGCTGGCCGAGCACCAGGACGTCCCCGTCGGGCCCCGTGAACGCGAACGACCTGTACTCGCCCAGCGAGAGCGAGACGGTCTGCGGCGGTGCACCCGGGCGCAGCTTCTCCAGCGCCGCGACGTCCGCGGCGGGCACGGCCGCCGACGAGCCCCGCCGGTCCGTGACCGCCGCCTGCTGGACCACCCCGTCGCGCAACACCACGCCGAGCGTGCGGGGCTTCTGGGCGGGCCCGAGGAAGTCGTCCTCCCGGCCGCCGGGCCCACCGGGGTTGAACGTGCGGGACAGGGCGAACCGGCCCGCCGCGGACGTCACGTCCTGGTCGAGCCGGTTGTAGAGGAACGAGCGGAGCGCGATCGTCGTCGCCACCCCGATCACCGCGCAGGCCAGCGCGAACAGCAGGAGCACGGTGACGACGAGCCGGGCGCGCAGGGTCCGCGCCCGGTCCGTCACGCGTCCGGCGGCCATACCACCATCATGGCCCGCCGGCGGGCTTGAGGACGTACCCGGCTCCCCGCACGGTGTGGATCATCGGCGAGCGCCCGGCGTCGATCTTCTTGCGCAGGTAGGAGACGTACAGCTCGACCACGTTGGACTGGCCACCGAAGTCGTAGTGCCACACGCGGTCCAGGATCTGCGCCTTCGACAGCACCCGCTTGGGGTTGCGCATGAGGAAGCGGAGCAGCTCGAACTCGGTGGCGGTGAGCTCGATGTCGGCGTCGGCGCGGCGGACCTCGTGGCTGTCCTCGTCGAGCACCAGATCGCCGACGACGAGCTCGGAGCCCTGCCGCGCGGCCGTCATCCCGGCCCGGCGCAGGAGCCCCCGCAGCCGCGCGACCAGCTCCTCGAGGCTGAACGGCTTGGTGACGTAGTCGTCCCCGCCCGCGGTCAGCCCCGCGACCCGGTCCTCCACGGAGTCCTTCGCGGTGAGGAACAGGACGGGCACCTCGGAGGCGTCGGCGCGCATGCGGCGCAACACCTCCAGGCCGTCCAGGTCCGGCAGCATGATGTCGAGGACGACGGCGTCCGGCTTGAACTCGCGCGCGGTGCGGACCGCCGACAGGCCGTCGCCCGCGCTGCGGACCTCCCAGCCCTCGTAGCGCAGCGCCATCGACAGCAGGTCGGACAGGGTCGCCTCGTCGTCGACGACGAGGACCCGGACCGGGCTGCCGTCGGCCCGGCGCAGCGGTGCGGACTGCTCGCTCACCTCGGTCATGGTAGGGAAGCCTGCCCCGGCGCGCTGTGCCCGCTCTGAGTGCTTCCTGTGCGTCGGCTGTGCGTCGAGGGCACACGGGCGCCACGGCGCGCGCACAGCTCGCGGACATCGGACGCCGACACGGTGGGCGTCGGTCGCGGACCTCACCTCCCCTTCACCTCACCCCGAGCCGGAAGGAACCCCCATGAACCGCATCCTGCGCAGGCCGGCCCTCGCCGGTTCCGGCCTGCTGCTCGCCGGTGTGCTGGCGGCCTGTGGCACCGGCGGCTCCGGAGCCACCGGCTCCGGGGCGACCGGGTCGGGCACCGGGAGCCGCTCGACCGTATCCGCCCAGGCCACCGCCACCTGACGGCCCCGCCGCTCATCCCCGCCGATCTTCGATGCCCCCGCTGTACTACCGTCCGCGCGTGCACGACGACAGATCGCCGGTCCTGGTCGGCGTGGGCCGCGTCCTGGGGAACCGGGACCGCACGGTGGCCGGCGCGCGCGAGCCGCTGCGGCTGGCCGCCGACGCCGTGCAGGCCGCCGCGGCGGACGCCGGCGAGCCCGGCGTCCGGCTGCTCCGCGAGCTGGACTCGATCTCCGTCGCGCACACCGCCAGCTGGGCCTACGACGACCTGCCCGCGCTGCTCGCCGAGCGGCTCGCCGCCGAGCCGCGGCGGCGGTTCTCCGCGCCGGTCGGCGGGCACTGGCCGGCCGCCCTGGTCGACGCGGCCGCGGCCCGGATCGCGGCGGGGGAGACGAGGATCGAGCTGGTCGCGGGGGCCGAGGCGTCGGCGTCGGTGACCATGGTGGAACGGGCGGGCGTCGAGCCGGGCGGGGACCTCGGCTGGACCGCGGAGCCCGGCGGCACGGCCCGCTTCGGGCCGGACGACCTGGGCAGCCCGGCCATGCAGGCCGCCGGGCTGGTGCTCCCGACGCGGGTCTACCCGCTCGTCGACCTCGCGCACGGGCACGCCGTCGGCGAGACACCGGCAGAGACGATGAGCCGCGGCGCGGAGGTCTTCGCCGCGCTGAGCCGGGTCGCGAGCACGCAGGCGACCGCGTGGAACCCGGCGGAGCGGACCGTCGCCGAGATCCTCGACGTCGGGCCCGGGAACCGGATGGTCTGCGAGCCCTATCCGCTCGCCGTCAACGCGATGCCGCTGGTGGACCAGGCCGCGGCGGTGCTCGTCGTCTCCCGGGGGCTGGCGCGCGAGCGCGGGATCCCGGAGTCGGCGATGGTGCACGTGTGGGGCGGCGCCGGTGCCACGGACGCCGCCGACGTGCTCGCCCGCGCGACCCTCGCGGGCTCACCGGCGCTCTGCTCCGTGTTCGACCGCACGCTCGCCTCCGCCGGCCTGACCGCCGACGAGATCGATGTCGTCGACCTGTACTCGTGCTTCCCGGTCGTCCCCCGGCTCGCGGCCCGCTACCTGGGCCGGGACGTGGCGGGCCTGGCCGGCGCGACGGGTGGGCACTCGGCGTACGGCGGGCCGCTGTCGAGCTACTCGCTGCACGCGATCGCCGCCTGTGCCGCGCGGATCCGGGCGGGTCCGCGCACCGCCCTCGTCCATGCCAACGGCGGCTACCTCACCCACCAGCACGCGCTCGTTCTGGCCGCGGAGCCGCACGTCGACGGCTACGTCGGCGATCCGGAACCCCACGACGTCGCCGAACCGGGGCCGGCACCGTGCCCTCGGGGCGAGCACCTGGTGACGGTCGAGGCCGCCACGGTGGAGTACGACCGGGACGGCCTGCCCCGGCAGGGATTCCTCGTCGGCCGCACCGCGGACGGCCGCCGCCTCGCCGGCTGCACCCCCGCCGGGGACGCCGCCAGCACCCGCACGCTGAGCCTCTTCCCGGAGGGCACCGGCTCGCCGGCCGGACCCGCCGTCGTCGGCCGCCAGGTGCGCGTCACGCCGATCGGCGAGAACGTGCAGGTCGACCCCGGTCGGGAGTGACGATCTCCCCAGGGGCAGGAGCGCTCAGGGGGTCAGCGGGCCCGCCAGTAGCCGGTCGCGTACACGGCGCGGCGGTCGAACGTGCGTTCCGTGAGCAGGTGGGTGCGGATCTCCTTGACGGCGGCGGACTCGCCGGCGAGCCACGCCTGGCCCCTCCCGTCCGGGAGACCGACGGCCTTGACCGCCGCGACGAGGGGATCCCCGGGAGGGGCGTCGCCGCGGTGGACCCAGGTGACGCGGGCGTCGCCGGGGAGGTCCTGTTCCTCCGTGGCGTCGGCGACCTCGAGGACCGCGTGGGCGGGGACCCCGGCCGGGACCGCCTCCAGCACCGTGGCGACGGCCGGGAGTGCGGACTCGTCGCCGATGACCAGGTGGAACGTCGCGGCGGGATCCGGCTCCCAGCGGCCGCCGGGCTCCGAGACGCCCACCCACGAGCCCGGCTCGGCCTCCAGCGCCCAGGCCGCGGCGGGGCCGTAGCCGGAGTGCACCACGAAGTCGACGTCCAACTCGCCGGCCTGTGGATCGAAGCGCCGCACCGTGTACGTGCGGATCGTCGGCCGGGCCTCGCCGGCGGGCCAGACGGGGCCGCCCGTGCTCGCCCGCGGTACGGCCGGCCGGTCCTGGCCCTCGACCGGGAAGAACATCTTGATCCGCCGGTCCGGGCCGGTGCCGGGGAAGCCGGCGAGCTCCGCGCCGCCGAGGGTCACCCGGATCATCTTCGGGGTCACCGCGGTGCGGCGCAGGACCTGCAGGAGGCGGGGGGCGGTCGTCGTCATCGCGCGTTATGGAACCACAACGCGATTTCGCGGCCGCCCCGAGCGCGTTATGGATCCATAACGCGAATGTCGCGCGGTCTCAGCGGTTCGCCAGGCCGCGCCAGGCGAGGTCCATCAGGTACTCGGTGGCCTGCTCGGCCGTGATCCGCGAGTCCTGCTTGCGCCAGTAGCCCAGCCGCTCGCACGCCCCCACGATCACCTGCGCCCAGCCCTGGAGCCGGACCGGATCGGCGGCGGGGTCGGCGGCGGCGAGCAGCCCGGCGATGAAGTCCGTCTGCTGCGCCCGGATCGCCTCGACCGCCTCCTCGGCGATCGCCGTCTCGTGGAAGAGCAGCGCGAAGGTCGACGAGCGCTCGTCGAGGAACCGGAAGAACGCGAGCGTGCCGCGGCGCAGCATCTCCTCGGGATCGTCCGTGGACGACGCCGCCGTCGCGGTGGCCTCCAGCAGCGCGCTGCGGATCCACGACACGCAGGCCAGCAGCAGGCCTTCCTTCGAGCCGTAGTGCGTGTACACCACCGGTTTGGTGACGCCGACGCGCTCGGCGACGGCGTCCATCGACGCGGCGGCGTACCCGCGTTCGGAGAAGACGGCGATCGCGGCCTCGAGGATCTGGCGCTCGCGCTCGGCCCGGGAGACGCGCTTGCGTGGCGCTGCCGTCTCCATGCGCCGAGCCTACCCGCGACGAGGTTACCCGTGGTAACGTTACCAGCGGTAACACTTCCGGAGGGGAGCGAGATGCTGGACACGATCATCGTCGGCAGCGGGTTCGCGGGCCTCGGCGCGGCCGTGGAGCTCGACGAGGCCGGCCGCCGGGACTTCCTGCTCCTGGAGAAGGGCGACTCGCTCGGCGGCACCTGGCGGGACAACGTGTATCCGGGCTGCGCCTGCGACGTCGAGTCCCACCTCTACTCCTTCTCCTTCTTCGCCAACCCGGACTGGACCCGTACCTTCGCCCGCCAGCCGGAGATCCGCGCCTACCTGGAGGCCACGGCGGACCGCTACCGGCTGCGCGATCGGATCCGCTTCGGGGTCACGGTCACCGGCGCCGAGTGGGACGGGCGGGCCTGGGAGGTCCGCACCGCCGAGGGCGAGACGCTGCGCGCGCGGTACGTCGTGTTCGGCACGGGTGCGCTGCACGAGCCGGCCGTCCCGGAGATCGAGGGCCTGGACTCCTTCCGCGGCAAGGCCTTCCACTCAGCGCAGTGGGACCACGACGAGGACCTGACGGGCAAGCGGGTCGCCGTGATCGGCACCGGGGCCAGCGCGATCCAGTTCGTGCCCGCGATCGCCCCGGACGTCGAGGCGCTCACGCTGTTCCAGCGCACCGCGCCCTGGGTGTTGCCCAAGCCCGACCGGCCCATCCCCGAGAGCCGGCGCCGCCTGTTCCGTCGCTTCCCGGTTCTCCAGCGGCTGCAACGGTTCTCGCTCTACTGGCGGCACGAGGCCCTGGTCGCGGGCTTCCTGCATCCGGTGATCATGAAGGGGGTGCAGCGGCTCGGGCTCGCCTACCTGCGGAAGGCGTTCGCGGGCGACGCGGAGCTGCGGAGGAAGGTCACGCCCGCGTTCACCATGGGCTGCAAGCGAATCCTGATGTCCAACGACTACTACCCCGCCCTGCGCCGGGACAACGTGGCGGTGGAGACCGCCGCGATCTCGCGCGTCACCGAGGGCGGCGTGGTCACCGCGGACGGCGTGGAGCATCCCGCGGACGTGATCGTCTTCGGCACCGGCTTCAGGGTCGCCGACGGCATGGCATCCATGACCGTCACCGGGCGGGACGGCCGCAAGCTGGCCGACGCGTGGGCGGACGGTCCCGAGGCGCTGCTCGGCACCACGGTGGCGGGCTTCCCGAACCTGTTCCTGATCGTCGGCCCGAACACCGGGTTGGGGCACAGCTCGATGGTGTTCATGGTCGAGTCCCAGGTGAACTACATGATCGACGCGATGCGGACGGTCGACGCCGAGCGCGCGCTCGCGATCGACACCCGCGCGGAGTCCCAGGCGGAGTTCAACGCCGACCTCCAGCGCCGGCTCTCGCGCGCGGTCTGGGCCACGGGCGGCTGCGCCAGCTGGTACCTCGACGAGCAGGGTCGTAACCGCACTCTCTGGCCCGGCTACACCGTCGCCTTCCGCCGGCGCACCCGCCGGATCGACCCGGGGCACCACGAGCTGATCGCCTAGCTCGGCCCGGCCGGGAGCGCGGTCACGCCCAGGGCGAAGTCCCAGTGCCCCACGCCGTTGCGGGCGAGACCCATCGTGAGCACGCCCGCTCCCTCCAGCCAGTACGCCATCCGCAGGCCGCCGACGTCGAACGGCCGCAGGCCGATGCCGGTCACGAAGGCCTCGACGCCCGCCTTGGCCTGCGCGTCGTCGCCGGCGAGGAAGACGTCCGGCCTGCCGCTCTCCAGGACGTGCCGGAAGATCGTGTTGAACGCCTTGACCACCCGGGCACCCTCCGGGGCGGCCGCGGCGACCTGCTCCGCGACGGACGTCTCCTCCCCGTGGGTCAGCCCGTCGGCCGCGGCGGTGAACGGATTGCTGATGTCGACGAGGACCTTCCCCGCGAGAGCCTCTCCGTACCGGGTGACGGCCGGGACGACCCCCTCCGCCAACAGGGCCAGGACGACGATGTCGCCGGCGGGCACGGCGCCCCACTCCCCGGTCGAGGCGCCGATCGCCTCGGCCAGATCGGCCGCCCTCGACCGGTCCCGGCCCATGATCTCGACGGTGTCGCCGCCCGCCACCGCGAGCGTGCCGAGGGTGCGGGCCATGTTCCCCGTGCCGATGATGCTGATGTTGCTCAAGGCGGATGTGCTCCTTCTTGCCGGGTTCCGCTCGGACCGCCGCCGGCCACGAGCCCCACCGTCGAGAGTCTTAAGTAAACCGATCTGTGTTCTTAACGTAGCGACGGGATCGCCGGGCCGCAAGCTATGTACACCGAGCGTTACCCGCTCGCGCTACGCTGGCGGTGTGACGGAGCTGGAGAAGGGGCCCCAGGGCCGGCGGCGCGGCCGGGGCGCCCGTGAGCGCATCCTCGGCGCGTCCCTGCAGCTGTTCCGCGACCAGGGCATCCACCGCACCGGCATGGACCAGCTCTGCGAGGTGGCCCAGGTGTCGAAGCGGACGGCCTACCAGCACTTCACCACGAAGGACGAGCTGGTCGCCGAGTACCTGCGCCGCTTCGATCCCGACGTCATGCCCGGGGTGTTCGACCGCGCCGACCTCACGCCCCGCGAACGGCTCCTCGCCGCCTTCGAGGTGCCCGCGGCCGGGTCGGGCGACACCCCGCCCATGTGCCCGTACATCGCGGCGGCCGTCGAGATCCACGACCCGGACCACCCGGCGTCCCGCTACGCACGCGACTACAAGAGGGCCGTCGCCGTGCGGTTCGCCGGGGCCGCCCGCGAGGCCGGCGCCACCGATCCCGAGGGGCTCGGCGAGCAGCTGGCGTTGCTCCTCGACGGCGCCGCCGCCCGCACCCGGGTCCTCGACGCCGACGCCTTCCCCACGGCCGCCGCCATCGCCGCCGTCCTCGTCGACGCCGCGATCCCACGACCCGCCGGTGACGACGCCGGACCGCGCGCCGACGACCCGGACCGCACCGCCCGTTAGCCTGCGCGGCATGGACGAGGTCGCCGTCTACTCGATCCCGCTGACCACCCGGTTCCGCGGGATCACCACCCGCGAGGGCCTGCTGTTCCGCGGGCCCGCGGGCTGGGGCGAGTTCTGCCCCTTCCCCGAGTACGACGACCGGGAGGCCGCGACCTGGCTGGCCGCGGCCCGGGAGGCGGCGTTCGACGGCTGGCCGGAGCCCCGGCGGGACAGCGTGCCGGTCAACTGCATCGTCCCGGCCGTGGCGCCCTCGACCGCGGCGGACATGGTGCGCGCCAGCGGATGCGCGACGGCGAAGGTCAAGGTCGCCGACCATCCCGGCTCGGCAGGGGAGGACCGGGAGCGGGTCGCCGCCGTCCGGGACGCCCTGGGACCGTCCGGGTTCGTGCGGGTCGACGCCAACACCGCGTGGGACGTCGACACCGCCGTCCGGGAGATCCGCGCGCTCGACGCCGCGGCCGGTGGGCTGCAGTACGTCGAGCAACCCTGCGCGGCGCTGGAGGAGCTCGCCGCGGTGCGGCGGCGGGTCGACGTCCGGATCGCCGCGGACGAGGTCATCCGGCGCGCCGTCGATCCGCTGGCGGTGCCGGTCGCGGACGCCGCCGACGTCGCGATCCTCAAGTGCCTGCCGCTGGGCGGGGTGCGCCGCGCGCTGCGGGTCGCGGAGGCGGTGGGCCTGCCCTGCGTGGTGTCCTCGGCGCTGGAGTCGAGCGTGGGGCTGGCGGCGGAGATCGCGCTGGCGGCGGCGCTCCCGGAGCTGGACTATGCCTGCGGGCTGGGTACCGGACGGCTCTTCACCACGGACGTCGTGGCCGAGGACGAGCGGCTGATCCCGCGGGACGGGGCGCTCCCGGTGCTGCGCACGGCCCCCGAGCCGGTGCGCCGGGCCGAGGTCGCGGCGGGTCCGGACCGGGCCGCGTGGTGGCGGGAGCGGCTGGAGCGCCTCACCGAGAGGTGAGTAATTCATCCCGGTTTGCCCGAACAGCGGCCGAGTGACAAGGTGAGGCAACCCTAACCCTCGACCCGGGACGTCTCCATGAACTTTCGCCGGTTGCTCCCCGCACTGGCCGTGACGCTGGTTGCCCTCGCGGGCTGCTCCGCGGCCTCCCAGGCGCCGTCCACCGCGGCCCCCGCAGCGCCCTCGCCGGGCGCCTCGACGACCGCCTTCCCCGTCAGCATCACCCACGCCTACGGGCAGACCACGATCCCGGCCGAGCCGAAGCGCGTGGTGACCATCGGGTACAACGAGGGCGACTTCCCGCTCGCGCTCGGTGTCGTCCCGGTCGGGGAACGCCAGGTCATCGGCGACTTCGACTGGCAGAACCGGCCCTGGGCGACCGCCGCCAAGCAGGGGCAGCAGCCGCAGGTCCTGTCCGGCAGCGACCTGTCGATCGAGCAGGTCGCGGCCCTGCGCCCGGACCTGATCCTCGGCGTCTACTCGTTCATCGACAAGGCGACCTACGACCGGCTCAGCGGGATCGCCCCGACCATCGCCCCGCCCACGGACGGCGGCAAGGGCGCGGCCGCGACCTGGCAGGACCAGACCCGGATCACCGGCAAGGCGCTGGGCCGCTCCGACCGGGCCGAACAGGTCATCGGCGAGGCGGAGTCGAAGATCAAGGCGGTGAAGGACGCCAACGCGGCCTTCGCCGGCAGGTCGATGTCGATGGTCTTCCCGATCCAGGGCCTCTACTCGATCGGTGCCGACGACCTGCGCACCCAGCTCTTCGCCGGGCTCGGCTTCGTGCCCGTCCCGACGTCCGCGGCACTGTCCCCGGAGAACCTCGAGCCGATCGACAAGGACGTCGTGGTCGCGATGGGGCAGACCGAGCAGCAGTTCACGGCCGATCCGGTGTTCGCGAACATGAAGGCCACCAAGGCCCGGCACGTGATCTACCCCGGTGGGTTCGAGACCCCGTTCGCCGGTGCCCTCGGCTTCTCCAGCCCGCTGAGCCTGCCGTACGCGGCGGACCTGATCGCGCCCCAGCTGGCGCAGGCAATTGCGAGGTAGCCGTGGACGTCGTCCGCACC
Organism: Pseudonocardia ailaonensis; assembly: GCF_039531635.1. Classification (NCBI taxonomy): domain Bacteria; kingdom Bacillati; phylum Actinomycetota; class Actinomycetes; order Pseudonocardiales; family Pseudonocardiaceae; genus Pseudonocardia; species Pseudonocardia ailaonensis. The sequence continues at coordinate 343,560 of NZ_BAAAQK010000018.1, read as the reverse complement.
CTGGAGGAGCTGCGCGAGCTCGTCCCCGAGCCGCACGTGTCGCTGTGGGAGAAGGACATCGGGTGCATCGACGAGTCCGCCCGGACGTTCGTCGAGGCCTCCCCGTTCGTGCTCCTGGCCACGTCGGCGCCGGACGGCACCTGCGACGTCACACCCCGCGGCGACCCCGCGGGCAGCGTCCTGGTGCTCGACGAGCACACCCTGGTGATCGCGGACCGCCGGGGCAACCGGCGGCTCGACGGGATCCGCAACATCCTCGAGAACCCGCACGTCGGGCTCCTGTTCGTGATCCCGGGGCGGCCGGACACGGTGCGGGTCAACGGGACCGCCCGGATCGTGCGGGACGCGCCGTGGTTCGACCGGCTCGAGGTGCAGGGCACCCGGCCGGCGCTCGCGGTCGTCGTCACCGTCGAGGAGCTGTTCCTGCACTGCGCCAAGGCCTTCCTGCGCGCGGGGCTGTGGGAGCCGGAGTCCTGGCCGGACCCGAAGGCGGTGCCCAGCCAGGGCGCCATGGCCAAGGCGATGAGGTCCCTGGACGTCCCCGCCGCGGACATCGACGCGATGCTCGCCGAGGACGCCGCCGAGAACCGCTACTGACCCCCGCGAGTCGGCACTTTCGGTAGCCCGAGACACACGTTCACGACGTCGTGGACGTGTGTTTCGGCCTGCGAGAAGTGCCGACTCGCGGGAGGGGGTTCGGCGGTTCGGGTGTGGCGGTTCTAGGCTGCGCGGGTCATGGGCGTCGTGGTGGTCGGGGCGGGGCTGTCGGGCGTGGCGTGCGCCCGGGAGGTCGCGCGCGCCGGGCTGCCCGTGACCGTGTTCGACCGGGCCCACTCGGTGGGCGGGCGGATGGCCAGCAGCAAGCACGCGGGGCGGCCCGTCGACATGGGCGCCGCGTACTTCACCGTGCGGGACCCGGAGTTCGCCGAGGTCGTGGCCGGGTGGCGGTCCGCGGGGCTGGCCCGGCCCTGGACCGCCGAGCTCGCGGTGCTCGGCAAGGGCGAACGCACCCGCTCGCCCGGCCCGATGCGCTGGGCCGCCCCGGGCGGGCTGCGGAGCCTGGTCGCGGCGCTCGCCGAGGGGCTGGACGTGCGGCTCGACCACGAGGTCACGCGAGTCGGCGCCGGGCCGACGGTCGACGGCGAGCCCGCGGACGTCGTCGTCCTCGCGATGCCGGACCCGCAGGCGCTGCGCGTGCTGGCGCCCGGCCTGGGGGCCGTCGCGCTCACGTCCGGGCGGCCGTGGCGGCCGGTGCTGACCGTCGCCGCGGGCTACCCGCGCCGCGCCTGGCCGGAGCTGTCCGCGGCCTTCGTCAACGACCATCCGGTGCTCACCCTGCTCGCGGACGACGGGGTCCGCCGCGGCGACGGCGTCCCGGTCCTGGTGGCGCACACGACCCCCGAGGTCGCCCGCGCCCACGACGGCGACCCGGACGCGGCGATCCCGCAGGTCGTGGCGGCCGTGCGCGAGCTGCTCGGCCTGGAGGACGCGCCGCTGTGGACCGCGGCCCACCGCTGGCGCTACGCCGCCCCGGAGCTGGACCGCGACGTCGCCTTCCACCTGGGTGCGGACGGCATCGGGCTGGCCGGCGACGGCTGGGGCAGCTCGCGGATCGAGACCGCCTGGCGTTCCGGCACGCTCCTCGGCCGCGAGGTGTCCCGGAGGCTCGTCACGAGCGAGCGGGGCGCTACCGTCGACCCATGAGCGAGACACCGACGGCGGCGCGGCCGTTCGGCTGGGACCGCACCTCCGCGGTACGCATGGCGGAGCCGGACGACGCGGGGCGGGCGCTCCTGGCGGAGCTGGCGGCGGCGCTCCCGGCGGACCGGGTGCTGACCGACGCCGACACCGCCCGTCCCTACTTCCACGACGAGGCGGAGTGGGCCGAGCACGGATCGCCGCTCGCCGTCGTCCGGCCGCGGTCGACCGCCGAGGTCGCGGCGGTGGTGCGAGCCTCGGCCCGGCACCGGGTCCCGGTGGTGCCGCGCGGGGCGGGGACGGGGCTCTCCGGTGGCGCGAACGCCGTCGACGGTGGGATCGTGCTGTCGCTGGAGCGCATGCGCGAGATCCTGGAGATCGACGGCGGGGAGCGGCTCGCCGTCGTCCAGCCCGGGGTGGTGAACGACGACCTGCGCGCGGCGGCCGCCGCGCAGGACCTCTGGTACCCGCCGGACCCGGCGAGCGCGCCGTGGTCGACGATCGGCGGCAACGTCGCGACCAACGCCGGCGGCCTGTGCTGCGTGAAGTACGGCGTGACCAAGGACTACGTGCTCGCGCTGGAGATCGTGACGGCGGCGGGGGAGATCGTCCGGGTCGGACGGCGGACCGCCAAGGGGGTCACCGGGTACGACCTGGCGGCGCTGATGGTCGGCTCCGAGGGCACCCTGGCCGTGATCACGGAGATCACCGTGCGGCTGCGGCCCCTGCGCACGACCCCGCCGCGCACCGTCGTCGGCTTCTTCGACACGCTCACGGACTGCGGGGCCGCGGTCGCCGCCGTGACGGCCGCCGGCCTGCAGCCGTCGATCTTCGAGCTGGTGGACCACCACTGCCTGCACGCGGTGAACGAGTGGCGCAACGCCGGGCTGCCCGAGGACGCGGCCGCGTTGCTGCTGGCCCAGACGGACCTGCCCGAGCCCGCCGCGGAGATCGAGGCGCGGGGGATCCTCGCCGCCTTCGAGGCCCACGGCGCCAGGGACACCCTGATGTCCACCGATCCCGTCGAGGCGGACGCGCTGTTCGACGCCCGCCGGCTCGCCTACCCGGCCTTCGAGCAGCGCGGCGACGCCCTGCTCACCGAGGACGTGTGCGTGCCGCGCACCAGGGTCGCCGAGATGCTCGGCCGGATCCAGGAGATCGCGGCGCGCCGCGACACCCTCGTCGCCAACGTCGCGCACGTCGGCGACGGCAACCTGCACCCGTTGATCATGGTGCCGCAGGGCGACGACGCCGCCCGCGAGCGCGCGCAACGGGCCTTCGACGACATCGTCGACGCCGCCATCGAGCTGGGCGGCACCGTGACCGGCGAGCACGGCGTGGGGCTGCTCAAGCGCGCGGGCATGCGCCGCGAGCTCGATCCCGGATCGCTGGCGCTGCAGAAGGCGATCAAGTCCGCACTCGACCCCGACGACATCCTCAACCCCGGCAAGGTGCTCTGAATGCTGCTGCCCGCCCTCCACTCGCCGACCGACGCCCCCGCGCTGGAGTTCCCCGACGGTGCGGTGACCTATCGCGAGCTCGCCGCCCTGGCGGCGGACCTGGGCGCACGGATCGCCGGGCGCACCCGGGTGGCGGTGTGGGCGCAGCCGACGCTCGCCGCCGCCACCGGGATCGTCGCCGGGCTGATGGCGGGGGTGCCGGTCGTGCCGGTGAACCCGAAGGCGGGTTCCAAGGAGCTGGCGCACATCGTCGCCAACTCGGGCCCGGAGGTGGTGCTCGCGGCACCGGGGACCGACCTGCCGGCGGAGATCGGCGGGCTGCCGCGTCTCGACGTCGATGTCACGGATCGTCCTGTGCCGCAAGGATTTCCGGCCGAGCCGGACGACGCGGCGCCGGCCCTGGTCGTCTACACCTCGGGGACGACCGGGCCGCCCAAGGGCGCGGTGCTCTCGCGCGGTGCGCTGGCCGCGGACCTCGACGCGCTCGCGGACGCGTGGGCGTGGACGGGCGCGGACCGGCTCACGCACGCGCTGCCGATCTTCCACGTGCATGGTCTGGTGCTGGGCACGATCGGCCCGCTGCGCCGCGGCGGCTCGCTGCTGCACCTCGGCGGGATCGACGGCGCACGGCTGGCCGCGGCGGTCACCGGCGGCGCGACCATGGTCTTCGGGGTGCCGACGCACTACCACCGCCTGGCCGCGGACTTCGAGGCCGACGCCGAGGCGGGCCGCGCCGTCGGGCAGGCCCGGCTCCTGATCTCCGGCTCGGCCGCGCTCACCGCCGTCGACCATGCGCGCATCGAGAAGACGACCGGGCTCGCCGTCCGCGAGCGCTACGGGCTCACCGAGACCCTCATCCTCACCGCCGCGCGGGCGGACGAGGAACCCGAGGTGGGGACGGTCGGGCGGCCGCTTGCGAACACCGAGGTCCGGCTCGTCCCGGTGCCCGACGGGGACGGGCTCGGCTCCGTCGAGGTCCGCGGGCCGCAGCTGTTCTCCGGCTACCTCGACCTGCCCGAGGCCACGGCCGCCGCGGCGACGGCGGACGGCTGGTTCCGCACCGGCGACATCGGCCGCTGGACGGAGTCCGGGCTGCTCGCGCTGGTCGGCCGGCAGGCCACGGACCTCATCAAGTCCGGCGGCTACAAGATCGGCGCCGGCGAGATCGAGAACGCCCTGCTGGAGCACGCCGCGGTGGCCGAGGTCGCGGTGATCGGGGCGCCGGACGAGGACCTCGGTGAGCGGATCGTCGCCTTCGTGGTCGCCGCGGGGGAGGCGCCGGAGCCGAAGGAGCTGATCGACCACGTGGCGGCGCTGCTGTCCCCGCACAAGCGCCCGCGCGAGGTCCGGTTCGTGGAGTCGTTGCCGCGCAACGCGATGGGCAAGGTGCAGAAGAAGCTCCTGTCACCCTGATGGTTGACGGCACGCCGGTGCGGGCACCCCACCCCCTATGTCTGCCCCCACTCACACCTCTGTCCGCGAGAACACCGAGACCTACCGGGCACCCGCCGAGGCGGGGGCGCCCCGCCTGACCGGGATCCGGGGAGCCACGACCGTCGAGGACGCCGCGCCGCGGGTCGTCGAGCTCGAGCGGTACGACACCGCCGACCTGCGGCTCGCCACCTCCGGGATCGTGCTCGCGATCCACCGCACGGACGAGCGGGCGGTCTGGCGCCTCGACCTGCCCGACGCCGTCGACGGCGAGCGGCTCGAGCGGCCTGCTCCCGGGGTGGACCCGGACCTGCCCGCCGAGCTGCTCGACGTCGTCCACGGCGTGCTGCGCGGAGCCCCGGTGGGGCCCGTGGGCCGGATCCGCCGGGTCCGCCACGAGCAGGTACTGCGCGACGGCCGCCGACGCGAGACGGCGACGCTGACCCGCGACGAGGTCCAGCTCGCCACCTTCGGGGCCGCGGCCCGCCTGGAGAACTGGACCGAGACGGCCGTCCGGCTCACGCTCGTGGCCCCCGCCGGCCTCGGCGGCGCCCTGGCGGACGCGCTCGGCGAGACCGGCGCGACGCCCACCGGCGGCGACGCCGAGGCGGAGCTCGACCGGCTCCTTCGGGAGGCCGCCGCGCCGCGCCCGGAGCGCGCGACGCTGAGGAGGAAGCACCCGGGCGGTCCGGTGCTGGCCTACGTGGCCCGCCACGTCGACGTCCTCGCCGCCGAGGACATCCGGGCCCGCCGCGACGAGTACGACGCGGTGCACCAGCTGCGCGTGTCGGCCCGCCGGATCCGCAGTGCCCTGCAGGCCTACCGCCCGATCCTCGACCCGGTCCGGACCGGCGGGCTGGTCGCGGAGCTGCGCTGGCTCGGCCAGGTGCTCGCCCCCTCCCGCGACCTGGAGGTGCTGGAGGAGCGGATCGGCCGCGAGATCGCCGGGCTGCCCCCGGAGCTGGTGCTCGGGCCCGTCCGGGCGCAGGTCACGCGGCACTTCGCCCGCTCGCGGGCCGAGGCGCGGGCCGCGATGCTGGAGGCCCTCGACGGGGCACGGTACGCGGCGCTGCGCGGCGCGCTGGAGCGGTTCCTGCAGGACCCGCCGGTCGCGAACCCCCGTGCGCGCGGCGGGCTCGCTGCCCTGGAGCGGAAGGCGCGCCGGCGTTTCGACCGGCGGCTGCGGGCCGCGCGATCGGGCGAGGGGATCCACGACGCCCGCAAGGCGGCCAAGCGGCTGCGCTACGCGCTCGAGGTGACGGGCGGAAAGACTGGCCGGCTCAAGAGGGTGCAGAAGCAGCTCGGCGCCCACCAGGACGCCGTCGTCGCGCTCGGGGCGCTGCGGGACCTCGGCGCCCGGGCCCACGCGGAGGGTGAGAACGGCTTCACCTTCGGCCTCCTGCACGGCCGGATCTCCGCCGAGGCGGCCCGGATCTCCGCCGCACTCTGACCCCGCCGTGAGCGGCACTCGTGAGTGCTGATGGTCGCTATGACGACTATCGCCACTCACGGGGCAGGATGGGGGCGTGGACGTCAGAGACCCGGTGGCCGATCTGCGACGGATCGCGTTCCTGCTGGAACGCGCCCATGAGTCGACCTACCGGGTCCGGGCCTTCCGCACCGCCGCGGCCGCGCTGCGTGCGGAGGTGGGGCGCGGGAAGGACCTCGCCACGCTCGACCTGAAGAAGGTCAAGGGCGTCGGTGAGGTCACCGCGCGCTGCGTCGAGGAGTCCCTGGCCGGGGAGGTGCCCGTCTACCTGCGGCGGCTCGAGGCGACCGAGGGCGTCGAGATCGGGCAGGAGGCGGCGGACCTGCGGGCCGCGCTGCGCGGCGACTGCCACAGCCACACGGACCAGTCCGACGGCGGTTCCCCGCTCTGGGAGATGGTCGAGACCGCCATCACCCTCGGCCACGAGTACCTGGTGATCACGGACCACTCGCCGCGCCTGACCGTCGCCAACGGGTTGTCACCGGAACGGCTGCGGGCGCAGCTGGAGCAGATCGCGTCGTTGAACGAGGGGCTCACGGGCTTCCGGGTACTCACGGGCATCGAGGTGGACATCCTCGACGACGGCGCGCTGGACCAGGACGAGGAGCTGCTCTCGCAGCTCGACGTCGTGGTGGCGAGCGTGCACTCCAAGCTGCGGATGCCGCACGCCGAGATGACCGAGCGGATGCTGACGGCGATCGCGAACCCCCACGTCGACGTCCTCGGCCACTGCACGGGCCGGATGGTCACGGGCAAGCGGTCGCGCCCGGAGTCGGAGTTCGACGCGAAGGCGGTGTTCGCCGCCTGCGCCGAGTACGGCACCGCGGTGGAGATCAACTCGCGGCCGGAGCGGCTGGACCCGCCGAAACGCCTGCTCCGCCTGGCGGTGGAGGCGGGCTGCGAGTTCACGATCGACACGGACGCCCACGCCCCGGGCCAGCTGGACTGGCTAGACAACGGCTGCACGAGAGCCGCCCTGTGCGGCGTCCCCGCGGACCGCGTCCGCAACACCCGCGCGGCCGAGTCCCTCCTCACCTGACCCGGCGTTATGGAGCCACAACTGTCGTTCCGGGCCTCGAAAACGACAGTTGTGGCTCCATAACGCGGCGGGGGGACAGCGCCGGGGGGACAGCGCGGCGGGTCAGGCGCTTCGGACCGACACGTCGCCGATCAGGGACCAGACGCGGACCCGGACCAGGGGGGTGCCGGGGACCCGGGGGACCGGCGCGAGGTCGAGCTTGCGGTCGCCGAGCAGGGTGAAGCCGCCGGTCTCGACCTCCACGCCGTCCGGCACGGTGACCGTGACGTCGCCGATCACCGTCCAGGTGTCGATCACCACCGGCTCGTCGCCCTGCTCGACGACGGCCGTGCGCAGGTCCAGGTCGACGTCGCCGATGAGCAGGACCGCCGTGGTGCGGCGGCGGAGGGTCCAGCGGCCCCGGCGCGTGACGTCGCCGATCACGCCGATGAGCGTGGAGCGGCCCGGCTGCGTGCCGCCCACGACCGGGACGGGCAGGTCGGAGAGGGTGCGCTCGATCTCGGCGCCCGATCCCGCGGCCCAGACGGTGCCGGCCCGGTCGGTGAACTCGTCGAGGGTCAGGCGGCCCTCGCCCACGGCGCGTTCCAGCTGCTGCTGGGCGGCGCGGCGGCGGTCGTCGAGGTCCTCGGGTACGGGGTCGACGGTCATGGGCTCGACCGTAGTGGCCCGAGGAAAGCGGCAAAAGGGACGTCGGTGATCGACCTCTGTGTCCGAACGCCGCCGGGAACGGCGGCTGGGCGGACACAGAGGTCGATCACGACGGGCGCGCTCGGCTCAGGCGAGCTCGAAATCGGCGAAGTCGAAGCCGGGGGAGACCACGCAGGAGACCAGGGCGGGTTCGGGACCCAGGAGGGTTGCGGCCTGCCAGTGGTGCGCGGGGACCTCGATCTGGGGGAGCTCCGGGCCGAGGAACCGTTCCAGGGGGCCGGCGGGGGCGGGGCCCGTCCCGCCGGTGCGGAGCGCGACCGGGGAGCCGGAGTGCCACAGCCACAGCTCCGCCGAGCGAACCCGGTGCCATCGTGACTCCGCGTCGAGCAGGTACAGGATCGCCGTCGCGGTCGGTCGCGGTCCGTGGTCGGTCTCGACCGTGACTGGGGAGGTCCAGGTGCGCCGGTACCAGCCGCCCTCGGGGTGGGGAGCCAGGTCGTGGGCGGTGGCGAGCGCGGGTCGGGACACGGGCCCAGTCTCCCGGCCGGCACGGTGGCTGTCACGTCTCGTAGTCGGAAAGTGGTCACGAGCCGTGACGGCGTGACCCGTCTCCGTCAGGTTCCGGCACGTTCGGGGGCCACTCGTTGGGGTGGCAGCGCTCGCATTGCTCACGATCTGCGGTGAAATGAGCGCAGTCCTGAGGCTGATGTGACGAGAGGTGCGAACGATGCGAAAGACCGTTCTGTCGCGAACGCTGGCCGTCGCGGTGAGCGGCTGCGCGCTCGTCGCGCTCACCGCCACCCCCGCCTTCGCGGCCACCGGGAGCGCCCCCGGCACCCAGACCGCCCCGGTGCAGGCAGGTGCGGGTCAGCCGGCCCGGGCCGGCGCGGCGCAGGCCGGTGGAGGTCAGGCCGTGGCCGGGAAAGCCGTTGCGGGACAGACGGAGTCGCACTGCGACACCACCGCGGGCGACTCGCTGAAATGGGGCCCGCCGACCCGTGAGTCCGACTTCGACGGCACCACCCTCCCGCCCGACTGGCACGCCTACGGTCCCGAACCGGGACACATGGAGGACGGCACCCGCTCGCCCGACGCGGTCACGGTCGAGGACGGGGCGGTCACGATCTCGGGCGACGAGGAGGGCAACACCGGCGCGATCAGCTGGCACCCCGGCCAGAAGTACGGCCGCTGGGAGGGCTGCGTGAAGGCCGATCCCGGCGCGGGCGGCTACAACGCGCTCTTCCTGCTCTGGCCGGTCAAGGAGGACTGGCCGGTCGGCGGCGAGGTCGACTGGATGGAGATCATGTCCGACGACCGGCAGGAGACCAGCTTCTTCCTGCACTACGGCGCGAACAACGACCAGGAGTACGGCTCGGTGAAGCAGGACTCCACCGAGTGGACCGCCTACGCGCTGGAGTGGACGCCGGAGAAGATCACCGGGTTCGTCAACGGCAAGGAGTGGTTCTCCTCCACCGACACCAGCCACTTCCCGCCCGGCGCGATGAACATGACCATGCAGCTCGACTACTTCCGACCCGCGGGCGGTCCCACGGCGATGCACATGGACTGGGCCAAGCAGTGGGCGCTGCCGGAGAGCGAGCCCGCGCAGCTGTCCCTCGGCCCGGGCGAGCCGGCGACCGGCCAGTCGCAGCTCCACCCGGACCGCGCGCCGCGACCGCTGGACCAGATCCAGGACCCGGCCCCGACTCCGGCCACGGCCACTGACCCGGTGGCGCCCGCCGACCCGACCGCGCCTGCCGCCGACCCGGCGGCACCCGCGACGGGGAGCGACCAGGGTGCGACGGCCGGCTCCGACCCGGCGCCGGACCCCGCGGTCACCCCGCCGACCGGCTCGGTCCCGGCCACGGGCCCGTCCGCGTCCACCCCGTCCGCGTCCACTCCTGCCGCGTCCGGCGCGGGGACGGCGGGCAGCACGACCTGAGTCCCCACGGACTCGTGGGCAGCGGGGCGTTAAGGAACTGGGGCCGTCCCGCTGCCCGCGGCCTCGTGGACGGCGGCGATGACTGGGGAGCCCTCGTCGCCGTCCACGGGAGGAGCCGTCCGCGGGAGGAGCCGTCCACGGGAGGCGTTCAGCCGAGCAGGTCCCGCAGGTCCGCGGCGGTGGGCGGTTGCGCCCCCCGCCGCGAGCACGTGATCGCCGAGGCGGTCACGGCCTCCTCGAGCACCTCGTCGAGCACGAGGGCCTCGATGTCCCGCAACGCCTTCCGGCTGGCCGCGCCGAGCAGGCCGCGCGAGTGCAGACCGGCGAGGAGCGCGGCGGAGAAGCTGTCCCCGGCGCCGACGGTGTCGATCACCTCGACCGCGCGCCCCGGCTGGCTGGTCCGCAACCCGGCGCCCGTGGCGGCGATGACGCCCTCGGCGCCGAGGGTGATCGCGACCAGCGCGGGCCCGCGGGACGACCAGTCGTCGAGCACCTCGCCGGGTTCCCGGTCCGGCAGCAGCCAGCGCAGGTCCTCGTCCCCGACCTTGACGACGTCCGCGACCTCGAGCATCTCGTACACGCCGCGCAGTACGTCGGCCGCGGAGCCCATCAGGCGCGGCCGGCAGTTCGGGTCGTAGCTCACCGTCGCGCTGCCGGTGGCCGACCGCAGCAGACCCCGCAGCGCGGCCGCCCCGGGCTCCTGGGTGAGCGCCAGCGATCCCGAGTGGACGGCGACGACCGGGCCGTCCAGCGCCCCGGCCAGCTCGGCCGCCGTCCACTGCCAGTCCGCGGTGCCGTCGATCCGGAAGTCGTAGTCCGCCACCCCCGCCGCGTCGACCTCGACCAGGGCGAGCGACGACTGCTCGGTCGCCTCGACCACGTGGGTCAGGTCGACGCCGTTGTCCGCGAGGTGGGCGCGCAGCCGGCGGCCGAGGAGGTCCGTGCCCAGCCGCGCGAGCATCCGCGCGGGAACGCCGAGCCGGGCCAGCCCGACGGCGACGTTGGCGGGGCTGCCCCCGGGCGCGAACTCGAAGTAGCCCTCGGCGGGTGCGGGGACGACGTCGACCAGTGCCTCGCCGGCGACGGCGATCACCCCGTCACCCACGGACTCAGCCACGGACCACGCTCTCCAGCTTGTCGAGCACGCCGCTGTGGATCCGGGCCAGCCCCTTCGGCGCGAAGGTGCGCTCGAAGAAACCCCCGATGCCGCCCGCGCCGTTCCATGTGGTGGTGATCGAGACGGTGCTGGCGCCCTCGCCGGCCGGGGTGACCCGCCACGTCGTCACCATGGAGGAGTTCTCGTCGGACTCGACGACGGTGTCCGGGGTCGGCTGGGTGATGTCGGCCTTCACGTGCCGGGTGCGCTTCGAGGTCGCGGCGAGCTTCCACGTGGCCGAGGTGCCCTCGCCCTGCCCCCCGGAGAGCACGGCGTAGTCGCTGTACTGCTCGGTGAGGATCCTGGGACGGGTCTGCGCGTAGTCGGCGACGGCCCCGAGGACCTTGTCGACGGGTGCGGGGACGATACGTTCGGCGGTCGCGGTCACCTGTGCCATGCCCCCATCCTGCCGCAGCGGTCCCGCCTGGTAGTTCTAAGGCGGTGCGGAGGATCCCGGTGGTCGTCGTCGCCGGGTTCCTCGGCTCCGGCAAGACGACGCTGCTCAACCATCTCCTCGGCAACTCCCTCGACGCCCGGATCGGCGTGGTGGTCAACGACTTCGGCGCCGTCGGGATCGACGCGATGCTGGTCGGTGGCGCGGACGCGATGGTGTCGCTCGGCAACGGCTGCCTCTGCTGCGCGGTCGGCGAGGAGGGCGTCGCGCCGCTGCTGGAGCGGCTGTCGCGGCGCCGCGACGAGCTCGACGTCATCGTCATCGAGGCCAGCGGGATCGCCGAGCCGGGCACGCTCGTCCAGCTCGTGCTCGAGGCCGCGAACCCGCACCTGGTGTTCGGCGGGCTGATCGAGGTCATCGACGCCGCCGAGTACGAGGCCACCTCGCGCCGGCACCCGCAGCTGGAGAAGCACGTGGGTCTCGCCGACCTGCTCGTGCTGAACAAGGTGGACCGGGTCGACCCGGGCAAGGTCTGGCGGGTGCGGCGGCTGCTGCGGGAGGCCAACGCGACGGCGCCGATCGTGCCGGCCACCCACGGGGACGTCGATCCGCGGCTGCTCTTCGACATCGAGGTCGTTCCGGGGCGGCAGCTGATGTTGGGCGAGCGAACCGACCACGCGGACCATCTGCACGCCGCCTACGACAGCGTGTCCTTCACCTCCGACGAGCCGATGGACCCCCAGCGGCTGCGCGACCTGCTCGACGGGCGCCCGGCGGGGGTCTACCGGGTCAAGGGGATCGTCGCGTTCGGGGTGCCCGGGCATCGCGAGCGGTACGTGCTGCACACGGTGGGCCGGTACGTCCGGTTCCGGAAGACGCGCTGGCCGGCTGGGGAGCCGCGGCGCACGAGCCTGGTGCTGATCGGTTCCGGGATCGACGCGGCGGGGCTGGGGAAGGAGCTCGCGGCCTGCGTCGCGGACGGGGAGTCGCGCACCGATCCGGACGCCATGCTCCCGGTGTTGCGCTACACATTCTCGTGAAAGCTACTCGGGCGTAACCTGGGGGAGTGATCGCGCGCTCCCTGCGGGTCCGGCTCCTCCGGCTCGCGCTCCGGGCTCTCTTCGGCCTCCCGAGGCCGGTCAAACGCCTGCTCGCGGGGCGCGCGGTGCGCCTCGACGGGCAGCTGCTCGATCTGGACCTCCAGCTGCTGAACCGGGCCGGCGAGCTCCTCTCCCGGGCCGCGCCCGTCGGCCAGGCCGCGCTCGACGAGCAGCGCCGGCAGGCGGACGTCGCCGCCGAGCTGGTGGCCGAGGGCCTGTTCGACGACGTCGTGGTCCGCGACCTGACCGTGCCCGGCGCGGACGGGGCGATCCCCGCCCGGCTGTACGTCCCGCCGGGCCTGGACGGGCCGTCCGGCCTGCTCGTCTACTTCCACGGCGGCGGGTTCGTGCTCGGCAGCATCGCCTCGGCCGACCCGCTGTGCCGGCTGCTCGCCGCGCAGGCGGGCGTGCGGGTGCTCTCGGTGGAGTACCGGCTCGCCCCCGAACACCCCTACCCTGCCGCGCTCGACGACGCCATCGCCGCCTACCGCTACGCCCGCGCGCACGCCGAGGGCCTCGGCGCCGATCCGGGCCTGGTCGCGGTCGGCGGGGACAGCGCGGGGGCCAATCTCGCCCTCGTCGTGGCGCACGAGGCCACCGAGCAGCCGCCGGCCTTCGTCGTGGCCCTCTACCCGGCCACGGACGCCGAGCGCCGCGGGGGATCGCGCGTCACGTTCGGCACCGGGTTCGGGATCACCGCGGAGTACCTGCTCGAGCTGGAGTCGATGTACCTGCCCGAGGGCGTGCCCACGGACGACGCCCGCGGCGCCATCCTGCGTGCCGAGGACCTCTCCGCCATGCCGCCCGTCTACCTGGCCACCGCCGGCTTCGACCCGCTGCGGGACGAGGGCGAGGAGCTGGCCGAGCGTTTGCGCGAGTGCGGGGTGCCGGTCGTCGCCCGCCGGTTCGCGGGGCTGATCCACGGCTACGCCACCTTCACGGCGATCAGCCGCGCCGCGCACGACGCCACGTTCGACGCCGCCAGCGCCCTGCGGGCGGGGCTCGCGCTCGTCGGGTCCCGGCGGGCCCGGCCGGCGCCGGCACCCTCGCCCGGACGCGCCTCGGCTCGCTCGCGGATCCCCCGGCGGTCCGAGCCCTACGCCGTCTGACCTGCGATTCTCCCGCCGCCCGATGACTTCCGGGCTCCCGCCCGGTCCACCTTCCCGAGACGATGTTCCGCCCACGGGGAGGCAGACATGACCGCACTGGACATCCGTACCGATACCACCGCCACCGCTCGTCGAGCCGCACCGGACGTGGTGCTGCTGGCGTTCCGCGTCGTCGTCGGGTTCCTGTACCTGCTGCACGCCGTCATGGGCTTCGGTGCCTTCGGCGGGGTCGACGGCCACGGTGCCGGGCTCCCGGTGGGGTCCGCGTACTGGTGGGTGAGCGTGCTCCAGGTGGCCGGCGCGGTGCTCGTCGCGGTGGGCCTCTGCACCCGGATCGCCGGCTTCCTGCTCTCCGGCCTGATGGCGGGCGCCTACTTCCTGATGCACGCCCCGGCGGGCTGGAACCCGCTGCTCAACCTGGGCGAGCCCGCCGCCCTCTACAGCTGGATCTTCCTGCTGCTCTGCGCCTTCGGCGGGGGCCGCTACAGCCTCGACACCCTCCGCCGCCGCTGACCCCACCCCGTGAGGGCGGATAGTCGCCGGAGCGACTATCCGCACTCACGACGTTCGGCAGGTCTCGTCGAGCTGGACCGCGCCGAAGTCGATCGACGTCCCCGTCGTGATCGTCCGGCCGGCGGGCACGTTCTGGTCGCACACCTTCCAGTTCCGGTCGAGGACCTGGTGGCGGCCGCGGCCGGTGGCGTCGTGGGAGTGCGTGAGGGAGATGGCGAAGCCGGTCAGGTGCTGGATCGCGTTCTGCGCGTCCTGGAGGTTCGACCCGACCAGGTTCGGCATCGTCCAGCTGGTCGCTCCCGCGGCCGCGGAGGGCTTGGTGGCGGTCGTCACGGGCGGGGTGGCCACCGCCGTCGTCGACGTGGTGGCCGGGGAGGCGGTGCCGCCGCAGCCGGCGAGCAGGAGGACCGTGAGCAGGGCGAAACCGACTCCGGCGACAGGACGCGTCATACGGACCCAACGCCCCGACGGCACCCCGGTCACGCCTTCCGTGTGGCCGCAACCACTCGGAGCTCTTTGCGCCACACGAGTTTCAGGCCGGACCAGTCCTGGTCGAGCGCAGCGACCTTGACGTCGACCAGGCCCACCGGCAGGGCGTGTTCCCGGATCCCGTTCTCGTCCAGGTCGCTGATGTGGCCGCCGGCCTTGCGGGGCCAGGCGATCCAGAGGGCGCGATCGGGGAAGACCGCGGCGGCGAGGTCGTCGAGGACCCCGGCGAGGGCCGCGCGGTCCGGGCAGAAGGCGACCACCACCCCGGCGTCCGTGGCCTCGGCCGGCTCGGCCTCCGGTGGCAGGTCCGGGATCTCCCAGCCGGAGGGAGCGCCGATGAGCGCGAAGCCCGCCCGGATGCCGAGCTTCTTCGCCAGGGGAGTGCCGGAGTAGCCGGTCATGGAACAGGACATTAGGCCCGGGATCATCGCTTTTGGCGAAGTGGGAGGGGCGCGGCCGTGGAACACCCCCTCCGTCGGGCTAGCGTGGTCCTGTGATCCCGGCCGCCATCTGTCTCGCCCTCGCGTCGGCGTTGTTCTACGCGATCTCGGCGGTGCTGCAGGAGCGGGAGGCGTCGAAGCAGGAGGACGCGGGCGGGCTCGCGCTCCTGGGTCGGCTCGCCCGGCGCCGGGGCTGGTGGGCCGCGGTGCTCGCCACCCTCGTCGGGGCGTCGCTGCACCTGTGCGCGCTGGCCGCGGGGCCGCTCGTCGTCGTCCAGCCGCTGGGGGTGTCCTGCCTCGCGATCGCGCTGGTGATCGGCTCCCGGGTGCACCGGACGCCCGTCGGCCGGCGGTCCTGGATCGGGGCGGCGTGCGTGGTCCTCGGCCTGCCCGCCGTGCTGGCGGCCGTGCCGCACCACGCGGGCGGCCCACTCCACCCGACCGAGGACGCGCTGGGGTTCGTCCCCGTCACCGCGATCGTCGCCGGGCTGGTCGTGCTGGCCACGCTCGCCGCGGTGATCCTCGGCCGCAGCCGGCCGCGCGCCGAGGTCATCTGCTACGCCCTCGGCGCGGCGATGTGCTTCGGCGTCGCCTCGACCACGGCCAAGACTCTCTTCCTCGGACACTTCGGGCCGATCCGGCTCGGCGTGATGATCGTCGCCGCGCTGCTCGGCACGCTGCTGGCCCAGCACGCCTACCGCGACGGCGGCCTCGGTGCCCCCCTCGCGGTGCTCACCCTGATGGACCCGGTCACGGCCGGGGCGATGGGCGTCCTCGTCCTCGGCGAGCCGTTCGGTGCCACCCCGCTCGCACTCGTGTTCGGGGTCGTCGGGGCGCTGGTCACGGCCACCGGGGTGGTGCTGCTCTCCGTGCGCAAGCATCCCGGTCCGGTTCGTCCGGAACCGGTTCTCGCCGGAACGGGGTAACGGCGGCGTCCCCGCGGCCGAGTCGGTGGTCGTCGGAGTTGATCGGCGGAGCTGTTCGCTGGGGGCCCTTGTGCGTGTGAAGCTCGTCCTGTCCGCGCTGGTCGCCGTGGGCGCGGTGCTCCTCGGCACCGCCCCGGCCTCCGCCACCTCCCTGCAGCGGCCCGCACCGGGCACGATGGATCCGGCGCTGCGCAGCCGGATCGACGCCCTCGCGAAGGCCGCCATCGGCAACGGCGTCACCGGCGTGATCGTCGGGATCAGCGACCCGGTCAACGGGAACCTGCTGGCGGGGTACGGCACGTCGGACCGCAAGGGCACCCCGATGACGCCCGACCTGCACTACCGCATCGCGAGCGTCACCAAGACGTTCACCGCGACCGCCGTCCTGCAGCTCGTGGACCGGCACCGGCTCTCCCTCGACGACCGGCTGTCGAGGTACGTCCGCGGCATCCCGAACGGCGACCGGATCACCGTCCGCGACCTGCTCGCCATGCGCAGCGGTCTCTACGACTACGCCGACGACCCGTCGATCTACGGCCCGTACCAGCAGGACCCGCTGCTGCCCGGCTACACGAACGACACCGCGCTGAAGGTCATCCGGGACCACGCGCCGCTCGCCGCGCCGGACACGGTCACGCATTACTCGAACACGAACTACCTGCTCCTGGGCCTGATCATGGAGAAGGTGACCGGTGAGCCCGCGCCGCGCACGATCGAGCGGCTCGCCCGCCGCAGCGGCCTGACCTCCACCAGCTTCCCGACCACGCCGGACATGCCGAAGCCCTACGTCCACGGCTACCTGCTGCCCACCGACCCGGGGCCGGACCGCGACGTCACCCGCTCGAACATGATCTACCCGTACACGGCCGGCGCGGTCGTCTCGACGGTGCCGGACATGCTGCGGTACGCGTCGCAGCTCGGCACCGGTGCGGGGCTGTCGCCCGCGACCTTCCGGGAGCGCCTGACCTGGGGCCCGCTGAACGACACCGGCGTCCGTTTCCAGTACGGCCTCGGGATCACGCAGCTCGGCGACTGGGTCGGCCACAACGGGTCGATCTTCGGCTACAGCGACGTCGTGACCTATCTGTCGTCGGCGAAGGCCTCCGTGGTCGTGATGGTCAACGCCGCGGACGGCGAGCAGGTCCCGGCGATGGAGCTCTGGGGCAAGATCGTCACGACGCTGTACCCGACGTCCCTGCCCACCTGGTGAGCGCCGGCTCCAGCGGGGCGAGCGCCTCGCGGAGCAGCTCCTCGAGCGGCCGGCCGGTGACCGCCACCAGGCCGCCGCCCCGCGGGGTGTGGTCGAGCCAGCGGGACACCGCGACCCGGCACGCGGCGGCGACCGCCGCCGCGAGCACCTCGGGCGCGATGTCGGCGGGGTCCGTGCCCGCCCGGTCGGCCAGCGCGGCGGTGAGCGGCTGGGCGAAACCCGCGACGGCGTCGAGGTACTCCGCCCGGATGGCGTCGCTACCGGCGAGCAGCGCGAGGACCCGCTGGTCCGGCTCGTGGTCGACGTACTGCGTGACCACCGCGGCGGTGACGGCCGCGGCGAGCTCCTCCCCGTCCGGCCGCCCGCGCAGGGCGGCCCCCACGCGCAGTGCCCGCTCGGCCGCGATCGCCGCCGCGACGGCCTGCTCGCGGCTGGCGAAGTAGTTGTTGTAGGTCCGCGGGGCCACCCCCGCCGAGTCCGCGATCTCCTCGACGCGCACGTTCGCCACCCCCTGGTCCAGCGCGAGCCGCAGTGCCGCCGCGCTCAGCGCCTCGCGCGTGGCCTGCTTCTTCTGTTCCCGTCGTCCGGTCATGGACCCGAGCCTACGAGAAAAGTGCGCGAACGCATAGATGCGTGCACGCAAGTTTGTGTACCGTGCGTCGCATGGCTAAGCAGATCGCATTCGACGAGGACGCCCGCCGCGGGCTCGAGCGCGGCATGAACACCCTGGCCGACGCCGTGAAGGTGACGCTCGGTCCGCGCGGGCGCAACGTCGTCCTGGAGAAGAAGTGGGGCGCGCCGACCATCACCAACGACGGTGTGTCGATCGCGAAGGAGATCGAGCTGTCCGATCCGTGGGAGCGGATCGGCGCCGAGCTGGTCAAGGAGGTCGCGAAGAAGACGGACGACGTGGCAGGCGACGGTACGACGACCGCAACGGTGCTGGCCCAGGCACTGGTCCGTGAGGGCCTTCGCAACGTGGCGGCGGGCGCGAACCCGCTCGCGCTCAAGCGCGGCATCGAGCAGGCCGTCGCCGCCGTGGCCGCCCGGCTGCTCGCCTCGGCCCGGGAGGTGGAGACCCGGGAGCAGATCGCGGCCACGGCGTCGATTTCCGCGGCGGACCCGCAGATCGGCGCGCTCATCGCCGAGGCGATGGACAAGGTCGGCAAGGAGGGCGTGATCACGGTCGAGGAGTCGCAGACCTTCGGCCTCGAGCTGGAGCACACCGAGGGCATGCGGTTCGACAAGGGGTACCTGGCGCCGCACTTCGTCACCGACACGCAGCGGATGGAGGTCGAGCTCGACGATCCGTACCTGCTGTTCGTCGCCGCGAAGATCTCCTCGGTCGCGGCGCTGGTCCCGGTGCTGGAGAAGGTGATGCAGACCGGCCGCCCGCTGGTGGTCGTCGCCGAGGACGTCGAAGGCGAGGCGCTCGCGACGCTGCTGGTCAACAAGCTGAAGGGGGTGTTCTCCTCGGTCGCGGTGAAGGCGCCGGGCTTCGGCGACCGGAGGGAGGCGATGCTCGCGGACATGGCCGTCCTCACCGGCGGCGAGGTGGTCTCGGAGAAGGTCGGGCTGACCGTCGAGGCCGCGGACCTGCCGCTGCTCGGGCGGGCGCGGAAGGTCGTCGTCACCAAGGACGAGTCGACGATCGTCGACGGGGCCGGATCGCCCGAGCAGATCGCCGGGCGCGTGGCGCAGATCCGGGCGGAGATCGAGCGGGCCGACTCCGACTACGATCGCGAGAAGCTGCAGGAACGGCTCGCCAAGCTGGCCGGCGGCGTCGCGGTGATCAAGGCGGGCGCGGCCACCGAGGTGGAGCTCAAGGAGCGCAAGCACCGGATCGAGGACGCCGTGCGCAACGCCAAGGCCGCCGTCGAGGAGGGAATCGTGGCCGGCGGCGGGGTGGCGCTGATCCAGGCCGCCGCCTCGCTCGACGACCTGGGGCTGACCGGGGACGAGGCCACCGGTGCCGCGCTCGTGCGGGTCGCGTGCGAGGCACCGCTCAAGCAGATCGCGGTCAACGCCGGGCTGGAGGGCGGGGTGGTCGCCGAGCGGGTGCGGGGGCTGCCCGCGGGCCATGGCCTCGACGCCGCGACCGGCACCTACGTCGACCTGGTGGACGCGGGCATCATCGACCCGGCCAAGGTCACCCGCTCCGCCCTGCAGAACGCCGCCTCGATCGCGGCGCTGTTCCTGACCACGGAGGCGGTGATCGCGGACGGCCCCGAGAAGGCCACCGCCGAACCGCCCGCCATGGACTTCTGACCCACCCGCGAGTCGGCACTTTCCGTAGGCCGAAACACACATCTGCGACGTGGTCCGGCCGGACCACGTCGCGTCGTGAACGTGTGTTTCA
>NZ_BAAAQK010000018.1:223217-324104 GCF_039531635.1 Pseudonocardia ailaonensis | reverse complement strand
GTCGGTCAGGCGCGGGCCCGGGCGGCCGCCTGGCGCTCGGGGCTGGAGCGGGGGGAGCGGGAGGTCGGGGTGGGGTCCGTCGGGCGGAGGCCCGGTGACGGGGTGGTGGTCGCCTGGGTGGGGACCGCCGGGCCGGCTCCGCCGGTCGTCGCGGCTGCTCCCGGGGTCCTGTCGGCCGGTGCCGGCGCCTTCTCGGCTGCGGTCTGCTCGGCTGCCGTCTCCTCGGGGAGGGGTGCGAGGGTGTGCAGGTCGGTCCGCAGGGCTGCGGCGGCGTGGGTGAGCTGCTCGGCGAGGCGGGAGCGCAGGGCGGTGAGGGCGTCGACCTTCTGCTGCGCCTCCGCGACCAGGGCAGCGGCCTCGGTGCGGGCGCCGGCGACCGTGGCGCGGGCCTGCTCGTCCGCGGCCGCGGTGGTGCGGTGGGCGTACTCGTCCGTCTCGGCGCGGCGGCGGGTGATCTCGCGGTCCGCGGTCTCCCGCTCGGTGGTCAGCGCGGCGAGGGCGTCGCCCCGGCGCTGGTCCATCGCGAGGCGGAAGTCCTCCTCGACCTGCCCGCGGCGGGTGTCGGCCTCCGCGTGCAGCCGGGTGATCTCGGCGTCCGCCTCGGCGCGGCGGGTGCGGATCTCCTCGTCGGCGGCGAGCTTGTCCTGCGCGGCCTGCGCCTGCAGCGCCTTGGCCTGCGCGATCCGCCGGTCGGCCTCGTTGCGGGCCGAGGCGAGCGCGGACTCGCGCTCCCGCTCCGTGTCGGCGCGGCGGGTGGCGAGCTCCTGGTCGCACTCGGCGCGGAGCCGGGCGACCTCCGCGTCCGCGGTGGCCCGGGTCTCGGCGACCTCGTCCTGCGCGAGCCGCAGCATGGACCGCATCCGCTCGCTCATGCCCTGCACGCTGTCCGGCGGACCGGCCAGCTTGCGCACCTGCTGGCGCATCGACTCGACCCGCCCGCGCGCCTCGTCGAGCTCGCGGCCGAGCAGGCCGGCCTGGCCGACGGCGGCGTCCCGGTCCGCGGCGAGCAGCCGCACCTCGGCGTCCAACCGGTGGAGGTGGCCGTCCACCTGTTGCTGGTCGTAGCCGCGGCGGACCAGCCGGAAGCCGGATCCGGGCTGGTAACCGGCGTCGGACGTGGGGTTCTCCGGTTCTCCGACCATGCCCGTCACCGTACCGGGCGATGGCGCTCGCGGAGCGTGACGCGCTCCCCGGCGTGAACGTCGTCACCCGACCGGGCGGGGAGGGCCCGCCCGGCCGGGGAGCCGGTCAGACCCCGCGGAAGCGGTTGATGCCCTCGAGGTGCTGGGCGCGCTTCTCGGGGTTCGTCACACCGAGACCCTCCTCGGGAGCCAGCGCGAGCACGCCGACCTTGCCCTGGTGGGCGTTCTGGTGGACGTCGTACGCGGCCTGGCCGACCTCGTCGAGCGAGTACACCTTGGACAGGGTCGGGTGGATCAGGCCCTTGTCGATCAGCCGGTTCGCCTCCCACGCCTCGCGGTAGTTCGCGAAGTGGGAGCCGACGATGCGCTTCAGGTTCATCCACAGGTAGCGGTTGTCGTACTCGTGCATGAAGCCCGAGGTCGACGCGCAGGTGACGATGGTGCCGCCCTTGCGCGCGACATAGACCGACGCGCCGAAGGTCTCCCGGCCCGGGTGCTCGAACACGATGTCCGGGTCGTCCCCGCCGGTGAGCTCGCGGATCTTGGCCCCGAAGCGCTTCCACTCCTTGGGGTCCTGGGTCTGCGGGTCCTTCCAGAACTGGTAGCCCTCGGCGTTGCGGTCGATGACCAGGTCCGCGCCGAGCGACCTGCAGATCTCCGCCTTCTCCGGCGACGACACCACGCAGATGGGCGTCGCGCCGCCGTTGAGGGCGAACTGGGTGGCGTACGAGCCCAGGCCGCCGCTCGCGCCCCAGATCAGGACGGTGTCGCCCTGCTTCATGTCCGCGCCGTTGCGCGAGACGAGCTGGCGGTACGCGGTGGAGTTGACGAGCCCGGGAGAGGCCGCCTCCTCCCAGGTCAGGTGCGCCGGCTTGGGCATGAGCTGGTTCGACTTCACCAGTGCGACGTGCGCGAGCCCGCCGAAGTTGGTCTCGAAGCCCCAGATCCGCTGCTGCGGGTCCATCATCGTGTCGCTGTGCCCGTCCGGGCTCTCCAGCTCCACCGAGAGGCAGTGGGCGACGACCTGGTCGCCCGGCTTCCAGGCGTTGACACCGGCACCCGTCTTGAGCACGACGCCGGCCAGGTCGGACCCCACGACGTGGTACGGCAGGTCGTGGCGCTTGGCCAGCTCGGACTCACGGCCGTAGCGCTTGAGGAAGCCGAACGTGGACACCGGCTCGAAGATCGAGGTCCACACGGTGTTGTAGTTGATGGCGCTCGCCATCACCGCGACCAGCGCCTCACCCGGCCCGAGCTCGGGAGTGGGCACGTCCTCGACGTGCAGGCTCTTGCGCGGGTCCTTGTCCCGGGTGGCGATGCCGCCGAACATCTCGGCCTCGTCGGCGTGCACCGTGACGGCCCGATAGTGGTCCGGCACCGCAAGGTCCCCGACGGCGTCGAAACGCTCGGCGAGGATGGCGTCGAGGATCTCCTGCACTTCTCCGGCCTCCGCTGGCTCAGGTGTGGGACGACTGCTTGGCATACTGAACAGTTACCGCTCAGTATGGTATCCACCAGTCTCTCAGATCCAGGTGATGCACCTCACCGGTGGAAACGACGACGACCCCTCCGGTCAGGTGGATGACACCCGGTCGGAGGGGCCGTCGGGGCCGGAACGGTCCGGACTAGTGCGCGTCCGCCGCGGGCTCGACCAGCTCGACGAGCACGCCACCGGCGTCCTTGGGGTGGATGAAGTTGATCCGCGAGTTCGCGGTGCCGCGCCGCGCCTCCGGATAGAGCAGCCGCAGGCCCTTCGCCTTGCAGGCGTCCATCGCGGCGTCGATGTCCGTGACCCGGTAGGCCAGCTGCTGCAGGCCCGGGCCGTTGCGGTCGAGGAACTTCCCGATGGCGGAGTCCGCGCGCAGCGGCGCGAGCAGCTGGATGCGGCTGGTCGAGGTGGGGTCGGTGCCGGGGGCGGCGAGCATGGCCTCGCGGACGCCCTGCTCCTCGTTGACCTCCTCGTGGGTGTTGACCAGGCCGAAGACGTCGCCGTACCAGGCGATCGCCTCGTCGAGGTCCGCGACCGCGATGCCCACGTGGTCGATCTGGGTGAGCAGCGCACCGAGGGCGCCGCCGGGCGCGTGGTCCGCATGAGTGTCGGAGGTGGTCATGCGCACGAGAATCCCATCCTCACCCGTCGGATGGGGCCTGTGTGGCTCCTCACCCCCTCCGGACGACCCGTCTCACGGCGGTGACCGGCAGGTATCGTCGGCGTTCAATCCTGGTTGCACCCGAGCTGGAGGTCGCCGTGACCGAGTCCGTCATCGTCGCTGGAGCCCGTACCCCCGTGGGACGGTTGCTCGGCTCGCTGAAGGGGTTCACCGGCGCCCAGCTGGGCGGGGTCGCGATCGCCGGCGCGCTCGAGAAGGCCGGTGTCGCGCCGGAGCAGGTCGAGTACGTGATCATGGGCCAGGTGCTCACCGCGGGCGCCGGCCAGATCCCGGCCCGCCAGGCGGCCGTGGCCGCGGGCATCCCGATGGACGTCCCGGCGCTGTCGATCAACAAGGTCTGCCTGTCCGGTGTGGACGCGATCGCCCTGGCGGACCAGCTGATCCGCGCCGGTGAGTTCGACATCGTGGTGGCGGGCGGCCAGGAGTCCATGACCCAGGCGCCGCACCTGCTGCCGAAGTCCCGCGAGGGCACGAAGTTCGGCGACACCGCGCTGGTCGACAGCATGTCCTACGACGGGCTGTTCTGCGCCTTCGACCAGGTCGCGATGGGTGCGTCGACCGAGAAGTACAACAACCGCTACGAGCTCACCCGCGCGGACCAGGACGAGTTCGCGGCGCGCAGCCACCAGCGTGCCGCCGCCGCCCAGAAGAACGGCGTGTTCGACGAGGAGATCGTCCCCGTCGAGATCCCGCAGCGGAAGGGCGACCCGATCGTCTTCGCCACCGATGAGGGCATCCGTGCGGACACCACCGCCGAGAGCCTGGGCAAGCTGCGCCCGGCGTTCGCCGCGGACGGCACCATCACCGCCGGCTCGTCGTCGCAGATCTCGGACGGTGCCGCCGCCGTCGTCGTGATGAGCAAGGCGAAGGCGCAGGAGCTCGGCCTCGAGTGGCTGGCGGAGATCGGCGCGCACGGCGTCGTCGCCGGCCCGGACTCGAGCCTGCAGGAGCAGCCGGCCAACGCGATCGCCAAGGCCTGCGCCAAGCAGGGCATCGACCCGAAGGACCTCGACCTGGTCGAGATCAACGAGGCGTTCGCGGCGGTGGGCGTGGTGTCGGCGCGCAAGCTCGGCATCCCGGACGAGAAGGTCAACGTCAACGGTGGCGCCATCGCCATCGGGCACCCGATCGGCATGTCCGGCGCCCGGATCGCGCTGCACCTGGCGCTGGAGCTCAAGCGCCGCGGCGGCGGCGTCGGTGCGGCGGCCCTCTGCGGTGGCGGTGGCCAGGGCGACGCCCTCATCCTGAAGGTGTGATTGCGGATCTCGTCGAGCGCGCGCTCTCCGGGCAGCACCGCGCGGTCGCCCAGCTGATCTCCCGCGTGGAGAGCGGCTCGGCGGACCTGCCCGAGATCGCCGCGCTGCTCGCCCCGCACACGGGGCGGGCGCAGGTGGTCGGGCTGACCGGCTCCCCGGGCGTCGGCAAGTCGACCACGACCTCCGCGCTGGTCTCCGCCTTTCGCGCGTCCGGGAAGAAGGTCGGCGTCCTCGCGATCGACCCGTCGTCCCCGTTCTCGGGCGGCGCGCTGCTCGGCGACCGGGTCCGGATGGGCGACCACGCGATCGACGACGGCGTGTTCATCCGGTCCATGGCCACCCGCGGGCACCTCGGCGGGCTGGCCTGGGCCACCCCGCAGGCGCTGCGGGTGCTCGACGCGGCGGGCTGCGACGTCGTCCTGGTCGAGACGGTCGGCGTCGGGCAGTCCGAGATCGACGTCGTGTCCCTCGCGGACACCACCCTCGTCCTGCTGGCCCCCGGGATGGGCGACGGGGTGCAGGCCGCCAAGGCGGGGATCCTCGAGATCGCGGACATCTTCGTGGTCAACAAGGCGGACCGGGACGGCGCCGCCCAGACCGTGCGCGACCTGCGGTACATGATGTCGCTCGGCCAGCAGCGGGACAGCTGGAAGGCGCCGGTGTGCAGGACCGTCGCCGCCCGGGCCGAGGGCATCGACGAGGTGGTCGCGGCGATCGGCGAGCACCGGGCCTGGCTGGACTCCTCGGGCGTCGGCGCCACCCGCCGCCGGCGGCGCGCGGAACGGGAGATCGAGGCGATCGGCCTGGAGAAGGTCCGCACCCGCCTCGACGGCCGTCGCCTTCCGGAGCTGGCGGCGAGGGTGGTCCGGGGCGAGCTGGACCCCTATGCGGCGGCGGACGAGCTGCTCGAGGCGCTGTGAGCCCCTGCGCCCCTCCGACGGGCCGGACGCCGTCGCGACCCCCGCCGGCCTGCTAGTCCCCGAAGTCTCCGGAGGCCGCGCGGATCTTGCCGAGCAGGCCGAACAGGGTGCTCTTGCCCTCCGCGTCCAGCCCGGCGAGCCCGAAGTCCACGGCGGTGACGGACTTCGTGGCCTCCTCGAGCAGCCCCAGTCCCGTGTCGGTGATCTCGACGAGCGTGGCGCGCCGGTCCGTCGGGTGCGGGATGCGGCGGACCAGCCCGTCGTTCTGCAGCCGGTCCACGATGTTCGTGACGCTCGTGGGGTGCAGCTGCAGGCGCTCGCCCATCACGCGCATCGGCAGCCGGCGGCGGCGGGAGAAGCTCAGCAGCACCAGGGCCTCGTAGCGGGCGAAGGTCAGCCCGTGCGGCCGCAGCGCCCCGTCGACGGCGGAGAGCAGGATCTGCTGCACCCGCATCACGCTCGTGACCGCGGCCATCGTGTCCGAGGGCCCGACCCGGTCCGCCCACAGCTGCGCCGCCCGTTCGATCGGGTCGAAGGGCAGGGGGCCACGCGATGCCATGAACAGGGACGCTAGCAGGGCGGACGCGGCCCGATCATGGCGGCGCTCCCCGGCGTGGGGCAGGGTGGACACCATGCTCGTAGCGTTCAGCATCGCACCTTCCGGCAGCGCCGAGAGCCCGGACGGCAGCGTGGGCGACGCGGTCGCCGAGGCGGTCCGGGTCGTGCGGGAGTCCGGCCTCCCCAACGAGACCACGTCCATGTTCACCACGATCGAGGCCGAGACCTGGGACGAGGCGATGGCCGTGGTCAAGAAGGCCGTCGAGGCCGTGCAGGCGCGGGCGCCCCGGGTCAGCCTGGTGCTCAAGGCCGACATCCGGCCGGGCTGGTCGGGACAGCTCTCGGCCAAGGTCGACCGCGTCAACCGGGCACTCGGCGAGTGAGCTCACCACCGCCGTCCTGATCCGGGGGACCCGGCACGACGGTGCCCGCTCGTCGGCAGCGCCCGGACGGCACGACGGCCCGGCCACCCTCGCGGGGACCGGGCCGTCGGCGGGCTGCCTGTCAGGCGATGTTCAGCGTGAAGAAGAACGTGCCGACGAGGATGGCGACGAAGCCCAGCGCCATCGCGATCTTGGCGAGCTTGGCGGTCTGCGGGCTGCGCACCGCCGCGATGCCGAGGCCGATCGCCAGCACGCCGCCGATCCACCCCGCGATCGAGATGGGGCTCGCGACGAGGGCGATGATGCCCACGATGAGCGACACCTTGCCCAGCGACGAGCTCTCCTGGCGCGCCGTCTTCTTGCGCGCGTCGGACAGAAGGCGGTCGGCGACGGTGTTGTCCTGGCTCATGGGGATCCTCCGGTCGGGGGACGGGGCTCGGGGGGCGGCCGTCCGGCTTCTACGCAGAGTGACGTCGGAGTCACTTCTGCTCTGCTAACGAGCGCGCACGCCCCGGGGGTGCTCCGCCGGATCGGTGATCAACGGCCGGGACGGGGGGAACGCCCGGTGGCCGCCATCACCGGATCGGCCCAACGTCGGCAGGGACGCCCGCGAGGGGCGGTCACGAAGGGAAACGTGCCAGGATGGTCGTCGTGTCCCGACCCGATCCCCGCAGGGCCGCCCAGAGCGCGGCGCTGTCGTCCGCGATGGCGGGCGCCGTCGACCTGTCCGCCCTGAAGGCCCGCTCCGAGGCGGCAGCCCGGCAGCAGACCGCGGCCCGCCCCGGCGCCCCGGCCCCCGCCCCGTCCGCAGGCAGCACCGTCGGCAACGTCGTCGACGTCACCGAGGCGACCTTCCAGACGGACGTGCTGGAACGCTCCACCCAGGTCCCGGTGATCGTCGACCTGTGGGCCACCTGGTGCGAGCCGTGCAAGCAGCTCTCCCCGGTGCTCGAGCGGCTCGCCGCCGCCAGTGGGGGAGCGTGGATCCTCGCGAAGGTCGACGTCGACGCCAACCCGCGGATCGCGCAGGCCTTCGGCGTGCAGTCCATCCCGATGGTGGTCGCGGTCGTCGCCGGCCAGCCGGTGGACGCGTTCCAGGGCGCCCTGCCCGAGCCGCAGGTCAAGCAGTGGATCACCGCCCTGCTCGACGCGCTGCGCGAGCGGATGCCGGCGATCGCGGAGGGCGAGCGCCGCGCCGCCGAGGCGGGTGGCGAGGAGCCGGCCGAGGAGCCCGAGGACGAGCGGTTCACCGCCGCCGAGGACGCGCTCGAGCAGGGCGACTACGCCGCGGCCGACGCCGCCTACCAGGCGATCCTCGACGCCGAGCCGGGGAACGAGATGGCCCGGGCCGCGCAGGCCCAGGTCCGGTTCCTGGCCCGCGCGGAGAGCGCGGACCCGTCGTCGATCGCGAAGGCGGACTCCGCCCCGGACGACGTCGACGCCCAGCTCGCCGCCGCGGACGCCGAGGTCGCGATGGACCGCGCCGAGGCCGCCTTCCAGCGCCTGGTGAACACGGTGGCCCGCACCTTCGACGAGGACCGCGAACGGGTCCGCGTCCACCTCGTGGGCCTCTTCGAGCTCTTTCCCACGGACGATCCCCGCGTCGCGAAGTCCCGCCGCGCATTGGGCCGCGCCCTCTTCTAGGCATGATGCGCCCGGACGGCGGCGGCTCCCGGTGAGCGGCTAGCGTTGCCAGCCGTGTCTACGACCAGTCCGCCGAGCCCCGTGGAGGCGCCCGCGCGGCGGTGGCCGGCGGGGCGGATCGCTGCGGCGGGGGTGGCGGCCGTCGCGCTCGCGCTCACCGTCGTGCTCCATGCGACGCACCCGAACGCGCTGGTCACGCTGCTGCCGGCCCCGGACATGCGGGACCTGCACGTCGACTTCGACACCTTCTGGCACTCCGCCGTCGCCCTCGTGCACGGCACCGACATCTACGACACCGGCGCCAAGCTGCGGAACCTCAATCCGCCGGTGCTGAGCCTGCTGCTCGCGCCGCTGGCCGGGTTCGCGTCGCTCACCGCGTACCGGATCTTCGCCGTGCTCACGCTCCTGCTGGTGCTCGGCGCGGTGCTGGCGGTGTGCCGGGAGCTGCGGCTGGGCCGCGGCTGGACGGCCGCGGCGGCGCTGGCGATGCTCGCCTCGTCCCCGCTGCACGGCACGCTGCTGCTCGGGCAGATCTACGGCCTGCTGCTGGTCGTGCTGGTCGGGGGGTGGGTCGCGGACCGGCACGGGCACCCGGTGCTCGGCGGGATCCTGTACGGCGTGGCGGTGGCGCTCAAGCCCTCGCTCGCCCCGGTCCTGCTGCTGCCGCTGGTGCAGCGCCGCTGGCCGGCGTTCTGGGGCGGTGTCGGTGGGGCCGCCGGTGCGACGGTGGTCGGGGCGCTGGCCGCCGGGCCGTCGAGCGCCGTGGACTGGGTGCGGATGGCGCTGAGCGAGCCCGTCCCGGACGTCCTGGACAACGCCGCGTTCCCCGGCCTCGCGATGCGGCTGCACGTGCCGTCCGCCATCGGGACGGTGCTGGGGCTGGTCGTCCTGGTTGCGACGCTCACGTGGATCGTCCGCCGCAGGGCGGATCCGACCGGCACGGCGCCATGGGCCGTCATCGCGGCGGGACTGCTGATGTCCCCGATCTCCTGGCACAACTACCTGCTGCTGCTGTGGCCGGGGATCCTGGTCGTCGTGGCGCTCACCGCCGCGGGCAGCACCGCGCGGGCCCGGGTCGGGGCCCTGCTCGCGCTGCCGCTGATCCCGGTGAGCTGGGGCGACCTCTGGCAGGACACGAACCCGTGGTCCCCGCTCGCCCGCAGCCTCTACTGCGCGATCCTGCTGGCGTACTGGCTCACCCTGCTGCACCACGCCCGCGCGTCAGCGTCACACACGGCCTCCTGAATGTGCCGACTCGCGGGTTTCGGAAACCCGCGAGTCGGCACATTCGGGAGGGTGAGACGCACGTCTGCGACGTCAGAAGTCGCGGACGTCCTCGTCCGCCGGGCCGACCTCGGGGGCCGGGGTGGTCTCGGGCGCCGCGGCCGGCCGCTTCGGGTGCACCGGGCCTCCCGTCGACTCCGGGACGAGCCACAGCACGCCCGACGGGGGCAGCCGCAGCACGGCACTCGCGGGGCGGCCGTGCCACACCGTGCGCTCGGCCTCCACCGAGCCCAGGTTGCCCACGCCCGAGCCGCCGTAGCTCTGCCCGTCGGTGTTCACGAGCTCCTTCCAGCGGCCGGCGAAGGGCAGCCCGATGCGGTAGTTCTCCCGCGGCTGGCCGGAGAAGTTCGCGACGGCCGCCAGCACCGCCGGCCGCCCGTCGTGGTCGGTGCCCTGGCGGAGGAACGAGAGCACGTTGCCCGCGGCGTCGTTGGCGTCGATCCAGGAGAAGCCCTCGGGATCGTGGTCCGCCGTCCACAGCGCCGGATGGTCCCGGTAGGCGCGGTTGAGGTCGCCGAGGAGCGTCTTGATCCCGCCGTGCAGCGGGTCCGCGAGCAGCTCCCAGTCCAGCGAGCGCTCCTCGGACCACTCCCGGACCTGCCCGAACTCCTGCCCCATGAACAGCAGCTGCTTACCCGGGTGGGCCCACATGAACGCCAGCAGCGCGCGGACTCCTGCGGCCTTGTTCCAGTCGTCCCCGGGCATCCGGGTCCACAGCGAGCCCTTGCCGTGCACGACCTCGTCGTGGCTGATCGGCAGGACGTAGTTCTCGCTGAACGCGTACATCAGCGAGAACGTCATCTGGTTGTGGTGGTAGCTGCGGTGGATGGGGTCGCGCCCGGTGTAGTCGAGCGTGTCGTGCATCCAGCCCATGTTCCACTTGAAGCCGAAGCCGAGCCCGCCCATGTAGGTGGGCCGCGTGACGCCCGGCCAGGCGGTGGACTCCTCGGCGATGGTGATGACGCCCGGGTGTTGCTTGTAGACGGTCGCGTTCATCTCCTGCAGGAACGCGACCGCGTCGAGGTTCTCCCTGCCGCCGTGGATGTTCGGCAGCCACTGCCCGTCGGCGCGGGAGTAGTCGAGGTAGAGCATCGAGGCCACGGCGTCGACCCGCAGACCGTCCACGTGGAACTCGTCGAGCCAGTAGAGCGCGTTGGCCACCAGGAAGTTGCGGACCTCGGTGCGCCCGAAGTCGAACACGAGCGTGCCCCAGTCCGGCTGCTCGCCGCGGCGCGGGTCGGCGTGCTCGTAGAGCGCGGTGCCGTCGAACTTCGCCAGTGCCCACTCGTCCCGCGGGAAGTGCGCGGGGACCCAGTCGACGATCACGCCGTACCCGCTGCGGTGCAACGTGTCCACGAAGTAGCGGAAGTCGTCCGGGGTGCCGAAGCGGCTCGTCGGCGCGTAGTACGAGGTGACCTGGTAGCCCCAGGACCCGCCGAACGGGTGCTCGGCCACCGGCAGCAGCTCGACGTGGGTGAAGCCCGTCTCGTCCAGGTACTCCACGAGCTGGTCGGCGATCTCGCGGTAGCCGTTGCCCTTGCGCCACGAGCCGAGGTGCAGCTCGTAGACGCTCATCGGCTCGGCGTGCGGCGCCCGGACGGCGCGGGCGGCCATCCACTCCTCGTCCTGCCACTGGTGGTGCACCGCGGTGACCACGGACGCGGTGGCCGGGGGGACCTCGGTGGCGAACGCCATCGGGTCCGCCTTGTCCCGCCACACGCCGTCCTGGCCCAGGATCCGGAACTTGTACCGGGTGCCGACGCCCACGCCCGGCACGAAGATCTCCCAGACGCCCGAGGAGCCGAGCGAGCGCATCGGGTGCGCCCAGCCCGCCCAGCCGTCGAAGTCACCCGTGACGCGCACGCCCTGCGCGCTCGGCGCCCACACGGCGAAGCTGGTGCCGGTGACCGTGCCGGAGGCGGTGTCGTAGCCGCGCACGTGGGCGCCCAGCACGTCCCAGAGCCGCTCGTGGCGGCCCTCGCCGATCAGGTGCAGGTCCACCTCGCCGAGGGTCGGCAGCCAGCGGTACGGGTCGTCGACGACGTCCGTGCGGTCGCCGTAGCGGACCGCGAGGCGGTAGTCCCCGCCCGGGCCGTCGACCACGCCCGAGAACAGGCCGGCGTCGTGCACCTTGACCAGCGGGAACGCGTCGTTCGGATCGCCGTTGCGCAGGACCGACACCTCGTCGGCGTGCGGTCGCAGGACGCGGACGACGGTGCCGCCGCCCGCGGTCGGGTGCGCACCCAGAACCCCGTGGGGGTTGTGGTGGGCACCACCCAGGAGCTTGTCGGTCGTCGCCTGGTCCGGGGGGCAGGGGTCGATCGTGCGGGTGTCCTCGTGTGCCACCCGGGAACCGTAGTGCCCCAAGCCCGCACTCGCCCAACGTGGTCCGCCGAACGGGTTGCTGTCAACCGATCGGTCAGCCGTCCGGCGGAAGCGCCGGCACCGCCCCTGGAGACCGGGCGCCGCTCCTGGCCCGCCCGGCCCAGGCGACACCGGAGGACAACGCTCGCTGAGCGATCGTGTCCCTCCAGCGGACGCGAGCGGCCTGCTGGGGATCCGGCACCGTCAGGGCCGCGTCCTACAGCGAGATGTGCGGGTCCGACTCGCTGTCGCTCGAGTCCAGGCCCTTCTCCGCGGTGTCCTCGAGGATCCGGGCGATGGAGGACAGGGGGATGACCGCCCAGGTGGGGCGCGAGCGCGTCTCGTAGACGACCTCGTAGACCGCCTTGTCCAGCTCGAAGGCCCGCAGGACGGCGGCCTCGGAGCGGGGGTCGGTGCCCGCGCCGAAGGCGTAGCCGTCGCAGAAGGCGGAGCGGTTGCGCACCGCCCACTCGTCCGCGCGGCGCAGGAGCTGCAGCTCCTCGTGCTCGTCCGCGGTGTCGGCGAGGGTGACCTGGTGGTACACGGCGTAGTCGAAGGAACGCAGCATCCCGGCGACGTCGCGCAGCGGGGAGTCCATCCGGGTCCGCTCCGCCAGCGTCGACGACGGCTCGCCCTCGAAGTCGATCAGCACCCAGCCCCAGGGCGTGCGCAGGGTCTGGCCCAGGTGCAGGTCTCCGTGCACCCGCTGGGTGGTGATCTCGCCGTCGAGCGCCGCGTAGACCGCGCGGATCCCGTCGACGTGGGGGGCGAGCTCGGGGACCTGCGCCGCCGCCGCGTCCAGCCGGGTGGTCAGCGCCGCCGCGAGCGAGGCGCCGTCGCGGGTCCCGGTCCCGAGCGCCGACCGCAGTTCCTTGTGGACGATCGCGACGGTCTCGCCGAGCCGGCGGGACTCGCCCGCGAAGTCCCCGCCCACCTCGTTGGCGTACAGGTCCGCCTCCGCGAGCAGGTCCCGCACGCTGGTCAGGGCCATCGCCCAGCCCTCGGCGGAGTTGCCCAGGTAGTCCTGGAGCATGCCGAGCGTGGCGGGTTCGCCGTTCAGCGCGCCTTCGACGGCGCCCTGCAGCGACGCCACCTGCTCGGAGCCCTCGCGCCGCAGCGCCCGGTGCAGCTCGAGATCCGGGTTCACGCCCGGGGCGATGCGCCGGAACAGCTTGAAGATGCTCTTCTCGCCGTAGGCGACCGACGTGTTCGACTGCTCGACGCCGAGGATCCGACCGGGCATCCCGCGCGGGATCTCGGCGCCCTCCTCGGGCACGAAGCGCACGGCAGCGTCACCGGAGCCGACCTGCCGGCCGTCCGCCAGGGCGTCGATCAGCCAGGTGGTGGCCTCGTGGTCCCACATGGCGTCGTAGGCGATCCGGTCCCCGACGGCGCCGATGGTGGCGTACTCGAGCTGGTGCTCCGGTTCGTGGCGACGGCCGAGCAGCAGCTGGAAGTGCTCCGGCACGGGAGAGTCGGCGAACCGCACGCGCAGCACGCAGAGGTCCAGCAGCAGCGCACCGTCGTCGACCAGCGCCGTCGTCTCCGACACGGCGACCGACTCCACCGGCCGGCCCTTCGCCGGGAACCAGCGCTGGCGGCCCAGGTACTCGGGCAGATGGGCGGGAAGCTCGGCCGCGACCAGGGGATCCGGGGTCACGCGGGATCCTCCACCGGGCAGATGGCGAACCAGTAGAAGCCGTGACCCGGCAGCGTCAGCAGGTAGGGCAGGCGGCCGATGCGGGGGAAGGACACCCCGCCCGTCAGCTCGTTCGGCACGTGTCCCTCCCAGGACGAGAGGTCCAGCTCCACCGGCTGCGGGAAGCGGCTCATGTTGTTGACGCACAGCACGGTGTCCCCGGAATGGGTCCGCGTGTAGGCCAGCACGGACGGGTTGGAGCCGCCGAGCTCGTGGTAGTCGCCGAGGCCGAAGGCGGTGTGCCGCTTGCGGATCTCGATCATGTGCCGGTTCCAGTTGAGCAGCGACGTCGACGAGTTCGACTGCGCCTCGACGTTCACCGCCTGGTAGCCGTACACGGGGTCCATCACCGCGGGCAGGAACAGCCGGCCCGGGTCGCAGCTGGAGAACCCGGCGTTGCGGTCCGGGGTCCACTGCATCGGGCTGCGGACGGAGTCCCGGTCGCCCAGCCAGATGTTGTCCCCCATGCCGATCTCGTCCCCGTAGTAGAGCACCGGGGAGCCCGGCAGGGAGAGCAGCAGCGCGGTGAACAGCTCGAGCTGGTTGCGGTCGTTGTCCAGCAGGGGGGCGAGCCGGCGGCGGATGCCGATGTTCGCCTTCATCCGCGGGTCCTTGGCGTACTCCGCGTACATGTAGTCGCGCTCTTCGTCCGTGACCATCTCGAGCGTGAGCTCGTCGTGGTTGCGCAGGAAGATGCCCCACTGCGCGCCGGACGGGATGGGCGGGGTCTGCGCCAGGATCTCCGAGATCGGGAAGCGGTTCTCCCGGCGGACGGCCATGAAGATGCGCGGCATCAGCGGGAAGTGGAAGGCCATGTGGCACTCGTCGCCGCCGACCTCGGGGTCCCCGAAGTACTCCACGACGTCCGACGGCCACTGGTTGGCCTCGGCGAGCATGACCCGGCCGGGGTACTCGTCGTCGATCACCTTGCGGCAGCGCTTGAGGAACTGGTGGGTCTCGGTGAGGTTCTCGCAGTTCGTGCCGTCCCGCTCGAACAGGTACGGCACGGCGTCGAGCCGGAACCCGTCGATGCCGATGTCCAGCCAGAAGCGCAGGACGTCGATCATCGCCTCGGCCACGGCCGGGTTGTCGTAGTTGAGGTCCGGCTGGTGGGAGAAGAAGCGGTGCCAGTAAAACTGGCCGCGCACCGGGTCGTAGGTCCAGTTGGACGTCTCGGTGTCGACGAAGATGATCCGCGCGTCCGGGTAGCGGGTGTCGTCGTCGGACCACACGAAGAAGTCGCCGTAGGGGCCGTCGGGATCGCGCCGCGACGCCTCGAACCAGGGGTGCTGGTCCGAGCAGTGGTTCATCACGAGGTCGGTGATGACCCGGATGCCGCGCTTGTGCGCCTCGTCGAGCAGCACGACGAAGTCGTCCACGGTCCCGAACTCGGGCAGGACGGCGCGGAAGTCCCGGATGTCGTACCCGCCGTCGCGCAGCGGCGAGTCGTAGAAGGGCGGCAGCCAGAGGCAGTCCACGCCGAGCCACTGGATGTAGTCCAGCTTCTCGGTGAGCCCGCGCAGGTCGCCGAAACCGTCCCGGTTCGAGTCGTTGAAGGCCCTGACCAGCACCTCGTAGAACACCGCCGACTTGAACCAGTCCGGCTGGATCTCCAGCGCACGGGCGTGCCCGTACTCGTCCGACTCGTGTTCCGCGACGAGGATCTCGCCGCCCGTCTCGACCGTCTCAGTCATCGCCGGTGACTCTATCGGGGGGTGCCGGGAACTTCAGGACGGAGCGGGTCATCCGGACGCGGCGGCGGCGTGCTGGGCGTCGATGGCCTTGCGCAGGCCCTTCGCGGGCGGGCCGGTCACGGCGTCGAGCCGCTCCTTGTGCTGCTTGGCCTCCGCGCGGCTCACCACGGTCCGCAGCCGGGCCGCGGCGGCCAGGCCCAGCGCGTCCGCATCCGTACGGTCGGCGGTGTCGAGCCGCGGCGCGCGCAGCACGGCCCGGGTGGCGTCCACGAGCTTGCGGACGGCGCGGGGGTCCCGCGGGGTGACCCGGGCCGGCAGCAGCGTCCGCTCCTCGACCCTGATCCAGCGGGCCCCGGCGAGGGCATCGCGGACCTGCCGGTTCGCCTTGCCCGCGCGCCGGCCCACCCAGGTCTGCCAGCGGCGGGGTCGTCCGGTGTGTTCGGCGACCTCGGCGAGGACCTGCGCGAGGAACGGATCGGTGACGCGGGCCCGGGGCACGGCGACCACCCGGCCGTCCTCGTCCTTCAGGGCCCCCGCCGCCAGCAGCTGGGTCAGCGCCGCGGCGCGGACCAGGGCGCCCCGCTCGCCGGAGGCGCCGAACCGGTTGCGCTCGGCGTCGTAGGTGAGCAGGTAGAGGCGCTCGGGGAGGGTGAGCGACGCGGCGTCGGGCATGGGGTCCTCCTCGGGAGTTTCCGCAGGTCAGATCTCGTGAGTGGCGATAGTCGCTCTGGCGACCATCGCCACTCACGGGGTGGTTCTCGGGCGGCCGGGGCGGCGGATGGGTTCGGCCGCCTTCGGGAGGCGGCCGGCGTCGCCGAGGGCCCGGCGCAGGAGGAACTCGATCTGCGCGTTGGTGCTGCGCAGCTCGTCGTCCGCCCAGCGGACCAGGGCGTCGTGCACCGCCGGGTCCAGGCGCAGCAGGATCTTCTTGCGTTCGGGGGGCACGGGCTACGAGTACAGCGAGCCCGTGTTCACGACGGGCTGGGTGTCGCGGTCGCCGCACAGCACCACCAGGAGGTTGGAGACCATGCTGGCCTTGCGCTCCTCGTCGAGCTCCACGACGTCCTGCTCGGAGAGCTTGTCCAGGGCCATCTTGACCATCCCGACGGCACCGTCGACGATCTGCGAGCGCGCCGCGACGACCGCGCCGGCCTGCTGGCGGCGCAGCATCGCCTGGGCGATCTCCGGCGCGTAGGACAGCCGGGTGATCCGGGACTCGATGACGGCCACGCCGGCCGACTCGACCCGCGCCGCGATCTCCGCGGACAGCCGGCCGGTGATCTCGTCGGCGTTGTCCCGCAACGAGAGTCCGGGCGCGCCCTGGTTGTCGTAGGGGTAGCTCGTCGCGATGTGGCGCACCGCCGTCTCGGACTGGATGGCCACGAACTCCACGAAGTCGTCGACCTCGAAGGAGGCCTTCGCCGTGTCCCGCACCTGCCAGACGACGACCGCGGCGATCTCGATGGGGTTGCCGTCCGCGTCGTTGACCTTGGCGAGCTCGGTCTCGTGGTTGCGGATCCGGGTGGAGATCTTGCGGCGGTTGGTGAACGGGTTGACCCAGCGGAAGCCGCTCTGCCGGATGGTGCCGAGGTAGCGGCCGAACAGCTGCACCACGCGCGCCTCGCCGGGGGCGACGGCGGTGAGGCCGATGCTCAGCACCAGGCCCGCCGCGATCGCGAGCCCGCCGACCGCGCCGGTGGCGGGCGCCGACTCGACGAGGAAGACGATCAGCAGGACGCCGCCGACGATCAGGAGCAGCGACAGGGCCAGCATGCCGAACCCGCCGGCGCCGGCCATGCGCCGCTCCTCGACGTGGGGTTCCGGCATGGCGGGCACCTCGGCCGGGGGCAGCGTGGGAATGGGGGAGTCGGACATGTCGGGCTCCTTTCGTGACATGTCCACCATAGCAAAGTGATATCACTTTTGGCGAGCGGAGCCCGCCCGGACATGAGCGAACGGCACTCTCGCTCACTAGGTGTGAACGAGAGTGCCGTTCGCTCGAGGTGTGGCCGGGCGTGGGTCCTAGTGGACGCGCAGGATGTGCGCGACGTTCTCCCAGGGCTGGAGGCGGACGAAGTTGCGCTCGGCCCAGTGGAAGGTCTCGCCGGTGAGCTCGTCGGTGACCTCGAGGCTGTCCGTCCAGTCCAGGCCCAGCTCCGGCATGTCGAGGCGGACGAAGCCCTCGCGCATGTCGAAGGAGTTCAGCGTGACGACGATGATGATCGTGTCGCCGGTCGCCGGGTCCTTCTTCGAGTAGGCGAGGATCTCGTCGTTGTCCGTCTCGTGGAAGTGGATCTCCCGGATCTGCTGCAGCGCGGCGTGCCCGCGGCGGATCTCGTTGAGACGGCCGATGAACGGCTCCAGCGAGCGGCCCTCGTTGACCGCGGCCTGGAAGTCCCGCGGGCGCAGCTCGTACTTCTCCGAGTCCAGGTACTCCTCGGAGCCTGCCTTCACCGCGGTGCCCTCGAACAGCTCGAAGCCCGCGTAGACGCCCCAGGTCGGCGACATCGTCGACGCCAGGACGGCGCGGATCGCGAACATCGCGGGCCCGCCGGTCTGCAGCGACTCGTGGAGGATGTCCGGGGTGTTGACGAAGAGGTTGGGCCGGGCCTCGTCCGCGCGCTCGGCGTGCATGAGCGCGAACTCGGTCAGCTCCTCCTTCTCCGTGCGCCAGGTGAAGTAGGTGTAGGACTGCGTGAACCCGAGCCGGGCCAGGCCGAACATGCGGGCGGGGCGGGTGAAGGCCTCGGCCAGGAACAGCACGTCCGGGTAGCGGGCCTTGACCTGCCAGATCAGCCAGTGCCAGAAGTTCGGCGGCTTGGTGTGCGGGTTGTCCACCCGAAAGATCCGCACCCCGTGCTCGACCCAGTGCAGCACCACGCGCAGGGCCTCGGCGTAGAGGCCGGCCGGGTCGTTGTCGAAGTTGATCGGGTAGATGTCCTGGTACTTCTTCGGCGGGTTCTCCGCGTAGGCGATGGTCCCGTCGGGCAGCACCGTGAACCACTCCGGGTGGGCCTCGACCCACGGGTGGTCCGGCGCGCACTGCAGCGCGAAGTCGAGCGCGATCTCCAGGCCGAGGTCGCGGGCGCGGGCGACGAACGAGTCGAAGTCCTCGAGCGTGCCGAGCTCGGGATCGATGGCGTCGTGCCCGCCGTCGGCGCTGCCGATCGCCCACGGGGAGCCGACGTCCCCGGACTCGGCGTGCACGGAGTTGTTGCGGCCCTTGCGGTGCACCCGGCCGACCGGGTGGATCGGCGGCAGGTACACCACGTCGAAGTTCATGGCCGCGACGCGGTCGAGCTCCTTGGCCGCGGTGACGAACGAGCCGTGCACGGCGCGGCCCGTCTCGTCCCGCCCGCCCGTGGAGCGCGGGAAGAACTCGTACCAGGAACCGAAGAGCGCGCGGTCGCGGTCGACGTACACCTGTTGGGTGCGGCCGCGGGTGATCAGCTCGCGCACCGGGCGCTCGGTCATGATCGTGTGCACGGCCGGGAACAGTGCCGGGGCCACCCGGGCGTGCAGGGGGAGCGCGGTGTCGCGCAGCGCGTGCGCGGCGCCGAGCAGCAGGTCCCGGTTCGGGCGCTCGCTCGGGCGGCGGCCGACCCGCTGCAGCAGCCGCGCGCCCGACTCCAGGTCGTTGGCCAGCTCGTCCGCGCTCTGGCCGGCGCGCATCTTCGCCGTGACGGCGTGTCGCCAGGTGGCCCACGGGTCGCTCCACGCGTCCACGCGGAAGGTCCACAGGCCCGGCTCGTCCGCCGCCACGGTGGCGACGAACCGGTCCGTGCCCACGCCGTCCGGCGTCATCCGCACGTGCTCGGCCGCCTCGCGGGAGCCGAGCCGCTTCCACACGACGTTCGCGGCCACGGCGTCGTGCCCCTCGCGCCACACGGTGGCGCGGACGGGCAGGATCTCACCGACGACCGCCTTGCTCGGATGACGCCCGTCGCCCACCGCGGGCGTCACGTCATCGATTCCGAGCCGACCGGTCATCGACGCCACCCCCGTGTCCGTAAGGTCCGATTGTGCACGCGGGCACCCCGCGTTTCGCGTGCGTCACAACCGTACCTACCCCGTCCACCGCGGCGTGTAACGGGACGGGGTGTCGCATCACGATTCACACGCTCTTCATCGAGCGGACAGGACCGCCCGGCGATCCGTCGGCGCTCAGCGGCCCGCGTCGTCACGGATCGTGACGAACTGCTGGTCCGGGCGGCGCCGATCTCACTCCTCCGAACACGGGAACGAGACCACCCGATCGGGGGCGCCGGCCCGGTGGGCGCAGCTGTATCGGTCGAGGTACCGATCCCGTACTACTCTCCCGCGTCGTGAGAGCCCTCCGACGGTTCACCGTCCGTGCACAGCTGCCCGAGTCGCTGGCGCCGCTGCAGACCCTCGCCACCAACCTCCGCTGGAGCTGGCACCCCGGCACCCGCGAGCTGTTCGCGTCGCTCGACGCGGACGCGTGGGCCCGCGCCGGAGAGGATCCGGTGCGGCTGCTCGGGGAGATCTCCACCTCGCGGCTGACCGAGCTGGCCGGCGACCCGCAGATCGTGGACACCGTCCGGGACCTGGCGGCGGACCTGGAGCGCTACCTCACGGCCGACCGCTGGTACCAGGGCCGTGAGGACCTGCCGGCCGCGATCGCCTACTTCTCCATGGAGTTCGGCGTCTCGGAGGTGCTGCCGAACTACTCCGGGGGCCTCGGCGTGCTGGCCGGGGACCACCTCAAGGCCGCCTCCGACCTGGGTGTGCCGCTCGTCGCCGTCGGGCTGCTCTACCAGTCCGGCTACTTCCGGCAGTCGCTCTCGCTCGACGGCTGGCAGCTCGAGCACTACCCGGTGCTGGACCCGCAGGGCCTGCCGCTGCAGCTGCTCACGGACGCCGACGGCGCGCCGGTGGTCGTCGACGTCGCCATGCCGGGCGGCCGGACCCTGGCCGCGCGGGTCTGGCAGGCCTCGGTCGGGCGCGTCCCGCTCCTGTTGCTGGACACCGACATCGAGGCCAACGACGCCGACCTGCGGGCCGTCACGGACCGGCTCTACGGCGGCGACCAGGACCACCGGATCCAGCAGGAGATCCTGATCGGCGTCGGCGGCGTCCGCGCGGTGCGGGCGTACTGCGAGTCGACCGGGCACCCCGCGCCGGAGGTGTTCCACACCAACGAGGGCCACGCGGGCTTCCTCGGCCTCGAGCGCATCCGCGAGCTCGCCGACGGCCAGGGCCTCGACTTCGACCAGGCGCTCGCGGCGGTGCGCGCGGGCACGGTCTTCACCACCCACACCCCGGTGCCGGCGGGCATCGACCGGTTCCCCGTCGAGCTCGTCAAGAGGTACCTGACGGACGCGCTCCTCCCGGGCGTCCCCACGGACCGGCTCCTCGCGATGGGGTCCGAGGACGACCCGGCCATGTTCAACATGGCGCACATGGGCCTGCGGCTGGCGCAGCGCGCGAACGGCGTCTCCCGGCTGCACGGCGAGGTCTCGCGCGGGATGTTCGGCGGCCTCTGGCGCGGCTTCGACGCCGCCGAGGTGCCGATCGGCTCGGTGACCAACGGGGTGCACGGGCACACCTGGGAGTCGCCGGAGGTGTCCGTCGCGATCGGTGAGCCGGGCTCGTCGCTCGACCACGTGGGCGACGCGGAGCTGTGGGGCCTGCGCAACGCGCTGCGCGCCCGGCTGGTCGACGAGGTGCGCCGTCGGGTCCGGGCCGCCTGGATCGAGCGCGGCGCGTCGACGCCGGAGCTGAGCTGGACCGACCACGTGTTCGACCCGGACGTCCTCACGGTCGGGTTCGCCCGCCGCGTCCCCACCTACAAGCGGCTCACGCTGATGCTGCGCGACCCGGACCGGCTGCGCGACCTGCTGCTCGACCCGCACCGCCCGGTGCAGCTGATCGTCGCGGGCAAGTCCCACCCGGCCGACGACGGCGGCAAGGCGCTCATCCAGCAGATCGTCCGGTTCGCCGACGACCCGGCCGTGCGGCACCGCATCGTGTTCCTGCCGGACTACGACATGTCGATGGCCCGGTACCTGTACTGGGGCTGCGACGTGTGGCTCAACAACCCGCTGCGGCCGCTGGAGGCCTGCGGGACCTCGGGGATGAAGTCCGCCCTGAACGGCGGCCTGAACCTCTCGATCCGCGACGGCTGGTGGGACGAGCTCTACGACGGCGCCAACGGCTGGGCGATCCCCACCGCGGACGGCATCGCGGACCCGCACCGCCGCGACGACCTGGAGGCCCAGGCGCTCTACGAGCTGCTCGCCACGCAGGTCGGCCCGG
This sequence comes from Pseudonocardia ailaonensis, assembly GCF_039531635.1. Classification (NCBI taxonomy): domain Bacteria; kingdom Bacillati; phylum Actinomycetota; class Actinomycetes; order Pseudonocardiales; family Pseudonocardiaceae; genus Pseudonocardia; species Pseudonocardia ailaonensis. Next base: position 302,710 of record NZ_BAAAQK010000018.1, on the reverse strand, counting down.
CCTTCTACGAGCGCGACGGCGGGGTGCCGCCCAAGTGGACCGCGCTCGTCCGGCACACCCTCGAGACCCTGCGCCCCGAGGTGCAGGCGACGCGGATGGTGCGCGAGTACGTCGAGGACTGGTACGCGCCGGCCGCGTCGGCGGCCCGGACGGTCACCGCGTCGGCCTTCGCGGGGGCCCGCGAGGTCGCGGCCTACCGGGGCCGGCTCGACGCGGCGTGGACGAAGGTGCAGGTCACCGGCGTGGATGCGTCGGGGTTGCCGGACACCCCGGTCGTCGGGGCGCCGATGACGGTCCGCGCGGCCGTCGACCTCGCCGGCCTGACCCCGGAGGACGTGACGGTCGAGGCGATCGTCGGGCGGGTCGACGAGTCCGACGAGCTCGAGGACACGGTCCGGGTCGCGATGAAGCACGTCGGGACCACGGACGGGACGGAGCGCTTCGAGACGGTCGTCCCGCTCCCGCACGCGGGCCTGGCGGGCTACACGGTCCGGGTCCTCCCGCACCACCCGCTGCTCGCCTCGCCCGCGGAGCTGGGCAAGGTCGTCCTGGCCTGAGCCACGGTCGGTTATCCGGTCGCGGTGCGGTGGGCGGCGGCGGGATGATCCGGGCGTGAGCGCTCTCGCCGAGGACGGGTACGTCGTGCTGCGCGGGGTGGTGTCCCCGGCGGACGTCGCCGCCCTGCGCGCCTCGATCACGTCGGCGCTCGCGACCCCGGATCTCGCGCGGCAGGGCGGGACGGTGCACGTCCCGGACCTCGCCGGACCCGAGGTCGACCGGCTCGTCGCGGCACTGCTGCCGTCGGTCCGGGAGGTCCTCGGGCCGGCCGCGGAGCTGCGGCAGGTCCACTTCCGGGCGCCGCTGCCGGGGTTCGGCGGGCAGTCCCTGCACGCCGACTTCGCCGGGCCGCCGCCTCCCGAGGGCGCGGCCATCGCCGTCGCGATCGTGGCGCTGGTCGACGTCACCCCGGACGGCGGGGCGACCCGGGTGGTGCCGGGGACCCATCGGTGGCGGAAGGTCGCGCCGGGCGGGGACCCCGGTCGTCGGCATCCGGAGGAGCGGCTGGTCCCGCTCGCGGCGGGGGACGCACTGCTGTTCGACGGGCACCTGTGGCACTCGGGGACCCGCAACGACTCGGACCGGCGACGGGACGCGCTGCAGGTCAGCTTCGTGCGGCCGGGTGCGGCGTGACGGTGCCGCGCGCGGGGTCCGCTGCACCGGGACGGCCCCCGGTGATCGCGGCCGCGGAGGCCGCGGGGTCCACCGGCGGGGCCGTGCGGTGACCGCAGGCTGTCCCGGCTGCACGGGCACCGAGCCGTGGACGGCCTCGCCCGGGTGCGCGGAGCAGGCGCTGGTGGTGGCGGAACGGGAGTTCGGGAACCCGGCGTACTTCGCGGTCCACGCGATCACCGCCGCGGCCTACCGGGTGCAGCACCCCGCGACCGTCACGCCGTACTCGGTGGCGGTGGGGCTGGTGGTGCTGGAGGGCGCCGGATCGGGCCTGCGGGGTGCGGCGCTGGAGAAGCGGATCCGTTGGGCGGCGCCGCTGCTCCGGGCCCGGACGCCGGCCCTCGACCCGCCGTCGGGGCGCTGGACCCTGACGATCGACGACGTCGCCGCGGCCTCCACCGCCGAGGAGCACGGGGCGGTGGTGCTCCGTTGGGCCGAGGAGATCGCGGAGGGCTGGGCGAGCGCTCGCGCCGCAGTCACGGCCGTCCTCACAGCATGATCGCCGAGTCCGTCCGCGGACCCGCCGGGATCGTCGCTCCGCGGACCCGGACGTCGATCATCGGCCGAGGCGACCGCCGGCCCGCGAGAGCGCGGGCCCGTGCGGCTCAGCCGCAGCCGCACCCGCCGCCGCAGCATCCGCCCCCACCACCGGCCGGCGCCATCATCGGCGCTCCGCCCCCACGCGCCCGCCCACCCAGGGCGACGGTCGAGAGCAGCTTGACGGTGTCGGCGTGGCCCTCCGGGCAGGCCGCCGGATCCGAGGCCGCGGACATCGGACGGTCGACCTCGAAGGTCGACGCCCGCCCCGTCGCGGTGCACTCCCGGCAGCGGAACTCGTAGCGCGGCATCGTCGGAGCGTACGCCGAACCCCGGTGCGCGGGGAACCGTGCTCGCGCACCGCTCCCCGCGTGCGGACGGTGGAACCGCAGGTCAGACGGGCCTCCCGGGGGCGCGAGTGCTCACAGGCGTTGGAAGAGGGTGAGGGAGTGCGGGGGGAGGGTGATGGTGCTGCCGCCGCGGAGGCGGCGGGAGGTCACCGGGACGCCGTCCTCCCGGGTGGTGTCGAGGATCGGGACCAGGACCGAGTTGCCGGGGAGCTTGCAGGGCTGGGCGTCGCCGTCGCCGTTGAGCAGGAACAGCCAGTGGCCGGTGAGCAGGCCCAGGGTGCGGGCGTTGCCGTCGAACCAGTCGCCGGTGGCCATGGAGCGGCCGGCGGGGTTCCACCAGCGCACGTCCTCCTCCCGGAGGAACACGTCCCGGTGCAGGTCCGGGGAGGAGCGGCGGATCGCGGCGACGCGGGCGGTGAAGGCCGTCATCGCCTCCGCGGCGCCGGGGTCGAGCGCGTCGGGGGACCAGTCGACCCAGGTGGTCTCGTCGTCGAGGCAGTAGGCGTTGTTGTTGCCGCCCTGGGTGCGCCAGCGCTCGTCGCCGCCGACGATCATGGGCGTGCCGATCGACAGCATCAGGGTCGCGAGCATGGCGCGGGCGGTGGCCCGGCGCCGCGCCCGGACGACCGGTGAGCGGCTCTCGCCCTCGACGCCGAAGTTCTGCGAGCGGTTGTCGTCCGTGCCGTCGCGGTTCTGCTCGCCGTTGGCCTCGTTGTGCTTGCGCTCGTAGGTCACCAGGTCGCGCAGGGTGAAGCCGTCGTGCGCGGTCACGAAGTTCACCGACGCCCACGGCCTGCGCCCGGACAGCGCGTACAGGTCCGAGCTGCCGGTGACCCGGGAGGCCAGCTCGGCGATGTGGCCGTGGCCGCGGAAGAAGTCCCGCACGGCGTCGCGGTAGCGGCCGTTCCACTCCGACCAGGCCACGGCGAAGCCGCCGACCCGGTAGCCCTCGCCGGTGGCGTCCCAGGGCTCGGCGATCAGCTTGCACGTCGAGAGCACCGGATCCACGGCGATCGCGGTGAGCAGCGCGGAGTTCGGGTCGAACGGGCCGGAGTGCGGCCGGCCGAGCACGGAGGCGAGGTCGATGCGGAAGCCGTCCACGCCGTAGCGGGTCACCCAGTGCCGCATGGCGTCGCAGATCAGCCGGATGACCGTGGGGGAGCCCGCGTCGAGGGTGTTGCCGCAGCCGGTGATGTCGGCGTCGAAACCGTTGCCGCCCAACGAGTAGTAGCTGCGCGCGTCCAGGCCGCGGTAGGAGAGCGTCATGCCGCCGACGCCGCCCTCGCAGGTGTGGTTGGGGACGAAGTCGAGGATCACCTCGATGCCGGCGGCGTGCAGCGCGTCGACCATCGTGCGGAACTCGGCCGTCTCCTCGCCGGGCATGCTCGCGTAGCCGCCGTGCGGCGCCATGAAGCCGAGCGTGGAGTAGCCCCAGTAGTTGCTCGCGCCCCGCTCGACCAGCGACGGCTCGGAGGCGCTGGCGCACACCGGGAGCAGCTCGACCGCGGTCACCCCGATCCGCGACAGGTGCTCGACGACGGCGGGGTGCGCCATCCCGAGATACGTGCCGCGCTGCTCGACGGGCACCTCGGGATGGAGCTTCGTGTAGCCGCGCACGTGCAGCTCGGCGACCACGGTCTCCGACCACGGGACGTCCGGGCGCGGGGGGAGCGGGCCGCCGTCCGGGTCGTCGACCACGGAGAGGGGGACGTGGCCGAGCGAGTCGAGCGGGCTCGCCGGGCCGGTCATCGGGTCGTCCCGCCAGCCGCGCGCCGCCGCCAGGTCGGTGACGCGGCCGGTGATCCGGCGGGCGTACGGGTCCACGAGGATCTTGTTCGGGTTGCTGCGGTGCCCGTCCCAGGGTTGGTAGGGGCCGTGCACGCGGTAGCCGTAGCGCTGCCCCGGCAGCACCCCGGGCACGTGTCCGTGCCACACCCCGAAGGTCTGCTCGGTGAGCGCGAAGCGTCGCTCGGTCAGATGTCCGGCGCCCCCGTCCACCAGACAGACCTCGACGGCATCGGCGCTGGTGGAGGCGACGGCGAACCGCGCCCCCTCGGCGTCGACATGGGCACCCAACGGGAAGACCGGCACGATCGGCCAGGATAAGGGGGTGAGCACTCCCGGACCGACCGCCGCGCCCGATCTCACTGATCTTGTGATCCGCATGGACGACGTCACCGTGCGCCGCGGGAAGACCGTGCTGCTCGACGCCGTCGACTGGCGGGTCGAGCTCGACGAGCGCTGGGTGGTCCTCGGCCCGAACGGCGCCGGCAAGACGACGCTGCTGCGGCTGGCCGCCGCCGAGATGCACCCGACGTCGGGCGCGGTGCACGTGCTCGGGGAGCGCATCGGCCGGGTCGCGCTGTTCGACCTGCGCCCGCGCATCGGCCTGACCTCGGCGAACCTCGGGATCCGGATCCCCGGCGACGAGCTCGTCTCCGACGTCGTGGTGAGTGCCGGGTACGGGGTGCTCGGCCGCTGGCGGGAGCGCTACGACGCGATGGACACCGGCCGGGCCGCCGCGCTGCTCGAGCAGCTGGGCATGTCCGGCTTCGCGGACCGCGAGTACCGGACCCTGTCGGAGGGGGAGCGCAAGCGGGTGCTGATCGCCCGCGCCCTGATGACGGACCCGGAGCTGCTGCTGCTCGACGAGCCGGCCGCCGGCCTCGACCTCGGTGGTCGGGAGGACCTGGTGTCCCGGCTGTCGGCCCTGGCCCTCGACGCCGACGCGCCCGCATCGGTGCTGGTCACGCACCACGTCGAGGAGATCCCGCCGGGGTACTCGCACGGCCTGCTGCTGCGCGAGGGCCGGGTGGTCGCCGCCGGGCTGCTGGACGACGTGCTGACCGACGAGAACCTCACCGAGACCTTCGGGCTGCCGCTGGCGGTGCAGAAGCGGCGGAAGCGGTACAGCGCCTGGCTCCGCTGAGGGCCGCCCCGGGTTAGGGTCCGGACGTGACGGAATTCGTGAGGCTCGAGGTCGAGAACGGCGTGGGCACCATCCGGCTGGACCGGCCCCCCATGAACGCGCTGAACCGCCAGGTCCAGGCCGAGCTGCTGCAGCTCGCCGAGGAGGCGTCGGCCCGCGCCGACGTGCGCGCGGTGATCGTCTACGGCGGTGCGAAGGTGCTCGCCGCGGGCGCGGACGTCAAGGAGATGGCGACGATGTCGTACTCCGACATGGCACCCGTCGCGCGCAAGCTGTCCGCCGGGCTGGGGGCGCTCTCGATCATCCCGAAGCCGACCGTCGCAGCCGTCACGGGCTACGCCCTCGGCGGCGGCCTCGAGGTCGCGCTCGGCGCGGACCGCCGGATCGCCGGGGACAACGCCAAGCTCGGCTTCCCCGAGATCCTGCTCGGCATCTTCCCCGGCGGCGGCGGCACCCAGCGCCTCGCCCGGCTGGTCGGGCCCTCGCGGGCCAAGGACCTCATCTACACCGGCCGGATGGTCACCGCGCAGGAGGCCCTGGAGATCGGGCTGGTCGACGAGGTGGTGGCGGCCGACGACGTCTACGCCCGGTCGGTCGAGTACGTCTCCCAGTTCACCGCGGGCCCGGCCCTGGCCTACGCGGCCGCCAAGAAGGCGATCGACGGCGGCCTGGACACGGACCTGCGCACCGGCCTGGACATCGAGTCCGAGCTGTTCGCGGGCATCTTCGCCAGCGACGACGCCGCGATCGGCATGACGTCCTTCGTCGAGAACGGCCCGGGCAAGGCCGAGTTCACCGGCCGCTGAACCGTCCGTGAGTGGCAATGGTCGCCAGAGCGACCATTGCCACTCACGACCCGTGGTAGGGAGCGCGCGTGCGGGAGCTGGTGGTCCTGGGCACGGCCTCGCAGGCGCCCACCCGGACCCGCAACCAGAACGGCTACTTCCTGCGCTGGGACTCGGCATCGGCGGCCGACCCCGCAGGCTCCGGCTCCGGGTCGACGGTCGACTCCGCAGGCCCCGTCTCGGAATCGACGGTCGGCTCCGCGGGCTCCGCCTCCGGGTCGATGGTCGACTCCGCAGGCTCCGTCTCCGGCGGCTACCTGTTCGACCCGGGCGAGGGGACCCAGAGGCAGATGGTGTTCGCGGGGATCCCCGCGAGCGCGATCACCCGGATCTGCCTCACCCACCTGCACGGGGACCACTGCCTCGGGGTCCCCGGCGTCGTCCAGCGGATCTCGCTGGACCGGGTGTCGCATCCCGTCCACGCGCACTTCCCGGCGTCCGGGCACGAGTGGTTCCGCCGGCTCCGGCACGCCTCCGCCTTCCAGGACCACGCCGACATCCCGGAGCACCCGCACTCCGCCGACGGGCCGGTCGCGCCGGGGCTGGAGGTGCGGCGCCTGGAGCACTCCGTCGAGTCCTTCGGGTACCGGCTGACCGAGCCACCCGGGCGTCGGATACTGCCGCGGGAGCTCGCGCGGCACGGGATCACCGGGGCCCGTATCCGGGAGCTGCAGGCCCGGGGCTCGCTCGACGGGATCTCGCTGGGCGACGTCTCCGCGCCGCGGCCCGGCCAGGTGTTCGCCTTCGTGATGGACACCCGGCTCTGTGACGCGGTGTTCGCGCTCGCCGAGGGCGCCGACATGCTCGTCATCGAGTCGACGTTCCTGCACGAGGACGCCTCGCTCGCCCACACCTACGGGCACCTGACCGCGCGGGAGGCGGCCTCGGTGGCAGCCCGGTGCGGGGTCCGCTGCCTGGTCCTGACGCACTTCTCGCAGCGCTACACCGACCCCCTCGCCTTCGAGAAGGAGGCGCGGGAGGTGTTCGACGGGGAGCTGCACGTGGCGGCGGACCTGATGCGGGTGCCGGTGCCGAAGCGGCGTTAGGGTCCCTACCCATGAGTACGGCTCCGCAGAATCCCACTGCCCGCCCCACCGCGGAGCAGGTCGAGGCGGCGTGGAAGGACCCCAAGCTGGCCAACGTGCTCTACCACGACTGGGAGGCGCAGAGCTACGACGACAAGTGGTCCATCAGCTACGACGAGCGCTGCATCGACTACGCCGCGGGCCGCTTCCGCCTCGCCACCGGCTGGGACGGCCGCCCCTACGGTCACGCCCTGGAGCTCGGCTCGGGCACCGGGTTCTTCCTGCTCAACCTGATGCAGGCCGGGGTGGCGACCACCGGGTCCGTCACCGACCTGTCGCCCGGCATGGTGGCTGCGGCGCTGCGCAACGCGGAGCACCTCGGCCTGCCGGTCGACGGGACGGTGGCCGACGCCGAGATCCTCCCGTACGACGACGACACGTTCGATCTCGTCGTCGGACATGCGGTGCTGCACCACATCCCGGACGTCGAGCAGGCGTTCCGCGAGGTGCTGCGCGTGCTGAAGCCGGGGGGCCGGTTCGTGTTCGCGGGCGAGCCCACCACGGTCGGGGACGCCTACGCGCGCACGCTCTCCCGGCTCACCTGGAAGGCCGCCACGACCGTCACGAAGCTGCCGCCGCTGCAGGGCTGGCGACGGCCGCAGGCGGAGCTCGACGAGTCGAGCCGCGTGGCGGCGCTGGAGTCGGTGGTGGACATCCACACCTTCGATCCCGCGGACCTCGAGGCGATGGCGACGCGGGCCGGGGCGCAGCAGGTTCGCGCGGTCACCGAGGAGCTCACGGCCGCGATGCTGGGCTGGCCGGTGCGGACCTTCGAGGCCGCCGTGCCGCCGGGGAAGCTGGGCTGGAACTGGGCGATGTTCGCCTACCACTCGTGGCAGCGGCTCTCGGCCCTCGACGCGGTGCTGAGCCGGGTCGTCCCGCGGGCCTGGTTCTACAACGCCCTGATCACCGGAACCGCAGGTCAGTGGGGGTAGGGAGGACGTCGGCTCCTCCGCAGGGGCAGAGACACCCACGGGGTCGGTAGTTCTGCGGATCTCGCGCGCGGGGGCGCGGGGCAGGGTGGGCTCGTGTTCCGTCGTGCGCCGCAACCCGCCACACTGATCGACGTGGACCGCCCGTTGGAGCCGTTGTGGCGCGGGGTCGTGGTGTACCGGGTGCTGACCCTGGTGCTCGTGATCGCCGTGGCCGCGTTCCACATGGGTTCGTACGCCTCGCCCCTGGGCGCGGGGCTGGTCCTCGGCGTCATGACGATCTGGACCGGCGTGCTCGCGCGCGGGTACCTGAGCTCCCACCGCGACGCGCTCGCGATCGCGGACCTCGTGCTCTGCGCGGCGATCATGCTGACCACGCCGCTGATCGTCACCGACGCGCAGCTCGACGCGTCGACGCCCGGGATGGGCTCGATCTGGACCTCCGGCGCGGTGCTGGCCTGCGCCGTCGCCTACCGGATCCCCGGCGGGGTCGTCGCCGCCGCGGTGATCTCGGGGGTGCTCGTCGTCGCGAAGTCGCGGGCCACGCTGGTCGAGCTCAGCGACATCCAGATCCTGGCCCTCGCCGGGCTGACGGTCGGGTACGCGTCGGTCGTGCTGCGGCGGGCCGCCGAGCGGGTGCGCCTGGCCGCGGCGGAGGAGGCGGCGACGGCGGAACGCGAGCGCCTCGCCCGCGCGGTGCACGACGGCACCCTGCAGGTCCTCTCGCACGTCAAGCGCCGGGCCGCGGAGCTGGGCGGCGGCGCGGCCGAGCTCGGCACCCTCGCCGGTGAGCAGGAGCTCGCCCTGCGGACCTTGCTGACGCGCGGGCGCACCGACGAGCGGGACGGTCGGCGCGATCTCGCGGCCACGCTGCGGGCGCTCGCCTCGGCGTCCGTCACCGTGTCGGCGCCGGCGCATCCGGTGGAGCTGTCCGCCGCCGTCGTCACGGAGCTGGACGGGGTGGTGCGGGCGGCGCTGGCCAACGTCGAGCGGCACGTCGGCGCGGGCGCGCCGGCCTGGGTGCTCGTCGAGGAACTGGGAGACGCCGTGGAGGTCTGCGTGCGCGACGACGGCCCCGGCATCCCCGCGGGCCGGCTCGCGGAGGCCGCCGAGCAGGGCCGGATCGGCGTCGCGCGGTCGATGCGGGGGCGGGTCGCCGACCTCGGGGGGAGCCTCGAGCTCGACACCGGGCCCGGGCGGGGCACCGAGTGGACGATCCGGATCCCGGCGTGACCGTCGAGGGGGAGCTGTGGGCGTGACGGTCATGGTGGTCGACGACCACCCCATCTGGCGCGAGGGCGTGGCCCGTGACCTGGGCGAACGCGGCCTGGAGGTGGTGGCCACCGCCCCGGACGCCGGTGCCGCGGTGCGTATCGCGCCCGCCGTGCGGCCGGACGTCGTGCTCATGGACCTCAACCTCGGCGAGACGTCCGGGGTGGACGCGATCACCGGGATCGTCGCGACGCTGCCGCAGACGCGGGTGCTGGTGCTGTCGGCCTCCGGCGAGCACGCGGACGTGCTGGAGGCGCTCAAGGCCGGGGCGACCGGCTACCTGGTCAAGTCCGCGAGCGTCGACGAGCTGGTGGACGCCGTGCAGCGCACCGCCGAGGGGGTCCCGGTGTTCACCCCGGGGCTCGCCGGGCTGGTGCTGGGGGAGTACCGGCGGATCGCGGGCGACGGGCCGGCGGTCCCGGCACTCACGGACCGGGAGACCGAGGTGCTGCGGTTCGTCGCGAAGGGGCTGACCGCGAAGCAGATCGGGGAGCGGCTGGCGGTGTCGCACCGGACCGTGGAGAGCCACGTGCAGAACACGCTGCGGAAGCTGCAGCTGCACAACCGCTCCCAGCTCGTCCGGTACGCGATCGAGCAGGGGTTGGCGGACGACTAGGACTCTCCCGACGGCTCAGGCGAGACCGTGCTCGATCGCGTAGCGCACCAGCGCCGCGCGGCCGGGCACGGAGAACTTCCGCAGGATGTTCTGGATGTGGTTCTCCACGGTCCGTGGGGAGAGGGTCAGCCGGGTCGCGATCTGCCGGGCCGTGAGCCCTTCGACGACCAGCTTGAGCACCTCCGTCTCGCGGCCGGTGAGCCGCGGGAGCTCGCTGTCGTCGGCGAGCGCGGTGGCGTCGAGGACGTGCGCGGCGAGCCCGTCGCCGAACGCCGTGCCGCCCGCCGCCGCGGCCCGCACGATCTCCGGCAGGGCGGGATCGGTCCGCAGCACGTAGCCGGTGGCCCCGGCCCGGACGACGTCGAGCACCTGGTCGGGCCCGTCGGCGATGGTGACGACGGGCAGGGCCGGCAGCTCGGCGGCCAGGGCCCCGACCGCGGCGGCCGCGGCGGTCCCACCGCCCAGGTCGACGAGGACGACGTCCGGCATCACGGTGCGGGCCAGGGCGACCGCCTCGGACGGCGCGGCGACGGCGCGCACGGTCAGGCCGACCGGCAGCTCCGGCACCTGCCCGACGGCCAGCACGACCAGATCCACGGCGTTCCCCCTCCCCCCGCGAGAAGTCGATCATTTCCGGAGCCGGGCCCCGGGCGCGAGGGCGGCGCGCGGCGAATCACCGTTTCGGATCACGACGTGTGCCGGATCGGGCACCGTCCGTGCCCGTCGTCGCCCGTGCGGAGCAACGCTCACCCCGCCGCCCCGTGAGTGGCGATAGTCGCCATGGCGACTATCGCCACTCACGAGGGCTGTCGCTGTCGGCTGGGGGCGGCGGCGGGGGTGCCGTCGTGGAGGTGTGTCGGGCTGCCGGCCCTGATCCGTGGTCGGCCCCGCCGGCTCGTGGGAGATCAGTCGGTGAGGCGGGTGGCGATGTCGTCGAGGACCGCCGGGATGTCGGCGTCGAGGGCGACGTGGACGGGTGGGCCCGCGGCGTCCGCGCGCCGGTTCGGGACGGTGGCGCCGCGTGCCGGGCCGAGGTCGCAGGCGACCTGGATCGGCAGGGGTGTGGTCCGCAGGACTCCGGGGTGGATCGCCTCCAGCAGGGCGACGGCGTCGTGGACGGCCACGGCGTCCCGGCCGAAGTACTTCGAGTAGACGGCCCGGTAGGACGCGATGATCCCGGCGAGGGTCGCGCCGACCGGGCCGCCCGCCGCCAGCCGTTCCACCCACTCGCCACCGGCGGCGCAGCGCAGGGTGAGGTCGAGGGGCACCATCGTCACCGGGACGTCGGCCTGGGTGAGCAGGCGCTGCATCGCCTCGGGATCGCAGTGCACGTTGAACTCGGCGGCACCGGTGATGTTGCCGCCGCTCAGCGCGCCGCCCATCACCACGAAGCGGCCGATCCGCCCGGCCAGCTCGGGATGCGCGGCGAGCAGGACGGCGCTGTTGGTCGCCGGACCGATGGACGCGACCGTCACGGGCTCGGATGCCTCGCGCAACACCGCGGCCATCACCTCGACGGCGGGCCGGGGATCGAGCGGGGCGAGCGCGGTGAGCTCCGCCGCACGCCCTCCCAGGCCGTCCGCGCCATGGACGTCCCCGGCCTGCTCGGCCCGGGGGTGGACGAGGGGCCGGGCGGCTCCCGCGGCGACCGGGACGTCGTGACGGCCGGCCAGCGCGACGAGCTTCCGCGCGTTCGGCAGGGTGTGCTCGATCCCGACGTTGCCGAAGGCGACGGTCACCGCCCGCACATCCACCTCGGGGCTGCGCAGGGCCAGCAGGATCGCGACGGCGTCGTCGACACCCGGGTCCGTGTCGATGATCAGGGGGGTCGGCACGCCCCGGACAGTAGCGCCGCCGCCCGCCCCCGCAGTGCCTCCCGCCGCCCACCCCCGTCCGCGAGTCGGCACATTCGGGAGGGTGAACTCCACGCTCACGACGTCGCAGATGTGTGTTTCGGCCTCCCGATAGTGCCGACTCGCGGGTGGTTACTCGCTGCGGGTGGGTTCGCTCTCGTTCTCCTCGTCGAGCTCCCGGGCGGCCTCGTCGGTGGCGCCGGAGTCGTGGGGGAGGTGCTCCGGGCGGGGTTCGCCCTGGTGGCCGCGGTCGCGGGCGGTGCCGCCACCCGCGCCGGTCAGGGCGGAGTCGGAGCCCTCGTCGCCGGGGGCGTCGCCGGTTCTGGAGGAGGTCATGGGCCGGGCTGCCCCGTCCGCCGTCGGGCAAACCGGTGATCGGCACTCGACGGCCGCCTGGTGCCGCCGGAAGTGATCACGACCGTCCCCTGCCGCCCCACGCGATCATGGGGCCGGTGGGGGCGGGCGTGGGGCGGGGAGGTGCCGGTGCTCGCTAGGGTCGCGGGGTGCGCAGCAGGGATCCCGGGCAGGCCCGTTTCCTCACCCTGGCCTCGCTGCGCTGGATCGTCCGCCACCGGGCCTGGACGCCCTGGTACCTGCTCCGCTACTGGCGGCTGCTGCGCTTCCGGATCGCGAACCCGCACGTCGTGCTGCGCGGCATGGTGTTCCTCGGCCGGCGCGTGGAGATCGTCGTGCGGCCCGGCTACGGGCGCCTCGAGATCGGCCGCTGGGTGCACCTCGGTGACGGCAACTCGATCCGCTGCCACGAGGGCTCCATGCGGATCGGGGACAAGGTCGTCATGGGGCGCAACAACACCGTCAACTGCTACCTCGACGTCGAGATCGGCGCGGCCACGCTCGTCGCGGACTGGGTGTACGTCACGGACTTCGACCACCGCATCGACGACGTCCACACGCCGATCAAGGACCAGGGGATCGTCAAGGCGCCGGTGCGGATCGGGCCGGACACCTGGCTGGGCGTGAAGTCCTCGGTGCTGCGCGGGACGCGGATCGGGCGCGGCTCGGTGATCGGCGCCCACGCGGTCGTGCGGGGGGACGTGCCGGAGTTCTCGATCGCGGTGGGCGCGCCGGCCCGGGTGGTCCGCAACCGGCTCGACGACTACGGGGCCGCCGCCGCGGAGCGCGAGGCCGTGGCGGACATGGCCCGCAAGCAGCAGGCGGCGGTGCGGAGGCGGCTCGAACGGTCGTGAGTGGCAATGGTCGCCATGGCGACTATTGCCACTCACGGACCGCTGAGGACGTTGCCGGTCGGGATCTTGGGGCGCGGCAGGTCGCGGGGACCGCCGAACCGGGTGCTCGCGTAGATCTCGGACACCCGTCGGGCCAGGGCCGGCCACGCGAAGTCGGACCGCAGGCGGGCGCGGGCCTCGCGGGCGCGGAGGGCGGACTCGTGCGGGTCGAGAAGGGCCCGGTCGACCGCCCCGGCCAGACCCACCACGTCGCCCGGGGTGAACGACCAGCCCGTCTCGTGTTCCACCACGAGCTCGCCGAGGCCGCCCGCCGTGGAGGCGACGATCGTGGCTCCCGCGGCCGCGGCCTCGAGCGCCACGATCCCGAACGGTTCGTAGCGGCTCGGGAGGACCACGGCGTCCGCGGCGACGAGCAGGGCGGCGAGGTCGCGGTCCGGGAGGTGCCCGGTGAAGGTCGCCGAGCGGCTCACCCGCAGCCGGACGGCCTCGGCGCGCAGGAACTCCGCCTGGGTGCCGGTGCCGGCGACCAGCAGCCGGGTGCCGGGATGCCGGCGGCGGATCCGGGGCAGGGCCGCGAGCAGGTCCTGCACGCCCTTCTCGTACTCCAGCCGCCCGAGGAAGAGCAGCAGCGGTGCGTCACCGGGCGCGTACCGGGCCCGCACGTTCGTCGCACGATCGCGCCGGACCCGCCACCCCCGGGCGTCGATGCCGTTGTGCACGACGTGGACGGCATCCGGATCGAGGTCGAACAGCTGGGCCGCCTCGGCGCGCATCGCCTGCGAGCAGGTGACGACGGCGTCGGCGCGGGCGGCGAGCGTCCACTCGACCGAGTGCACCTGGCGGTTGAGCGGCGCGGAGAGCCAGCCCGCGTGCCGGCCGGCCTCGGTGGCGTGGACCGTGGCGACGAGCGGGACCTCGAAGGCGTCCGCGAGGGTGATCGCGGGGTGGGCGACGAGCCAGTCGTGGGCGTGGACGACGTCGGGGCGCCAGCCGCCGAGCCGGGTGAGGGCGGCCCGGACCAGCGTGTGGCCCATCGCGAGTGTCCAGGCCACGAGGTCGCGGGCGAACTCCAGGTGTGCCGGGTCCTCGGCCGCGCGGACTACCCGCACCCCGTGCACGATCTGGTCGACGGTCGGGTGGGTGCTCGCGTCCGTGCCCGCCGGCTGCCGGGTGAGGACCACCACGTCGTGCCCCGCGGCGTGCAGCTCGCGGGCCAGCGCGTGCACGTGCCGGCCCAGCCCGCCGACCACGACCGGCGGGTACTCCCAGGACACCAGCAGCACGCGCATCGGGAAGATCCTGGCAAAACCTCCGGTGTGGTGTTACCCGGGGTAGCGAGCGTGCCTCGCGGAGCCCGGATACCCTGGGTATTGCGTGCCGGAACGATCGGAGGAGCGATGCGCGGAACCCGGCTCGGGGTGCTCGCCGCCGCCGGCGCATTCCTCTCGACCCTGGCCCTCGTGGCCGCCTGCGGCACGCCCTCGGCCGCCGCGGTGTCGACCCTGCCCCAGACGCCCGACACCCCGGCGCCCACGGCGACGAGCATCGTGCGCCCGGCCGCGACCCCGCAGAGCGCGGTCGGCGCCATCTTCGGCGGCGACGCCGACGATCTCGGGGACCACTTCTGCAGCGGTTCGGTGATCGACAGCCCGGCGGGCGACGTCGTGATGACGGCGGCGCACTGCGTGGCCGACGGGGACGGGACCCCGGCGCACACCGGGCAGTCCTTCGTGCCCGGCTACCACGACGGCACGGTGCCCTACGGCGTGTGGACGGTGCAGAGCGCCTACGTCGACCAGCACTTCCTCGACAACGCCGATCCCGACTTCGACGTGGCCTTCCTGACCGTCGTCCCGGACAACGGCGCGCCCGCGATCCAGGACGTCACCGGCGGCTTCGGCGTGGCGCTCGATCCCGGCACCGGCGACCAGGTGCAGGCGATCGGCTACCCGATCCGGATCAACGCCCCCACCACGCGGTCCGGCGTCACGAAGCTCTACTCGCCGACCCAGCTCGAGCTCCCGGCCCCCGGCCTCGAGAACGGGACGAGCGGCGGCCCGTGGCTGCGCGACTCGGCCTCCGGGCTGCAGATCGTGGGGGTGACGGGCGGCTACGAGCAGGGCGGCTACGACTTCGACACCTCGTACTCGACCTACCTGAGCCCGGACTTCGGCACGCTGGAGGCGCAGGCGGTCGGGGACTCGGACTCGACCACGGTCAACAGGGCCTCGGGCTGAGCTCGGGCGTCCGGCTGAGCACCCGCGCGTCGAGCTGACCGAAGGGCGCCGGCTCCCAGCCCGCCACCAGGTGCTCCGCCGCCGGGCGCCGCCCGGCCGCCAGCAGCCCGGCCAGCTCCTCCACGCGCCCGGCGTGCCGGTGGGCGCGCTCGCGGGCGTACTCCACGGTGGACCCGGTCGTGACCATGAAGGCCCAGTCGCTGGACAGGGCGAGCAGGGCCTGGGTGGCCAGGGCGTCGAGGATCCGGTCGCGGAACCCGCCCCCCTGTTTGTCGACGGCGGCGAGGAGCGTCTCCTGGACCCGCGCGTTCAGCTCCACGAGATCGGTCACGGCGGACCCCGCCCAGACCCGCCAGTCCTTCCCCGATCCCCACGAGCCGGCGGGGAGGTCGACGGGCTCGCCGATCAGGGACTCGTCCGCCAGGGCGCCGGCCAGCGTCGTCACCCGCACCCCGGTCGCCGGCAGCGCCCGCAGCACCGCCTCCAGCCACGCCGGGCCCTCGTGCCACCAGTGCCCGAACAGCTCGGTGTCGAAGGCGGCGACGGTCAGCGCGGGGCGCCCGTGCCGCTCGCGCAGCGCGTCGAGCCTGGCCCCGACGGTGGCCACGAAGTCCGCCGCGTCCCGTTCCACCTGTGCCGCGGCGCGTGCCGGGTCGTACGGGGCCTTCTCGTGCGGCGGGACCTGGTGCCCGGTCACGCGGGCGGGCTTGAGCCCGGAGTCGTGGTCGTAGGTGTGGAAGTCCCGGTAGTCGCGGTGGCCGGGATAGCCCTTGCGCGGCGACCAGACCCGGTAGGTGACCTCGAGGTCCCGCCCGACGCACAGCACGTCGCCGACGGGGCGCGCGAACGCGGTCTCGCCGTGCAGGGAGGGGCCGTCGACGAGGAAGTGGTGCACGCCCGCGGCGGCGTACTCGGCCTCCATCCCGGGGGCGTAGCCGCACTCGGGCGCCCAGATGCCGCCGGGTCGGGAACCGGTGCGCCACACGGCATCCGTGAGCCCCTCGGCGAGCGCGAAGCGGCGGACGCGGGGGTCGAGCAGCGGGCCGAACGGGTGCGTCGCGGGCCCGCCCAGCAGCTCGACGGGGAGCGTGCGCAGGACCGGGGAGGCGCCGTGGCGCCAGTGCTCCTCGAACTCCCGCAGGGCCGCGGCGGAGCGCCGGTGCTCGTCGGCGGCGACCGCGAGCCGGCCCGCGGTGGAGTGCGCGCGCAGCTGCCAGCCCGCGAGCCAGTCGTGGGCGCCGCGCAGACAGTGCGGGTCGTCGAGCTGGGCGGCCAGCACCGGGGTGACGCCGAGGGTGAGCAGGTCGCGGCGGCCCTCGGCGGCGAGGCGGCGCAGCATGGCGGACAGCGGCAGGTAGGACTGGGCCCACGCCTGGTAGAGCCACTCCTCGCCGACCGGCCAGCGCCCGTGGTGCGCGAGCCAGGGCAGGTGGGAGTGCAGGACCAGGCAGAAGGTGCCCCTCATGCGCTCCCCGGCTCCGCCGGCCTCTGCGCGATCACCAGCAGGTCGAGGCTCGCGTCGAGGTCGTCGGCGCCGAGCACGAAGTCGTCCACGGTCACGGAGGCGACGTCCGCGAGCAGCTCGGGCGGCCAGTCGCCGCCGTTCAGGGCCACCGCGACCTGCGCGTCGACGAGCCCGCCGTGCCTCGCGTCCAGCTCCCGCAGCCGGGGGCCGTGGTGCAGGCCGAGCACCTTGACGTCGGTGAACCCGCCGGCGGACACCAGGTCCGCGAGCTCCACAGGGGACAGCTCGCGGGTGTGGAAGGGATTGAGCGGGGTGTCGCGGCCGGGGGAGAAGGTGAGCCGGTTCGGGGTGGAGACGAGCAGCGTGCCGCCCGGGGCGAGCACCCGGCGGCACTCGCGCAGGAACCGCTCCTGCTCCCAGAGGTGCTCGATCACCTGCAGCGACACCACGGCGTCGATCGCGCCAGACGACACCGGCAGCGCGACCAGGTTGGCCCGCGCGATCCCGAGCCGCGGGTAGCGGCGCCGCACGTGCGCCGCCGTCGCCACGTCGTAGTCGAGGGCGAGCACCTGGGCGCCCGCCTCCGCGAGGAGGTCGGCGCCGTAGCCCTCGCCGCAGCCCGCCTCCAGCACGACGCCGCCGGCACACCGCCCCGCGATCGCCGCGTACACGGCCTCGTGGCGCCGGAACCAGTAGTTCTCCACGGCGACGCCGGGGACCGTCCGCTCGCCCGTGATCGGCAGACCAGGGGCCTGAGCTGCTGAGACGTCCGTCATCGTGGGGGAACCCTACCGCTCGCGGGTTCTCCCGCCGTGGTTGCTGCCGCGGTCACGTAGGTTCGGACGCGGCCCAGCAGTACCCAGGACTCGCCGAGGAGTGTGCCCGAGTGGAACGACGTGTGGCTGTCACGGGCACCCGGAGCATCGGCGATGCGCCCGACGACGAGCTGGCGGGGGCGTTCGAGACCTATCTGCGCCCGTTCGCGGACCCCACGGCGCAGTTCCTCGTCGGTGGGGCGTCCGGCGTGGACACCGCTGCGCTGCAGTGGCTCGCGAAGAACACCGAGGCCGCGCTGACCGTGGTCGTGCCCTGCCGGATCCTCGACCAGCCCGCCGGGTCCGTGGAGGTCATCGAGACGCTGCGCGACCAGGGGCGGCTCGCCGTCGTCGAGCTGGGCGCGACGCTGCTCGGCAAGGCCGCCTACCACGCGCGGGACCGGTGGATCGTCGATCGCAGCGACCTCGTGATCGGCTTCCCGCGTGGGTCCGAGTCCGGCGGTGGCGGAACCTGGTACACGCTGGCCTACGCCGCGGAGCAGGGGAAGGTCCGCGTGATCGTGCCGCTGGCGGCCGGCGCCCCGGCCTGAGCCCGGCACCGCGCTGCCCTCCTGCCGGGCAGGGCACCGTTCACGAGGACTCGGCCAGGGCCTTCAGTTTCAGCAGCTGCCGCCGGGCCATCACCAGGTCGCCGACCGAGACGAACGGGGCGAGCAGGCGGCCGCCGCCGGTGACGACCTTCAGCAGCAGCCGGGTCCGCGCGCCCTCCGGTGCGAGCAGGTAGGACATCGCGGCGCCCATGATCCGGGCCGTGAGCTGGGTGCCCGGCGTGACGGAGAGGATGCGGCCGAGGGGACGGCCGCCGGAGCGGCTGAACGGCTCGCCGGGCGTCGGCTCGGGCAGGCCCCGGAGCTCCTGCGGCGAGCGCCGCCCGAGGTTGTCGATCCAGTCGTAGGAGTAGGGCGCCAGCCGGATCTGCGCGATCCACGGCCACACCCGCTCCGGTGGCGCGTGGACGGTGACGCCGCGCCAGGCCTGGAGGACCGGCCGCGGCACGACGTCGTCGCACGGGAAGTGCAGCCGGGTCTCGGCGTCGGTGACGCCCCAGCGGTCGCCGATCATCCCGGCGACAGGCGGCGGGCGCCGCTCACAGGCGCGGGTCCGGGCCGGGGTCCCCGCTGACCGCCACGATCCCGCCCACGACGTTGGTCAGCCAGGCGAGCAGCGTGTGGTCGTCGAGGGTCAGCGGGACCTCCGGACCCGACCACGAGAGCAGCGTGACGGGGCGGTTGGCCAGGGAGTCGTCGAGCAGCAGCGCGAGGCCGTCGGTGAGCGAGACCGAGACGCCCTGGTGGGTCACCGTGCGGGTGCCCGCCGCGTCCGCCGGGTCCCCGCCCGCGAGGTCGCCACCGGTGCGCACCACGTACCCCTGGCCCGTCCGGTCGTCGAAACCCGTCACCCGCACGCGCGTGCCCCCGTCCGCCGGACGGCCGTCGCGCCCTGCGGGGGCGACCCTAGCGCCGGTCGCCGCGCGGTGACGCGGGGTGAACGACCGTCCGGGGCAACGTCGCTGGTGAGAGACCTCGGTGAGCAGTCTCACCCCCCTGTGGGTTTGCCGCACCGATACCACGCGGTAACAATCGGTTGCCGAGTCAGACCGCGCCGCCGCTGCCGACGCGCAGCGTCGCGATCGGCGCTAGGTTCGCAGGCAGTCAGGCGAGGAATCACGTGGTGCCGTCGTCCCGTGTGGTGCGGGGTGATGTGCCATCGGCAGGAGGTCGAAGAGGTCCGATGAACATCGTCGTGCTGGTCAAGCAGGTGCCGGACACCTACTCCGAGCGGAAACTGTCCTCGGGGGACCACACCCTGGACCGGGACGCCACGGACGCGGTTCTGGACGAGATCGACGAGCGTGCGGTGGAGTCCGCGCTGCAGCTCAAGGAGGCCAACGAGGGCTCCGAGGTGACCGTGGTCGCGATGGGCCCGGACCGGACGACGGACGCGATCCGCAAGGCGCTGTCGATGGGTGCGGACAAGGCCGTGCACCTGTCGGACGAGGCGCTGCACGGCACGGACGCGATCGGGACCACGATCGCGCTGGCCACGGTGATCGGCACCCTGGAGGACGTCGACCTGATCCTGGCCGGCAACGAGGCCTCGGACGGGCGCACCGGCGCGGTGCCGGCGATGATCGCCGAGCTGCTCGGGCTGCCGGCGCTGACCCACGGCCGCGAGCTGACCGTCGAGGGCTCGACCGTGACCGTCCGCCGCGAGACCGACGACGGCGTGACCGTGCTGTCGGCCGAGCTGCCCGCCGTGGTGTCGGTGAACGAGAAGATCAACGAGCCGCGGTACCCGTCGTTCAAGGGGATCATGGCCGCGAAGAAGAAGCCGGTGACCACGCTGTCGCTGGCGGACGCGGGGATCGACGCGGAGAACGTCGGCCTGGCCAACGCCTGGACCCAGGTTTCCGAGGCGAACCCGAAGCCGCCGAAGTCCGGTGGCGAGAAGGTCGAGGACGAGGGCGACGGCGGTAGCAAGATCGCCGCGTTCCTGGTCGGCCAGAAGCTCATCTGAGAACCCCACCGAGACAAGGAAGAGAATCATGGCTGAGGTCCTGGTCCTCGTCGACCATCTCGACGGGGAGATCAAGAAGAGCACGTTCGAGCTGCTGACGGCGGCCCGCACGCTGGGTGAGCCGTCCGCGGTCGTCGTCGGGCCGGCGGGCACCGCCGGGAAGCTGTCGGAGGGCCTCAAGGCCCACGGCGCCGCGAAGATCTACGTGGCCGAGACCGACGTGGCGGACTTCCTCACCCCGCAGGTCGAGGTGCTGGTGTCGCTGATCGAGTCCGCGGACCCGGCGGCGGTGCTGATCGGCGTGTCCGCCGACGGCAAGGAGATCGCGGGCCGGGTGGCGATCCGCACCGGCTCGGGTCTGCTGACCGACGTGGTGGACGTGTCCGCGGGTTCCGAGAGTGGAGTCGTCGGGGCCACGCACTCCGTGTTCGGTGGCGCGTTCATCGCCAAGGCCGAGGCCGCCACGGCGCACCCGGTGATCACGGTGCGCCCGGGTGCGGTCGAGGTCGAGCAGGCCGACGGGGCCGGCGCCGAGGAGACCGTCGCGGTCCCCGAGGGCCCGGGCCGCTCGGCGCAGGTGCAGTCGCGCGAGCCGATCGTGGGCGGCGACCGGCCGGAGCTCACCGAGGCGTCGGTGATCGTGTCCGGTGGCCGTGGGGTCGGCTCGGCGGACCAGTTCACCGTGGTCGAGGGCCTGGCGGACTCGCTCGGTGCGGCCGTGGGTGCCTCGCGCGCCGCGGTCGACTCGGGCTTCTACCCGCACCAGTTCCAGGTCGGGCAGACCGGCAAGACGGTGTCGCCGCAGCTCTACATCGCCCTGGGCATCTCCGGCGCCATCCAGCACCGGGCGGGCATGCAGACGTCGAAGACGATCATCGCCGTGAACAAGGACGCCGAGGCGCCGATCTTCGAGATCGCCGACTTCGGCGTGGTGGGTGACCTGTTCAAGGTCGCGCCGCAGCTCCAGGAGGAGATCACCAAGCGCAAGGGCTGAGTTCTCTCGGCTCCCACGGCCCCGTCCCCGCACTCGGGGGCGGGGCCGTTCACGTCGGTTTCACACTCCGGTCGCGCCGGGTGGCCGGGGCGTTCGGACGGATTCGTTACGAAACGCCCGTGACCTCTTCACAGGTGCTCGTCACGACGCCCGAGGCGGCCGCCGCGCGCTACTCGCTGCTGCTGACCACCGACTCCGACGACGTCGAGGCCGCCCAGCGGCTCCGGTACCGCGTGTTCGCCGAGGAGCTCGGCGCGACGCTGCACAGTCCGCGGGAGGGCCTCGACGCCGACCGCTTCGACGAGTTCTGCGACCACCTGATCGTCCGCGACGACGAGACGGGCGAGGTCGTCGGGACCTACCGGATGCTGCCGCCGCGCCGCGCCCGCGCCGCCGGGGGCCTCTACTCCGACGGCGAGTTCGACCTCACCGCCCTCGCCCCGCTGCGGGACTCCCTCGTCGAGGCCGGGCGCTCGTGCGTCCACCCCGACCACCGGGCCGGCGCCGTCGTGGGGCTGGTGTGGGCCGGGATCGCGCGCTACCTGCTGCTCACGGGCCACCGATGGCTGACGGGCTGTGCGAGCGTCGGCCTGTCCGACGGCGGGGCGCAGGCCGCGGGGGTGTGGGAGACCGCGCAGGCGAGGCACCTCTCCCCGGTGGACCGCCGGGTCGTCCCGCACCGGCCGTGGACCGCGCCGGTGGGCTCCGGGTACCGGCGGACGTCGGTCCCGCCGCTGCTCAAGGGCTACCTGCGGCTGGGGGCGTGGGTGTGCGGGCCGCCGGCCCACGATCCGGACTTCGACTGCGCCGACTTCCTGGTGCTGCTGGGCCTGGACCGGATGGACGAGCGGTACCTGCGGTTCTTCCTCGGGGAGGGGCGGTGAGCGAGCGTGCGAGCGATCCATCGGTGCTGTCGGCGCCGGAGCGGGAGCGCAACGCGGACCCCGTGCCCGCGCTCGATGCGGCCCGCCGTGCCGAACAGGCAGCCCCGGAGCCCGCGGCGGGGCTCTCGGCCCGGGCGCCCGAGCAGGAGCTGGGTGCGGTGCTGAGCTCGGCGCTGAACAGCCCCGGGATCGTGTCCGCCGCCGTGGTGGGCGGGTCCACGGGAGTCACCGCCGGTGCCGCGGTGGGCGCCGGCTCGGTCCCCTTCCGCACGGTCGGCGTTGCGCCCGGCGGGCCGACGCCCCCGTACCCGTCCGCACCCGATCACCCGACCCACCCGGGTCTGGCGCCGATCGCCGAGCGGCCGGCGTGGGCGCCGTCGTCACCCTGTGGTCCGGCCTGCCTGCCGGCCTCCGGGCCGGGCTCGCTGCGGACCGGGCTGCGGGTCTCGCTGCGGGTGACGGCGCTGGTCACGGCCCTGCTGGTGGCGGCACCGTTGCTCCTGGTCGGGGCGCGGCGGCTGCCCTACCGGGCGGTGCTGCGGGCCGCGGGGATCCGGCTGCGGGTTGCCGGGGAGGGGCGGATCGGCGGGCTCGTCGTGGCCAACCACCTGTCGTGGATCGACGTCGTCGCGCTCGGTGCGGTCGCGCCCGTGCGGATGCTGGCGAAGGCCGAGGTCGGGAGCTGGCCGCTGATCGGGGCGCTGGCCCGGCGGACCGGTGCCCTCTTCGTCGACCGGGCCGGGCTGCGCAGCCTGCCCGGGATCGTCGACCGGACCGCGGGGGCGCTGCGCGAGGGCGCCACAGTGGGCTGCTTCCCCGAGGGGACGACCTGGTGCGGGTCGGCGTCCGGGCCCTTCCGGCGGGCCGTGTTCCAGGCCGCGCTCGACTCGGGGACCCCGGTCCGGCCCGTCCGCATCACGCTGACGCTGCCGGACGGGCGGCCCACCACGGCGGGCGCGTTCGTCGGCGCCGAGACGCTGTGGGAGGCGCTGTCCCGGGTGCTGCGGCTGCCCGCGCTGCACTGCACGCTGACCGTCCTGCCGGAGATCGCCCCGGTGGGTGATCGGCGCAGCCTGGCCCGGGCGGCCGAGCGGGCCGTCACGGGGTGAGCCGTGCATGATCCGCGGGCGCGGCGTCTACCCTGAGGGGTGATGAACGCCCAGGAGACTGCGCCCACGGGGCCCCGGAGAGCGGGCTCCGAGGCCGTGACGTACCTGGACCACGCCGCGACCACGCCGATGCTCGCCGAGGCCGTCGCCGCCATGGCCGAGGCGATGGGCCGGACGGGCAACGCGTCGTCGCTGCACTCGGCGGGCCGCCGCGCCCGTCGTGAGGTCGAGGAGGCCCGCGAGGGCATCGCCGCGGCGGTGGGCGCGCGGCCGTCGGAGGTGGTGTTCACCACCGGCGGCACCGAGAGCGACAACCTCGCCGTCAAGGGGATCTACTGGGCCCGCCGGGCCGCGGATCCGCGCCGCAACCGGGTCCTGGTCAGCGCGATCGAGCACCACGCCGTGCTCGAGTCCGCCGAGTGGCTGGTCGAGCACGAGGGCGCCGAGCTGGTGCTCCTGCCCGTCGACGAGGTCGGCCGGGTGCGGCCCGAGGTCCTGCGGTCGGCCCTGGAGCAGGCCCCCGGCCGCACCGCGCTCGTCTCGGTGATGTGGGCGAACAACGAGGTCGGCACGGTCAACCCGATCGCCGAGCTGGCCGCGATCGCCCACTCGTTCGACGTACCGCTGCACACCGACGCGGTGCAGGCCGTCGGGATCCTGCCGATCGACTTCGCCGCCAGCGGGGCCGACGCGCTCACGCTGACCGGGCACAAGCTCGGCGGCCCGTACGGCGCGGGCGCGCTGCTGCTGGGCCGCGAGATCGCCGCGGTGCCGCTGCTCCACGGCGGCGGCCAGGAGCGGGACGTCCGCTCCGGCACCCTGGACACCCCGTCCGTGGTCGGGCTGGCCACGGCGGTGCAGAAGGCGGTGGCCGACGCGCCCCGACGCGCCGCCGTCCTCGCCACGATGCGGGACGAGCTGGTGGCGCGGGTGCGCGGGATCGTCCCGGACGCCACGCTCAACGGGGACCCGGGGGACACCGTGATCGCCGGCGGCCCGTCCCGGCTGCCCGGCAACGCGCACCTCTCGTTCCCCGGCTGCGAGGGCGACAGCCTGCTCATGCTGCTCGACGCCCAGGGCATCGAGTGCTCCACCGGCTCGGCCTGCACGTCCGGCGTCTCCCAGCCCAGCCACGTGCTGCTGGCCATGGGTGCGTCGGAGGCGGTCGCGCGGGGATCGCTGCGGTTCTCCATGGGGCACACCACGACCGAGGCGGACGTCGACGCGGTGGTGGGCGCGATCGGGGCGGTCGTCGAGCGGGCCCGGCGCGCCGGCTCCGGGCGCCGCCGGGCGGCGGTTCTGTGAGAGTGCTCGCCGCGCTCTCGGGCGGGGTCGACTCCTCGGTCGCCGCGGCCCGCGCCGTCGCGGCCGGACACGAGGTCACCGGCGTGCACCTGGCGCTCTCCCGCACCCGGGACGCGCTGCGTTCCGGCTCGCGGGGCTGCTGCTCGCGGGAGGACGCGGCGGACGCGGCCCGGGTCGCGGACGTGCTGGGCATCCCGTACTACGTGTGGGACCTGTCGGAGGAGTTCGCCGAGGACGTGGTGGCGGACTTCGTGGCGAGCTACGCGGCGGGGCAGACGCCGAATCCCTGCCTGCGCTGCAACGAGAAGATCAAGTTCGCCGCGGTGCTGGACCGGGCGCTCGCCCTGGGCTTCGACGCCGTGTGCACCGGGCACTACGCCCAGCTCGCGGGCGGTGTGCTCCGCCGGGCCGTCGACGCGGGCAAGGACCAGTCCTACGTGCTCTCGGTGCTGCGCCCGGACCAGCTGGCCCACGCGCTGTTCCCGGTCGGCGACACGGTCAAGTCCTCGATCCGCGACGAGGCGGCGGCGCTGGGTCTGCGGGTGGCGGCCAAGCCGGACTCCCACGACATCTGCTTCATCCCCGACGGCGACACCCGGGGATTCCTCACCGCCCGCCTGGGAGCGCAGCCCGGCCCGATCGTCGACGTCTCGGGCGAGGAGCTCGGCCGCCACGAGGGCGTGCACGGCTTCACGATCGGCCAGCGCAAGGGGATCGGGGTGGACCGCCCGGCCGCGGACGGCCGCCCCCGCTACGTCCTCGGCATCGAACCGGTGAGCGGCACGGTCACGGTCGGGCCCCGGGCCGCGCTGTCGGTCCGCACGATCTCCGCCCGCCGCCCGATCTGGTGCAGCGGCGCCCCCGACGGCCCCTTCGCCGCCACGGTCCAGGTCCGCGCCCACGGCGGCACCGCCCCCGCCGAGATCGTCCTGGTGGAGGACGGGGTCACGGTGACCCTGGCGGAGCCCCTCGAAGGCGTCGCCCCCGGCCAGGCGGTCGCCTTCTATCGCCCGGACCCGTCCGGGGACGTGGTCCTCGGCTCCGCCACCATCACCGCGGCGAGCTGACCCGCGAAAACCCGCGAGTCGGCACTTTCGGGAGGCCGAAACACACATCTGCGACGTCGTGGGGGTGTGGTCCGCTGGGTCCCACGCGGCACGGGGCCGGGGTCGTTCCGCGGCCGCCTCAGTGGGCGTGGACGACGTAGCGCGGGGCGACCCGCCAGCCCTCCGCGGTCTGCTCCAGCAGCAGCACCGCCCGGCCGTCGCGCCAGATCGGGCGGACCCAGTCGCCGAGG
Source organism: Pseudonocardia ailaonensis (assembly GCF_039531635.1). Taxonomy (NCBI): domain Bacteria; kingdom Bacillati; phylum Actinomycetota; class Actinomycetes; order Pseudonocardiales; family Pseudonocardiaceae; genus Pseudonocardia; species Pseudonocardia ailaonensis. The sequence goes on along the minus strand of NZ_BAAAQK010000018.1, from coordinate 277,209 downwards.
TCGATCACGTCGCCATCGGCCGGGCCGCCGTCCACCTCGTCGATCGGCAACGCCTTCCGAAGGGCACTCAGCGGGAGAGCGGCGGGGAGGTCGCGCAGGCCCGGCATCCAGAGGAAGAAGCCGTCCGAGCCGGAGAGGTGCAGGCCCACGGCGGCCAACGCGCCGAGCACCCCGCCCTCGGTGCCGCCGTGTCCCGACAGGTGCACGCCGTGGGCGCGGGCGAGCTCCCGGGCCGCGTCGATCTCGAGGACCTCGGTCTTGGCCGCCCGTCCGAAGGCGACGAGCTCGGGCACCGTCCGCCGCTCCGCCACCGCGAGCCCGGGATCGGAGCCGGGCGCCGACCGTTCGGCGAGGAACGGCCCGGCGACCGCGGCGACGTCGGCCGCGGTGACGCCGGGGGCGCGGAACCACGCGAGGCAGGCGCTGCTGTTGTGCGAGGTGTACGGGATCCGCGGGTCGCGCAGCAACTGGTGACGGGTCGCGCCCCCGCACTCGCCGAGGCCCTGCGCGGCGAGCTCCTCGATCAGGCGCTGCGCGAGCCAGCCGGTGCCGCGCGAGACGCGGTCGTCCGTGTCGTCGATGGCGATCAGGAGGTCGGCGTCGGCGACCCTCATCCCGTCACCTCGACGTCCGTGACGTCCCGGACCCACTTCGAGGGCTCGACGCCGGGCCCGGCCAGCTTCACGGTGCCGCGCTTGGTCTGCGCGAGGACGAGCTGCGGGGTGACGTCGGCGGGGGTGAGGTCGAGCGACTCGCTCGGGCCCACGACGTGGAGCTTCGTGTAGGTCGTGACGCCGGCGGCGCCCAGCACGGAGGCGAGGGTGGGGCCGGCCTGCTGGGTGGCCCCGTCGGACGCGGGCGTGTCGACCGTGACGGACGGCAGCGTCCCCAGCTTCGCCGTGTCGAACCGCTCGGTCCTCGTGCCGATGTGGATCGTGACCGCGTAGCCGGTGGTGGAGGCGCTGCCACTCCCAGCGCCGCTCCCGGTTCCGCTCCCGCTCCCGCTGCCGGCCGCGGACGCCCCGCCGCCGTTACCGGTCCCGGTGCCGCTGCCGTGTCCGTTGCCGCCACCCGTGCCCGTCCCGCCGCCGCAGGCCGCGAGCAGCAGGGCGGTGACCAGGACCGTGACGGCCGCCGCGAGTCTCGCGCGCATGCCACTCCTGAGAGTCCGAAGGTGCGGAGCACGAAGGGGGTGTGGTCCGCGATCGCGGACAGTAGCATCGGATTCGGTCCTGTTTCCCGGATCGGGTGGACGGAGGTCCCGTGACGATCTCGATCGGTACCCGGCTGCGCACCGTGGCTCCGTCGGCGCTGCTGGCGGTCGCCGCGGCGGCGGTCGTGGTGGTGGCGGCGGACGTCCGCGTCCCGCTGCAGCTCCCCGGGCATCGCGGCCTGCTGTGGCTCACGGCCCTCGTCGCGACGGCGTTGATCGCCCGCCGGCCGGGTCCCGCGACCGCGGCCGGGCTGCTGGCCGCCGGCACCGTGGCCGTCGTCGGGATCGGGAACGGCGGACCGCTCGGAGCAGTGCCGTACGTGCTCGCGGCACTGCTCCTCGACCTCGCCCTGGGTGCGGGCGTGATCCGCCGCCGTCCCGTCCTCCTCGCACTGCTCGCGGCCCCGATCCACCTGGTGGCGCTCGTCGTCCCGATCGCGCGCAGCGCGCGGGTGGGCGTCGGGTTGTCGGGGAGCCTGCCGGGGCTGGGGCCGGTCGCGCTCTCGCACCTGGGCTTCGGCCTGGTGGCCGGGCTGGCGGGGTGGGGGATCGCGCGAGTGGTGCGGGCGGCGCGAGGCTGACCGGTGCTCCCGTGCTGCCGGCTCGCGCGACGGATGCCGGTGAGCCGGGAAGGTGTCGGCCGACCGGAGAGCGGACCCGCGCACGGCCCACCACGACATCGCAGATGTGTGTTTCGGCCTCCCGGATCCGCTCGATGGCGGGCTCCCCCGCGGGCCGACTCGCGGGTGGGTGACCCGCGGGGGAGGTGGGGTGGGGTGGGTGTGAGACTCGGCGCGTGAGCGCTCCCGACGATCCGCTGGCCCGTCTTCTCGCCGCCGCCGGACTGGCGGGGGAGCCGGAGGAGCCCGCCGACGACCCGTTGGCCGCCGCCCTCGCCGCGGCCGGGCTCGCCGACGTCAGGCCGGGGGAGGCGCCCCCGCCGCCCGCGCCCCGGTTCGAGGTCACCGCCGCGCCCGAACCGGAGGACGACACCCCGCTCGAGCTGTGGCCGGCGGGCGCCGCGACCGGCGTCGGGTCGCTGCCCGGCACGGATCCGCGGGAGGCCGCCGAGCTGGTCGCGGGCGAGCTGCCCCTGCTGCCGTACCTGCCCGAGCTGCCGGCCCGGGGCGTCGGGGCGGATCCGGTGGGGCGCACCGCGGGAATGCTCGTGGATCTCGCGGTGGAGGTCGTGCCGTCCGGCTGGCGGGTCACCGCGCGTCCGGGCCGGGACCATCGCAGGGCCGTCGACCTGCTCCGCGCGGATCTCGACGCCCTGGACGAGGCCTGCGACCGCACGCGCCCGGCCTGGGTGAAGGTGCAGGTCGTCGGGCCGTGGTCACTGGCATCGGCGGTCGAGCTGGCCGCCGGGCACCGGGTGCTCACCGACCGGGGTGCCGTCCGCGAGTTCGCGTCGAGCCTCACCGAGGGCCTGCGCACCCACATCGCCGAGATCACCGCCCGCACGGGCGCGAAGGTCGCCGTGCAGCTCGACGAGCCGCGGCTGTCCGCCGTGATCGCCGGCTCGCTGCCCACCGCCTCCGGCTACGGGACGGTCCGTTCCGTGGCCGAGCCGGACGTCCAGGACGCCCTGCGGGACATGATCTCCGCGCTCGGCGTGCCGGTGATCATCCGCCTGCCGGGGGACCGCCCGCCGCTGTCGGTCGTGCGCGACGTGGGTGCCGCCGCGCTCGCGATCGACGCCACCCGCCCGTCGATCTCCGGGGACACCGCGGTCCCGGCGGCGCTCGACGCCGTCGGCGAGGTGTGGGACGCCGGCGTGCCACTGCTCCTCGGGCTGGTCCCCGTCCGGGACCCGGGCGCGCCCCTGGAGACGCCGGCGTTGGCGCGCAAGGGATTCGACCTCGCGGACCGGCTCGGCTTCGACCGCGCGAAGCTCGCCACCCTCGCCGTGCCCACCCCGGCCGCGGGCCTGGCCCGCAGCACGCCGGAGTGGGCCCGCCGGGCGATGGAGCTCTGCCGGGACCTCGGCGCCGCCTTCCTCGACCCGGACGAGATCCCGCCGGCGGACGGCCCCGAGGTTCGGTCCTAGCGGTCCGTCGGCCGACGTCAGGACGAGCCGGACCGACTGCTGTGGCTCCCGGTCCACCTCGCCGGGAGCCTCGTGATCGCCGATCTGGTGCGGTGAAGCGTGGGCCGCAGCCCTCCGAGCACCACCTCGACGATCATGACGGGTGGTGGGACCGGGGTCGCACTGTCCGATCGGGCTGCCGGGTCGGCGGCGATCCGGCGCGTGCTCCGGGTCCGCGGCGACCGCGCCTCCGGGCCGTCGGTCGGTGGCGAGGCTGGTGATCGGCGTCTGTGTGTCGTGGGGCTGGTCGGGGATGCCTGAGGGCACCGAGTCGATGATCTTCGCCCCGACGGCTGCGGGAACTCGCCGAGCGGCGGGGCTGCCGGCTGGGGCCCCGTCTCGTGAGTGGCGATGGTCGCCCTGGCGACTATCGCCACTCACGGGTGAGGGTTTCGGTGATCACGTCGGCTCGGGCGAGGCCGATGCCGAGGGCGAGGCCGTCGAGGGGTGGGCCGGCGCAGTAGCGGTCCAGGGTCTCGAGGCGGATGCCCTGTGCCGCAGCACGATCGGCGACCGCCGCGGCGTCCGGGACCCGGACGGCGATGTGCAGGCCGGCGGCGGAGGGCCACGGCACCCAGCCCTCCGGGAGGGCGTCGAGTAGGGCGGTGCGGCGGGCCGCGTACTCCTTCGCGGTCCGGCGGACGTGCCGGGCGAGCAGACCCTCGTCGATGAACCGGGCCAGCGCGGACTCGGCGACGGGATCGCCGTGCCAGTCGGCGAGCCGGCGGGCGGTCAGCAGCGCGGGGCGCAGCGAGGCCGGGGCGACCAGGAAGCCGAGGCGCAGCATGGGCAGCAGGGTCTTCGAGAACGTCCCGACGTAGACGACGCGGCCGTGCGGATCGCGCGCCTGCAGCGGCTCGAGCGGGCGGTCGGCGTAGCGGTACTCGCTGTCGTAGTCGTCCTCCACGATCACCGCGCCCCGCCGCTCGGCCCACTCCAGCAGGGCCACCCGCCGCGCGGGCGCGAGCACGGGGCCGAGCGGGAACTGGTGCGAGGGCGTGACGTGGACGAGCCGCGCCCGCGCAGGCAGGGCGTCGACCTGCAGGCCGTCCTCGTCGACCGGGACCCCGACGACGGTGGCGCCCGACGACTCCCACAGCTGCCGCACCGGGGGATACCCCGGTTCCTCGACGGCCACGACGTCGCCGGGTTCGATCAGGACCCGCCCCACGAGGTCGAACGCCTGCTGCGCACCCGAGGTGACGACGACGTCGTCCGCCCCGGCGCGCAGCCCGCGCGCGAGGCCGAGGTGCCGGGCGATCGCGGCGCGCAGGGCCGGCTGCCCGCCGGGCTCGGAGTAGGCGACGGCGCCGATCCGCCCCGGCCGCAGCTCGGCGGAGACGAGCCGGCGCCAGGTCGCGAGGGGGAACAGCGACGGATCGGGCATGCCGACGGAGAGGTCGACGCGGACCGCGGGAGGGACGACCGTGGCGGGAGCGGTCGCCGGGAATCCCGTCCGTGGCCGCACCGCCCCGCCCGGCGCCCTCCGCCTCCGCTCCGGCCGGACCCCGCGCGCCACGAACGTCCCGGCGCCCACCTTCCCGACGAGGAAGCCCTCGGCGGTCAGGCGTTCGTACGCCGCGGTGACGGTGCCGCGGGACACCGCGACGATCCCCGCGAGCTCCCGGGTGGCGGGCAGGCGATCGCCCGGGCGGAGCCTGGCGTCGAGCACCGCGGCACGGATCTGCTGGTAGAGGGCCGTGGCCCGGTCCCCGCGGGGTCCTGCGACGAGCTGCCAGTCCATCGGGATTGGTCCAATCAGATCGCGCGGAATCGGCTCTTCGAGTGGACCGATTGTCGCCCTACCGTCGTCCCATGCGCACTCCGACACGGACCCTGGCCACGGCCCAGCTGGTCAACTCGATCGGCGACGGTGCCTTCTACGTCTCCTCCGCCCTGTTCTTCGCCCACGTCGTGGGGCTCTCCGCGCTGCAGATCGGCACCGGCCTGACGGTCGGCTGGGCCGTCGGCCTGCTCGCCGGCGTCCCGGTCGGGCGGCTCGCGGACCGGCTCGGCCCGCGCCCGGTCGCGATCGGCACGGGCGTGGTGACGGCCGCGGCGATCGCCGTGTTCCTCGTGGTCGACGGGCCGGTGGCCTTCACGCTGGCCTGCGTCGCCTACGCGGCGGCGCAGACCGGCTCGGGTGCCGCGCGCCAGGCGTTGCTGGCGCTGGTCGTCGCGCCGGCGGAGCGGACCGCCGCGCGGGCCCGGATCCAGGCGACGGCCAACGCGGGCATCGGGATCGGCGCCGCGATCGGCGGCCTCGCGCTGCTGGCCGACGCCCCGCTCGCCTTCGAGGCGGTCTTCGCGCTCGACGCGCTGGGCTTCCTCGCCGCGGCCGTGCTGCTCCGCGGCCTGCCGGCCGGGTCCCCGCGCCACGAGCGCCTCGACGGCGCCCACCGAATCCCCGACCCCGCGAGGACCGGCCCGGCGAGCACCGGAGCCCCGAGCACCGGAGCCCCGAGCACCGGAGCCCCGGGCACCGGAGCCCCGAGTACCGACACCGCGGGTGCCGACGTCGGGACCGCCGCCCCCGCCGCCACCCGCATCCACCCCCGCTACGCCGCGATCTCCCTGCTCAACAGCCTGATGCTGCTCTACATGCCGATGCTGAGCGTCGTCGCGCCGCTGTGGATCGCCTCCCGCACCGCCGCGCCCGCGTGGGTCGTGGCCGTGCTGTTCGTCGTCAACACGGCCGGGGTGGTGCTCACGCAGGTCCGGGCCGGCCGCACCGTGCGCGACGTCCGCACCGCGGGCCGGGCGGTCCGCCGCGCCGGGGTGCTGTTGCTGGCCTCCTGCGTCGCCTTCGCGGCCTCCGCGCTGGGCGCCGGTCCGTGGGTCGCCACCGCGGTCCTGCTCGGTGCCGCGGTGCTCCAGGTCGCGGGCGAGGTGCTGCTCTCCGCGGGCGGCTGGCAGCTCTCGTTCGACCTCGCCCCGGCCGATGCGCAGGGTGCCCACCAGGGGTTCTTCGCGATGGGCAGCTCGGTGGCCCGCGCGGCAGGCCCCCTGCTGCTGACGGGTCTGGTGCTCGGCGGCGGCACCCTCGGCTGGCTCGCCCTCGGCGCGGTGTTCGTGCTCGCCGGGTTCGCGATGAGCGCATGTGCGCAGGTGGCCGGCCGGGTCGGGGCGGTGCCGGTCCCGTAGCGGTCGGCGCTCCACGACGCGTTCCGGGACCGGCCCCTAGGGAGTGTCTGACGGATCGCCGTCGAGTCCGCGGCGTTCCAAGTGGATGCGCCGCAAGGCGGCGACGGGCCCTCATACCGGGCGTATTCGGGCCTGTCGCCAACGCCGCGGGGCGTCCGCCTGGGGCGTCGCGGGCCGGCGGTGGTCCGTCAGACGCTCCCTACAGCAGCTCCACGAGCCGGCGCAGGTCCTTGCGCAGGCCCCGCTCCAGGACGAACCGGGCGAGCGGGGCGTAGTAGCGCTCCGCGCCGGTCGGGCGGACGCGGGTGTGCAGGGTGATGCGGCAGCGGTCGGGGGCGAGCGGGCGGACCTCGCGGGCGCCCTCGGCGTCGACACCTGTCGTGGTGCGCCAGGTGAACCTCGTGCCGTCGCCGGTCACGACCTCGCCGTCGTTGCGCAGGGTGCGGCCCGCGAACCGCATCACCTCGGCGGTCCGCTGGCCGGGGTGTGCGAGGCCCGGTGGGCTCGGCTGCATGCTGACGACCTGGGCCCGCCACTCGGCGTCCCGGGCGTAGTCGGCGACGACGGCCCACGCGCGTTCCGCCGGCACGGGCACCTCTGCGGTGGCCTCGAACTCGATCATGCCGCGGCCCAGAACGCGTCGACGTGGGCCTGGTCGCGGTTGTGGAACCAGGCCTCGGCGACCCGGCCGTCGACGATCCGCAGCAGGTGGACGGAGAAGTTGTCGAAGCCGGGGGCCTGCACGCGGCAGTAGACGGCGGCGTGGTCGCGCCCGCCGAGGACGTCGAGGACCTCGGTGCGCACCACCCCGGTCGTCCGCCCAGCAGGGCGAGGACGGTGGCACGGCCGCGATGGTCGCCGCCGTGGTCGTGGGAGCCGGGATCGTGGAGCACCACGTCCTCGGCGATCAGGTCGGCGGCCGCGGCGGTGTCCCGGGCGGCGACCGCGGTGTAGAGCCGGAGGGCGATGTCGGCGGAGTTCATGCGTCGAAAAGTACGATATCGAAATATTCGTCGTCAAGTAGGGTGACGGGCGTGGACGACGCGATCGACGGGATCGTCGGGCAGTGGCGGGCCGAACGGCCGGACCTGGGCGACGAGGAGCTGGCGGCCATGGCGCTGTTCGGCCGGCTCGGGCGGCTGGCGCAGGTCGCGGAACCGCTGGTCGGACGGGTGTTCGTGCGGCACGGGCTCGCGACGGGGGAGTTCGACGTGCTCGCCGCGCTGCGCCGCAGCGGGGAGCCGTTCACGCTCACGCCGACCGCCCTGGCCCGCCAGCTGATGCTCTCGCCGGCGGCGATGACGAACCGGCTGGACAAGCTGGAGGCGGCCGGGCGGGTCGACCGGCGGCTGGACCCGGAGAACCGGCGCAGCATGCTGGTCACGCTGACGCCGGCCGGGCTGGAGATGGTCGACGGGGTGGTGGGGGAGCACGTGGCCAACGAGCGGGAGCTGCTGTCCGTGTTGTCGGCCGCGGACCGCGCGCGGCTCGACGTGATCCTGAAACGGCTTCTCGCGGGGCTCGCGGACACGTAGTCTCGGCCCCACTCCGGGTCGTGGTCCCCGAGAAGGATGCCGCAGCAGCGGGACCACCCACCTGTCGCTGGTGAGGAGCGGGCGGTTCGGTTCCGCTGCCCACCCGGAGGTTTCCAATGCACATCGGACTCGGCCTGCCCGTCGACGACCCGGACGTCCTGCTCGACTGGGCCCGGCGCGCCGACGCCGGCCCCTTCCGCACCCTCGCCCTGCTCGACCGCCTGGTCTGGCACAACCCGGAACCGCTGGTCACCCTGGGTGTGCTGGCCGGGGCGACCACGCGGATCCGGCTGCAGACGGAGGTGCTGCTCGCCCCGCTGCGCTCCACGGCACTGCTCGGGGCGCAGGCCGCCACACTCGACCGGCTGTCCGGCGGGCGGTTCACCCTCGGCCTGGGGCTCGGCGGGCGGGCGGACGACCTGGCCGCCGCGGGGATCCCCGCGCGCGGGCTGGGCGCGCGGTTGGACGGGCAGATCGACCGGCTGCGCGCGCAGTTCGGCGGCCCGGTCGGTGACGAGGGCCCGGCCGGGGCGCGGATCGGGCCGGAGCCGGCGACGCCCGGAGGGCCGGAGATCCTCTTCGGTGCCTTCCACGAGAAGGCCCTGGCCCGGATCGCCCGGGCCGGGGACGGGCTGATCTGCGCCGCCGCGCCCTCCTGGGCCGGCGGGCTGATCGGCACCCTGCGCCGGCAGTGGGCCGAGGCGGGCCGCGAGGGCCGGCCCCGGATCGTCGGGCAGCTGAACGTGGCCCTCGGCGCCGACGCCCCGGCCGCCCGGGAGTCGTTGGGCGCCTACTACGCCTTCACCGGCACCCCGGAACGGATGGTCGCGGGGCTGGTCACCGAGGCCCCCGCCCTGCGTTCCGGGATCCGGGCCTTCGAGGACCTGGGTGCGGACGAGGTCGTCCTCTACTGCTGGTCGACGGACCCCGATCAGGTGGAGCGCCTGGCGGAAACTGTCGGTGGCGCCCACTAACCTGCACCCGTGAGCCCGGACAGCCCTCCCACCAGCACCGTTCCCGACCCCGCAGACTTCGACACCGCGCGGGAGCGGCACGCCGCGCTGGCCACCGAGGTCGCGGACCACCAGTTCCGCTACTACGTGCTCGATGCGCCCGTCGTGTCGGACGGCCAGTTCGACGCGCTCTGGCGCGAGCTGAACGCGCTCGAGGACGAGTTCCCGGAGCTCCGCACGCCGGACTCGCCCACCCAGAAGGTCGGCGGCCAGTTCTCCACGGACTTCACGGCGCACGACCATCTCGAACGCATGCTCTCCCTGGACAACGCGTTCAGCGAGGAGGACCTGCGGGCCTGGGCGGACCGGGTCGTGAGGGACGTGGGGAGCCCCCACTACCTGTGCGAGCTCAAGATCGACGGCCTCGCGGTGAACCTCCTCTACGAGAACGGGGCGCTCACCCGGGCGCTCACCCGCGGAGACGGGCGCACCGGCGAGGACATCACGCTCAACATGCGCACCCTGGAAGAGGTGCCCGAGAAGCTGACCGGCACCAAGGACTTCCCGGTGCCGGAGCTGGTCGAGGTGCGCGGCGAGGTCTACTTCCGGCTGGAGGACTTCGCACGGCTCAACGCGTCGCTGGTCGAGGCCGGGAAGCCGCCCTTCGCGAACCCGCGCAACACCGCGGCGGGCTCGCTGCGGCAGAAGGACCCGCGGGTCACGGCGTCGCGCAACCTGCGGCTGATCTGTCACGGGCTGGGCAAGCGGGCCGGCTTCACGCCGGTCACCCAGTCCCACGCGTACGAGGCGCTGCAGGCCTGGGGCCTGCCCGTCTCCACCCGCACGACGGTGTTCACCGCGATCGACGACGTGGTGGCGCACGTCGCGTACTGGGGCGAGCACCGCCACGACATCGAGCACGAGATCGACGGTGTGGTGGTCAAGGTGGACGAGGTGGCGCTGCAGCGCCGGCTCGGCACCACCTCGCGGGCGCCGCGGTGGGCTATCGCCTACAAGTACCCGCCGGAGGAGGCCTTCACCACGCTGAAGGACATCCAGGTCAACGTCGGGCGCACCGGCCGGGTCACCCCGTTCGCGGTGATGGAGCCGGTGCTCGTCGCGGGCTCCACGGTGTCCATGGCCACCCTCCACAATGCCGACGAGGTGCGCCGCAAGGGCGTGCTGATCGGGGACCGGGTGGTCATCCGCAAGGCGGGGGACGTGATCCCCGAGGTCCTCGGCCCGGTCACGGACGTGCGGACCGGTGCCGAGCGCGAGTTCGTGATGCCCACCCACTGCCCCGAGTGCGGCACGGAGCTGGTGCGGCAGAAGGCGGGCGACGTCGACCAGCGCTGCCCGAACGCGCGTTCCTGTCCCGCGCAGCTGCGGGAGCGGCTGTTCCACGTGGCCGGGCGCGGCGCCTTCGACATCGAGGGTCTGGGCTACGAGGCGGCCGTGGCGCTGCTGACGTCCGGGGTGGTGCAGGACGAGGGGGACGTCTTCTCCCTCACCGAGGAGGACCTGCTCCGCACGGAGCTGTTCCGCACCAAGGCGGGCGTGCTCACGGCCAACGGCGGCAAGCTGCTGGCGAACCTGGACTCGGCGAAGGACCGGCCCCTGTGGCGGGTGCTGGTCGGGCTGTCCATCCGGCACGTCGGGCCCACCGCGGCCCAGGCGCTGGGTCGGGAGTTCCGCTCGATGGAGGCGATCGAGGCGGCCGCCGAGACCGCCCGGGTCGAGACCGAGCGGGCCGGGGTGGAGATCACCGGCGACGGATCGGCGGACGAGGAGCCGGGGAGCGGCGCCTCCGCGACGGTGGAGGCCGCCGCGGCCGAGGGCGATGTCGACGCGGCGGAGGCCGCGGCCACCGAAGCCGGTGCCACCGAAACCGGTGCCGGCGGGGCCGCTGCCGCCGGCGGGGTCGCGGACGATGCCGACGACGCGACCGCCGAGGCCGACGATGACGCCGACGATGACGCAGGCGATGACGCAGACGATGCCGCGGAGGCCGCGGTCGCCCAGGCCGAGAAGGCCGCCAGGGCCGCCGCCCGGGAGAAGGCCAAGGCGGTCGCGGCGGCGCTCGCCCCGATCGCCGGGGTGGAGGGCGTGGGGCCCACCATCGCCGCCGCGGTGCGGGACTGGTTCACCGTGGACTGGCACCGCGAGGTCGTCGACAAGTGGCGGGCCGCGGGCGTGCGGATGGTCGACGAGGCCGACGAGTCGGTGCCCCGCACCCTCGAGGGACTGTCCGTCGTCATCACCGGGTCCATGGAGAACTGGTCCCGGGACGAGGCCAAGGAGGCGATCCTGGCCCGCGGCGGCCGCGCCGCCGGTTCGGTGTCGAAGAAGACGGCGTTCCTCGTGTCCGGGGAGGCGCCCGGGTCCAAGTACGACAAGGCGATCGAGCTGGGCGTCCCGGTGCTCGACGAGGAGGGCTTCCGCGTGCTGCTCGCGGACGGCCCGGAGGAGGCCACACGACACGCCGTGAACGCCCCGGAAAAGTGACGATGATCAGCTCTTGGTGGCGGCGGCCGCGTCGGTCGCGCGGTGGGGTGCCGGTGCACCACTAGGCTCTGCGCTTCTGCTCCCCGCTCCCGGTGTGCCGGTCGTCACGCCGGCGAACCGGGCGGGCGCGGAGGACGGACACTGACAGTGAGGAGGCACGGGTGCTGCAGGCGGTTCTGAACGGTTCGCGTCCGGAGGACGCGCACCCGGCGCTGCCCGTGCTCGCCCGGCACCTCGCCCGGGACGCCCGCTCCGTCGCCCGGCTCGGCGTCCGCTCCGTCCACGTGCACCCGCGGGACGGGCAGGGCCACGAGACGATCGACCCGGTGCACGTCGGGGACGTCGTCGCGCTGATCCGCCAGGAGGCGCCGGGTATCGAGATCGGCGTGACCACCGGCCGCTGGATCCAGCCGGACCCCAACAAGCGCATCGAGGCGGTGCTGAACTGGGGCCAGCTCGGCATCGGCAAGCCGGACGTCTGCTCGGTCAACGTGCACGAGAAGGGCTGGGTCGAGGTCTGCAAGGCCGCGGCGTCGGTCGGGATCGGCGTGGAGCTCGGGGTGTGGACCAGCGGGGACGCGGTGACCCTGCGGCAGAGCGGCGTCCCGCCGATGACGGTGCGGGTCCTCGCCGAGTCCACGGTCGTGTCGGACCCGGAGACCGCGGTCGCCGAGGCGGTCCGGATCGTGCGGGCGCTGGGCCAGCTCCCGGTGCCGGTGCTGCTCCACGGCGAGGAGGACGGCGCCTGGCCGGTCCTCGAGTACGCGGTGCGGATGGGCGTCGACACCCGGATCGGCTTCGAGGACGTCCTGGTCCGCCCGGACGGCTGGCTCGCCACGGGCAACGACGACCTGGTCCGCGCGGCTCTCGCCATCCGCGTCTGACGTCCGGCGGGCCGGGCCGCCAGCCCGTCACGCACCGTGTTGGTGCGGCCACGAATCGTCTGGTCGCTCACCTCGCCGCCCGCCGGATCGCTCGTGCCACACGGACGAACGCCCGGGCGCCGGAAGGCGACGTGTGCGGCCCCCAACGATCGGCGGCGGGCCAGGGTTCCCGAGGTCCGAGGCTGTTGGTCGCGCAACAGAAAGCCGCCGCGACCCGTGGTCGAGGCCGTGGCCCGGAGCCCGTTCCGCTCCTTAGCGTTGATGCCATGAGCAACGCAACCGGATTCCGCCACCGAATGGGTGGGCTGGCGCGTGCTCTGACCACCCCGCTGTTCCCCGACGACATCCTCGGCACCGTCAACCCGATGTGGTCGCGGCGCACGCCGCAGGCCCGCGTGGTCCGCACGGTCCGCGAGACGGCCGACACCACGACCCTGTACCTGCGCCCCGGCACCCCGTTCGCGGAGCACCGGGCCGGGCAGTACGTCGGACTGGGGCTGCGGGTCGACGGCGTGCTGCACTGGCGGACCTACTCGCTCACCTCGCGCCCGGGGGACCCGCTGCTGGCGGTCGCCGTCACCGCGGTGCCCGGCGGCCTCGTGTCCGAACGGCTCGCGCACGGCACGCCCGCCGGGACGGTCCTGCGGATCGCCCCGGCCGCCGGCGAGTTCGTCCTCCCGGAGCCGACCCCCGAGAAGCTGCTGTTCGTCACGGCGGGCAGCGGGATCACGCCGGTCATGGGGATGCTCCGCACGCTCGACCCTGCCGGGGTGGTGCTGGTGCACTCCGATCGCACGGCGGACGACGTCGTGTTCGGCCCGGAGCTACGCGCGATGCGCGGGCTGCAGTACGTCGAGCACCACTCGGCGACCCGCGGCCGGCTCACCCCCGCGCTGCTCGACGAGCTGGTCCCGGACCGCGCCGCCCGCACCACCTGGGCCTGTGGCCCCGCCGGCCTGCTCGACGCCGTCACCGAGGCCTGGCCGGACGTCCGGGTCGAGCGGTTCGCGCCCAAGCGGGTCGCGCACACCGCCGGCACCGGCGGCCGGATCACCCTCGCCACCAGCGGCATCGTCGCCGACGCCGCCCCCGACACTCCCGTCCTGACCGCCGCCGAGGCCGCCGGCGCGCTGATGCCCAGCGGCTGCCGCATGGGGATCTGCCACACCTGCGTCGGGAAGCTGCAGGCCGGCGCCGTCCGCGACCTGCAGACCGGTGAGCTGATCGACTCCGCCGACCAGCCCGGCCGCCCCGTCCGCACCTGCGTGAACGCCCCCGCCGGCGACATCACCCTCGCTCTGTGAGCGGCGCCCCGGCGTCGTCCGCATCAGATCTGGAGAACCGCCCCATGCTCCGTCGTGCCCCCGCAAGGCCCGCCGCCGGCCCGCCCGTCTCGGCCGCCGCCCACCTGACCCCGGCCCAGGTCGACGCCCTCGGCGCCGAGCTCGACGCCATCCGGGCCGAGGTCGAGGCCTCCCGCGGCGAGCGCGACGCCCGCTACATCCACGCGGTGATCCGCACCCAGCGCGGCCTCGAGTTCGGCGGCCGGGCCCTGCTGCTCTTCTCGAAGTTCCCGCCGGCGTGGATCGCGGGGACGGCGGCGCTGTCCGTCGCCAAGATCCTCGAGAACATGGAGCTCGGGCACAACATCCTCCACGGGCAGTGGGACTGGATGCGCGATCCGAAGATCCACTCGACGACCTGGGACTGGGACCACGTCGACCCGGCCGAGTTCTGGAAGCGCTCGCACAACTTCGAGCACCACACCTTCACCAACGTCCGGGGCAAGGACCGCGATCTCGGCTACACGATCATGCGGATCACCCCGGAGCAGGAGTGGAAGCCCGCCGACCTGATCCAGCCGCTCACGAACCTCGGTCTCTCGCTGATCTTCGAGTACGGCATCGCGATGTACGACGTCGAGACCGACAAGATCCGCAGCGGCGAGAAGACCTGGGCCGAGGCCAAGCCGCAGATCGCCACGACGCTGCGCAAGATCGGCAAGCAGGCCGCGAAGGACTACGTGCTGTTCCCGCTGCTCTCGGGCCCGTCGGCGGTCTCGACGCTCGTCGCGAACCTCACGGCGAACACCGTGCGCAACGTGTGGAGCCACGCCGTGATCTTCTGCGGCCACTTCCCGGACGGCACCGAGACGTTCGACGAGGACCGGCTCGAGGGCGAGACCCAGGGCGAGTGGTACATCCGCCAGATGCTGGGCTCGGCCAACCTGACCGGCAGCAAGGCCATGCACATCATGACCGGCAACCTGAGCCACCAGATCGAGCACCACCTCTTCCCGGACCTGCCCAGCAACCGGTACGCCGAGATCGCGCCGAAGGTGCGCGACATCTGCCGGCGCTACGGGCTGCCGTACAACGCGGGCCCCCTGCCGACGCAGTACGCGAAGGTCTGGAAGAAGATCATCCGGCTGGCGTTCCCGGGCGGGCACGAGCGCTACGGCGCCCCGACCGCGCCCCGCGCCACCGTGGCCAGGCTGCGCGACCGGGTCCGCAAGACCCCCGCCCGCATCGCCGCCTGACCGACCGAGAACCCGCGAGTCGGCACTTTCGGTAGGCCGAATGTGACGGTCACGAGGTCGTCGTGACCGTGCGTTTCGGCCTCCTGGCCCGCGTCCGATGGCGGGCTCCGCCCGCGTGCCGACTCGCGGGTTACGACGGGCGGGGCGTGCGGAGGCCGAGGAGGAGCTCGAGGCGGCCAGTGGGATGGTCCAGGGCGTCCCCGTACACCTCGCGCAGGCCCGCCAGGCGGTAGCGGACGGTCTGGGGATGGACGTGCAGGGCGGCGGCGGTGGCCGTGACGTCGCCGTGTTCGTCCAGCCAGGCCCGCAGCGTCTCGATCGCCCGCGCGGCCGCGCCGGACGGCATCTCCCGCAGCGGCCCCACGACCCGTTCCCGCAGGTCCGAGGCCAGGTCCGGGGTGGCGGCGAGGAGTAGCTCGACGAGCCGCGCGTCGGCCAGCAGGAGCGGATCGCCCTCCTGCGAGATGTGCCCGGCCGCATGCGCGGACCAGGCCGCCCGGGCCCGTGCGGCGGTGCGCTGGGCCTCGCCCACCCCGACCACCGGGCCGAGCACCGCGGGCCGGTCCCGTACCGCGGCCCGGACCACGGCCTCGACGTCGTCGCGCACCGCGGGGACGAACGCGATGCCGGCCGGCGGCCCGTCCGCCGCGACCGAGCCCGGGATCCGGGAGGCGACCTCCACCGCGTCCTCGACGACCAGCGCGGCGAGCCGGGCAGGCACGATCCAGCCCGCCGCCGTCGCGAGCTTCTCGATCTCGGCGGGATCGGACTGGGCCGCCAGCGCGTCGACCAGCGCGTGCCGGCGGGCCCGCAGGGACCCCGCGCGCACCGCCTCCTCCTCGGCCCAGCCCGCGACCGAGGCCGCCGACAGCTGCTCCACGTAGGAGAACAGCGCCTCGGCCAGCTCGAAGATCACCCCGGCGGGCAGTGACTCCGCCACGGGGCTCTCGCCGATCGCACGCCAGGCCGTGCGCGTGCCGATCTGGTACGCGGACTGCAGCGCCGCGAGGGTGCGGCCCTCCTGGTGCTCCACGCGCCCGAGCTCGGCGTAGATCCGGGTGTCGGGCAGGTCCGTGTCCGAGCCGAGGAGCCCGACGAACTGGTTCAGCGCGTACGTGACCCCGCGGGTGATCCGGGTGCCGAAGTTGCCCTGCAGCGGCCGCTGGTAGTCCGGGACCTGGGCGCGGACGGCGGTGATGATCTCGTCCGTGGCCCCGACCAGGTACGGACGCAGGGCCCGGCCGGCCTCGGCGGGCACCCGCGACCAGGGCCGCTCCATCAGCTCATGTTCCCAGCACCGTGGCCACGATGCCGGCCAGGTGGGTCAGCCGCGCCAGCTCCGACGGCCGGAACCCCGGCCCGCCCGGCCGTCCGACGACCAGGGCCTTGGGCGGCAGCGCCACGCCGAACGGCGCGGCGGCGAGCTCGGTGTCCAGCGCGCGCCACGGCTCCGGCACCCAGTGGATCTCGGGATCGACGACCATCGCCTTGTCCAGCGGCAGCCACGGCAGGTCCCCGGCGCGCGTCTCCGGCGCCGCGGAGCTCTCCGCGACCCGGTAGGAGCGACCCTCCTCGCGGACCGCGACGATCGCCCAGCCCGCCCGGAACAGCCGGGGGACCTCCTCGGCGAGCATGGCCAGGCCGTGCCCGGGGTCGCCGGCGATCTCGTCGACGAGCTGCAGCTCGCGATGGGTGTCGAGGCGGCCGCTGTAGGGCCGCACGGACTCGACCTGCACCCCCGGGACGGACTCCGCGGCGGTGATCAGGACGTCCGGCGGGCGGCCGGAGGGGAGCTCGACGGAGAGGTCGTCGACGGCCTGGCCGTCGACCCGCTCCACGACGTCGACGCCGAGGATGTCCGCGCCCGCGCTGCCCAGCGCCGTCGCGACCGCGCCCAGGATGCCCGGTTTGTCCGGCAGGACCACCCGGAGCAGGTACGACACCCGCGAACTCCTCTCTCGCACGACGATCGGCGCCCACCCACGACTAGCGGGGGCGCCGACGGAGATGATCCTGGCAGACCGGGGCTTCCGCAGCGCCGGGCCGGGGGCTTGACAGGGGCTGCGGAAACTGTCGGCGGGCGCGAATAGACTCGCCTCGGACCCCCACCACGGGCTCGACACCCCATTTCCCGACAACCCGGAGTCACACCTTGCCTTCAGAAACCGGGGCCATCTCCCGGGACGAGGTCGCGCACCTCGCCCGGTTGGCCCGGCTGGCCGTGACCGACGACGAGCTGGACACCTTCGCGGGCCAGCTCGACGTCATCCTCGGCTCCGTCGCCCGCGTGGGCGAGGTGGCCGCCGAGGACATCCCGCCGACCTCGCACGCGGTCCCGCTGGAGAACGTCTTCCGGCCGGACGAGCTGCGCCCCGGGCTGACCCAGGAGCAGGCACTGGCGGGTGCGCCCGCCGCCGAGGAGGGCCGCTTCCGCGTGCCGCGGATCCTGGGGGAGGAGGCGTGAGCGATCTGATCAGGCTGACCGCCGCCGAGCTGGCGGAGAAGATCAAGAGCCGCGAGGTGTCCGCGGTCGAGGCCGCCCAGGCCCATCTCGACCGGATCGCCGAGGTCGACGGCGCGGTGCACGCGTTCCTGCACGTCGGCACCGAGGCCGCGCTGGCCAACGCCGCGCTTGTCGACGAGCAGATCGCCGCCGGCGCCGAGCTCGGGCCGCTGGCGGGGGTGCCGCTCGCGCTCAAGGACGTCTTCACCACGAGCGACATGCCCACCACCTGCGGATCGAGGATCCTCGAGGGCTGGCGCCCGCCGTACGACGCCACCGTCACGGCGCGGCTGCGCGGCGCGGGCATCACGATCCTGGGCAAGACCAACATGGACGAGTTCGCCATGGGCTCCTCCACGGAGCACTCGGCGTACGGGCCCACCCACAACCCGTGGGACCTCTCCCGGATCCCGGGCGGCTCCGGCGGCGGCTCCGCGGCCGCGCTGGCCGCGTTCGAGGCGCCGCTCGCGATCGGCACGGACACGGGCGGCTCGATCCGCCAGCCCGCGGCCGTCACCGGCACCGTGGGCGTCAAGCCGACGTACGGCGGGGTCTCCCGCTACGGGCTCGTGGCCTGCGCGTCGTCGCTGGACCAGGGCGGGCCCTGCGCCCGCACCGTGCTCGACGCGGCGCTGCTGCACGAGGTCATCGGCGGGTACGACCCGCTCGACTCCACCTCGATCGACGCGCCCGTGCCGTCCGTCGTCGAGGCGGCGCGGCTGGGCGCGCAGGGGGATCTCTCCGGGCTCCGGGTCGGCGTGGTCCGCGAGCTGGGCGGCGAGGGCTACCAGCCCGGCGTCCGCGCGTCGTTCGACGCGGCGCTGCAGCGGCTCGAGAAGCTGGGCGCGGAGATCGTCGAGGTCTCCTGCCCGCACTTCGAGTACGGCATGGCCGCGTACTACCTGATCCTCCCGTCGGAGGTCTCCTCGAACCTCGCCCGGTTCGACGCGATGCGCTACGGCCTGCGCGTGAACGAGGGAGCCTCCGCCGAGGAGGTCATGGCGCTCACCCGCGAGGCCGGCTTCGGCCCCGAGGTCAAGCGCCGGATCATCCTGGGCACCTACGCCCTGTCGTCGGGCTACTACGACGCCTACTACGGCCAGGCCCAGAAGGTCCGGACGCTGATCAGCCGGGACTTCGCCGCGGCGTTCGCCCAGGCGGACGTCCTCGTCTCGCCGACGGCACCCACCACGGCGTTCCCCATCGGCGAGAAGGTGGACGACCCGCTGGCCATGTACCTCAACGACCTGGCCACCATCCCCACCAACCTGGCCGGTGTCGCGGGCATGTCCGTGCCGTCCGGGCTCGCGGAGGAGGACGGGCTGCCGGTCGGCCTGCAGATCATGGCGCCCGCGCTGGGCGAGGCCGTGATGTACCGCGTCGGCGCCGCGTTCGAGGCCTCGCGGCTCGCGGACGAGGGCGCGCTCATCGCTCCGGAGGTCGCGAAGTGACTGCCCCCGTCCTCGTCGACTTCGACGACGTCGTCGCCCGTTTCGATCCCACCCTCGGGCTCGAGGTGCACGTGGAGCTGTCCACGAACACCAAGATGTTCTGCGGCTGCCCCACGGCCTTCGGCGCCGAGCCGAACACGCAGGTCTGCCCGACCTGCCTCGGTCTGCCCGGCTCGCTCCCGGTCGTCAACCGCACCGCGGTGGAGTCGGCCATCCGGATCGGCCTGGCGCTGAACTGCTCGATCGCTCCCTGGGGCCGGTTCGCCCGGAAGAACTACTTCTACCCGGACATGCCGAAGAACTTCCAGACCTCGCAGTACGACGAGCCGATCTGCGTCGACGGGTACATGGACGTCCTGCTCGACGACGGGTCGACGGTGCGCGTGGAGATCGAGCGCGCGCACATGGAGGAGGACACCGGCAAGTCGCTGCACGTCGGCGGCGCCACCGGCCGGATCCACGGCGCGGACTACTCGCTGCTCGACT
Organism: Pseudonocardia ailaonensis; assembly: GCF_039531635.1. Lineage (NCBI taxonomy): Bacteria > Bacillati > Actinomycetota > Actinomycetes > Pseudonocardiales > Pseudonocardiaceae > Pseudonocardia > Pseudonocardia ailaonensis. The sequence goes on along the minus strand of NZ_BAAAQK010000018.1, from coordinate 257,907 downwards.
ACAACCGGGCCGGCGTGCCGCTGATCGAGATCGTCACGAAGATGATCCCGGACACCGGCGGGCGGGCGCCCGAGGTGGCGCGCGCGTACGTCACGCAGCTCCGCGACCTGATCAAGTCCCTCGACGTCTCCGACGTCCGGATGGACCAGGGCTCCATGCGGTGCGACGTCAACCTGTCGTTGGCGCCCAAGGGTTCCGGCGCGCTGGGCACCCGCTCCGAGACCAAGAACGTCAACTCGCTGCGCTCGGTGGAGCGGGCGGTCCGGCACGAGATGTCGCGCCAGGCCGGCGTGCTCGACGCCGGCGGCTCGGTCGTGCAGGAGACGCGGCACTTCGAGGAGCAGTCCGGCACCACCCGCGCGGGCCGGATCAAGGAGACCTCGGAGGACTACCGGTACTTCCCGGAGCCCGACCTGGTCCCGATCGCGCCCCCGGCCGAGTGGGTCGAGGAGCTGCGCGGCACCCTGCCCGAGAAGCCGTGGGAGCGCCGCACGCGGATCCAGGAAGCCTGGGGCCTCTCGGACGAGGAGCTGCGCGACCTGGTCAACGCGGGTGCGCTCGAGCTCATCGAGGCCACCGTCGCCGCGGGCGCGCCCGCCGGCGAGGCCCGCTCCTGGTGGGTCGCCTACCTCGCCCAGCAGGCGAACACGCGGTCCGTCGAGCTGGACGAGCTCCCGATCACCCCGGCCCAGGTGGCCCGGGTGATCGAGCTGGTCGCGGCCGGCGACCTGAACAACAAGCTGGCCCGCCAGGTGGTCGACGGTGTGCTGGCCGGCGAGGGCGAGCCGGACGCGGTCGTCGAGTCCCGCGGCCTCAAGGTCGTCTCCGACGACGGCGCGCTCATCGCCGCGGTCGACGAGGCCCTGGCTTCCCAGCCGGACGTCGCCGAGAAGATCCGCAGCGGCAAGGTCCAGGCCGCCGGCGCGATCGTCGGCGCGGTCATGAAGGCCACGAAGGGCCAGGCGGACGCCAAGCGGGTCCGCGAGCTGATCATCGAGCGCTGCAGCTGACCCCCGTGAGTGGCGATGGTCGCTCTGGCGACTATCGCCACTCACGAGGTCGGCCTGGGGCGCGACGACACGGGCCCGCGGCTCGGGCAGCGATCACGGGTCTCACGCCCGGTCCGCGCCGCCGCCCGAGAGCAGGGGCAGCCGGATGACCCGGTCGTCGCTGGCCACGGGCTTGCCCCCCGCCTTGTTCACCGTGCCCAGCCACACCAGGCCGTCGGAGCCGAGGGCGGCGGCGTTGAGGCGGCCGTAGGTGTTGGCGAGCAGGTTCTCCGGTGGGGCCGTGAAGCGGCCGTCGTCGCCGGGGCGGAGCAGGGCGAGCACCGCGCCGGTGGTCATCGCGACCCCGACCGTGCCGGGCTGCGCCACGCATCCGGCGACGCCGGGCCGGTCCGGCCAGCTCCACGCGGGTACGCCCACCGGGCCGGAACTGATCCGGTAGAGGACGTCCCGGCTGCCGGTCCGGTCCGTGACCCACGTGGTCGAGGTGCTCGGGTCCGCGCAGACGCCCGCGGGGTTGCGCAGCCCCGAGCTCAGCACCGGCGAGGTCGGGTCGGGGTTGCGCGGGGAGGGCCGGCCGAGCGTGTCGATCCGCAGGACCTTCCCGGCCAGCGACCGCGGGTCCGCCGGGTCCCCACCCTGCGCACCGGTGGCGACCAGCAGGAATCCGTCCCGGTCGACGCTCAGCCCGCCGACGCCCGGCGCGCCGCGCGGGATCCCGGTGAAGATCGGCTTGGCGGGTTCCCCCGGCGGCAGCCGGACGACCTGGTTGCCCTCCGGCGTGCTGATGTAGGCGTAGACCAGGCGGTCCTCCTGGTAACCGGGGGACAGGACCATGCCGATCAGGCCGCCGCCCGCCGGGTCCACCGGGATGATGGTCACGACCTGGGGATCCGTCCCCCGCTGCACGCGCAGGATGCGGCCCGTGGACCGTTCCGCGACGAGCGCGGCGTCCGTCCCGGGCAGGGGCGCGACCGCGGCGACCGGGTCCAGGCAGGTGGCGACGACCCGGGGGTCCGGATCGTCGCAGCCGTTCGGCGCCCCGGGCTGGGTCGGACCGGTGGTGGGCGGCTGGCCGGCCTCGTTCCCGGGGTCCGCGGGATCCTGCGCCGCGGGCGGACCGCCGAGCTCGCCCTGCCCCTCGGTCTTCGCCTGCCAGTCCCGCGGGCCCTCGTCCGGGAAGGTCGCGCAGCCGGCGAGGAGCAGTCCGAGCAGCCCGGCCAGCACGACCAGCAGGAGCCGGGGGCGGGACGGGCGGGCGGGCACGTCGTCCAGGCTAGGGCGGAGGAGGTGAGCGGCCGGTTAGGGTCGGGCCATGACCCTCGTGCTCGTCCCCCATCCCCGCGGTCAGGAGTACCTCGCCGACGTCCCGGGCGTCGAGACACTGGTCTACGACGCGACGCGGTCCCTGCCCGAGGGCGCCGAGGAGGCCGAGGTGCTCGTGCCGCCCTTCCTCGCGACCGGCGAGGCCGTCGCGCTCGCCCGCCGCCTGCCGAAGCTGCAGCTGGTCCAGCTGCTCACCGCGGGTGCGGACGCCTGGGTCGGCAACCTCCCCGAGGGCGTCGCGCTCTCCGACGGCAAGGGCGCCCACAGCGCCGCGACGGCCGAGTGGGTGGTGGCCGTGCTGCTCGCGGTGTACCGGGAGATCCCGGGGTTCGTGCGGGCGCAGGAGCGCGGCGAGTGGACCCAGCACCCCACCGAGGGGCTGGCCGGCAAGCGGGTGCTGGTCGTGGGCGCGGGCGACGTCGGCGACCACGTGGTGCGTCGCCTCGAGCCCTTCGAGGTGAGCACGACGCTGGTCGGCCGCCGGGCGCGGGACGGCGTCCACGCCATCGGGGAGGTCCACGAGCTCCTCCCGCAGCACGACGCCTGTGTGCTGATCGTCCCCCTGACGGACGAGACCCGCGGCCTGGTCGACGCCGGGTTCCTGGCCGCGATGCCGGACGGCGCGCTGCTGGTCAACGGCGCCCGCGGGCCCGTCGTCGACACGGACGCGCTGCTCGCGGAGCTGCAGGGCGGGCGCCTGAGGGCGGCACTCGACGTCACCGATCCCGAGCCGCTGCCGGCCGGGCACCCGCTGTGGGAGGCGCCGAACCTGCTCATCACCCCGCACGTCGGGGGGAGCGTGCCGGCGGCGCTGAGCCGGGCGTTCACCGTCGCGGCCGAGCAGATCGGCTACTTCGCCCGCGGTGAGCAGCCGCCGAACCTGGTGCGCGGGAGCTACTGACAGCTCCCGGGGTCACCGCCTCCGGGTGGCATGGAGGGACGCGAGGATCTGGAGGCGCTCGGCGTCCGGGCTGCCGGGGCGGGCGGTGTAGACCAGCAGCATGGGGCCGGGACTTCCCGGCAGCGGGTAGGTGTCCCAGGTCAGGGTGATCTCGCCGACGTCCGGCTGGTGGAAGGCCTTCGTGCCGTGCACCGTCTCCCGCACCTCGTAGCGGTCCCACAGCCGCCGGAACTCCGCACTGCGGATGCTCAGCTCGCCGACGATGGCCGTGGCGCGCGGGTGCGTGGGGTCGACCGCGGCGGCGGTCCGCAGCATCCCGATGTACTGCATCGCGAAGTCCTCCCAGCGGACGCAGCGTGCCTTGACATCCGGGTCGGTGAACAGCGCGAGGAGCAGGTTGCGCTGCCCGGCCGGCAGCTGCTCCGGGTCGCCGAGCAGGGCCACGGCCAGCGGATTCCAGGCGAGGACGTCGAGGTGGCGGCTCAGCACCAGGCCGGGGGTGTTCATGGCGTCCAGCAGGTGCACGGTGCTGTCCGGGACGGAGTCGTCGCTGCGCGCCCGGGCGCCCGCGCCGGCCCGCCGGACCGCGTGCGCCAGGGCGAACAGGTGCCGGCGCTCCTCGTCGTCGAGCTCCAGGGCGGCGGCGATCGCGTCGAGCAGGTCGTCGGAGGGCCGGACCTCGCGGCCCTGTTCCATGCGCTGGTAGTAGTCCGTGCTGACGCCGGCCAGCACGGCGAGCTCCTCGCGGCGCAGGCCGGGGACCCTGCGCCTGCCGCCCGGCTCGAGACCCACGTCCTGGGGCTGCAGCCGGTTCCGGCGGGTGCGCAGGAACTCACCGAGCTCGCGCGCGTACGGGTCGTCGTGGGACATGCGGCCAGTCTGCCGAGCCGTCGGGCAGCCAGGGTAGGTCTCCCGGACCCAGGTTCACACGGACGACGGAGATCTCCGGAAACGCTCCTACGGTCGCGATACAACATCGACAACGACACGTCAGGAGATCTCAGATGTCACAGATGTCCCACTGGACGGCGAAGGACATTCCCGACCAGCGCGGCAGGCTCGCCGTGGTCACCGGCGCGAACTCGGGGCTGGGGCTGGTCACCGCGACCGAGCTCGCCCGGCACGGCGCCAAGGTCGTGCTCGCGGTGCGCAACACCGACTCGGGCGAGCAGGCGGCGGCCTCGATCCGGGCGGTCGCACCGGTGGCCGAGCTGGAGGTGCGCAAGCTCGACCTGGCCTCGCTCGCGTCGGTCCGCGAGTTCGCCGAGAAGCTGACGGCGGACGTCGGGGGGATCGACCTGCTCGTCAACAACGCCGGCCTGGTCATCCTCGACTCCCGGCGGGAGACGTCCGACGGGTTCGAGCTGCACATGGGCACCAACATGCTCGGCCACTTCGCGCTGACCGGGCACCTGCTCGGCGCCCTCGACCGCGGGGACGCACCCCGGGTGGTCAACCTGAGCTCGATCGTCCACAAGAGCGTCACCGTGGACCTGGACGACCTGATGTCGGACCGGGACTTCGACGGCAGCCGCGCCTACCGGCGCTCGAAGCTGGCCACCACGGCCTTCGGCCTCGAGCTGGACCGACGCCTGCGTGCGGCCGGGTCGCCGGTCATCGGCGTGGTCGCGCACCCCGGGATGACCAGGACCAACCTCACCCCGCGTGCGTTCGAACACCGTGGCGCGGTCGCGCGGGCCGTCGCCCGCGTCGCCGCGGTGCTCACCACGCAGTCCGTCGACCAGGGCACACTGCCCCAGCTCTACGCCGCGACGGCCCAGGGGGTCCGCGGCGGTCAGTTCTTCGGGCCCGCCGCCCGCGGTGAGCGGCGCGGGCACGTCGCCGAGGTCCGTCCGAGCGAGCAGGCCGGTGATCCCGCCTTCGGTAGCCGGCTGTGGACGGCCGCCGAGGCCCTGACCGGCGTCAGCTACCTCTGAGAAAGGCCCTTCCCATGTCTGTTCACCTGCCGAGACCGGTCGCGCTGCTGGTCGCGACCGTGGTGGCCGGCGCCGGCCTCACGCTCGCCGCCGCACCCGCCGCGTCCGCATCCGCCCCCGCTCCCGCGGTGTCGCATGCCGCGGCCCTCGCGCAGCCGGACCAGGATCCCTTCTACTCGGTGCCCGCGCACCTGGGCGCCACGCGGGACGGCGCGGTGCTGCGGTCGCGGCGGCTACCGGCCGACGCGCTGGCCGTCCCGTCGCCCGCCGCGGTGTGGCAGCTGCTCTACAAGACCCGCGACAACGCCGGGAAGCCCACCGCCACCGTCGCGACGCTCCTGGTCCCCACGGCGCGCTGGACGGGCCCCGGAGCCCGGCCGCTGGTGTCCTACCAGGTGCCCGAGGACGGCCTCTCGACCGTCTGCGCGCCCTCCTACGTGCAGCGCGCGGGCGCGGAGGTGGCCGCCGTCTCCGCCGCGCAGGTCCAGTTCGACCGTCAGCGGGTGGCCGACGCGGTGAGCCACGGCTGGGCCGTCGTCGTCCCGGACTACGAAGGGCCCGGCTCCCAGTTCCTGGGCGCGAACGCGGCCGGGTACGGCGTCCTCGACGGGATCCGGGCGGCGCGCTCGTTCGCTCCGGCGCACGTGGACCGGAAGGCGCCCCTGGGTCTGTGGGGCTACTCCGGTGGCGGTTTCGCCACCACCGCGGCCGCGAAGAAGCAGGCCGCCTACGCGCCCGAGCTCAGGATCAGCGGCATCGCCGCCGGCGGTGTCATCTCCGACCTGAACCGGAGCCTGCAGGCCGTCAGCGGCGGCGCGCTCTCGAGCTATCTGCCCTTCGCGATCGCCTCCGTGCGCAACGCCTACCCCCAGGCGAACGTCGACCAGTACGTCAACGCGTCCGGGAAGTCCTACGCCGACGCCGTGTCGCACACCTGCCTCGGGACGGCGGTCGTCACGGGCCCGCACAACGTGTCCCTGGCCTCGTTGGAGGCACAGCCCGGTTCGCTCACCGCCGGACCGTTCCACGACTTCCTGCACTCGGCCAGCCCGGTCGGCTACGCCGGTGTCCCGACGGCGCCCGTGTACATGTACCACGGCACGGCCGACGAGCTGATCCCCGTCGACGGGGCCCGGGAGCTCGTGGCGCAGTACCGCGCGGCGGGTGTCCAGGTCCGGTTCGTCGAGGACGCGGGGCAGAACCACCAGGGCGAGCAGCAGAACGGCATCGCCGGAGCGGTCGCGTTCCTGGACGAGCGTTTCGCAGCCGGCGCCCACCGCTGAACCGACAGCGCGACCGAACGGCCCCCGCGACGCGGGGGCCGTTCGCGCGGGCCGTCCGCCGCCGGTGCGGGTGACCCGGGAGCCACCGGATCGTGGCCGGATCGTTGGCGAACACGCTGGTCGGGAGCCCGGCCCCGTGGATCCCGCGCCGATACCCTCGCACCATGACCGAACCCACGCAGCAGTTCGACATCGGCAGGCTCGGCGGCACCCAGCCGCCGGCCGCACCGGACTCGGACCGGCGCCCGGTCGCCTGGAACAGCGGCGCCGACCTGGGGATGCTCCTGCTGCGCCTGGGCATCGGCGGGCTGTTCGTCGCGCACGGCGTGCAGAAGGCGTTCGGGCTGTGGGGCGGGCTGGGCCTCGGCGAGACCGCCCGGATCCTCGAGGGCCAGGGGTTCTCCGCGACCTCGATCCTGGCGGGTGTGCTCGGCTTCGGCGAGCTGATCCTCGGTGGGCTGCTGGTCCTGGGTCTGTTCACGCCTCTCGCGGCCGCCGGGCTGCTCGCCGTGAAGGCCGTCGCGATCACCGTGAAGTGGGGCGGCCCGTTCTTCGCCGCCGCGGCCCCGAACGCCCTGGAGCTCGACGTCGCGCTGGCCGCGGGCCTGGCCGCGCTGCTGTTCACCGGGGCCGGGCGGATCGCGCTCGACGCCGGCCGCACCTGGCAGCGGCGCCCGCTGCCGTGGGCCACGCTCTTCCTGGTCCTCGGTGCGGCGGTCGCGGTCCTGGTGTTGTTCGTCCTGCGGTGACCTGGCTGGACGGCGTCGGACGACGGCTGGGCGGGACCCCCGAGATCGTCGCCCGCACTCCGCTGACCGGCGGGTACGCCTCGGGCGTCGTCGAACGGGTGGACCTGCTGGTCGACGGCCGGGTGCACACCGTGGTCCTCAAGCCGGCGGATCCCGTCGAGGTGGCGGCGATGCGGGCCGTCGCGGTGGTCGATCCCGAGCTGGTCGCCGTGCCGCGGATGCTCGCGACCGATCCACTGGTGCTGGAGTTCGTCGACGGTGCCGCGGACGGCGAGGTGCGCGAGCCGGTCCTGCGGACCCTCGCCGCGGTGCACCGGCACTGGTTCCGCAAGCGGCCCCGCGGCCTCCCGGTCGTCGACGCCTCCTGGTGGCGGGGGCTGTGCGCGCACGTGCTCGTGGCGCTGCGCGGGGCGGCGGAACGGGCGGTCGTGGCCCCGGGCGACCCCGACGCGGCCGGCAGCAGCGCCGCTCCGGCCGGTGGCAGTGCCGCTCCGGCCGGTGGCAGCGCCGCTCCGGCCGGTCGCAGTGCCGCTCCGTCAGGCGCCCGGACCGCCCCGGAACCCTGGCCCACGGCGATCGCGCAGGTCACGGCCTGGGCGGAGGACCCGCGCATCGTCGCCGCCCTCGCCCTCCTGCCGAAGACCCTCTGCCACGGCGACGCCCATCGCGGCAACATGCTCGGCGACCACCTGATCGACTGGGGCAACGCCCGGGTGGCACCGGCGGGCCTGGACCTCGCGGTGATCGAGGCCCAGGGCGCCGTGGATCTCGGCCCCTACCGGGTGCTGTTCCCGGAGGGACCCCTCGCCGAGGTGGAACGGGAATGGGCCCGGGTCCACGCACACGTCCAGTACCTGGGGTTCGCGGCCGACCATCTGGGAGCCGCCCGGGTCGCCGAGATGCTCGACACCGCGGCCGAGGCCCTGGCCCGCCTGGGCCCCGCCCTCACCGCCGCGCCGAGATGAACCTCAGGCACCCTCCGACCATGATCGAATGTGCCTGAGGTTCATCTCGGCGAGGGCGAGGGCGAGGGCGAGGGCGAGGGCGGGGCCGGGCCGGGGCGCGGCGGGGCGGCTCAGCGGCCGGTGTTCGCCTGGAGGGCGGCGGGGTAGCGCTCGCCCGCGACCGTCGACACGGAGGCCGCGATCGCCGTGAGCTCGTCCGCGGTGAGCTCCAGGGTCGCGGCGGCGACGTTCTCCTCGAGATAGGTGCGGCGCTTGGTGCCCGGGATCGGGACGACGTGCTCGCCCCGGCTCTGCACCCACGCCAGCGCGAGCTGGCCGGGCGTGACCCCGCGCTCCGCGGCCAGCCGTGTCAGCGTCTCGACGATCCCCAGGTTGGCGGCGAAGTTCTCGTCGCTGAAGCGGGGCAGGTTGCGGCGCATGTCGTCCTCGGAGAGCTGCGCCGTGGACGTCAGTGCGCCGGTGAGGAAGCCGCGGCCCAAGGGGGAGAAGGGGACCACGCCGATCCCCAGCTCCTCGCACGCGGGGATGACGGACTCCTCCAGCCCGCGCGTCCACAGTGACCACTCGCTCTGCAGCGCGGTGACCGGGTGGACGGCGTGCGCGGCGCGGATCGTGTCCGCACCCGCCTCGGAGATCCCCAGGTGGCGCACCTTGCCCGCCGCGACCAGCTCGGCCAGCGCGCCCCAGGTCTCCTCGATCGGGAGCGAGTGGTCCACGCGATGCTGGTAGTAGAGGTCGATGTGGTCGACGCCGAGGCGTGCGAGGGACTCGTCGCAGCACTTCTTCACGAAGGCGGCGTCGCCGCGGGCGCCCTGCACACCGTCCGTCCACACGATGCCGAACTTGGTGGCGAGCACGACCTCGTCCCGGCGGTCCTTGATGGCCCGCCCGACCAGCTCCTCGTTGGCGCCGTGGCCGTAGACGTTCGCGGTGTCGAGCAGGGTCACGCCGAGATCGAGGGCGCGGTGGATGGTGGCGACCGACTCGTCGGGATCCCCGGCCCCGTAGGACTGGGACATCCCCATGCACCCGAGCCCCTGCGCCGAGACCGTCAGGGAGCCGAGCGTGCGGGAAGGAAGCGTCATGGGACGGACGCTACGCCCGCAGTCCCCTCGTGAGTGGCGATAGTCGCCATGGCGACTATCGCCACTCACGGACGGATCAGGGGACCTGGCGGACGGCGCCGGTGTCCGCGGATGTCGCCATGGCGGCGTAGGCGCGCAGGGCCTTGCTGACCACTCGTTGGCGGTCCTTCGGGGTCCAGGGGCGCTCGCTCGCGTCCATCTTGGCGCGGCGTTCGGCGAGGACCTCGTCGTCGACCAGGACCGCGAGGGTCCGCTCGCGGACGTCGATCAGGATCCGGTCGCCGTTCTCGACCAGGCCGATCACGCCGCCGGCGGCCGCCTCGGGGGCGACGTGGCCCACCGAGATGCCGCTGGAGCCGCCGGAGAAGCGGCCGTCCGTGACCAGCGCGCACTTCGCGCCCAGGCCCGAGCCCTTGAGGAAGGCGGTGGGGTGCAGCATCTCCTGCATTCCCGGCCCGCCCGCGGGGCCCTCGTAGCGGATGACGAGCACGTCCCCGGCCTTGATCTCCTTGTGGAGGATCGCGGAGACGGCGTCCTCCTGGGACTCCAGGACCACGGCGGGGCCCTCGAAGCGCCAGATGTTCTCCGGGATGCCGGCGGTCTTGATCACCGCGCCGTTCTCGGAGAGGTTGCCGCGCAGGACCGCGAGGCCGCCGTCGACCGTGTAGGCGTGCTCCTTGTCGCGGATGCAGCCACCGGCGGCATCCGTGTCGAGGGAGGACCAGCGGTTCGAGGTGGAGAACGCCTCGGTGGTGCGGACCCCGCCGGGAGCGGCGTGGAACAGCTCCACGGCGGTCTCGGACGGCGCGGAGCTGCGGATGTCCCACTCCGACAGCCACTGCTCCAGGGTCGGCGAGTGCACCGAGTGGACCTCGGTGTTGAGCAGCCCCGCCCGGTTCAGCTCACCCAGCAGCGCGGGGATTCCGCCGGCCCGGTGCACGTCCTCCATGTGGTAGTCCGAGTTCGGGGACACCTTCGACAGGCACGGGACGCGCCGCGAGATCGCGTCGATGTCCGCGAGCGAGAACGCGATCTCGCCCTCCTGCGCGGCGGCGAGGATGTGCAGCACCGTGTTGGTGGAGCCACCCATCGCGACGTCGAGCGCCATGGCGTTCTCGAACGCCGCCTTGGTGGCGATGTTGCGGGGGAGGGCCGACTCGTCGTCGTTCTCGTACCAGCGCTTGGCCAGGTCCATCACGGTGCGGCCGGCGTTGAGGAACAGCTCGCGGCGCGCGGAGTGGGTGGCCAGCGTGGACCCGTTGCCGGGCAGGGAGAGCCCGAGGGCCTCGGTGAGGCAGTTCATCGAGTTCGCGGTGAACATGCCGGAGCAGGAGCCGCACGTCGGGCACGCGGAGCGCTCGACGATGTCGAGGCCCTCCTCGTCCACCTGGGCCGACGCCGAGGCGGAGATCGCGGTGATCAGGTCCGTGGGCGCCTGCGCGACCCCGCCGACGACGACGGCCTTGCCGGCCTCCATCGGCCCGCCGGACACGAACACCGTGGGGATGTTGAGCCGCATGGCGGCGTTGAGCATCCCCGGGGTGATCTTGTCGCAGTTCGAGATGCAGACGAGGGCGTCGGCGGCGTGGCCGTTGACCATGTACTCGACGGCGTCGGAGATCAGCTCGCGCGAGGGCAGCGAGTAGAGCATGCCGCCGTGGCCCATGGCGATGCCGTCGTCGACCGCGATGGTGTTGAACTCGCGGGCGACGCCGCCGGCCTCGCGGACCGCGCCGGCGACCAGGTCGCCCATGTCCTTGAGGTGCACGTGGCCGGGCACGAACTGGGTGTAGGAGTTCGCGATGGCGACGATGGGCTTGCCGAAGTCGTCGTCGCCCATCCCGGTGGCGCGCCACAGGGAACGGGCACCGGCGGCGTTGCGGCCGTGGGTGGTGACTCGGGAACGAAGAGCCGGCATCTGTCTCTACTCTCCAGCCGGATCGGGCAGCCTGCCGCCGGAGACGGCGGCCAGCGCGGGAAGGTCGCGGATGTGGACGGTGGGCAGCGGTAGCTCCGAGTCGTCCGTCAGCACCGCGCTGACCCGGGATCTCGAGCTCAGGCGCAGCGAGCTGATCTCCGACCACGGTACGCGCCTGCTCGACAGGAGACGACGTGCCGTGACCGACGAGGCGTCGACCACGGTGCGCGGCCGCACGGTCCAGTAGGTGAACGCGACCGGCAGCACGTACACCAGCCAGAGCCAGGGCGCGCCGAACGCGAACGGGATGGCCGCGACCAGGAAGAAGGCGGCGCCGGCCAGGGCGAGCGGGGACCGCCGGAACACCAGCCGCTCCGGGACCGCCCCCGCACTCAGCTTGTTGGCCGAGGCGACGCGCCCCTCGGCGATACCGGGCCTGGACTTGTCTGAGCTCACGGGTGCCATCGTCCCACCTGCTCTCACGATCCGGGACATCGCGTCCCAGCCGGTTGACGCCCGCCGTCGACCGCGTGCTAGGTTCGCTGTCATGTCCGCCCGCCGAATTCTCGTACTTCTCAGGCGCGTCTCCGCCTGAGGCTTTCGAGTACTCGGTCAGAGACGCGCCACCCTCGTTCCGCCCGCTCCGGGCGACGGGGGCTTTTTTGTGTCCGGGCTTCATGTCCGGCACGTGATCAGCGAGGAAGCAGATGACCACCGCAACTCCCCGTCCCGGCACCCCGGGACCGAAACCGGCGCCGCCGCCGGGACGCACCGGAGTGCCCGCGGGACGCCCGACCGGCGCCCCGGGGCAGCGAGAGAAGACCGACGCCGTAGCCGGCACCGTGCCCGGGCCGCGATCCGGCCCCGAGCAGGTCACCGGCGCCCAGTCCATCGTCCGCTCGCTCGAGTCGATCGGCTGCGAGGTCGTCTTCGGGATCCCCGGCGGCACCATCCTGCCGACGTACGACCCGCTGCTCGACTCGACGACGGTCCGCCACGTGCTGGTCCGCCACGAGCAGGGCGGGGGGCACGCGGCGACGGGGTACGCGCAGGCCACGGGCCGGGTCGGGGTCTGCATGGCCACCTCCGGGCCGGGGGCGACCAACCTCATCACCCCGCTGGCCGACGCGCACATGGACTCGGTCCCCGTCGTCGCCATCACCGGGCAGGTGGCCAAGGCGCTGATCGGCACGGACGCCTTCCAGGAAGCCGACATCACCGGCATCACCATGCCGGTGACCAAGCACAACATGCTGGTGACGGACCCGGCGGAGATCCCGCGGGCCATCGCCGAGGCGTTCCACCTGGCGTCGACGGGCCGACCCGGCCCGGTGCTGGTGGACATCCCCAAGGACGTGCAGCAGGCGCAGACCGTCTTCTCGTGGCCGCCGGAGCTGAAGCTGCCGGGGTACCGGCCCACCACCCGCCCGCACAGCAAGCAGATCCGCGAGGCGGCCAAGCTCATCGCCGCGGCGCACAAGCCCGTGCTCTACGTCGGCGGCGGGGTGCTCAAGGCCGAGGCGTCGCCCGAGCTGATGGAGCTCGCCGAGCTGACGAACATCCCGGTCGTCACGACCCTGATGGCGCGCGGCGCGTTCCCGGACAGCCACCGCCAGCACGTCGGGATGCCGGGCATGCACGGCACGGTGTCGGCGGTCGGCGCGATGCAGAAGTCCGACCTGCTGATCGCCCTCGGCGCGCGCTTCGACGACCGGGTCACCGGCCAGCTGTCGAGCTTCGCGACCGAGGCGAAGATCGTCCACGCGGACATCGACCCGGCCGAGATCTCCAAGAACCGGCGTGCGGACGTCCCGATCGTGGGCGACGCCAAGGAGATCCTGGTCGAGCTGATCGAGGCCGTGCGCGGGGAGCAGCTCACCGACCTGACCGCCTGGTGGGCGCAGCTCGACGAGTGGCGCGACACCTTCCCGCTCGGCTACGACTGGCCGGACGACGGCTCGCTGTCGCCGCAGTACGTCATCGAGCGGATCGGTGCCATCGCCGGCCCGGAGGCGCTCTACGCCGCGGGCGTCGGCCAGCACCAGATGTGGGCCGCGCAGTTCGTCAAGTACGAGAACCCGCGGACCTGGCTGAACTCGGGCGGCCTCGGGACGATGGGCTACGCCGTCCCCGCGGCCATGGGCGCCAAGGTCGGCGCGCCGGACAAGGTCGTGTGGGCCATCGACGGCGACGGCTGCTTCCAGATGACCAACCAGGAGCTCGCCACCTGCGCCATCGAGGGCATCCCGATCAAGGTGGCCGTGATCAACAACGGCAACCTCGGCATGGTCCGGCAGTGGCAGACGCTGTTCTACGACAAGCGCTACTCCAACACCGACCTCGGCACCCACAAGCACCGCATCCCGGACTTCACGCTCCTCGCCGAGGCCATGGGCTGCGTCGGCCTGCGCGCGGAGTCGAAGGAGGACGTCGACCGCGTCATCCGGCAGGCGATGGAGATCAACGACCAGCCCGTCGTCATCGACTTCACCGTCGGCGCGGACGCGCAGGTCTGGCCGATGGTCGCCGCGGGCACCGGCAACGACGAGATCATGTCGGCCCGCACCATCCGTCCGCTGTTCGAGGGCGACGAGCTGGCGGCCGGTGTCGAGGCGATCGACGAGGTCACCGAGCGTGCCCTCGAGGAAGGCGCGTCGCAGTCGTGATCGAGACGCACACACTGTCGGTCCTCGTCGAGGACAAGCCCGGCGTTCTGGCCCGCGTCGCGGGGCTGTTCTCGCGGCGCGGCTTCAACATCATCTCCCTCGCCGTCGGCCAGACCGAGGCGCCGGACATCTCCCGGATGACGATCGTCGTGTCCGTCGAGGACTTCCCCCTCGAGCAGGTCACCAAGCAGCTGAACAAGCTGATCAACGTCATCAAGATCGTCGAGCTGGAGCCCACCGCGTCCGTGCAGCGGGAGCTGATGCTCGTCAAGGTGCGCGCCGACGCCGGCGTGCGCAGCCAGGTCCTGGAGACCGTGCAGCTGTTCCGCGCGAAGGTGGTGGACGTGGCACCCGAGGCGCTCACGATCGAAGCCACCGGCACCATGGACAAGCTGAACGCGCTGCTCCGCGTGCTGGAGCCCTACGGGATCCGGGAGCTGGTGCAGTCCGGGATGGTGGCCGTCGGCCGCGGACCCCGGTCCATCACCGCCGCCTCGGCCCGCTAATACTCTTCGCAAGACCCGCTTCGAGAGGATTTCTCACCCGTCATGAGTGTCAACATCTACTACGACGACGACGCCGACCTGTCGATCATCCAGGGCCGCAAGGTCGCCGTGATCGGCTACGGCTCGCAGGGGCACGCGCACGCGCTCTCGCTCCGTGACTCCGGCGTCGAGGTGAAGATCGGCCTCCCCGAGGGCAGCAAGAGCCGCCAGAAGGCCACCGACGAGGGCCTCGAGGTGCTCACCCCGGCCGAGGCGTCCGCGTGGGCCGACCTGATCATGATCCTGGCGCCCGACACGAAGCAGCGCTTCATCTACGCGGACGACATCGCGCCCAACCTGCAGAGCGGCGACGTGCTCGCGTTCGGGCACGGCTTCAACATCCGCTACGACCTGATCAAGGCCCCCGCGGACGTCGACGTGATCATGATCGCGCCGAAGGGCCCGGGCCACCTGGTCCGTCGCCAGTACGTCGACGGCAAGGGCGTCCCGGCGCTCATCGCCGTGGAGCAGGACCCGTCGGGCAACGCCAAGGCGATCGCGCTCTCCTACGCGGCCGGGATCGGCGGCGCCCGCGCGGGCGTCATCGAGACCACCTTCAAGGAGGAGACCGAGACCGACCTGTTCGGCGAGCAGGCCGTCCTCTGCGGTGGCGCGGCCGCGCTGGTGCAGACCGGTTTCGAGGTGCTCACCGAGGCGGGCTACGCCCCGGAGATCGCCTACTTCGAGTGCCTGCACGAGCTCAAGCTGATCGTCGACCTCATGTACGAGGGCGGCATCGCCAACGAGCGCTTCTCCATCTCCGACACCGCCGAGTACGGCGACCTGACCCGCGGCCCGCGCGTGGTCAACGCCGCCACCAAGGCCGAGATGAAGAAGATCCTGGGCGAGATCCAGGACGGCACCTTCGCGAACGAGTGGGTCGCCGAGGACGAGGCGGGCCGCCCGAACTACACCCGCCTGCAGAAGGAGGGCACCGAGCACCCGATCGAGGTCGTCGGTGAGAAGCTCCGCGGTCTGATGAGCTGGGTGGGCGAGAAGGCCAAGTGACACCCCGTGAGTGGCGATAGTCGCTCTGGCGACCATCGCCACTCACGACCTCGACGGCGCTCCCGGACTCCCGGGGGCGCCGTTCGTGTGTTCAGGCGCCCTCGGCCAGCGGGGCAGTCAGCGTTGTACGTAGCCCGGGCAGTTTCGCCGTGACGGCATCCCAGACCAGCCCGTCGTCGACGACGGCGTAGCCGTGGATCAGGATGTTGCGGAAGCCGATGATCTGTGCCAGGCCGGGAACGCGTGCGGCGATCTCGGGCGCGACCCGGGACAGCTGGTTGAGGGCCTCGCCGAGGATCTCGAACTGCCGCTCGACACCTGAGCGGACGAGGGCGTTCGCTCAGGTGTCGGCCTCGTAGAGGCCGTCCGTGAACTCCTCGATGAGCGAGGCGGCGCGGGCAGCGTCCCAGAGGTATGCGCGTGGGTCACGCGGCATAGAGGCTCTGTCGCTCGTCGAGGACTGCGGTGCGGACGTACGGGTTTCCAGGGCGTCAGCCATGACCACGTCGACCTCGTGGCCGAGGAGATTCTCGAGTCCGGTCTTGAGGGCGAAGTAGGTGTCGAAGCGGATGGATGCCCGGCCGGAAGAGATCCGTGCGGTCGGGTGTTGACACCGGTGACTGACCCCGAGCGGAGAGGTGCGCCGTCGTGTCCCTGCCCCCCTTGTCCATCCTCGACCTGGCGACCGTCGCGGAGGGGGAGAGCGTCCGCGAGGGGCTGCAGGCCAGCGTCGAGCTGGCGCAACGCGCGGAGCGGTGGGGCTTCCGGCGGATCTGGTACGCCGAGCACCACAACATGCGCTCCATCGCCTCGTCGGCGACGAGCGTGATGATCGGCCACGTCGCGTCGCAGACGTCCACGATCACCCTCGGCGCCGGTGGGATCATGCTGCCGAACCACTCGCCGTTGCAGATCGCCGAGCAGTTCGGCACCCTCGCCGAGCTCCACCCGGGGCGGATCGAGCTCGGCCTGGGCCGCGCGCCGGGGACCGACCAGAACACCTTCCGGGCGCTGCGCCGGGACCCGCGGGCGTCGGAGACGTTCCCGCAGGACGTCCAGGAGCTCGCGGCCTACCTGGGCTCCGACAGCCTGGTGCCCGGCGTCAACGCCTACCCGGGCCGCGGCACCGGCGTGCCGCTCTACGTCCTCGGGTCGAGCCTCTACGGCGCGCAGGTCGCCGCGATCCTCGGCCTGCCCTACGCCTTCGCCTCGCACTTCGCGCCGGAGCAGCTCGAGCAGGCCGTCGAGACCTACCGGGCCGAGTTCCGGCCGTCCGCGCAGCTCGCGGAGCCGCGGGTGATGGCGGGCGTGAACGTGATCGCCGCGGACAGCGCGCAGGAGGCCGCGGACCTGCAGCACAAGGCGCAGGTCAACCGGGTGAAGCTGTTCCTCTCCCGCGGCGGCAACCGGCTGACGGACACCGAGGCCGAGGCGGTGCTCAGCACGCCCTCCGGCCGGCAGATCCTCGGGATGATGAAGTACACGGCCGTCGGCACCCCGGAGACGGTGCAGACCTGGCTGGAGGACCTCGCGGCGCGGGTCGGGCTCGACGAGCTGATCGTCGCCTGTCCCGTCGTGGACCGGACCGCCTGGTTCCGCTCCTTCGAGCTGCTGGCCGAACGGGCCGCCGTCGCCGCCTGATCGGTGCTGCCCGATCGGTGCTGCCTGATCGGTGCTGCCCGATCAGCGCCGCCGACCGGGGGATTTTCCGGACGTCCGGCGCGAGCCGGGCACATGCCGTCGCCTTGCCGGGGCGGCCGGGCCACGCTTCCTGCCTGCACGAGAAGGCGGTGGTCGATGGCCGAGGTCGGCGAGGCCCGCGCGGGGGCGCGGCGCGGGGAGTACGGGATCGACGCGCCGGCGGTGCCCGCGTCGATGGGCGGCGTCGGCGTGCTGCTCCTGGTCCTCGGGTTCGTCCTGCTCTCGACGCGGCCCGTGGGCGCGGTGCTGGGCTGGACCATCTGGGCATTCGCGGTGGGCGGGTACCTGATCCTCTCCGCGTCGTCGTACCTCTACACCACCCGGCGCGGGACGTTCCGGGTCTGGGCCGGGCTGCTCGACGGCCTGGACCTGCGCGGTGACGAGCGGCTCCTCGACCTGGGCTGCGGGCGCGGTGCGGTGCTGCTGCTCGCCGCCCAGCGGCTGCCGAACGGGCACGCGGTCGGCGTCGACCTCTGGCGGTCGGTCGACCAGTCCGGCAACACCGAGGCCGCGACCAGGGCCAACGCCGAGGCCGAGGGCGTGTCGGCGCGGGTGGAGCTGTGCACGGGCGACATGACGGAACTGCCGTTCGACGACGGGGCGTTCGACGTCGTGGTGTCCTCCCTCGCGATCCACAACATCCCGTCCACCCCGGCGCGGGCCCGGGCGGTCGCCGAGGCGCTGCGGGTGGTGCGGCCGGGTGGGCGGATCCTGCTGGCCGACATCCGCAACGCCCGCACCTACGCCCGGGTGCTGCGCGGTGCGGGGGCGACCGGCGTCCGCTGCCGGAGGCTGGGACCGCGGTTCTGGTACGGCGGGCCGTGGGTGGCGACGACGCTCGTGACGGCGCGGCGCGCGGGGTAGCGAACCGGACAGTTCCTCCCGAGGCCGGGGCCGTCGATGGGCCCACCTAGACTCAGGGGTGTCCGCAGTCGTGCACGTCCAACCGTGGAGCATCGCGCCGTCGTGAGTACCGCAGCCGTTCCGACCCGTCCCGTCGTCCTGCTCGCGGAGAAGCTCGCGCCCTCCGCGGTGGAGATGTTGGGATCCGACGTCGAGATCCGCCACGTCGACGGGACGGACCGCCCCGCCCTGCTGGCGGCCATCGCCGATGCGGACGCGCTGCTCGTGCGCTCCGCCACCAAGGTCGACGCCGAGGCCCTCGCCGCGTCCACCCGGCTCAAGGTCGTGGCCCGCGCCGGCGTCGGCCTGGACAACGTGGACGTGCCCGCCGCCACCGCGCGCGGCGTGATGGTCGTCAACGCGCCGACCTCGAACATCGTTTCCGCCGCCGAGCACGCGGTCGCGCTGCTGCTGGCCACCGCGCGGCACATCCCCGCCGCGGACGCCTCGCTGCGCCAGGGGCAGTGGAAGCGCTCGCAGTACAACGGCGTGGAGCTGCAGGGCAAGACCGTCGGCGTCGTCGGCCTCGGCAAGATCGGCCAGCTGGTCGCGCAGCGGCTCGGCGCCTTCGGGGTCACCCTCGTGGCGTACGACCCGTACATCGCCCCGGCCCGCGCCGCGCAGCTCGGCATCGAGCTGCTGCCGCTGGACGACCTGCTCCGGGTCGCCGACTTCATCACCATCCACCTGCCGAAGACGCCCGAGACCCTCGGCCTCATCGGCAAGGACCAGCTGGCGCTGACCAAGCCGGGTGTGATCATCGTCAACGCCGCCCGCGGCGGGCTGGTGGACGAGGACGCGCTCGCCGAGGCGGTCCGCTCGGGTCACGTCGGCGGCGCGGGTGTGGACGTCTACGTCACCGAGCCCACCACCTCCAGCCCGCTGTTCGAGCTGGAGAACATCACCGTCACCCCGCACCTCGGCGCCTCGACGTCGGAGGCGCAGGACCGCGCGGGCACCGACGTGGCGCGCTCCGTGCAGCTCGCCCTCGCCGGCGAGTTCGTGCCGGACGCGGTGAACGTCCAGGTCGGCGGCGTGGTCGGCGAGGAGGTCCGGCCGTGGCTGCCGCTGGTGCAGAAGCTGGGCACCGTGCTCTACGCCGTGGCCGGCCGGCTGCCCACCTCGGTGACGGTGGACGTGTCCGGTGAGCTCGCCTCCGACGACGTCTCGGTGCTGTCGCTGGCGGCCCTGCGCGGCGTGTTCACCCACGTCGTGGAGGACCAGGTCACCTTCGTGAACGTGCCGTCGCTGGCCGCCGAGCGGGGTGTCAGCGTCGAGCTGACCACCGCTCCCGAGTCGGAGAACCACCGCTCGGTGGTGCAGCTGCGGGCCGCGATGCCCGACGGCGCGGCGATCACCGTCTCCGGCACGCTCACCGGCCGCGCGCAGGTCGAGAAGCTGGTCGAGGTCAACGGCCGGCACTTCGACATCCGCGCCGAGGGCGACGTGCTGCTCCTCGAGTACGCCGACCGCCCGGGCGTGATGGGCCGGGTCGGCTCGCTGCTCGGCGAGGCCGCGGTGAACATCGAGGCCGCCCAGATCAGCCAGACCACGGACGGGACCGACGCGATCATGCTGCTGCGCGTGGACCGGGCGATCGACCCGGGCGTGCTGGAGCCGATCGGCGCCTCGGTGGGCGCCACCACCACCCGCCTGATCAGCTTCGACGACTGAGCCTCGCGCTCTCCGGCGCCCCCGCGGCCTTGCCACGGGGGCGCTGTCGTGTGTCCCCGTCAGCCGCCCGGGCGGGTGGGATCGGATCACCCGATCCGGTCGCGGGTCTGATCACGCTGCGTCTGCCGATCTAGGTTTCCTTGCGCCGCACCGCGCCCGCCGGTCGGCGGAAGGGACGGTCGGTGCGAGGCTCGTGGTGGCGGAGGGTGACCGTTGCGAGTGCCGCGGCCCTGCTGGCCGGATCGCTGGTCGTCCTCGCGGCGGGCCCCGCCGCCGCGGCCACCCCGCTCCCGGCGCAGGCCGTGTTCGTGGAGTTCGACGACACCTCCGCGCTCGACGACTACTCCGCCGCCCTCCCGCTGGGCAGGCAGATCGCCGCGCAGAAGTCGGCGGAGGCCAAGGAACGGGTCGCGCAGAAGATCGCGGGCGTGCTCGGGAAGCTCCGCGGCGCCGAGGGCGAGCGTGAGCTCTACCGCACCACCAACGCCGTCCCGGGCGTCGCCGTCCGCGCCGACGCCGCCACCGCCCGCCGGCTCGCGCAGGAGCCCGGCGTCCGCTCGGTCCGCCGGATCACCAGCGCCCGCCCGTCCAACGCGAGCGCGGACCAGCTCGGCCGCACCCTGCAGACCTGGCAGGACACCGGACGTCTCGGCCGGGGGATCCGCATCGGGATCATCGACACCGGCGTGGACTACACCCACGCGGACTTCGGCGGCCCCGGCACCGTCGCGGCCTACGACGCCGCCCGCGACGGGAAGGGGACCTTCCCGACGGCGAAGGTGATCGGCGGCGTCGACCTCGCCGGGGACACCTACGACTCCGACAGCGACAACCCGGCCAGGACCACCCCGCAGCCCGACGACGATCCCCTCGACTGCCAGGGCCACGGCACCCACGTCGCCGGCACCGCGGCCGGGTACGGCGTGAACGCCGACGGCAGCACCTTCAGGGGCGACTACCACGCCCTGACGCCCGCGGCCCTCAACGCGATGTCCATCGGCCCCGGCGCCGCCCCGCAGGCCGGGATCTACGCCATCCGCGTCTTCGGCTGCTCCGGGGCCACCTCGCTCACCCCGCTCGCGCTGGACCGCGCCCTGGACCCGAACGGCGACGGCGACTTCTCCGACCGGCTCGACGTGGTCAATCTCTCGCTGGGCTCGGACTTCGCGCCCGCCGACGACCCGGTGAACGAGTTCGTGGACCGGCTGATCGACAATGGGGTGACGGTCGTCGCGGCGGCCGGGAACGGCGGCGACGTCACGGACGCCGTGGGCGCTCCCGCCACCGATCCGCGGGTGCTGGCCGTGGGCAACGTGCGGGACGCCGGCGTGCTGCTCGACGGCGCCGACGTCCTGGCCCCGGTGCCGCGCCGGGTCACCGGGCAGTACGGCGTGGACTTCTCCGGCACCCCGGACGCGACCGGGGACGTCGTGGCGTTGCCCACCGCGAACGCCGAGGGATGTGCCCCCTACTCCGACGCCGAGGGCAAGGGAGTCCGGGGCAAGATCGTCTGGCTGGAGTGGCCCACCGACGGCGACACCCGCACCTGCGGATCCACGCCGCGCGCCGACAACGCGAAGGCCGCCGGTGCCGCAGGCGTCCTGCTCACCTCGACCGGCGCGGACCCCGGCGGCGCCCAGATCGCCGGCAACGAGAGCGTCCCGATGTTCCAGCTCGACGGCGCCTCCACCGCCGCCCTGCGCCCCGCGCTCGCCGCCGGCACCCTGCGCGTGCACCTCGACGGGAAGCTCGCGCAGACCGCGTCCGTGCAGGTCCCGGGCATCGCGGACACCGTCAGCGACAGCAGCGCCCGCGGTGGCCGCGGCCCCGGCGTGAAGCCGGACGTGATGGCGCCGGGGGAGTCGATCGTGTCCGCGGCGGTCGGCACCGGGACCGGCCGGGCCAGCAAGACGGGGACCTCGATGGCGAGCCCGTTCGTCGCGGGCGTCGCCGCGCTGGTGCGCGAGACCCATCCGGACTGGACCCCGGACGAGGTCAAGACCGCGATCGTGAACACCGCGGACGGCGACGTCCGGTCAGCACAGGGCGGCCCGCTGCTCGCCCCGATGCGCGGCGGGTCCGGGCGGGTGGACGCCCGCGCGGCCGTCTCCACCACCGCGCTCGCCGGGGACTCGGCGGTGCCCGGCACCGTCGGCGTCGCGTTCGGCGCGGTGGAGGTGCCCGCCGGGAAGACCGTCACGCAGCGTCGCGCCGTGACCGTGCAGGGCAGCGGCACGCTCTCGGCCACGTACGAGCCGATCACCGCCATGCCCGGCGTCACCATCGCGGTGTCGCCGGCATCGGTGCAGGTCGAACCCGGTTCGCGGGCCACGGTCACCGTGACGCTGACCGCCGACTCCGCTGCGCTGCGCCGCACCGCGGACCCGACGATGGCGCTCACCCAGGGTGGTCGCGCCCGTCAGTACCTGGCGGACGCCTCGGGCCGGATCGTCCTCACCCCGGCCACCGGACCGGCCCTGCGGGTGCCGGTGACCTCGGCGCCCAAGCCCGTCTCCGCGCTGACCGCCGGAGTGCAAGGGAACGAGGTCGTGCTCGGCGGGACCGGGGTGGACCAGGGCGCCGGGGCCCAGGCCTACCGCTCCCGCGCCGGGGTGTTCCGGCTGCTCGCGACCAGCCCGCAGCAGCCGCGGTGCGCGGCCGGGATCGTCGCCGGCTGCGTGACGGGGGAGACCGGCACGGGTGGCGACGTCCGGTGGGTCGGCGCCGCGCGCTCCGGCGACACCATCGGCATCGCCCTCTCGATGTGGGGTCCGCTCCCGGACGTCGGCGCGACGACCGTGCCCACCGTGGGCTTCGACACGAACGGCGACGGGCGGCCGGACCGGGCCGTCGGGCTCGTGAAGCTGCCGGACTCCGACGTCCTGGTCGCGCGGCTCGTCGACCTCGCGAAGCACACCGCGGACGGGTTCGCCGAGATCGACACCCAGCCGGTGAACGGCGACGAGGGCGACACGGACACCACCGTCTTCGACACCGACACGTGGGTGCTGCCGGTGCGGCTGTCGGCACTCGGGATCCCGCCGACCGCGACGGCGGCGCCGCTGCGGATGCAGGTGGTCGTCGAGGGGGACTACGGGCCCATGGACGTCGCCGACCCGACGGCGCCTCCGCGCGCCCCGGTCGACACCGTCGTCGTCCCGGCCGCGTGGGACCCGCTCGCCGAGCCCACCGGCACCGGCCCGCTGCTGCGACCGGCCGATCCCGGCACCCGCCTCCCGGCCCCCTCCGGGCCGCTGATGGTCGT
Organism: Pseudonocardia ailaonensis; assembly: GCF_039531635.1. Lineage (NCBI taxonomy): Bacteria > Bacillati > Actinomycetota > Actinomycetes > Pseudonocardiales > Pseudonocardiaceae > Pseudonocardia > Pseudonocardia ailaonensis. The sequence continues at coordinate 234,974 of NZ_BAAAQK010000018.1, read as the reverse complement.
CCTCCCGCAGAACCCGGTCGGCCACCACGTGGTGACGCCGGACGGCCCTGCGGCAGCTGCATCGAACAGTCCAGGAGGTAGGCCGAACGGGTGAGGAGCCGCTCGGCGGGCGGGACCCGCCGTCGGGCGATGCAGGTGGGAGGCGCACAATTCGACCCACTCGGGGGTGTGTCGGGCGCCGGATCGGCTCTCGTCGGCACGAGTTCACCGTCCCGGGTGACCCCGATGGGGTGGAGGGCGGAGATCGCCCGCCGCTGCAGCGGGTAGCGTTCGATCGCCGCTCGGTCACCAGAATGCGACCGGGCCGTATCGAGAGAGGATCTATCGCAGCATGCGCCTTGCGGTCATTCCCGGCGACGGCATCGGGCCGGAGGTCATCGACGAGGCCCTGAAGGTCCTCACCGAGGTCTCGCCGGACGTCCAGACGACGACCTACGACCTGGGCGCCGCCCGGTGGCACTCCACCGGTGAGCTGCTCCCCGAGTCCGTGCTCACCGAGCTGCAGCAGCACGACGCGATCCTCCTCGGCGCGGTCGGCGACCCGTCGGTGCCCAGCGGCATCCTGGAGCGCGGCCTGCTGCTGCGCCTGCGCTTCGAGCTCGACCACCACGTGAACCTGCGCCCCGCGCGGCTCTACCCGGGTGTCCGCGGCCCGCTCTCCGGCAATCCCGAGATCGACCTGGTGGTCGTGCGCGAGGGCACCGAGGGGCCGTACGTCGGCACCGGCGGCCTGCTCCGCAAGGACACCCCGCACGAGATCGCCACCGAGGTCAGCCAGAACACCGCGTTCGGCATCGACCGCGTGGTGCGGGACGCGTTCGCCCGGGCCGAGCGCCGCCCGCGCAAGCACCTCACGCTCGTCCACAAGACGAACGTGCTGACCTTCGCCGGCGCCCTGTGGTCGCGGATCGTGGAGGAGGTGTCGCTGGAGCACCCGGACGTCTCGGTCGCGTACCAGCACGTGGACGCCACCACGATCCACCTGGTCACGGACCCGGGCCGGTTCGACGTGATCGTCACGGACAACCTGTTCGGCGACATCCTCACCGACCTCGCCGCGGCCGTCACCGGCGGCATCGGGCTCGCGGCCAGCGGCAACATCGACGCGAGCGGCGCCAACCCGAGCATGTTCGAGCCGGTCCACGGCTCTGCGCCGGACATTGCGGGCCAGGGCATCGCGGACCCGACCGCCGCGGTGCTGTCCGTGGCGCTGCTGCTCGACCACGTCGGCCAGCGGGACGCGGCCCGCCGGATCGAGGCCGCCGTGGCGTTCGACCTGGCCACCCGGGACCACAGCGCCACCGGGCACACCCAGGCGATCGGCGACCGGCTCGCCGCGCTGGTCTCCAGCCACGACGCGACCCCGGCCAGCAGCGAGTCCTGACGCACCATCGACGAGCAACGGCCCGGGTCACCGACCCGGGCCGTTCTCGTGCGTCAGACGACCTGCTCGACCCCGCCGACGAGGATCGTGGTCCCCGCCTGGGCGAAGTTGGCGAGATCGGCGTTGCCCGCCTTGCCCTCCGGGCTGCCCATCGCGGCCTGCATCGCCGCCGGCGAGGGCCAGACGAGCGTCGCGATCAGGTGGTACTCGGGCGCCGCACCGTCGGCGCCGGGACCGGGCCGGACGACCGTGTAGGACTGCAGGTCGGGCATCGTCGAGGCCAGCGGGGCGTGGACCTCGTCGTAGTGCTTGTCGAACGCGGCCTTGTCGGCCGGCTGGTGGTACAGGACGGTCAGCGAGACGGACACGCTTCCTCCGGGGCTCCGCCGCGGCACACCGGTGTCCCGCGGTCCCTCCCATCATGGCGCGGGTCGCCTACCGAACGACCGTCTTCCCACCATCTGGGCCGGCGTCAGATGCTCCCTAGCCGACCCGCTCGCGCGCCGCGGCCGGGCGGCGGGCCCAGGCCGGCGCGTGCTCCGGGAACAGCCCCAGCCCGAACACCCGGGCCGGGACGACGCGCAGGCGCGGATGCCGCTGCACGAACCGGACGGCGCGGGGCAGCTCGGTGGCCGGGGTGCGCGGGGCGTCCGGGTCGAACGCCAGGTTGCCCAGCAGGACCCGGTGCGCGAGCCGCTGCACGGTCTGGATGACGGCCGTGGGCAGCCAGCGCCGCAGCTGGACCCGGGCGAGCCGGGCCGGTGAGGCCTCGCCCCCGCTCAGGGCCGGGCCGAGGATCCGGGCGGTCGCGACGGCGTCCGCCACCGCGAGGTTGATCCCCACCCCGCCGACCGGGGACATCGCGTGCGCGGCGTCGCCGATGCACAGCACCCCGGCCCGCGACCAAAGCCGCAACCGGTCCAGCCGGACGTCGAGCATCGAGACGTCGGCCCACGAGGTCAGGGTGCCCACCCGATCGGCGGTCCACGGGATCAGCCGGACCATCCGCCGGCGCAGGGTGTCGATCCCCGAGGCGCGCAGCGGGCCGTCGCCACCCTTGCGGATCAGGTAGCCGCACTGCCAGTAGTCGCCGCGGTCGATCATCACGGCGAAGTGGCCCGTGGTGAACCGGCCCAGGCCGCCCACCGGGTCGCCCTCCTCGCGGGGCAGCCGGAACCACTCGACGTCGATCGGCACCCCGAACTCGCGGCTGCGCAGGCCGGACTCGGCGCGGACCCGCGAATGCCGGCCGTCGCACCCGACGGTGAGCGTGGCCGCCAGCTCGTGCTCCGCGCCGGTGACCCGGTCGCGCCAGCGGACCCCGGTGACCCGGTCGTTCTCCCGGAGCAGGCCGGTGACCTCGGCGTTGCGGATCAGCCGGAAGGTCGGCTCCTCCTCGGCGGCCGCGGCGAGCATGTCCAGGAAGTCCCACTGGGGGACGAGCGCGATGTACGGGTGCGGGACCTTCAGGAGCTGGAAGTCCCCGATCTGGACGGTCCCGCCGTCGAGCATCGCTGCGACCGAGGACATCTTGCGGTGGGGGACCTGCTCGAACCGCTCGCCGAGGCCCAGCTCGTCGAGCAGGCCGAGGGTCGAGGGGTGCACGGTGTCGCCCCGGAAGTCTCGCAGGAAGTCCGCGTGCTTCTCCAGCACGGTGACCTCGACGCCCGCTCGGGCCAGCAGCAACCCGAGCACCATTCCGGCAGGTCCACCACCTGCCACGCAGACGCGCGTCTTATTCATCATGCGTTGAAATGTACTCCGCGGGGGCGCTGAGCACCAGGGTTAGGCTGGCGCCACCATGAGTACCGTTCGCGTCCGCTTCTGCCCGTCGCCCACCGGGACCCCGCACGTGGGGCTCGTCCGCACCGCCCTGTTCAACTGGGCGCACGCCCGCCACACCGGTGGCGACTTCGTGTTCCGCATCGAGGACACGGACGCCCAGCGCGACAGCGCCGAGAGCTACGCGGCGATCCTCGACGCGCTGCGCTGGCTCGGCCTCGACTGGGACGAGGGCCCCGAGAAGGGCGGCCCGCACGGCCCGTACCGGCAGAGCGAGCGCGGCGACCTGTACCGGGACGCGCTCGACCGGCTCGTGGCGGCGGGCGAGGTGTACGAGTCGTTCTCGTCGGCGCAGGAGATCGAGGAGCGGCACAAGGCGGCCGGCCGCGACCCGAAGCTGGGCTACGACAACGCGGACCGCGCGTTGACCGCCGAGCAGGTCGAGGCCTTCCGGGCCGAGGGACGCAAGCCCGTCTACCGGCTGCGGATGCCCGACCGGGACATCACGTTCACGGACCTCGTGCGCGGCGACGTCACGTTCAAGGCCGGGCTGGTCCCGGACTTCGTGCTCGCCCGCGGCGACGGCACCCCGCTCTACCCCCTGACCAACCCCCTCGACGACGCGCTGATGGGCATCACGCACGTCCTGCGCGGCGAGGACCTGCTCAGCTCCACCCCGCGGCAGATCGCGCTGCTCGAGGCGCTGCAGCGCGTCGGGATCGGCGCGGGGCCGCTCGTGTACGGGCACCTGCCGCTGGTCACGGGGGAGGGGAACCGCAAGCTCTCCAAGCGGGACCCGGAGTCGAACCTCTTCCACTACCGCGAGCGCGGCTTCGTCCCCGAGGGGCTGCTCAACTACCTCGCGCTGCTCGGCTGGTCGATCGCCGAGGACCGGGACGTCTTCTCGCTCGACGAGATGGTGGCGGCGTTCGACGTCACACGCGTGTCGTCGAACACGGCCCGCTTCGACATCAAGAAGGCCGAGGCGATCAATGCCGCGCACCTGCGGGCGCTCGATCCCGCGGACTTCGCGGCGCGCGTGATCCCGTACCTCGCCGCCCTCGGCGTGACCGTCGAGGCGGACGACCCGGTGCTGGTCGCGGCCGCGCCGCTGGTCCAGGAGCGGTCCGTGGTGCTCTCGGACGCCGCCCGGATGCTGCACTTCCTGTTCGTGTCCGACGCGGACTTCGCGATCGACCCGGACGCCGCCGCCAAGAACCTGGGTGCGGACGCCGGACCGGTCCTCGAGGCCGCCGTCAAGGGCCTCACCGAGCTTCCCGAGTGGACGACGGCGGCGATCGAGGAGTCCCTCAAGGCGTCCCTCGTGGAGGGCCTGGGTCTCAAGCCGCGGAAGGCCTTCGGACCCGTGCGCGTGGCCATCAGCGGCCGCACCGTATCCCCGCCGCTGTACGAGAGCATGGAACTGCTGGGGCGGGAGCGCTCGATGGCGCGACTGGGGGGTGCCGTTCAGGTCGCCGAAGGCGTGGTCTAGAGTCTTCTCTGCGAGGGACGCCGGGCCTGCCCGGATGTCTCCTTGGGGTATGGTGTAATTGGCAGCACGACTGATTCTGGTTCAGTTAGTCTAGGTTCGAGTCCTGGTACCCCAGCGGAAACACTCGTTGTTTCCTGTGACCTCACGGTCAGTCCGGCCCCGTCGTCTAGCGGCCTAGGACGCCGCCCTCTCAAGGCGGTAGCGCGGGTTCAAATCCCGTCGGGGCTACTCGAGGGTCCTCGTTCGCGAGGATCGTCGCAGGTGAGACAGCAGTACAGCGTGTTCGAGGTCCCGTCGTCTAGCGGCCTAGGACGCCGCCCTCTCAAGGCGGTAGCGCGGGTTCAAATCCCGTCGGGACTACTCGCGAAATCCCCGCCCCGGTTCGCCCCGGGCGGGGATTCTGCATTTCCGGTGCCGATTCGGAATCGGGGCGGGGAGACGCTCCTCACCATTCGGCGGCGTTCCCGGAAATGGTTCGAACGGTGGGGGTAGTCGATCCCACGCCATCGGGGGCGGCCGCGACAGCCCGGCGCAGCGGGGCGCCACCGGCCGGGTCCCGGTGTGGCTCGCGAACGGGGATGATCGCCGTCCGGGTGCTCTCAGGCAGCGCCGCGTGTGTGAGCGCACTCGAACGCTGATCACCGGCCGTGCGGGGCCCGGCTGCTGCGGCGGTGCTGTCGGTTCGGCCTGCGCGGCGGCGTGGTGCAGTGTGGTCGGCCGAGGTGGCCGGGGCGGCGGCAGCGTGATCGTCGTTCGGGTGCGCTGAGGCATGTGCCGGGTGCGTGAGTGCACACAGACGCCGATCACGTCTCCTACCCGCCGCCGAAGCAGGGAGTGGGCCGGCGGGCGTGTGGGAGCCGGCCCCAGCACGAGCATGATCGCCGGGAGTGCGGGAGAACGGCCGTGAGGGGCCGAGAACGCGCACTCCCGGCGATCATGGTGCTGGGCGACCTCAGGCGCGGGAAACGCGCGAGCTTCTCCACCGGCCTCGCGGACCGACGCGGGCTACTTCGGCGGCGGTGCAGCCGTCGTAGTCGTGGTGGTCGTGGTGGTGGTCGTCGTTGTCGTGGTCGGCGTCGTGGTGGTCGTCGTCGGCTTCGTCGTGGTGGTGGTCGGCGGGGGTGCCGTCGTTGTCGTCACCACCGGGGGCGGGACCGCTTGGGTGGTCGTGGTCGTCCTCGGCCGCGTGGTGGAGCGGGTGGTGGGGTCCTGCTCCTCCTTGGTCGGGTCCAGGGTGGCGACCGGGGCGCTCGAGTCCGTGGGGGCCGGGGCGATCGCCGTGGTGTCGACCCTCGTCGTGGCGTTGCCCACAGGGGTCGACGACGGCCAGAACACCACGGTGCCGACCACCGCGAGGGCGGCGACCAGGCCGCCGGCGCTGATCATGACCAGGGGGGAGCGGCCGCGGGACGGTTCGTGCTCGTAGTCCGCGAAGGAGACGTCGTTCCCCGCGCCGAGTCCGCCGAGGGCGGGCCGCGACGGTGCCTCGGTGAGCCGGGTCGGGCCGTCGGCGGGGAAGGAGTCCGTGACCGCGTCCGAGTTCTGGCCCGAGTAGAGGCCGTAGGTCGGGTCCCCGTACGGGTCCTGGCCACCGGGCGTCGCCGCGCCGTCGTTGCCGACCGGGGCGGGACCCCAGCCGCCGCCCTCGTAGGCAGCCGCACCGACTCCCGCCGCCCCCATGCCCGCCGCCCCCATGCCCGCGGCACCGAACGCCACCCCGGCCGCGCCACCGCCGGCTGCCGGGTACGAGCCCGTCGCGCCCGGGAGCGTCTGCGGCTGGAAGGCCAGCACCGCGCCCTTCGCGATGGCGTTCTTGGGGTCGGTGTCGACGGCGACCGGGCGCCCGAGCTGCTCCGACACCAGCTGCGCCACGAGCGGGATCCGCGAGGACCCGCCGACCAGCAGCACCGCCGTGAGCCGCTCCGGCTCCGTGCCCGCCGACTCGACGGCCCGCCGCAGCGCGTCGACCGAGTCGGCGATGGAGCCGCCGATGGCCTCCTCGAACTCGCTGCGGTGCAGCCGCACCGAGCCGCGGAAGGCCGGCAGCAGGACCGGGATGGTGACCTCGGTGTCCGCGGAGAGCGCCTCCTTGGCCTCCGTGCACTCCCGGCGCAGCCGCTGCACGGCGGCGAGCGCGGCGGGATCGGTCTCGTCGAGCGACTCGAACGCCTCGGGCACGCCGGCCACGACGTGGTCGAACACGACCTGGTCGAAGTCCACGCCGCCGAGGTGCTCGAGGCCCTCGGGGCGGCCGAGCAGGCCGAAGCCGCCGTCCTTGCGCACGACCGCGGCGTCGAACGTGCCGCCGCCGAGGTCGTACACGGCGATCGTGGAGCCGCTGGGGATCCGCTCGGCCGCCGCGTAGTGCAGCGCCGCGGCCTGGGGCTCCGCCAGGAACGTGACGGTGAGGCCCTGCTCGAGCAGCGCGTCTGCCATCAGCTCCTGCTTGTGCCGGCCCCAGGACGCCGGGTGCGTGACGGCGATCCGGTCCGCGGGCCCGCCCTGCAGCGCGGCCACCCGGTCGACCACCCACCGGGTGAGCAGGGCGCACAGCTTCTCCGCGGGCCAGGCCAGACCGCCGACGACCACCGGGGTGGAGTCGCCGACGCGGCGCTTGAACTCGCGGACCACACGGTCCGGATCGGTCACGGCGCGGCGCTCGGCGGCCTCACCCACGAGGACCTCGCCGTCCGCGCCGATGAACAGCACGGACGGGACGTCCAGCGAGCGATCGCCGAGCGAGACCATCTCGGGGGCACCGGGCCGGTCCGGGTGGGACACGGCCGCGGCGGTCCGCGTCGTGCCCACGTCGATACCGAGCAGGTAGGTCATCGTCACCCGTCTTCGTTTACGTCGGCGCGGGAAGCTGGGGAGCGGTGCGCCGCTTGTCGTGTCCATCGACCGGTTTCGAGATCACGTTAGCGTTACGCCCGTAGTCCGTTCGGGTGGGGGCACCCCGGCTGCGCCACCTGGCGCAGCCGGCCTCTCGGTGACGCTCGGTGCGAGGCCCGGCCGGGAGCGGCGCGCGCCCGCACAGCATCCCATCTGCGCCGACGCCCGGGATCCTGACACCACGGGCCTCGAACCCGGACCACCACTGTGGGTGACACCGTCCACCCCCCGCGAGTCGGCACTTCTCGGAGCCCGAAACCCACGCCGACGACGTCGCAGATGTGTGTTTCGGCCTCCCGAAGGTGCCGACTCGCGGGACAGGAAGTGACGGTTCGCGGGGCAGAAGGGGCGGCTCGCGGGCCGGCGGTGGGGTTCAGAGGCGGTTCTGGAGGGCCTCGGCGGCGGCGAGGAGGTCGGCGGCCCAGCGGACGCCGGGGCGGCGGCCGATGCGGTCCACGGGGCCCGAGACCGAGACCGCGGCCACGACCTGGCCGCCGGAGTCCCGGACGGGGGCGGAGACGCTCGCCACGCCCGTCTCCCGTTCGGCGACGGACTGGGCCCAGCCGCGGCGCCGGACGTCGACCAGGACGCGTTCGGTGAAGGTGGCGTTGGGCAGCACCGCGCGCTGGGTGGCCGGGTCCGCCCAGGCGGCGAGGACCTTGGCGCCGGAGCCCGCCGTCATCGGCATCCGGGTGCCGACGGGCACGGTGTCCCGCAGCCCGGACGACGGCTCCGCGGAGGCGATGCAGACGCGGTGCATGCCGTCGCGGCGGTAGAGCTGCACGCTCTCGCCGGTGATGTCGCGCAGCCGCGGGAGCACCGCCCCGGCCGCCTCGAGCAGCGGGTCCGCGTGCCCGCCCGCGAGCTCGGCGAGCGTCGGCCCCGGTCGCCAGCGCCCGTCCGGGCCGCGACGCAGCAGACCGTGCACCTCCAGCCCGACCGCGAGCCGGTGCGCCGTGGCGCGGGGCAGACCGGTGGCCTCGCAGAGCTCCGCGAGCCCCATGGGTTCGTCGGCCGCCGCACGCAGTACACCCACGGCCTTGTCGAGCACGCCGATCCCGCTAGACTGTCTCACGTCTCGATACTTTAGTCCCATACTCTGGGAAATCCACCACCGGGACGTTCAGCTCACACGAAGGAGGCGGCAGCGGTGGGACGCACGCTGGCCGAGAAGGTCTGGGACCAGCACCTGGTCCGCAAGGGCGAGGGCTCGGAACCCGACCTGCTCTACATCGACCTGCACCTCGTGCACGAGGTGACGAGCCCCCAGGCGTTCGACGGGCTCCGGCTCGCCGGTCGCCCGGTCCGCCGCACCGACCTCACGATCGCGACCGAGGACCACAACGTCCCCACGCTCGACGTCCTCGCGCCGATCGCGGATCCCGTGTCGCGCACGCAGGTCGAGACGCTGCGCCGCAACTGCGCGGAGTTCGGGGTCCGGCTGTTCCCGATGAACGATCCCGAGCAGGGCATCGTGCACGTCGTCGGGCCGCAGCTGGGGCTCACCCAGCCGGGCACCACCGTCGTCTGCGGGGACTCGCACACCTCCACCCACGGCGCGTTCGGCGCCATGGCGTTCGGCATCGGTACCTCCGAGGTCGAGCACGTGCTCGCCACCCAGACGTTGCCGCTCAAGCCCTTCCGCACCATGGCGATCAACGTCAACTCGGCGGACGGGTCGCTGCGCCCGGGCGTCACGAGCAAGGACGTCGTGCTCGCGATCATCGCGCAGATCGGCACCGGCGGCGGGCAGGGCTACGTGCTCGAGTACCGCGGCAACGTCATCGACGCCCTGTCGATGGAGGCGCGGATGACGATCTGCAACATGTCCATCGAGGCGGGCGCGCGCGCCGGCATGATCGCCCCGGACGAGACCACGTTCGCGTACCTGGAGGGCCGCGACCACGCGCCGAAGGGCGCCGAGTGGGACGCGGCGGTGGAGGCCTGGCGCGAGCTGCGCACGGACGACGACGCCGTGTTCGACGCCGAGGTGGACGTCGACGGGGATGCGTTGACCCCCTTCGTCACCTGGGGCACCAACCCGGGCCAGGGCCTGCCGCTCTCGGCGGACGTGCCGGACCCGGCGACGATCGTCGAGGAGAACGAGCGGGTCGCCGCCGAGCGGGCGCTGGAGTACATGGGCCTTCAGGCCGGGCAGCCGCTGCGCTCGGTGAAGGTCGACACCGTGTTCGTCGGCTCGTGCACCAACGGCCGCATCGAGGACCTGCGGGCCACCGCCGAGGTCCTGGGCGGGCGCAAGGTCGCCGACGGCGTGCGGATGCTCGTCGTGCCCGGCTCGATGCGGGTGCGCTTCCAGGCCGAGGAGGAGGGTCTGGACAAGGTCTTCACCGACGCCGGCGCCGAGTGGCGCTCCGCGGGCTGCTCGATGTGCCTGGGCATGAACCCGGACCAGATCGCCCCGGGCGAGCGCAGCGCGTCGACGTCGAACCGCAACTTCGAGGGCCGCCAGGGCAAGGGCGGCCGCACCCACCTGGTCTCGCCGCTCGTCGCGGCCGCCACCGCCGTGCGCGGGACCCTGAGCAGCCCGGAGGACCTGGACTGATGGACAAGTTCAGCTCGCACACCGGCATCGGCGTCCCGCTGCGCCGGTCCAACGTGGACACGGACCAGATCATCCCCGCCGTGTACCTCAAGCGGGTCACCCGGACCGGGTTCGAGGACGGGCTGTTCTCGGCCTGGCGCGGCGACGAGTCGTTCATCCTCAACCAGCCGCCGTTCGACCGCGGCTCGGTGCTGGTGGCCGGACCGGACTTCGGCACCGGCTCCTCCCGCGAGCACGCGGTGTGGGCGTTGATGGACTACGGCTTCCGCGTGGTGATCTCCGCGCGGTTCGCGGACATCTTCCGGGGCAACTCGGCGAAGGCCGGTCTGGTGGCCGCGCAGGTGGCCCAGCCGGACGTCGAGCTGCTGTGGAAGCTGCTCGAGAACGAGCCCGGCACGGAGGTCACCGTGGACCTCACCGAGAAGACGGTGCAGGCCAAGGATCTGACCCTGCGCTTCGACATCGACGACTACATCCGCTGGCGCCTGCTCGAGGGACTCGACGACATCGGGCTCACCTTGCGCCATGCGGCACAGATCGACGCCTTCGAGGCCTCCCGGCCCTCGCACAAGCCCGTCACGACGCTCTGACCTGGCGATTCGTTGCCGAAACGGCGGCCCGCGGAGATCCTCTCCGCGGGCCGTTCGTCTGGGCGTTGGTCTTTCCCCTTGGGCCACAAGGACATTTCCGGGTGTTCCCTCTGGCGCAACGGAGTTCGAGGCTCTACGGTGCGTGGCCATGAACAAGACCCAGCTGGTGGAAGCCCTGGCGGAGCGCATCGGTGACAAGCGAACCGCGGCGTCCGCAGTGGACGGTGTCCTGGACATCATCGTCGACGCGGTCGGATCGGGCGGTTCGGTGACGCTCACGGGCTTCGGGGTGTTCGAGCCCCGTGCCCGTGCGCCGCGGGTCGCGCGCAACCCGCGGACCGGCGAGAGCGTGGCCGTCCCGGCCACCACGGTGCCCGCGTTCCGTCCCGGCACCGCGTTCAAGACGACGGTGAGCGGCAGCGGCAGCTCGTCCGGCCCGAAGCGCGGCACCCGCCGCGCGGCGGCCGGCGGGACCACCGCCTCGCGCACCCGGCGCTCGACCGCGGCGCGTTCCACGGCGTCGTTCTCGGGCGAGGAGGCCGCCGCTCCGGCGCGCCGCACCCGCACGACCGCGGCGCGGTCCACGGCGGCGAAGGCGCCCGCCAAGTCCACGACGACCCGCGGCACGGCGAAGGCCGCTGCCGGCACCACGACCACCCGGACCACCCGCAGCACGGCCACGAAGACGGCCGCGCCCAAGGCGGCCACGACCCGGTCCACCGCGGCGAAGACCACCGCGGCGAAGGCGGCTCCCGCCAAGGCCACCACCACCCGGACCGCGGCCGCGAAGACCACCGCCGCCAAGGCCGCCCCGGCCAAGGCGACCACCGCCAAGACCACGGCGGCGAAGACCACGGCGGCCAAGGCGGCTCCGGCGAAGGCGGCCGCGGCCACCAAGACGGCCGCCGCCAAGCCCGCCGCCGCGGCGGCCAAGGCGAAGCCCGCCGCCAAGAAGGCCCCGGCGGCCAAGGCGGCCCCGGCCGCCAAGAAGGCCAAGGCCAAGAAGTAACCCCACCCGTCCACCCGACGCGCCCGGAGCCCGAGGCTCCGGGCG
>NZ_BAAAQK010000018.1:0-223183 GCF_039531635.1 Pseudonocardia ailaonensis | reverse complement strand
GTAAATTCGGGGGCTCCCACGCGGGGGAGGGGCGGGTCAGGGGGTGGGGTAGTAGTCCGCGCTCAGGAGGCGGCCGTGAGGGTCCGCCGTCAGGAGCCAGGTGCTGGCCTTGCGGCTGGGGACGGGCTCGGTGCCACGCATGCCGTACGGGCGGACGCCCGACTCGTCGAGAAGGGTCTCGACGACGTCCGGGATCACCCCGCCCTGGCTGCACAGCGCCGTGACGCCGGGGGTGCCGAGCAGGGCCCGGAAGCGGACGAGGCCGGCGGCCGGGTCCTCCCAGTAGCCCTCCTCGCCCAGCAGCGGCTCCGGGGTGATCGCGGCGTCCAGCGTGGACGCGTACGGGGCGAGGGTGTCCGGGCAGCGGACCGGCGGGGACGCGTGGAAGCGCTCGGGGGCGAAGCGGCCCAGGAACCCGACGAGGTGCGCGGCCTGCGCGCGCCCGCTCGACGAGAGCGGGCGCAGGTCGTCGTCGCCCTCCCAGTCCTTGCGGCTGCCCGCCTTGGCGTGCCGCACCAGAACCAGGACCGACGCGGGCGGGCGGAACCGGGCGAGCACGTCGCGGTCGTGGGAGTAGGTCACCAGGCCCGGGGCGTCGGCGAGGGGGACCCAGCGCAGCTCGTCCGTCTCGTCGTTCGCGACGAACGCGGCGTCGTCGACGGCCTCGGCGGCCCAGTACCGCACCAGCTTCCGGCCCTCCGGCACCCCGTACCGGACGTCGCCGAGCCGGGCCCCGAGCCGCGCGGCGACCCCGGTCTCCTCCCGCGTCTCGCGCAGCGCGCAGTCCGCGAGCTCGCCGTGGTCGAGGCCCTTGTCCAGTTTGCCCTTCGGCAACGACCAGTCGTCGTACCGCGGCCGGTGCACCAGGGCGACCTCCACGGCTCGTGAGTGGCGATGGTCGCCCTGGCGACCATCGCCACTCACGGGGCGCCAGAGGACCGTGCCCGCGGCGAGGACGTCGGCGCCGAGGGCGGTGTGGAGCGCGGACACCTCAGCTCTCGGCGTCGGCGGGCTGGCGCGCCGCGTGGGTGATCATCAGCTCCGCCTGGTGGTCCCGCACCTTCTCCAGGTCCGTGCCCGGGGGCGGTGACGGGTTCCAGGTGCCGTCCGCGTCGAGGGTCCAGCAGCGGGTGGCCGGGTCGAGGGCGGAGGAGAAGACGTCCGCGAGCTGGCCGGACAGCCGCGGGTCCGCGACGCGGAGCAGGACCTCGACGCGGCGGTCGAGGTTGCGGTGCATCATGTCCGCGCTGCCGATCCAGTACTCGTCCGCGGCGGCGAAGTGGAACACCCGCGAGTGCTCCAGGAAGCGGCCGAGGATCGAGCGTACCCGGATGTTCTCCGAGAGCCCCGGGCGGCCCGGGCGCAGCGCGCAGATCCCGCGGACCACGACGTCCACCGGCACGCCGGCCTGCGAGGCCCGGTACAGGGCGTCGATCACCTGCTCGTCGACGAGCGAGTTGACCTTGATCTGCACCCGCGCGCTGGTGTCGCCGGCCCGGAAGGCCTCGATCTCGTCCTCGACGCGCCGCACGATGCCGCGCCGCACGCCGTAGGGCGCCACCAGCAGCGAGCGGTAGGAGGTCTGCCGGGAGTAGCCGGTGAGCGAGTTGAACAGGTCCGTGAGGTCCGCGCCGATCGTCGGGTCGGCGGTGAGCACGCCGATGTCCTCGTAGAGCCGCGCGGTCTTCGGGTTGTAGTTGCCGGTGCCGATGTGGCAGTAGCGGCGGATCGTGGAGCCCTCCTGGCGCACCACGAGCGCGGTCTTGCAGTGCGTCTTGAGCCCCACCAGCCCGTAGACGACGTGGACGCCCGCCTTCTCCAGCTCGCGCGCCCAGCGGATGTTGGCCATCTCGTCGAAGCGGGCCTTGATCTCCACCAGGGCCACCACCTGCTTGCCCGCGGCGGCGGCGTCGATCAGGGCGTCGACGATCGGCGAGTCGCCGGACGTCCGGTACAGCGTCTGCTTGATCGCCAGGACGTTCGGGTCCGCCGCCGCCTGCTCGATGAAGCGCTGCACGCTCGTCGAGAAACTGTCGTAGGGGTGGTGGACCATCACGTCGCCCTCGCGCAGGGTGGCGAAGATGCTGCGCGGGGTCTCCCGCTCGCCGAACGCGGGGTGCGTGGCGGGGCGGAACGGCTCGTCCTTGAGGCCCGGCCGGTCCGTGGCGTAGACCTCCCAGAGGCAGGTGAGGTCGAGCAGGCCGGGCACGGTCACGACGTCCCCGGGATCCACGTCGAGCTCGCGGAGCAGCAGCTCCATCATGTGCTCGGACATGGTGTCCACGACCTCGAGCCGCACGGGCGGGCCGAAGCGGCGGCGGGCGAGCTCGCGCTCCAGTGCCTGCAGGAGGTCCTCGTCGCGGTCCTCCTCGACCTCCAGGTCCGCGTTGCGGGTGACCCGGAAGGCGTGCGCCTCGGCCACCTCGAGCCCCGGGAACAGGTCGCCCAGGTGCGCCGAGATGAGGTCCTCGATCGGGAGGAACGTGACCTCCCCGGCCTCCGGGTCGTCGTTGGCCACCTTGACCAGGCGGGGGACGTTGTTGGGCACCTTGACCCGGGCGAACCGCTCGGTCCGGCTGTCGGTGTCCCGCACCGTGACGGCGAGGTTGAGCGAGAGCCCCGAGATGTAGGGGAAGGGGTGCGCCGGGTCCACCGCCAGCGGCGTGAGCACCGGGAAGACCTGCGCGGCGAAGTAGTCCGTGAGCCGCAGCCGCTGGGCCGCGGTGAGGTCGTTCCAGCGGCGGATGTGGATGCCGTTGCGGTCCAGCTCGGGGCGGACCTCCTGCAGGAACACCCGGGCGTGGGCCGAGGCGATCGTCTGGCCGCTCCTGGCGATCCGGGCCAGCTGCTCGCGCGGGGTGAGCCCGTCGGCGCTGCGCACGGACAGGCCCGTCTCGTCGCGGCGCTTCAGGCCGGCCACCCGGACCATGTAGAACTCGTCCAGGTTGCTCGCGAAGATCGCCAGGAACTTGGCGCGCTCGAGCAGCGGCTGGCTGGTGTCCTCGGCCAGGGACAGCACGCGGGAGTTGAAGTCCAGCCAGGACAGCTCGCGGTTGAGGTACCGGTCGTCCGGCAGCCCGCTGGGGGCGGCGGCGGTCGTGGGGGCCGGCGGGCTGATCGGTGCGGCCCCGGGCGTGGTGGCGGTCGTCGCCGCGGCGGGCGCCGGTGCCGTGGTGGTGCTCTCGCCGCGCTGGGTGGTCGCGGGGAGGGGGCCGCGACGGCGGGTGGCGGGCTTGCGCGCCGGGGGTGTCCGCCGGGCCGCGCTGCGCCGGGGGGTGCCGCCCTTCCGCTCGCCGCCGGAATTCGTGCTGTCGGAATTCTCGGTGCTGTCGGAGTTCTCGGGGGCCGTGCTCATCGGCGGGATTCTTCCTTACGGGACGAGCCCGGACCGGGGCCAGATGGACGACATCGAGGTGAACTCTGCATCACGGAAAGGTCACGGCCGGGAGCGGCAGACGAGCAGGCCGTCGGTCCGCGGGCCGACGCCGAGCGTGCAGGCCTCCCGCAGGTCCGCCTCGGTGTCGACGTCCCGGCGCAGGCCGGGCAGGGCACCGGACAGCGCGGCGGCACCGGACGCGAGGTGCGCCGCCGCCGAGCCCGGCCCGAACCGCGGATCCAGCGGCCCGCCCGCGGCGGTGAGCAGCAGGGTGGTGCCGTCCCCCCGGGCGTCGGCGCAGAAGGCCCGCCCGCCCGCCGCGGCCTCGATCGCCGCGTCGAGCTCCTCGGGGCGCAGGGCCGGCAGGTCCGCCTGCAGGGCGCCGCGGATCCCGGGCTCGAGCAGGTCGGCGCCGTGGGCGAGGGCCGCGTTGAGGCCGGTGCCCGGTTCGTCGGTGACGACCTTCAGGCCGGGGGGGACGAGTGCGGCGACGCGCACGTCCGTCGTCACCACGATGATCTCGGACACGGACCGGGCCGCGTGGGCCGCGTCGAGGGTGTCCAGGGCCAGCGCCAGCGCGAGCTCGGCGTGCCGGGCGGGATCGCCCACGCCGCGGTCGGCCGCGCCGCGCAGCCGGGACTTGGCGGCGGCCAGCGGCTTCACAGGGACGACGAGTCCGACTCCGGCATTCGGCACGCCACCCATCGTTCCACTCCGGGGCGGCCTCGGTGGACCGTGGGCAGGCGTTCGGGGGAGGATCATCCCCCGGACAGACAGGGGAGGAGCACCCATTCGTGAGGCGTGAGAAGTGCGGCTTCTGGGGCTGGTTCGCGGCGGCCGTGTTCTATCCGCTGTCCTGGCTGGTCGCGCGCCCCCGCTACGAGGGCCGCGAGCACCTGCCCGCCCGGGGCGGGGCGCTGCTCGTGGCCAACCACATCTCGTACCTGGACCCGGTGTACACGGCGCTGTGGGTGCACTCCGCCCGGCGCATGCCGCGCTTCCTGGCGAAGGCGAGCCTGTGGAAGGTCCCCCTGTTCGGCACGGTGCTGCGCGGCACCGGCCAGATCCCCGTGCACCGGGACTCCGCGGACGCCCAGCAGAGCCTGCGCGACGGCGTCACGGGTCTGGCCGAGGGCAAGATCGTGGTCATCTACCCCGAGGGCACGATCTCCCGCGACCCCGACGGCTGGCCGATGCACGCCCGCACCGGCGCCGCGCGGCTCGCCCTGGCCGGCGACGTCCCGGTGCTGCCGGTCGTGCACTGGGGCACCCGCAGCGTGTACGACCACTACAACAGGCGTTTCCGGCCGCTCCCGCGCACCACCGTCACGGTGCGCGCCGGGGATCCCGTCGACCTGTCCGCGTACCGGGACAAGCCCGTGGACGCGACCGTCCTGCGCGAGGTGACCGACCTGTTGATGAACCGCTGCAAGGAACTGCTGGCCGAGGTGCGCGGGGAGCCGGCGCCCGCCGGGTTCTTCCGTCGCGCGGGGGACCCTTCGTGACGGCGCTGGCCCGGATCGCGGTCCTGGGCGCCGGATCGTGGGGCACGGCCTTCGCCAAGGTGGTGGCGGACTCCGGGCGCGAGGTGGTGCTCTGGGCGCGGCGCCCCGAGGTGGCCGCCGCCGTGCGCGAGCGCCGCGAGAACCCGGACTACCTGCCCGGCATCACGCTGCCGGACCTGGTCACGGCCACCTCCAACGCCGCCGCCGCGCTCGACGGGGCGGACGCGGTGGTGCTCGCCGTCCCCTCCCAGACCCTGCGGTCGAACCTCGCGGACTGGAAGCCGCTGCTCCCGCGCGGCGCCACGCTCGTCAGCCTCGCGAAGGGCGTCGAGCTGGGCACGCTCAAGCGGATGAGCGAGGTCGTGCGCGAGGTCGCGGAGGTGCCGGAGGGCCAGGTCGCGGTGGTGTCCGGGCCGAACCTGGCGCGCGAGATCGCGGCGGGGGAGCCCACCGCGACCGTGATCGCCTGCTCGGACCTCGCGCGGGCGGAGGCCCTGCAGGCCGCCACCTCGAACGACTACTTCCGCTCCTACACCAACCCGGACGTCGTCGGGTGCGAGCTGGGCGGGGCCGGCAAGAACGTCATCGCTCTGGCCGTGGGGATCGCCGCCGGGATGGGGCTGGGCGACAACAGCCGTGCGTCGCTGATCACCCGCGGCCTCGCCGAGACCGCCCGCCTGGGCGCCGAGCTGGGCGCGGACCCGTTGACGTTCGCGGGCCTGGCCGGCCTCGGCGACCTGGTGGCGACGTGCTCGTCCCCGCTCTCCCGCAACCGCACCTTCGGGGAGCACCTGGGCCGCGGCGAGACCCTCGCCCAGGCCGAGGCGGCCAACCACGGCCAGGTCGCGGAGGGTGTGAAGTCCTGCGTGTCGATCTGCGAGCTGGGCGAACGCCACGGCGTCGAGCTCCCGATCGCCGACGCCGTCCGCCGGGTGTGCCACGAGGGCTACTCCGCGCGGGAGATGGCCAAGGAGCTGATCAGCCGTGCCCCGAGGTCGGAGTGACCGGCGACGGGACCCGGTGCGTCGGCGCGGGCGAGGGCGGGGCGCCGGGGGAGCCGGTGCGGTCCGGGCCGGTGCTCTCCTCGACCTTCCATCTCGGGCTGCCCCACGACCCGCCCACCCGGGACTTATACGGCCGCGCCGACAACCCCACCTGGCGGGCCTACGAGGAGGCGGTCGGCGAGCTCGACGGCGGGCACTGCGTGGCCTTCGCCTCGGGTATGGCGGCCATCGCGGCGGTCCTGCGCGCCGGGGTGCGGCCGGGTAGGGCGATCGTGCTGCCCAGCGACGGCTACTACCTCGCCCGGCTCCTCGCCGCCGACGAGCTCGCGCCCTTCGGCGTGGAGATCCGTGAGGTAGCGACCGTCGGCGACTGGGCCGCCGCCATCCCGGGCGCCTCGCTCGTGCTGCTCGAGACGCCGTCGAACCCCGGGCTCGAGGTCTGCGACATCCGGGCGATCGCCGAGGTGGCCCGTGCCCACGGCGCGCTGCTGGCCGTCGACAACACGACGGCCACCCCGCTCGGCCAGCGCCCGCTCCCGCTCGGCGCGGACCTGGTGGTGGCCAGCGACACGAAGGCGCTGTCCGGGCACTCCGACGTCGTGCTCGGGCACGTGACCTGCGGGGACGTGCTGCTGGCCGACCGGGTCCGGCGGCTGCGGACCCAGGGCGGGGCGGTCCCCGGGCCGATGGAGACCTGGCTGGCGCTGCGCGGGCTCGGCACCCTGGACCTGCGGCTCGAACGCCAGGCGGCCAACGCCCACGCCCTCGTCCAGGCCCTGCTCGGACATCCGCTGCCGGCCGATCTCCGCTGGCCGGGGCTGCCCTCGGATCCCGCGTACCCGATCGCCTCCCGCCAGATGCGGCGGTGGAACGGGGTGCTGCGATTCACCCTGCCCTCCGCCGACGCGGTCGGGCGGTTCCTCGACGCCTCCCGCCTGGTCGTCTCCACCACGAGCTTCGGGGGTCTGCGGACCTCCGCGGACCGCCGGGCCCGCTGGGGGGACGCGGTACCGGAGGGCCTGGTCCGGCTCTCCGCGGGCTGCGAGGACACCGACGACCTGGTGGCGGACGTGCTGGGGGCGCTGGACGCGGTGCACGGGTAGCCGCTCGCCCACTCCGCGGCACCGCGTGTCGTTCCCGCGTGTCCATCCGGATATCACACGTGCGCAACCGACCTCTCGTATGGTCGACTTACCTCATCCGAGCGGAGGTGGTCGCGCGTGCCGGACCGACAACCCGAGGGCCTCGTCGCTGTTCCCGACATCGCTGTTCCCCACAGCGAGGAGGACAGCGGGCCCCTCCACGCCGCGCTGCCGCCCGGGTCACGGGTCCTCCTCCTGAACGCCAGCTTCGAGCCCCTCGCCGTCGTCACGGCAAAACGCGCCGTCGTCCTCATGCTCTCCGGCAAGGCCGAGTGCGTGCAGGCCGCCCTGGAGGGCGCCGCCTTCCACTCCGAGAACCTCACCGTCCCCGCCCCGTCCGTGATGCGCCTCTCGCGCTACGTGCGGGTGCCCTACCGCCGCGCGGTGCCCATGACCCGCGCCGGGGTGCTCCGCCGGGACCTGCGCCGCTGCGCCTACTGCGGCAAGAAGGCGGACACGATCGACCACGTGCTGCCGCGCAGCCGGGGCGGCGCGCACAGCTGGGAGAACTGCGTGGCGGCCTGCCGGGCCTGCAACTCCCGCAAGGCGGACCACCTGCTGGAGGAGCTGGGCTGGGTGCTGGAGCGCCCGCCGGCGCCGCCGGCCAGGGCCGCGGGCGGGGTGCTGGTGCTGGCGGTGGAGCCGCACCCGGCGTGGGAGCCGTGGCTGTCCGCGGCGGCCTGAGGCTGCTCCGGTCGGAGAGCTCCCGAGGAGTGGCCGCAACGGCGAACGGCCCGTCCCCCGGGAAGGGAGACGGGCCGCTCCAGCACTGATCGGGGCGGTGGGCCGATCAGTACACGAGGTTCGTGAACCTCAGGAGTGGATTCGCGGGTGGTACACGCTTCGTTAACCACCGGAGTACGGATCGTCAGACTTCGGTACGGAAAGGCTCCACCGATCCGCTATCGCGCGAGCCCGAGAGTGCTGCCCCGCCCCATCCTGAGCAGCCCCGCCAGGGCGATGACGAGGCCGAGCATCTCCGCTGTCGACCCGATCCCGTTCAGCGCGACGCCGACGAGGTCGCTCGCCACCCCGCTGCCGTCGAACCACCACACCTCGAGCGCCTCGACGCCGGTGGCCCCCGCAAGGAGGACCGCGGCGCCGAGGGCCACGGTCCGCCCGCCCGGGCGGCGTAGGAGCAGCGAGCCGCACAGCAGCACGGCGATCCCGATGCTGAGCGCCGACAGCGGCCAGGCGGACGTCAACGGCCCGGAGGCCGTGTGCAGCGCCTGACCGTCTCCCGGACCGGTCAAGGCCTTACCCACGGGGCCCAGCAGTACGGCGAGGGACGCGAGGACCCAACGCCACCGCTCACGACGGGACGATGTGGACGCGACGAGCGCCAGCAGGCCGGCGTCGACCAGGGCCAGCGCCCCGCTGAACCACGCGGAGACGCTCTGCCCCGTACCCAGCCGAACCGCCGCCGGGATGCCCGTGGGCCCGCTCACGGCGAGGGCGACGAAGTGGGCGAGGACGAGGAACGCCGTAACCGTGAGGGCGATCGCGACGAATGCCGAGCCGCGGAGGACGGCGTGGCTCCGAGGCTTCTCGGGAACCCCCATCAGCTCGCGGGCGGCAAGGAGGTCGGCGGGCAGGATGACCGACCCCGGGCCGCTGCGCGGCATCCGGAACTGGATGGTGGCGGCGTCGTCGAGGGCCCGGACGGCGTCGCTGTTCGTAGTGCGTCCTGTCGGCATTGCCCCACCTCCGCGCCGCGAGCACGCCGCGACCTGTCCGATGTCGGAAGGTCAACGAGCGGCCCCCGGACTCGGGTACGGCGACGGATCGAGGGTGCCGGCCGCCGCCCCGGTCCCGATCGGGTGACCCGATATGCTCCGCCCGTGCGCGCAGTGGTCACCGGCGGTGCCGGGTTCATCGGGTCCAATCTGGTCGACGCCCTGGTCGCCCGCGGGGCCGAGGTACTCGTGCTCGACAACCTCAGCCGGGGGTCCACGGCGAACCTCGCCGGATCACCGGACGCGGAGCTGGCCGAGATCGACATCCGGGATGCGGAGGCCGTCCGGAAGGCCGTGACGGCGTTCCGGCCCGACGTGCTGTGCCATCTGGCCGCGCAGATCGACGTCCGCGTGTCGATGGCCGAGCCCGCCCTCGACGCGACGACCAACGTCGTGGGATCGATCAACGTACTCGATGCCGCGCACGAGGCCGGGGTGCGCCGTGTCGTCAACACCTCGACCGGTGGCGCGATCTACGGGGAGACGGCCACGGTGCCGACGCCGGAGACGGTCCCTGCCGCCCCCCTGTCGCCCTACGGCATGAGCAAGCGGACCGTGGAGACCTACGGCGCCTGGTTCAGGGCCGCCCGGGGCCTCGACGTCGTGACGCTGCGGTACGGCAACGTGTACGGCCCGCGGCAGGATCCGCGGGGCGACGCCGGTGTCATCGCGATCTTCTGCGAGTGCGCACTGGCCGGACGCCGGCCGACGATCTTCGGCGACGGCGCGCAGACCCGGGACTACGTGTTCGTCGGGGACATCGTGAGAGCCAACCTCGCGGCGATCGACGCCACGGACCTGCGCCACGATGTGTACAACGTCGGCACCGGCACGGAGGTCGACCTGCTGACGCTCGCGGAGCAGGTCCGGCTCGCGGCCGGGCTGGGGTCCTTCGAGCCGGTACTGGCCGCTCCCCGGGCCGGCGAGGTCCTGCGCAGCTGCCTGGACGTCTCCCGGGCCCGCACAGAACTCGGCTACGCGGCGCAGACCTCGCTGGTCGACGGTCTGGCCGCCACCCTGGCCTGGATCCGCACGCTGGACTGACCGGAGGTGCGCTGCCGGCGTCGGAGGGTGCGGGCACACTCGGACCGCCGCCTCGCACGACGGACGAGCCGTGGCCGGACAGCCAGGTTCAGGAACCGTTCCAGCTGCGCAACACCTGCAGCTTGTCCCAGGGCAGGCGGACGAGATCGAAGTAGTCGAACGCGGCGCCCGCGGCGGCGTAGCTCGGGCCCGGGGCGGCACCCGCCTCGTACTCGAACAGGAACGACATCCGCGAGCCGCCGTTGTCGCCGCAGTAGGCGCCGTAGCGCTGCAGGGCGGTGCCGACGACCAGTTCGAAGGCGGTGATACCGGGGATGGCGGCCAGGTTCACGGAGGGGTCGAGCCGAACCCGCGTGCCCTCGGGGATCGGCGTGGCGACCCTGGCCATGTTCGCGCCGTCGGACCCGGCGGCCGGGTACCGGAAGTTCGCTGCGGGAGCGGCCATATCCGTGGAGAAGAACAACGCGTGGGGGATGTTCCGTGCGGCGATCTCCGACGCGCGGACCACGGCGGCGTAGCGAGCGAGCCGGGCTCCGGTCGACGACGAGCCGAAGGTCTCGCGGCCGTCGCCGTTGAGCGGAACCTTGGATCCCCACGACGCCGCCCACGAGCTCCGGCTCTGTCGGGCCTGCCAGAGGTTGAAGACCTGGCCGGTCTGAGGGTCGGCGACGGCGAGGTGACCGTCGGACCCGGGGGGAACCGGTGTGCCCGTCGGGATCGGCATGGTGTCCCGGCCGAACGGGTCCGGCCCCCACGCCGGCACCTGGCTGAAGGCGACGTCGTACCGCGGGGTCGAGGCGGTGATTCCCGAGGGTCCGCGAAGGGTGACTCCGAACTGGCGCATGAGGGCCACGTGCTTGCCCGTCCGCAGGAAGTTGACCATCTGGGCGGACTGGGGGTCGAGCACCGGACCGGTCGGGATCGGGTCCCAGAGCCAGTCCGCGGCGCCGAAGTAGGGGCGGACCGACGCCGCCGCGGCGGTCGGAGCGGCCGAGCCCGCGAGGACCGTGGGCGCCACGATCCCCGCTGCCACGAGACCGGGCAGGATCGTGAGCGCGCGGCGCCTGGTGACCGTCATCGTCGAAGACTACCCATTCGGGCGGTTCGCGCTGCACGGCCTAGCGAATTGACCAGTTCGGATCAACGACTCACGTCCATTCGTTCCTCGAGATTCTGATTGATCTCGCTGAGAGTGCGCAGGGCCGGTCGGAGTTCCCCCGTTTGGGCCAGTGCCAGTTGATCGGCCACGTGCTTGTTCCCGGGCTGCGTCGAATTGCCGTAGGTCAACAGGACGCGAGCGGTCGTCGTCGACCCGAAATGAATGGCCGCCACGTAGGAGTCGCCGAACGACACCGCGCCCGGCTTCCCGCTCGCGATCCGAGCGATGTCCGGCGAGAGCACCCGGAACGATCCGTACGGGTCGCCGGGGAAGCCGGAGGCCGGGAGGTCGACGTTGCCGCGCTGCAGCCGGGCGACGTTGCCCCACGGGACCTCGATGGCCCCGTACAGGTTCTGGATCCGCTGGGCCGCACGGCCCAGCGCGGACACGGCGGCGGCCGGATCCCTCAGGTCACGGGGGGTGCCCAACGGATCGGCCGGGTCATAGGGGGTGGTGAACAACTCGTCTGCGGAGTGCCCCTCCGGCAGGGCCTCGTACACCCACGCGAGGAACAGCAGCGCACCCGTGCTGGTCGCCTGGGCCTGCCGGTCCCAGTTCTCCAGTGCCGCCGCGCCGCGCCGGGCCCCGGTGTCGAGGGAGCGGTTGGCCGCCGCGACGAGTGCGGGAACGACACTGTCGGCCAGGCTGAGGTGTGTGTCGTTCTTCAGCCGGACGAGGTCGTCGAGGGACATCTTCGGTGTGGACGTGATCAGCTGGAGGCCGCGGCGTTCCCGCCAGCCCAGGCCCGGCGACGGCAGATAGGACGGGTACCGGGCGGGGTCGAGCTCGGGTACCGCGGGGAGGGTGAACGTCCACGGCGGGCTGTTCGAGTTCTGCACGAACCCGCCCGGTGGATCGATCACGGCCGGCAACCGCGAGGCCGGCAGTGTGGTCGTCCACAGGGTCCGCGAGTCGTCGCCCGGGACCGGTGCGTCCCAGGACCCGGAGTACGACGACGGCCGGTCCGGGACCTTGCCCGCGAAGGCGGCCAGGACGTGCCCCGCGTCGTCCGCGTAGAGGACGTTGAACATCGGTAGCTGTTCGCGGCCCAGGGCGGCACGGAACTGCTCGAGGGTGCGGGCCCGCGCCATCTCCCACCATTGCTCGAGCAGACCCGGCACCTGGGCCTGGTCCACCGCCGTGGCCCGGACCGCGAAGGTCTTGCCGCCCACGGTGACCACGGGGCCCTGCACCGCACGGCGGACCGTGACCTTCTCGGTGCGGTACCCCCCGCCGGGCAGCCGGACCGAGATCTGCCGGTTGCTGGTCTCGAAGTCACGGTGCCCGCCGTCGAAGCGGTAGCCCGTGCCGTCGGGGACCAGGCTGTACACGTCGCAGCCGTCGACGGAGTTGACGGTGTGGCTCCAGCCCAGGGAGTCGTTGAAGCCGATCACCGGGACGGGGAAGCCGACCAGCGTGGCCCCGTAGACGTCCACTCCCGGTGCGACCAGCTGGGATTCGTAGAGCAGCTCGTCGCCACCCCAACCCAGGTGCGGGTTCGCGAGCAGCAGCGTGCCGCCGTCCGAGGTGCGTTCCGGCCCGATCGCCCACGCGTTCGAGCCCGGGGGCGGGGCGTCGCCGCGGTCGAGGTCCGGCAGGACGCGCTTGCAGTCCGAGACGTCCGTCATGAAGGCGAACATCGTCCGGGCCACGTGGGCCAGCACGTCCGCGCCGGTGAGCGGGAGCAACGGGTCGTAGATCCGGTCGTGCTCGGCCGGGTGGGTGGTGGCGTACTCGGTCATCCCCGTGGCGAAGGCGTCGACGGCCGCACGCATCCGGGGGCTCTGCTGCGCGTACCACTCCGCGCCCCGCTCCCTCAGGCCCATCAGAAGGACCGTGCGGTCGGAGTTCAGCGAGGTCTCGCCGGCGTAGCGAGCGCCTTCGCCCCGTGCCTTCGCGTACAGGCCGAGCAGCAGGTTCCCGTGGCTGCGCATCTGCGCCTGTCCGAAGGCGCGGAACAGCATCGGTTCGTCGCCGGCGGCGATGTGGGGTACGCCCCAGGTGTCCCACAGGATCGTCGCCCGCCCCGGAGGGGGAAGCGGTGAGGTGATCGGTGGCGATGTCGTGCAGCCGGCGAGGAGGAAGGCGACCGCCAGCACCAGGCAGAGCGCCGTGCGGCCGAGAGGTGTCCGACGGTTGGTCCACCGGGGCGACGGACGGGGTTCGCCGTTCTCGTCGTGGGCCCGGAGCTCGGTGCGGCGCACGACGGGTCAGTAGGCCCCGCGCCCGCGGGTGATGGCACCGACGGTCTTCCAGAGGATCAACCCGTCCAGCGCGAGCGACCAGTTCTCGACGTAGCGCAGGTCGAGCCGGACCGACTCCTCCCACGAGAGGTCGCTGCGCCCACTGACCTGCCAGAGCCCGGTCAGACCCGGCTTGACCAGCAGCCGGCGCTGCGCGTCGCGCGCGTAGGTGAGGACCTCGTGGGGCAGCGGCGGCCGCGGCCCGACCAGCGACATGTGCCCGCACAGGACGTTGATCAGCTGGGGGAGCTCGTCGAGCGAGTAGCGCCGCAGGACGGCGCCGACCTTCGTGATCCGCGGGTCGTTGCGCATCTTGAACAGCGGGCCGGCGCCCTCGTCGTCGGAGACCAGGGTGGCGCGGATCCGGTCGGCGTCCGGCACCATGGACCGGAACTTGATCATCGAGAAGTCCTCGCTGTGCTGGCCGACGCGGGTCTGCCGGTAGAACACCGGGCCGCCGTCCAGCTTGACCATCAGGGCCACCGCGAGCAGGACCGGGGCGAGCAGGATCAGCAGCAGGGCCGAGCCGATCCGGTCCGCCGTGTTCTTCAGCATGCGGGCCACCCCCGAGAACGACGGCTCGGTCAGCCGCAGGAACGGCATCCCGTCGACCACCGACATGTGCAGCCGCGGTCCGGCGATCTCCATCAGGCCGGGGTCGACCACGAGGTCCACGCCGCGTCCCTCGATGTCCCAGGCCAGCTGGTGCAGCCGGCGGGAGGACCAGCCGGGGGACTGGGAGACCGACAGAATGCGGTACGAGCCGGCGGCGGCCACCTCGCGGACCGAGTCCAGGTCGCCGACGACCGGGACGCCCAGCACGTCGGCCGCGCCGTCCGGGCCCCGGCCGGTGGGGGTGCAGGCCCCGGTGACCTGCCAGCCGTGGTGGGTGGCCCGCCGGGTGCGCTCGATCATGACCGCGACGTTCTCGACCGAACCGACGGCCAGCACCTCGTGCAGGCAGGAGCCCGCGCCGCGGTGCCGGTGCAGCCGGCGGCGCAGCACGATCCGGAACAGGGCCGCGAACACCCCCGCGACGGGCAGGACGCCGAACACCCAGGGCCGGACCTCGGGAGTCTTCGTGGCGAGCCCGATCAGGGCGAGGGCGACGCCCGCGAGCACGACGCCGCGCAGCAGCCGGCTGAACTCCTCGGAGCCCTGACCCAGCAGCTGCGGCTCCCAGGCCCGGACGGTCGCGAGGCAGACCATGAATAGGACCGGCAGCGTCAGCCCGATGAGCAGGGGGAGATCGGGCTGGGCGGGGGTGTCGCCCCACCACTGGCGCAGGCCCAGCGAGGCGCCGACGGCGACGAGGTCACCACCGGCCGCGAGCCAGGCGTGCCGCACCTGCCACCGCGGCCGGGGGAGGGAGACGGGCCGGGGGAGCGATCCCGCGGTGTCGGGCGCCCGCGTCGTCGGCGTCGCCGACGGGCGTCCCGGCACGGGGTCCGCGAATTCGGTCTCCGTGTTCACAATCACTTTCCCCCTCGAAAGGCCCGCCCATCGGCCGGCCGTACGCCGGGCCCGCACAACGGAGATTTCGGTGGCGCCGGACCCGTTGGGGCAATCGTCCGTGGAAACAAGCGCGTTACTCGGCCGTCGCGGCGGACCGGCGCCGCGCGGCGCGGACCGCCCCGGTCAGCCGGGCGCCGGACGTGGGGGCGAACACGTAGAGGCTGCCGAGGTAGAGCACCGTTGCGAAGGTGACCAGGACCGCCAGCCGGAGAACCGCAGGCCAGGGCGGCAGAACCGTGCCCAGGGTCCATGTGATGATAGTCATAATGGCGGCGGCCAGGGCCGGGCCGGCGTAGACGCCGAGCTGGCTGCCGATCGGCAGGCCCAGCACCCGCCGGACGATCACGAGCCGGGCCACGAAATTGGCCACCTCCACGCCGATCAGCGCGGCGGCGACCATGGTCAACGAGTGCCCGGCGGCGATCCACAACACGGGGACGAGCACGACGAGCCCGCCGACCGAGAGATACGTGAGAATCGCCGGATGGCCTATCGCCTTCAACATGTCGCCCGCATGAAATGTGGCCGAATGGAGGGCGACGAAAACCGAAAGGAGCATCAGCGGTTGGGCCGCTGCGGCGAACTGGCTGCCGTACAACAAAGAGACCAGATCGGGGGCGACGGCGGCCATCCCCAGCCCGACGGGGAAGGTGATCGCCACGACCGTGCCGACGGCCGTGCGGTAGCCGTCGGCCAGGCCCCGTGGATCGTCCTGGATGCGGGCGAGCGCGCTGAAGAGCACCTCGCCGATGACGGTGCACAGGCTCAGCACCGTCAGCTCGGCGAGCCGGTAGCCCAGCGAGTAGAAGCCGACCTCCTCCGCGCCCAGCCGGCGGCCGACGATCGTCGCGGGCAGGTTGTAGACCAGATAGGCGAGGAACGTCACAGCCGTGACGGGCACGCCGAAGCGGAGCAGGTCCACCGCGATCCGGCGATCGAAGCCCAGCCGGAACGGGGGCCGGACGATGACCCAGTAGAGGACGGTCGTGATCAGGCTGCCCGCCAGCTGGGCCCAGACCAGGCTCCAGATCCCCGCGCCGGAGGCCGCCAGGCCGACCCCGACCGCGAGCTTCACGAGCGCCCCGCTGACCTCGGGCGCGAGCCGCCGCCCGAAGTCCAGGCCCCGGCGCAGGGTCGCCTGGGGGAGCGCGTTGAACGACGAGATCAGCAGGGCCACGGCCAGGGCGCGGACGATCGGCGTCAGCTCGGGATGGCCGAGCAGGTCGGCCAGCAGCGGCGCGAACCCGAGTGCGGCGACCCCGATGACCAGCCCGAACAGCAGCGATATGGTCAGCCCGGTCGGGAGCAGGCGGGCGAGCGGGGTCCGGTGCTGGACCAGCGCGGCCGTCACGCCGAAGTCCCGGACGTAGTCGAACAGGTTGAGCAGGACCAGGCCGAGCGCGAACAGGCCGAAGTCCTCCGGGCTCAGCAGCCGGGCCAGCACCACCGTCATGATCAGCGTCGAGAAGCGCGTGATGCCGAAGACGACGTAGTTCCACAGTGCTTGCAGGCGCGGGTTCCGGGGCGCGTTCGACTGTCGGCGCGGCGGGGCCGTAGTGCTCATGGTTCTCCTGGTCGGCACGGCGTGCGGCGCCGTGGTCCCGCTCCTTCTGTCGGACGGTGCGGCCTGGTGTTACCGGCCGGTTGCGCCGTGGGCGTTACGTCCGGGGCGGATCCGACGACAGATCGTCGACGGTGAATCGGGTGGAGAGGGGTACGGAGTGCTGCTGGACGGAGCGCGGACGGTCGTCGGCCGGGTACAGCGGGCGCGGGAGACCCACGGGGTCTCCGGGGTCGTCCGCACCGCGGGGGCGCGGGTGCGGCAGTGGGCCCACCGGATCGAGGAACACCACTGGTGGGAGGCCGTGCTCGCCGACGTGCCGCAGGCGCGACCGATGCCGGAGGGGATGACCGCGGGCCGGCTGCCCCGGGAGGACATCGACAAGGCGGCGTCCCTGCCGATGGTGAACTTCGCCGCCGCGGGGGAGCGCTACGCGGCCGGCGGGCACAACTGGGTCGCCCTCGACGAGACCGACCGGGCCGCCTTCGGGACCTGGGCCTTCCCCGGGAAGGTGCCGCTGCGGGTCGGGCACCGCGGATGGGCCACGCTGCCGGCCGACGTCGTCGGTGTCGAGGACGGCGCGACGACGCCGGCGGCCCGCCGCACGAACGTCGCCATCGCGGTGCTGGGCGTGATGGCCGACACCTACACCGCGGAGGGGATGCGATCTCTCGTGGCCAAGACCGCCGTGGGCAACCGCCCGGTCTACATGCTCCTCTCCCGCGCCGGCTACCGGCGCGTCGGGCTGATGCGCTCGGTGTGGATCGGCCCGCTGCGGTTCGCGACCTTCACCGACGTCGAGGGACCGGTGGGCGCCGCCCTCGAGGCCGAGCTGGGCGGCGGCCTGCCGGGGAAGGCGCGCCGGACGGCCGCCCGCCTCGCCGGGTCGCTCCGGCAGCGGACGGGCCGCGCCGGCTAGGCCGGCCGGGACCGGTCACGACCGGTCAGGACGACCGCTCACGCGCGGAGCCGACCCGCTCCCGCGCGGAGCCGAGCCGCTCCCGCGCCGAGCCGACCCGCTCCCGCGCCGAGCCGACCCGCTCCCGCGCCGCGGCGGCCCCCTGTCCGGCGGCCACCCCGGCGCGGTCCCGCAGCACGCGGATCCCGCCGAGCGCGACGGCGCGGGGATGGGCGAGGTCGTGCTCCGCCCAGACCAGCGGGTTCTGCTCCCCGGCCGAGAGCTGTCGCTTGTACTGCGCGTCCCCGGCCAGCAGCTCGTACTCGCGCAGGCCGGCCTGCCGGAAGTGCTCGGCGAACACGGCGTGGCCGAGCAGCCCCGCCCGCTTCCTGACCTCGTCGTACTGGGCGAACCCGCCCTGGTAGTAGAGGAACCGGCCGTCGTCGATCCAGCCGACGACGCACCCGATCAGCCCGTCCGCGCCGGCCAGCCTGCCGACCGCCGCCCGGCCCTCGGCCAGGAGCCGGAGCAGGACGTCGCGGACGAACCCGTGCCGCCGGATGCTGGCGAACGCGCCCGGCTCGCCCTGCGCGGTCCACCGCCGCTGGTGCAGGCGGACCAGCTCGTCGAAGATCTCGCGGGCCCGCTCCGGTTCGGTCGCGAGCTCGGGCTCCTCCGGGCCGAGGGCCTCGACCGCCTGCCGGACGAGGCGGCGGGTCGAGCGCCCGAGCGTCTCCATCACGGTCCGGTCCGGGTCGAGCCGGACCGTCCACGACGGCGTCTCGCGCGTCGCGAAGCCCAGGTCGGCGCCCAGCAGGGCGGCCGTGCGGGGCACGACGCCGTCCAGGGTCAGGGTGTCCCAGCGCGGGACGGTGCGCACCGCCGCGGCCACCGCCCGGCACACCGCGGGCAGCTCCTCCGGGGCGCACAGCAGGTCGTTGTACTCGACGAACACCGACTCCGCGACCGGCTCGCCCGCGGTGCCGAGGTGCAGCCGGCGGCGCGGAAACACCCGGGGGCCGGTGCGCGAGAAGGTGACCAGGGTGGTGGCCACCGGCTCGTCGCCGCGGTACGCCACGAGGAACCGATGAGGGACGACATCGCCGAAATGCTCGAGCCAGGTCGAGGTCCAGGTCCATCCGGCAGCCAGGGCCGGGGTCGCGAGGCCGGCCTCGACGCGCCGCCAGAGCTCCCCGGCCTCGTCCCGGCGGTGGGCCGGCAGCAGGCTGACCGTCAGCGACATGCGATTCCTTCGTCTCGTCGGGGCGGACTCGTCGGGCCCTCGGGCGGCGCCAGTACGGTCGTCACGGCCGCTGACCGCAGGGGAACAGGGGCCGAGGGGGAGGGAACGATGTCGGTGGCGCACGGCCTGACGGGGATCGAGGCTATCAGCGGGGAGCTGGAGGACCTCCAGCTCGCGTGCGGCACCCACATCATGGCCCGCTGGACCTGGCTGGGGGTCTGCGCGCGGGTCGACCCGACCTACGAACCGCTGGCCGTGACCGTCCGGGAGGCGGACGGGAAGCTCGCCGGCGCGGCCCTGCTCGGCACCCGGGTGCGGGCCGGCCTGCGGGAGTTCGTGGCGCTCGGGCACGGTCCGACGGACGCCGCGGCCCTGCCCGTCCGCAGCCCCGACGTGGCGCCGCGGCTCGCCGCCGCCGTGCTCGCCGCGGTGTCCGCCGAGCGCCTGCGGCCGTGGCGGCTGGTGCTGCGCCACCTGCCCGCGGGCGACCCGGTGGCCGTGGCGCTGGCCGCGCGGGCCCGCCACGCGCGCCTGGTGCCGGACGAGGTGGCCCCCCGGCTCGTGCTCGAGGCCGGCAAGACCCGGCTGCGGGACTACACGAGCAAGCAGTACGTGAAGAACCGGCGGCGGCAGGCCGAACGGCTGGAGGCCGAAGGCGTCACCGCTGTGATCGACACCACCACCGATCGCGACGAGATCGCCGCGGCGCTACCGATGATCAGTGCGATCTGCCGGGAACGCGACCGCGAGATGGAGCGGCGCAGCATCGTCGACCTGTGGTCGGGGCGGTTCTTCCCCGAGATCGTCACGGCGCACGCCGCGCGCGGGGAGATCCTGCTGCTCCGCGCCCGGATCGGCGAGGACCTGGCCGGCTACGCGCTCTGCCTGCGCGACGGCGACGCGCTGCGGGTCTGGAACTGCCGCTTCGACCCGCGGTGGTCGACGTTCGGCATCGGGCAGCTCTGTCGCTCCGCGCTGATCGAGCACGGGATCGAGACGGGCGCGGGCAGCATCGACTGGCTGCTCGGGGACGAGCCGTACAAGGCGAGCATCAGCAACGACCGGGTGGCGGCGGAGGACCTGTTCGCCTCCTCGCACGCGGTCATCGGGGCGGCCACCACGCTCGCGCTGCGGGTCCGCGACCAGGCCAGGGAGGCCACCGAGGACGACGCGACGCCGCCGACCTGGGTGAAGGTCGTCCGGACGATCGGCAAGCCGTTGCTGGGGTCCTGACCCGCCCGGTCAGCCCTGGTGCCCCGTGCACCGGTTCCCGATGGGGGGGCCGGTGTAGGGGGGCTGCTCCGCGCCGGAGTCGAGGACCTGGAGGCGGTCGAAGGGGATCGCCTTGATGTCCGCCCACGGGCCGTCGTTCCAGAACGACTGGTAGGGGTCCGCGGCGAAGCTCAGCGGCTGCACGCCGTAGAGCGTCAGCCCGCCGCTGGTGTCGCCGAGGAACATCCCGTACGTCTGGAGGGCCCGCGCGACCGTGCGCTCCTGCGGGGTCAGGGTGAGCTTGTCCAGGTCGATCGTGGGGTCCAGCCGCAGCCGGGAGCCGATCGGCAGGGCGCCCGCCTGGGTGGTGAGCCCGTCGCTGCGGGTGGCCGGGGCGACGTAGCCCCCCTTCTTCGTGAAGGGGTAGGCGAAGACCAGCGCGTGATCGATCTCACCGCGCCGCAGCTCGTCGGGCCAGATGAGGCCCGCGGCGATGGAGAACCCGGCGGCCCGGGTGCCGAGCCCGTCGGGATAGATGCCGGTGCCGTCCGAGGGGGTGGCGTTGACCCAGTCGGCGGTCCAGCCGTCGCCCTGCGGCTTGGCCCGGAAGAACTCGTAGATGCAGCGGTTGTCCCGGTCCAGGACCGCGAGGTGACCGTCCTCCGCCGGGTCGGCCGCGGCGTTGGCCGGCACCGGGACGTCGTCGAGGCGGGTGCCCGCCGGGGCGTACGGCGCTGTCGGGGCGATCGAGTAGCGCTTGGTGCCGGGGTCGGCGACGAAGATCGGCACGGAGAAGCGGCGCAGCGAGATCACCGGAGCCATCCCGGCGAGCCGGCTCACGAACACCCCTGAGTCCTTGCGCACGGCCGCGTCGGGCGCGATCGGCGTGGTCCAGATGCCGCCGGGCGCGGCGAAGAAGTCCGAGCTCATCGGCGAGGAGGCCTGATACGGGGCGTCGACCGGCTGCGCCGACCCGCACGCCGCGGCGACCAGACCCACGGCGAGAGCCGCCGCCGCCCACAGCGGCGTCCTGCGGACCCGCCGTCGATACCACGTCCGAGGGGTCACGAGCACGGAGGCTAGACCATGCCGGAGCGGTGCAGCCGATCGTGGGGACTCGCCACATTGCCGAAACATCGGCGCCGTGCCCGACGACACCCCGGGAGAGGCCACGGCGCTCCGCCGCACCCACGACTCGGAAGCAGGACATGCACGCGCACTCAGACCAGACCGAGAGCCCGGTCGTAGGTCTCGTTCACGGCATCCTGGGCGTAGCGACGCCGGAAATGCCCGCCGGCCTCCTCGGAGAGGCGCAGGTTGTGCTCCGGCTCGGCCAGCAGGGCGGCGGCGGCGGCGAGGTCCGCCGGCCCGTCGGCCACGACGATCCCGCTCCCCGCACCGGACCGGACCCCCTCGGCGCCCAGCGTGGTCGAGAGCACCGGCAGCCCGCGGGCCAGCGCCTCGATGATCTTGATCTTCACCCCGGTGCCGAAGCGCAGGACGTTGAGCAGCGCCGTCGAGCGGGCCAGCACCGAGTCGAGGTCGGGTACGAAACCCTCGAGCTCGACCGTGTCCGCGTGCCGGGCCAGCAGCTCGCGCGCGGCGGGCGACGGATCGCGTCCCACCACCTGCAGGCGAGCCTTCGGCAGCCGGTCCAGCACGGCCGGCCACACCTCGCGCAGCAGATGGGTCAGACCGTCGTCGTTGTGCGGGGCGGACAGCAGCCCGAGGAACACGAAGCGCGGTTCGGCGGGCACGTCCCGGGCGACGGCGGACCGGATCGGCAGGGACGGCGGCAGCTCCACGACGCGGCCCTCGGCGACGCCCGCGGTGCGCGTCAGGGTCTCGGCCTCACGGGCGCTCACCAGCAGGCAGCGGTCGAACTCCCGCGCCGCCCGCACCTCACTGCGCGCCGAGAGCCCGCTCTCCACACGCATCAGCAGCCGCTGCACGGCCTGGTTGCGGGCGACCGGACGGAGGGGGCCGGGAATCTGGTCGGCGAAGGTGCCCAACGCGTCGACCTGCACGTCCGGCAGCCGGCGCACGGCGTCGAGCATGCGGCGGTAGCGCAGGGACATCAGGTCGTCGAGGTAGCAGACGCGCAGGCCGGGATGGCCGAGCGGCGCGAGCTGGCCGGTGCGCACGGTGTCGTACACCTGCAGGTCGACGTCCAGGCGTCGCAGCAGGTCGCCCAGGTCGCGGCGCACCGTCGGGGACCAGAGCAGGCCCTCCTGCATCGGGGCCCGGCCGGGCACCGTGCGGGTGAGCAGCCCGCCGAGACGCTCGCGGGTGGACGGACCGGGCACGTGGTGCGTCCGGACCTCGTCGGAGCGGATCGCGGTGCCGCCGATCAGCACGTAGTGCACGTGGTCCGTGCCGAGCCGGTCGGTCAGGTGGCGGACGAGCCCGGCGAGGACCTTCGGCTTGCCGCCGTCGCCGGTGAACGGGTCGACGATGCTGATGACCGCCGCCGAACGGGGAGCAGGGCGCATTCGGCCACGATATCCACCGGTCTGTGGGCGTCCGTCGCGGTGACGGC
Organism: Pseudonocardia ailaonensis; assembly: GCF_039531635.1. Classification (NCBI taxonomy): domain Bacteria; kingdom Bacillati; phylum Actinomycetota; class Actinomycetes; order Pseudonocardiales; family Pseudonocardiaceae; genus Pseudonocardia; species Pseudonocardia ailaonensis. The sequence continues at coordinate 201,006 of NZ_BAAAQK010000018.1, read as the reverse complement.
GGGTGCGGCCCGATGAAGGTCCTGCACGTCATCGACTCCTTCTCCTACGGCGGCGCCGAACGGCTGCTGGCCACCATGAACTCGGTCGCGCCCGCCGCCGGGCTGCAGATGCGGGTGGCCAGCCTGGCCCCGTTCAGCCCCGAGCGGTCGGGCAGCCTCGACCTGCTCACCGGCGCCGGGCTGGAGCCCTCGTTCGTCGGCGTCCGCAGGCTGCTCGATCCGAAGGCGATCCCGTTGCTGCGCAAGGCGATCCGGGAGTCGGGGGCGGACGTGGTGCACGCCCACCTCGGTTACTCCGCGACGCTCGTGCCGATCGCCGCACGGCTGGCCGGGGTGCCGTGCGTCTCCACGCTGCACCACCTGCCCGCCCCGACCACGGACCGGCGGCGCGCGCTCAAGGAGAAGCTGTGGACCCGCTCCGCCGAGCGCGGCGCGGCCCTGGTCTTCGTCTCCGAGGCGGCCCGGGCGGCCACCGCGCAGGTCGTCGGCAGGCCGAAGCCGACCTGGCGGGTCCTGCCCAACGGCGTCGACATGTCCGCGTTCCGGCCGGTCGCCGGGGGACGGCGCGCACCGCTGCCCCCGGAGCTCGGCATCCCGGACGACGTCCCCGTCGTCACGGTGGTGGCCGCGCTGCGCCGTGACAAGGGTCACGCCGTCGCGGTCGAGGCGTGGCCGAAGGTGCGGGCCCAGTTCCCGGACGCGGTCCTGCTGATCGTCGGGGACGGGGACGAGGCGGCCGCGCTGCGCGCGCGGGACGCGCCCGGGGTGGTCCTGGCCGGGGCGCGCGACGACGTGCCGGACCTGTTCCGCGGATCGACGCTCGCGCTTCTGCCCTCGTTCACCGAGGCGTTGCCGACGGCACTCATCGAGGCCGCGGCCTGCGGGGTCGCGGTCGTCGCGACGACCGTGGGCGGGACGGCGGAGATCGTCGAGCACGGCCGGACCGGGCTGCTGGTGCCGCCCCGCGCGGTCGAACCCCTGGCCGACGCGATCGGTACGCTGCTCGGTGACGCTTCGCTGCGGGCACGCTTCGGCGAGGCAGGACGGCAGCTCGTGCTGGAGCGTTTCGAGCTGAACGGGTGGGTGCGCAGGATCGCCGACCTCTACGAAGAGGCCGCCGGGCAGCGCCGCGGCCGGCTGGGTGTCGTGCGTGGCGACGGCGGGGGGAAGAATGGCTGAGCGGGTTCGGAATCGACGAACGGCGATCCTGGTGATCGCGGCGGCGCTGCTCGGGGGGCTCGTGTTCGTCGCCGGCACGCTGCTGGTCCTGTCGCAGCAGACGCCCCGATACCGGGCCCAGGCCCAGGTCGCCCTGCTGCCCGGCCCGAACGTCGCGCCCGAGCGGATCGCGGACTACTGGGAAGCCCTCAGCCGGGGCCAGGCGGGCGCGACGGCCGCCGAGGTCCTCAGCCAGCGCCGGTGGCTCGATCCCGCCGCGCGCGCGGCCCAGGTGCTTCCGGCGAGCCTCGAGGTCACGTCCGGGGTGGTCGCGAGCACCTCGCTGATCAACGTCGATGTCTCCGCCGGGTCCGCCAAGGCCGCCGAGGTCGCGCTCACCGCCCTCGTCAACGAGGCCACGCCGGTGGTCGAGCAGGTCTCCGGGCCGTTCACCCTGCAGATCGTGCAGAGCGCGGACGGCAGCGGGACCCGGATCGGTGCCGCGCCGAAGCAGGTCGCGGCGGTCGCAGGAGCTGTCGGGCTGCTGATCGGGGGCGGGGCGATGCTCGGCTACCGCCGGCGCGGTGCGGCCCGCGCGGCCGCCCGGGCCGTCGAGCCCGGCACCTCCGCTCCGCCCGCCCCGTCCGCCCGGCCCGAACCCGTGGCCCGCACCGAGGCGCCCCCGGCCGCCCCCGTCAGGGCCGAGCCGGTCCGCTCCGAGCCGATCCGTTCCGAGCCCGTCCGGGTGGAGACGCCCCGCGTCGACGCCGGGCACCCGGAGTCGCGGCCCGAGCCGGTGCGCCCCGAGCGGCAGCCCGCCTCCGAGCAGCCCGCCCCGGCCCGCGTGGTGCCCTCGCCCTCGCCGCGCCACGGCGTGCCGGTCAACGGGCGACCGCCGGTCGTCCCGGCGGCACCGGTCGCCGCGCCCGGCAACGAGGAGACGACCGCGCTGCCGGTCCGCCCGCGCCCGACCTACACCGAGCTCGCCTCGCCGACCGCGCCGATGACCTCGGCGGCCCGCGAGGCCTGGGAGCGGCGGGACCAGCGGGAGCAACGGGACCAGCGCGAGCAGTACGACCAGCGCGATCCCCACGACGACGGCGGTTTCGGCCGCGGCGCCGACCAGGCCCACGGTGCGGACCGGAGCAACGGCCACGGCGCGGACCGGAGCAACGGCCACGGTGCGGACCGGAGCAACGGCCGCGGGGCCGACCCGGAGCGCGACGAGGTCGGGGACCGGGTCGGCCGGCGCTCCGTCCGGCAGTGACCCCGGCGCCGGGGGCCGCCCCTCCGGTGACCGCTCCTGCTCTGCCCGATTCTCCGGTGCCTGCTCCCCGGGCACCGCAGGGCGAGGCGCCGCCGGCGGTCGACCCCTTCGCCCCGTCGCCCCGTCGCCTCGCCCCCCTGGTGCCGACGGGCGCGCTGGGCTGGGGTGCCGTCGGTCTCGGCGTGCTCACGGGGGCCACCGCACTGGTCGCGGGCGTGATGCCTGCGCTCCTGGTGCTCGGGGTGTTCCTCGCGGCCGTGGTCGGGCTGTACGCCGTGCGGCGGCCCGCGATCGCCCTGATCTTCCTGGTCGCCGGGGAGTTCTCCGACGCCGGACAGGTGCTGGCGTCGAACGGCATCCCGTCGGTCTACAACGCGTCGCTGCTGCTCGGCGCGCTCTCGATCATGCTGGCGTTGTTCGACCGCGACTCCCGCGCGCGGCTGCGCACCTTCCCGTGGCTGCCCGCGGCGTTGCTCGGGGTCTACCTGCTCAGCGAGATGCCGGGCGTGTTCAGCAGCGTGGCGCCCGACGCCACGTCGTCCTTCGTCGCGGACCAGTTCAAGGACGCGTTGTTCCTCGTCATCGTCCTGGGGCTGGCGCGCCTGGTCACGCGGCCCTGGTGGGTGGCGGCGGCCCTGGTCCTCCCGATCGCGGTGATCTGCGGGTTCAGCGTGGTCAACCAGGTGTTCCTCGGCGGTAGCGCCACGGCCACGTTCGGCGGGTTCGCCACGATCAGCGCGGCCTCGGGTGAGGCGATCACCACCCCGCGCTACGCCGGCCCGCTGCCGGACTCCAACTTCTGGGGCCGCTACCTGGTCCTGGCCCTGCCGTGCGCCCTGGCGCTGATGCGGCGGGCGGTGGTCCTCCGCCGCGGCCGGTGGGTGCTGCTGTGGGCCCTGTGCACGGTGCTGACCGTCGCCGGCATGTACCTCACGCAGTCCCGCGGCACGCTGCTGGCGTGCGCGATGGTCCTCGTGCTGTGGTTCGCGACAGCAGGACCGCGCATGCGCCGGCTCGGCCTGATCCTGTCCCCGGTCGTGCTCCTCCTGCTCTTCGTCCCCGGCGTGGGCAACCGGCTGGTGAACCTCGACGCGGCGTTCGACAACCAGCCCGCCTACGCGATCGACCCCTCGATCGTCGAGCGGACGGCGGCGCAGAAGATCGCGCTGCTGATGTTCGAGGACCATCCGGTCGTCGGGCTGGGGCCGGGCGCGTTCGGCTCGGCGGTGCCCGACTACGCCAGCCGCAGCAACGGACTCCTGATCGGCACCACGCGCGCCCCGCACAACCTCTACCTGCAGCTCCTGGCCGAGGCCGGCATCGTCGGGCTGGCCGGCTGGATCGTCCTGATGGGCGGGATGGTGCTGCTGGCGTTGCGGATCGTGCTGCGGCTGGCCCGGGCGCGCGGGCCGGACTCGCCGGAGCGGGTGCTCGCCGCCGCCCTGCTGACCAGCGTGCTCGGCTGGTCGCTGGCGAGCCTGTTCCTGCACGTCGCGTACTTCCGGACGGTGCTCGTCGTGCTGGCCGTGATCGGCCTGCTCGACGTGCTCACCCGCCCGGCGACGGCCGCGGGCCGACGGGCCGAGTGGGCTGCGGTGCGCGCCGCCTCCCGCCGGGTCGCGGCGACGGTCGTGGGCGCCGGTGTCGCCGCGGCCGTCGTGGTCGGTGTCGCCGTCGGGCTGTTCGGCCAGGAGAGCTACACGGCGCGGTCGAGCTACACGCTGATGCCGGCGCCGGGCACGTACGAGGCCTACTCCCTCGACGTCCGCAGCCGGATCTCCGTCCTGCCCGCCTTCGCGGGTGTGGTGGGGGGTGCGGTCCGCTCGCCCTCGGTGGTCATCGAGGCCGAGCCGGCCAACGGCCTCATCACCCTGACCGCCACCGGTTCCTCGGCCGACGACGCGCGCGGCCGGCTCGCCGTGGCGGACGAGTCCGCCGGCTCGGCGGTGGCGAGGTTCGGGCTCGACCGCGGGTTCCGGATCATCGCGGTGTCCCCGCCCGCCGTCACCGTCGAACGTGTGTACCCGACGACGGTGCTCGCCGGCGCGGTCGTCGCCTGGGCGCTGGTGGTGGGGCTGGGCTCCCTGCTCCTGCGCCGGTTCCGCAGATCCCGCCCCGTCCCGCCCCCGCTCTCCCCGAGGAGTACGTCGTGAGCCCGTCCCCGTCGATCCCCGCCGGCGGTGCCACCCCGACCATCCGGGTCGCGCACGTCATCCACTCCCTCGGTGCGGGCGGGGCCGAGCACGTGCTCGTCGAGCTGGCGGACGTCGCCGGTGCCGCCGGCCTGGAGATCGTCGTGATCGGACTGTCCCCTGTGGACGAACCGGTGCACGCGGCGACCTTGCGCGCCAAAGGCGTCACCGTCCTCCAGCTCGAGCTGGCCCGCTGGGACCCGCGCGCCATCCTGCACGTCGCGACCGCCCTTCGCCGGCACCGCATCGACGTCGTGCACACCCACCTCAAGCACGCCGACCTCGTCGGCTCGATCGCCGGCCGGGCGCTCGGGCGTCCGGTCGTCTCCACCCTGCACCTCATCGAGGACGCCCCGGTCGGGCGGATGGCCACGCTCAAGCGGCGGCTCGGGGTCTGGGGGCGCCGGCTGGCGACCACCACGATCGCGGTGTCCTCGGCCCAGGCGAGCTGGTATCGGGAGCTCGCGGGCCGCGCGGACACCGTCGTGCTGCCCAACGGGGTCGCGGCACCCGGGACGCTCGGGGCCGAGGACCGCGCGACGGTGCGCCGCGAGCTGGGCGCCGGCGAGGGAAAGGTCCTCGCGGTGACCGCCTCGCTCATGCGGCCCGAGAAGGGCCACGCCCTGCTGCTCGACGCGGTCGAGCGCATCCCCGCCGACGCCGGGATCGTGTTCGCCCTTGCCGGCGACGGGCCGCTGCGCGCCGAGCTGGAGGCGCGGGTCGCGGCCACGGCGGCGCTGCGGGACCGGGTGCGCTTCCTCGGGTACCGCGACGACGTCCCCGCGCTGCTGGCGGCGGCCGATCTCGTCGTGCACCCGAGCCTGGCCGACGCGCTGCCGACCACGCTGATGCACGCCCTCGGGGTCGGGACGCCCGTCGTCGCCACCCGGGTGGGGGGCATCGCGGACATCGTGACGCCGGACACCGGTGTGCTGGCCGAGCCCGAGCCGGCCGCCCTCGCGGACGCGGTGGTCGCCCTGGCCGGCGACCGGGCGCGGCGCACGGAGATGGGCGCGGCCGGTCGGCTGCGGTTCGAGCGGCGCTTCTCCTCGGCGGTGTGGAGCGCGGGCCTGCGCGCGATCTACGAGGACGCGCTGCCGGCCCGCTGAGGGGTCGCGGTGCGCGGCACACCGGCCAGGTCGAGGCCCTCGTCGAACCGGCGGGCCACCTCGTTCCAGGAGGACTCCTCCTTGGCCGCCGCGGCTCCGGCCTCGCCGAGCTCGGCCGCGCGCCCGGCGTCGCGCAGCAGCGCGGTGATCGCCTCGGCGAGGGCCGGGGCGTCCCCGGGCGGCACGAGCAGGCCGGTCTCGCCGTCCCGGACGACGGTCGGGATGTCCCCGACCCGGCTGGACACCACGGGCCGGGCGAAGGTGTGCGCGACGTGCGCGACCCCGCTCTGCGACGCGCGCAGGTACGGCGTGACCACCACCCGGGACCGTCCGAACAGGACCGGGACCTCGGGGAGGGCGACGTAGCCGGGCCGGGCGTCGACGCCCGGGGTGGTACGGCAGCGCTCGGTGAGCCGGTCCAGGTCCACGCCCGCCACCGCACCGGCGATGACCAGCCGCGCGTCGGGCACCTCGGCGCGGACCGCGGGCCAGGCGTCGAGCAGCACGTCGAGGCCCTTGTAGGCCGTCCACGCCCCGAAGAACAGCGCGACCGGGTCCGTCCCGGCCACCGGGGGGACCGGCGCGTCGCCCTGCAGGGCGGTGGCCTCGCCGTGCGGGATCACGATCACGTGGCAGCGCGGCGACCAGCTCGTGCGCAGCAGCTGCTCGGCCTCCCTGCCCAGCACGAACGCGACTCCCATGCGCTGCCACGCGGCCCGCAGGGTGGGCTCGAGGACCCGGCCCGTCTTGAACGAGGTGGTGTCCGTGGCCTTCATCGGGCGCGGCTCGTGCGACACCATGCCGAGCACGGTCCGCCGCAGCAGCCGGGAGGTCACCAGGACGCCGATGGTGTCGATGCTGAACCGCATCGTGGACCACAGCAGCACGTCCGGGCGCAGCGCCAGCAGGCGCCCGAGCAGCACGAACCAGGCCAGCACCAGCTGGCCGGCGCGGACCCCGCGGCGGATCTTGCGGACCCAGGGCGGGCGCGGCCGCTCGTCACCGGGGTGCCAGGTGGGGAGCACGGGATGGATGTGCAGGCCCGGCTCGGTGGCGCTCAGCTCCGGGCGCGGCCCGGTGAACAGGTGCACCTCGTTGCCCTGCGCGGCCAGCCCGCCGGCCAGCTGGGCGGTGAACTGGAAGAGCCCGCCCGAGGGGGCGAACTCGACGAAGGCGATCCGCCGGGGGCTCATCGGCGGGCCCCGGTCCGCAGGTCCGTCACTCGCCCGGGCACGATGTTGAGCACCGCATGATCGTAGCGATCGCCCTCATCCCCGGTGCCCCCGCACCGCCAGCGAAAGGTGCCTCGTGGCCGTCACCCGGAACCTCAGCACCGTCCTCGTCCGCTCGGGCCTGGACCGGCTCGTCTCCCGGACGTGGCGGGGCCTGCTCATCCTGAACTACCACCGGATCGGCACGCCCGCGCCCGGTGCGGACCCGGACCTCTACAGCTGCGGCACCGAGGACTTCGAGCGCCAGCTCGACCTGCTCGCGGAGCGGTTCGAGATCGTCCCGGCGGGCTCGGCCGACCTCACCGCCACCCGGCCGGCCCGGCGGATCGCGATCACCGTCGACGACGGGTACGCCGACCAGCTCGGGGCGGCCAGGGCGCTGGCCGCCCGGGGCCTGCCCGGGACGTTCTTCGTGTGCACGGGTTTCGTCGACGAGCCGCACCACGCCTGGTGGGACGAGATCGCCGGCCTGCTCGAGGGGCCGCTGCCCGCCGCGCTGCCGGCCTCGCCCTGGGGCGAGGCGATCACCCTCGCCGGGCGGGAGCGGCAGGAGGTCCGCCGGCAGGTCAACGGCCTGTACAAGCAGCGGGCGGCGGACCGCGGCGAGGAGTTCCTGGACTGGCTCGCGGCCGCGGTCGGGCGGGCCCGCCCGGACCGGGCTTCGGCGGCGAAGGACTGGATGAGCTGGGACGACGTCCGCACGATCCGTGACCTCGGGATGGAGATCGGGGCGCACACCGTGAGCCATCCGGTGCTCGCCACCCTCGACGAGGAGCGCCAGCGTGCCGAGATCGCCGGCTCCGTGGAGCGGCTGGAGGAGGAGGTCGGCGGGATCGACCTGTTCAGCTACCCGGTCGGGGCGCGCTCCAGCTTCGACGCCGTCACGACCCGGCTGGCGACCGAGATCGGCATCCGCCGCTCCTTCAGCTTCTACGGCGGCACCAACGATGGTGGCTGCTGCGCGCACGACGTCCGCCGCGCGGGGGTGTTCCTGCCGCACACGCCGGAGGTCGTCGTGGCGATGGCGACCGTGCCCGGCGTGCTCGCCTCCCCGGCCCGGCACGCCTGAGGGGAGCCGCCGGGGGCTGTGCCAGACTCCCGACGTGGCGATCCTCTGCTACCACTCCGTCGCGTGCGGGTGGGACGATCCGGTCTCCGTCGAGCCGGAGGACTTCGAGCGCCAGTGCCGGAGGCTCGCCCGGTCCGGGCGGGTCGTCCCGCTGAGCGCGATGCTGGACCGGCTGGAGAGCGGGCGCGAGATCCCGGCCCGCCGGACCGTCCTCACCTTCGACGACGGGTTCGCCGACTACGCGCACTTCGCCGTGCCGATCATGCGGCGCTACGGCCTGCCCGCGGCGATGTACCTGGTGGCGGGGTCGCTGACGCCCGAGGGCGTTCCGGTGAACTGGATCACCGGTCTGCCGGCCGAGCAGGCGCCGCCGCTGCTCACCGTCGAGGAGATCAAGGACCTCCGGGCACAGGGCTGGGAGTTCGGCAGCCACACCATGAGGCACGCGGACCTGCGCACCCTGGGCGAGGAGGAGTGCTACCGCGATCTGAAGGAGAGCCGGGAGATCATCTCCGACCTGCTCTCCGAGTCGTGCGACGTGCTGGCCTACCCCTTCGGCCGGCACAGCGAGCACGTCCGGCGGGCGGCGCGGAAGGCCGGCTACCGGATCGCGCTCGCCCTGCCCGAGGAGCCCGAGGAACGGGGGCCCTTCGCGGTGTCCCGCACCGGGATCTACCGGGGCAACGGAGGCCTGACGTTCGAGGCGAAGATCAACCCGGCCTATGCCGCGGTACGCCGGCTCCGGCAGCGGCTGGCCGCCTGACCGGCCGGCCGGCCCGCCCCGGCACGCGGGCGGCCCGTCGCGCGTTCAGCGGGAGGACGACCGGTCCGGACCCGAGGAGCGTGAGGATGGGACGAGTTCGAGCACTCGCCGTGGCCGCGGCGGCCTGGCGACCGCACGCGGCGCTGGCCGCCGCCGTGCTGGCGGCGCCGCTGGTGGCCGGCCGGCGCACCCGGCGGGCCGGGCTGGTGACGGTGGGGCTGGCCGCGTCCGCACTGGTCCCCGCGGTGCGCCGGACCGTCGGCCGCCCGGTCCCCGGTCCGGCCGGGCTCACGGTCCTCTCCGCCAACGTGCTCGCCGGGCGGGCGGACACCGGAGCGCTCGCCGCCCTGATCGCCCGCGAGCGGCCCGATCTCGTCGTGCTGCCGGAGGCCGGGCACGACTTCGCCGCCAAGCTGGTCCCGCTGCTCGACGGCTACCGGTACTGGTCGTCCACGCCGGTCGGGCAGCCGGACGGGCCGTCGGTGGTCCTCCTCGCCGCCGACCCGGAGGTCGCGGCGACGCCGCTGGCCGGGGTCCGCGGGCTGCGCGCGACCGGCGGGCCGCTCGCGGGCCGCGCGCTGTACGCCGTGCATCCCGAGGCGCCGATGGGCGCGCGGCTCACCGGCCGCTGGCTCGCCGAGATGGCCCACCTGCGGCGCTGGGGCGCGGAGGGGTCGCTGATCGCCGGTGACCTCAACGCCACGCTCGACCATAGGGAGCTGCGCACAGGTCTGCGGGACGCGGGCGCGCTCGCCGGACGCGGGCTCGTCGGCACCTTCCCGGCCCGGTTGCCGCGGGCCCTGGGCATCCCGATCGACCACGTCCTCGTCCCCCGGGGCACCGCCGTGACCCGCTACGAGATCGTCGACCTCCCCGGCACGGACCACCGCGCCGTCCTGGCGGGGCTGCGGGTCCCGGTGACCGACCGGGGCCGTCGTCATCCGCCCGCCGGCCCGGTCGAGGGGGCCCCTATCCGGCGGAGGCGACCGGAACGCCCATCCCGCTGAAGAACTCGACCAGGCCCCGCGGGGAGTCGTCGGCGAAGCACAGGTCGAGGCCCCGGGCGGACTGCCGGGCCGCCTCGGCGGCGCGCGGGAACATCGCCGCCTCGTACTGCCCCAGCGCGGCCTCGACGTCGTCCCCGTGCTCGGCCAGGGCCAGTGCCAGCTCGCAGGCGTCCCGCATCGCGGCGTTCGCGCCCTCGCCGGCGAACGGCGACATGAGATGGGCCGCGTCTCCGACCAGGGTCACTCCGGGGACCCGCGGCCACGCGTGACCGATGGGGAGGGCGTAGATCCGGTGGGCCGTGATCTCGTCGTCGCAGTGGCGGATCAGGTCCGTCAGCGTCGGGCTCCAGTCCGCGAACTCCGTGAGCAGGGCCGTGCGGGTGGCGTCCGGGTCCGACCAGTCGACGCCGCGGGTGTCGAGCCAGTCCTCGGGGGTGCGCAGCATGGCGCCGAGGTGGAGGTCGCGGCCGCCGTGCCCGCCGATGTTCTTGTTGTCCGACAGGGCGAACAGGCTCCCGGTACCGACGAGTGCGGCGGAGGCGGGCACCGTGGCCGGCGCGTCGGGGAGGTGGAGCTCGACGTAGCTGATCCCGGCGTAGGCGGGGATGGCGTCGGAGAGCAGCGGACGGACCCGGGACCACGCGCCGTCGGCCCCGACCAGCACGTCGGTGGCCTCCCGCGAGCCGTCGGCGAAGGCGAGCTCGTACCGCCCGTCGTCCCGGCGCCGGGCTTCGCGGAGCTTGCGGCCCCACACGACCCGCCCGGGATCGAGCGACTCCAGCAGCAGGGTGCGCAGGTCGCCGCGGTCGATCTCCGGCCGGCCCCCGTTGCCCTCGGCGCCCTGGTCGAGGAACACGGTGCCCGCCTTGTCCATCACCCGCATGGCCTCCGCCTGCGGCCGGACGAGCCGGAGGAACCGCTCGTGCAGCCCCGCCTCGCGCAGCGCGAGCTGCCCGGACTCGACGTGCAGGTCGAGCAGGCCGCCCTGGCGCCGGGCGGCGGCGGAGGCGTCGAGCTCGTGGACGGTGGACGCGATGCCGTGCTGCTGCAGGATCCGCGCGAGCACGAGCCCGGCGGGCCCGCCTCCGACGACGGCGATGGATGGGGTCATGGCGCACCTCGGGTTGGGACGTGTACGGCGTACGTGACTGGACGTGTACACCGTATTCCTCCCGTAGGATGCCCGCAACACACCCGAGGAGTGCCGCGTTGTCCGTCGATCCGCCGCCTGTCATCTGGGCCCGTCTGTCCGGCCAGGGCCGTGGCCCGGTGCGCACCCTCGACCACCGGGCCATCACGGCGGCGGCGGTCGCCCTGGCCGACGCCGAGGGCGTCGACGCGGTGTCGATGCGGAAGGTCGCCGGCCGGCTGGATTCCAGCCCGATGGCGCTCTACCGGCACGTCGGCAACAAGGACGACCTGACCGAGCTCATGTACGACGCGGTGTTGGGTGAGCTGGACCTGACCGCCATGCCGTCGGGGAGCTGGCGCGCGGATGTCGCCGGGCTGGCCCGGGAGATGCGTCGGCTCCACCATGCCCATCCCTGGATCACTCGCTTCGGCCACCGCCCGACGTTGGGCCCTCACGCGAGACGGTTCCTGGAGACCGGCTTGGCGTGTGTGGACGGCCTGGGCCTCGACATCGACGCGATGCTGGACCTGTTGTCCACCGCCCTGCAGTTCACCCGCGGTTTCGTCGCGCAGGAGCTGGGGGAGGCCGAGGCGCAACGCCGTACCGGCCTGGACCTGGCGGGCTATCAACGTCACACCGGCCCGTACATCGCGCAGCTCCTGGAGGAGGGCCGCTATCCGTATTTCCGGCGGCTGATCGTGGAGGCGGAGGATTTCCCGGATCCGGACGTGGTGTTCGAGCGGAGGTTGGGGATGGTGCTGGACGGGTTGGCGGCGGGGATCGCGCGGGAGTCCTGACCCCGGTGGCCGGCTCGCCGCCCCCTTCGGACGCTCGTGGAGGCAGAGTCCTCAGAGGAGCCGACGGTCGTCCCGGACCTGGCGGAAGTAGTAGGCGGTCTCTGCGGCCCGCCGCTTCTCGATCGCCTGCTCGTAGACCACCCACTGCTCGGTCGTCCGGGGGCCGCGGGGCTGGTCGTGGTGCCGCGTGGCGGCGAGCACTGCCTCGGCGGCGGCGCTCCCGATCAGCGACGTGAAGACGGTCTCGACGATCTTCTCGAGGAGCGGGGCGTGGGTGACGAACGCGGCGATCGGGCCGCCGATCACGGAGCTGAGCAGGGTCACGACGCCGACCCGGATGACCGCCCCGAGCAGCGGGCGGCGGTTGGTGAGAGCGCTGTCGCGATCCACCGCGGCCTGGGCCTTCTCCGTCGCCAGCATCGTCTCGAGGTTGTCGATCCGGAGCTCGGCCTCCTGTTGCTGGGCGGCCGTCCGGTCCGCGAAGGCACCGACCATCCGGCGGAGGGTTTCCACCGCGTCGGTGGCCGCCCGCAGGGCAGTGTCGTCTCGGAGCCGGGCCTCGGGGTTGTCCTCGATCGGTGCCCCGGGATCGTCGGGGCAGGAGACGTAGAGCGCGGCGAGGTCGTCGAGGGCCTCCTCCATCTCGCCCAGGTCGCCGATCTCCCCGAGCTGTGCGGCGACGACGTCGGCGACCTCCCCGGCGATGGCCTGCGCGAACCGGTCCGCGACCGGCTCCGGGCCGGGGGGAGAGTTCGCGGCTCGGTCACCGGGACGCGCGGCCACGCATCAGAACGGCGGGGCGTCCTGATCGGGTTCGGTGCCCGGGGCGTCTGCGTCGGGTGGTTCCCGGCCCGTGGTGTGGGGGCGGTAGTCGTAGGGGCGGCTGGTGTGGCCGTGGCCGGTGGGCGTGATCCAGGTGACCGATCCGTCGGTGTGCCCCAGGACTTCCCAGCCCTGTTGTTCCTTGAGCAGGTTGTGCAGTTTGCAGTGCAGGGTGATGTTCTGTTCGGAGGTCTCCCCGCCGTCGGCCCAGCGGACCGGGTGGTCGAGCTCGGCGTCGACCGCGCGGCGCCTGCAGATCGGCATGCGGCACACCTGGTCGCGGGCACGCACGAAGTCCGCCAGCGCTTTCGGCGGCCGGTAGGTGGTGCGACCGTGGTCGAGCAGGGCACCGGAGAGCGGGTCGGTGACGAGGCGGCGCCACACCCCGTCGAGCGCGGCCTCGCGGGCCAGGTCGGCGGGGATGGGGCCGTAGCCCATGAGGTGTCCGGGCTGCTCCGACGCCCCGGTGAGGGTGTCGAGCCCGACGACGACCTGGACCTGCGTCGACGCGACCGGGCCTGCCGCCCCGTCGCCGTCGAGCGTGAGGCGGCCGAGGAGGAGGTCGGCGACGAGGTCCGCACGGCGCTGGTCGAGCGAGCGCTCGTCCTCCATCGCGCGGGCGAGCTCCGAGAGCCGGTGCCAGATCCGCTCCGCCTCGGTGGCGGGCAGGGCGGCGCGCAGGGCGGCCATCCCCTCGTCCTCCGGGCGGATCTCGACGAGCCGCCGGCGCCGGGCCTCCTCGTGTCGCCGGTTGGCGCCCTCGGGATCGGCCCGCATGATCGCTTCCCGCACCGCGGCCCGCAGCTGCGCGTACGTCTGCTCGCCCGCCCCGGGCAGCACGATCGCCTCGACCGCACGGGCGACATCGTCCGGCAGGCCGAGGGTGAGGTCGTGGATGATCCGCGCTCGGTAGCCGTCGATCCGGCCCTTCTCGAATGCGCGGAGCGTGGCGGGCAGCAGCTTCTCGAGACGGGCTGCTTCCATGAGCGTGTTCTTCGCGGTGAGCCGGGACATTCCGAGCACGAGCCCGAGTTCGTCGGGTACCCAGCGTGAGGTGGGGAAGACCATCGGGGTGTCGTCGTTGCTCGAGATTCCGGGTTCGTCGCCGGGTCGGCGGCGTTGTAGTTCTGCGACGAGCCGGGTGCGGTGGGCAGCGTGGATCCGGCTGAGCCGTTCCTGTTCGACGATGGCCTCGATCAGCGCCTTGTCGTCCATATCGGAGTGATCAGGAGCGATCTCCCGGACGAGCTTCTCGAGGGCCTTCTCGAGACCTCCGAGCCGCCGGACCTCGCCGTGCAAGGAGTCGACCACGACCTCCACACGAGGCGCGTACGTCTCGTAGGCGGAGGGGGTGAACATGTGTTCGATGATACCCCGCCGGGGCATCATCGACAACCTGAAAACCCCTGGCGGACAGGGGTTTCTGCCGTTGCCCACTCTGTGTGGCGAGGCGTTGATGCAGCCTTGCTCCCCAAGCTAGAAGAGCCCGACCTCCGCCCGGACGGTCTCGACGCGGTCCATCGCAACGTCCGGATGGACCGTGAAGGCCTGCCGTGCCTGGGCGAGCCGGGTGATGAACTCGAGGATCCCGGCATGATCCCGCCGCGACTCGTCGCAGAGCTGTATCAGGGTGAGCGCGAAGAGCGCGAAGGTGGACCAGGAGCTGAACTGCTCCGCGACGGTGTGGTCCGCACTGTCGCGCAAGGCCTTGGCCGCACCGCGGACCTCGGCGATGTCGCGCAGGAGGGCGTCGTCGCCCAGGTCGTGTCCCTCGTCGGAGTCGGCCCACCGCAGCACGCGGGCCAGCTCCTCGTTCGTGACCGGCACCGTCCGGAGGGCCTTGGCCGTGGAGATGGTCCGCCGGCTCAGCTCGGCCAGGACCATCCGTCGCGCCGCCGCTTCCAGCGTGATCGGAACTCCCAGTCCGTACAGCGAGCGGGCCGCACGCAGCAGGTCGCGCGGAAGTCCGCCCGACACGACGTGGCACAGTGCGGAGAACCTCTGGGGCATGGCGACGACCCGGCTCCGGAGGAGTTCGCGCGACTCGTCGAAGGTGAAGTACCGGAGCGCCACGACCTCGTCGAATGCGCTGTCGAAAGCCGTCCGGAAGGGTGTCCCGCGGCGCTCGAAGTCCTCCATCGCATCCTCGGAGATGGATACCAGGTAGAAGCAGTTCGGCACGCCGAAGATCGCCTTCAGATCCTCGACGAAGTCGACGGCCCGTTCGGCCGAGACCTTGTCGAGCTCGTCGACCGCGATGACTATCCGATAGGTCTGGCCGACCTCCTCCAGGAGCTCCCGGAACATCCGGACGATTTCGGGCCTGGTCCAGGGTTGTGCGGTGCGCGTCTCGGACGAGGTGTCCGTGACATCGTGCGAGAGGGGCAGGTACGTTCCGAGATTCACGCCGAAGCGCGAGGCGTTCGAGCGCGACCACGCCATCTGGAAGCCGATCGCATCCAGGAGCTCTTGGGCTCGGGCCGGCAGGTCGGGGAGGTCCGACCCGATCGCAAGTGACCTGTCGATGTCCTCGGCGGAGCTGGCGAATGCCCAGCCCTCGCGCTTCGAGGCAGGAACGATCACGGCGAGGCCCGCCACGCCGAGAGCGATCCCCATCGCGCCCAGTGCGAGGCGCACGTCGAGCGGGCGCAGCCAGGTCGGAACGGCCGGGGCCCCCAGTTGCGGACCGAGGTCGTGGAGGATCGCCAGCGCGGGTCCGGCCAGGGCTGCCACGAAGGCGATTGCTCCCAGGAAGGAGAACAGCCGCGCGGCGGCGTCGAGACGCCGGAACGGCACTTCCTGGCCGGGTCGCTTGAACGCGTACAACTCGCGCAGCGGCGTGGTGACGGCACGGCGCAGGGCACCGAAGACGACCGCGAACGTGCCGACGGCCAGAATCGTCGGGGCGTACGGCGCCAGCGTCGGCGACACCGTGGCGCCGGGAGCCGGCCCGCCCGCCGTGTTGCCGAGCAGGGCCAGACAGTAGACGACGAGCGTGGACGCGGCGAGTATTCCTGCTGCTCTGCCGATCAGCCGTCCGATGTACCGACGCGTCCAGGAGTCGTCCCCTCCGCGGGGGTGGCCGCGCGGGCCGTCCGAACCGGAGAGACCGATCACCGCACGACCGAAGGTCGAGGCGAGGTGGAGCAGGAACTCGCGGGTGTCGTAGGCGACGGGCGCGCTGATGAGGAGCGGAAGCGTCGGCGGTCCGTCCGCTCCGGGTGCCTTGCACACGGCCGTCAAGAGCGTGGTCTTGCCGCATCCGCGCGGTCCGGCCAGGCCGATTGCGGCCGTGCTGAACTGGTCGATCATGCCGGTGACGCGCTCGAACGCCGCAGAGTTCAGCTCGAAGTCGGGGGGAAGGAGCTGGTCGAGCCCGCGACCGTCGCCTGATGACAACACCGTCGACACGGCGTCCTCGCCGAGGAGAATGCTCAGCTGTGTGCGGAGCTCCGGCAGGACGCAGCGCTCACGGATGCTGTCGCCGAGGCGGACGAGCGCGTCCTCGTTGCTCGACCTCAGCTCGATGATCGCCCGATCCGTGGCCGCCACATTCCGAGCAGCGGTGACGACGGTGTCGGGAAGCGTGTGGATGGGGGGCACCCTGCGGAAGGCCCGCCGCCACCACGGCAGACCGGAGCCGGGGCCGAACGCCGCCGTCGCGGCCAACCGGAAGAACGTCGAGGTGAACGCGTCGTCCAGTCGCTCCCGAGAGTTGTGGACGGCTCGGAGCTCGGACTGCACCAGTGCCGCCCACCGCCCGCACCGCTGCGACACCAGACGGACCAGGTCCGATCGTGCCTCCTCGCCCGGGACCTGGCCGGCAACCTCTCCCGATCGCACCGCCGCGACCAGCTGCGCGTAGCCGATCTCGAGAACCTCGGTCTCGGAAGGCATCTGATCGGCCCGGTCGATGATCGCCTTCTCCTGTACCAGCGTGTCGAGCGGCACCCCTTCGAAGTCGTACAGGCCGGCCAGGGCTGTGTGGGGATCGTCCCGAACCAGCAACGTCGCGATGGCGCGCCGAACCGCGTCGCCCTGTGCACGGGCCGAGGGGACGTGCGCGATCCAACTCCGCGTGAGACGTGAGTCGGGCGAGGAACGAAGGAGAACACTGACGGATCGAGGGCGCCTCGCATACCAGCGAAAGGGGAAGTACCCCACCAGACACATCGCAAGCAGCGCGACGCTCGGGGGAACGATGACGCCGGACCCGTCCTGGAACGGCCACACCACCACGAAGGTTCCCAGGCAGAAGAGCGCAGTCAGAACCATGACGACGCCCTCGCGGCCGGTGTCGAGATCGATCTGGAACTCGTCCTCGGTCCGGACAGGGGGCACCCAGTTGATGCCGTCCTCGACCGTCCACTCGAGGCCATGCAGGTCGACCACGCCGCGCCGTGCCATGAGTCACTCCAGCCAGGGATTCGCAGACCGACCGCGAGGTGACACCCGCCGTTGGTTGTAGGTCGCTCGGTGAAGCCGGTTCGTAACGCCCCGTCGACGGCCTTCCGGTGAGCTGTTCGCCAACGCCGTTGGCCAGCTCGTGGTCACGACCGACCGCACGATCGCCTTCCAGCGGTCGGCCTTGCCGCCGACGTCGGCGTCGTGGTCGGCGATCGCCTCGCCGTTCGGCCCGGTGGTGCAAACGACGGTGTAGGCGAAGGTGCAGCCCGGGAACGCGCGCGGCCGCGTCGCGCCGGTTGGCGTACTCCTGGTCGGCGGTCCGCGCCGGCTGGGCTGTGCGGACGCTGGTGATCGGTCGAAGGGCCCGCAACGCCACACCGGCCCGTACATCGCGCAGCTCCTGGAGGAGGGCCGTTATCCGTATTTCCGGCGGCTGATCGTGGAGGCGGAGGATTTCCCGGATCCGGACGTGGTGTTCGAACGCCGGTTGGGCATGGTTCTGGACGGCCTGGCGGCCGGGATCGGCGCGACCGACCACCGCAACGGCGGGTCGTGCTGATGGTGCTCGTCGGGCCGGCTAGTAGGCCCCGCGACCCCGCACGACCGCGCCCACGGTCCTCCACAGGATCGTGAGGTCGAGGGCCATCGACCAGTTCTCGACGTAGCGCAGGTCGAGGCGGACCGACTCCTCCCAGGTGAGGTCGCTGCGGCCGCTGACCTGCCAGAGGCCGGTCATGCCCGGCCGGACGAGCAGGCGCCGGCGTGCGGCGTCCTGGTACGTGGCCACCTCGCGGGGGAGCGGTGGGCGGGGGCCGACCAGCGACATCGTGCCGTTGAGGACGTTGATCAGCTGCGGGAGCTCGTCGACGGAGTAGCGGCGCAGGATCTCGCCGATCTTCGTGATCCGCGGGTCGCGGGTCATCTTGAACAGCGGGCCGGCGGCCTCGTTGGCCGCGTCGAGCTCGGCGAGGCGGGCCTCGGCGTCGACCACCATGGACCGGAACTTGATCATCCGGAAGGTTCGGCCGTTGGCGCCCACCCGCTCCTGCCGGAAGAAGACGGGCCCGCCGTCGGCGCGGACGGCGATCGCCACGGCCAGGAAGACCGGTGCGACCAGCAGGAGGAGCAGGGCGGCCACGGTGCGGTCCAGCGCGATCTTCAGCGCGCGGGAGGTGCCGCTGAACCGCGGCCGCGACAGGCGCAGCAACGGCAGGCCGTCGACCGGGGTGATGTGCATCCGGGGACCGGCGATCTCCATGAGCCCGGGCTCCACCGCGAGCTCGGCGTCCGTGCCCTCGAGCGCCCAGGCCAGCCGGTGCAGCCGGCCGGGGCCCCAGCCGGGGGCACGGCAGACGGAGACGACGCGGTAGCCGCGCTCGTGGACGTCCGACGCCACGGAGTCCAGGTCGCCGACGACGGGGACACCTTCGATGTGCGGCGCGCCGCCGGGGCCGGTGCCCGTCGGGGTGCAGACGCCCTCGACCCGCCAGCCGAAGTACGGATCGCGGCGGGTGCGGCGGATCATGTCCGCGACCGCCTCCTCGCTGCCCACCACGAGCACGGAGTGCATTCCGCGGCCCTCGCGCCGCGTCCGGTGCAGCGCCTTGCGGATCGCGAAGCGGCCGGCGGCGACCAGCATGCCGATGAGCGGGACGATGAGGAAGACCCAGATCCGCACCGATGCGACGAGGATCGTCAGCCCACCGAGGCCCAGCACGACCGTGGCGCCGAAGGTGGCGCGGAAGAGGCGGAGGAACTCGGTGCTGCCGTAGCCGAGGGCCCGGCCGTCCCAGGAGCGGGAGAGCGGGAGGGCGAACAGGAGCAGCGCGGCGGCGATGAGGCCGGAGACGAGGTGGGCGCGGTCCGCATCGGGGTTCCCG
Source organism: Pseudonocardia ailaonensis (assembly GCF_039531635.1). NCBI lineage: Bacteria > Bacillati > Actinomycetota > Actinomycetes > Pseudonocardiales > Pseudonocardiaceae > Pseudonocardia > Pseudonocardia ailaonensis. The sequence goes on along the minus strand of NZ_BAAAQK010000018.1, from coordinate 182,171 downwards.
TCGAGGCCGAGCAGGACGGCGACGGCGGTGGTCACCAGCACGACCGTGACGTCCGTGGCGACGACGATGGTGTGGAGCCGACGCTGCCACTGATGGTCCTGGGTCGCCAGACCCTGCGGCGGACCGGGGAGCGAGATCGACGCCCCCGGTCGGACGGCCGCGGAGCGGCCGGTATCCACATTCGAACTGCTGCTCACAGCGAGACTCCCCCACGGACTCGACGCACAGACGGCAGGGCGCGATTTCCCGGGTGCCGCTGTGCACCTCGTTTTTCGTTCGTCTCCCGTGTCGCGTTACGACAGGTGACGAGTCCGACAGTCGTGGACAGATCCGTCAGGTGGGTCGTGGGAGAAGGGTCCGCGGATTGTGCACCGCTCGTCGAAGAATTGGCACCATTCGCCGTGTCGATGAGCGGTTCACCCGCATTACCGCACCGTTCGCAGACCGATGCCCGCATACCGGGGGACCGAGTTCGCGGCGAGCATCCGGCGCCCGTCGACGAGCAGCGTGTCCGCTCCGTCGAGGAGCTTCGGGAGCTCCTCGTACTGTGCCCACCGGGTGACCAGTACGACCGCCTCCGCGCCCTCGACGGCCTCCGCGAGATCGTGGGTGTGCCGGACGGCTCCCGCGTACGGCGCCAGGACGGACTCGCCGACGACGGGATCGTGGGCCGTGACCTCCGCGCCGGCCTCGACCAGGAGGTCCAGGACCGGGAAGGCGGGGGAGAAACGGACGTCGTCCGTGTCCTGTTTGAAGGCCAGGCCGAGCACCGTGATCCGCCGGCCCTCGAGGGAGCCGAGCTCCCGGCGGACGGCGTCGACGAGCCGGCCCGGGCGGCCCGTGTTGACCTCGGCCACGGCCTGCAGGAGCGGCATGGCGAGTCCCTCGCGGCGGCCCGCGTCGGTCAGTGCGGCCACGTCCTTGGGCAGGCAGCTGCCGCCGTAGCCGCAGCCGGCCTCGTAGAAGGACGCCAGGCCGGCGCGCCCCGGCGCCGGCGAGGTCAGGTAGCGGGAGAGGTGCACGCCGTGCATGACCTCGTGGGCGTCGATGTCGCCGATCTGCTCGGCGAGGTCCGCGATCTCGTTGGAGAAGGAGATCGCGGCGGCCAGCATGGCGTTCGACGCGTACTTGACCAGCTCGGCGGTGCGGGCGTTCGTCTCCAGCACCGGGACGCCCTCGAAGCCCGCGTACAGCTCGCGCAGCGCCGCCAGGGCCACCGCGTCGCCGCCGAGGACGATCCGGTCCGGCTCCAGGAAGTCCGCCACGGCCTGGCCCTCGGTGAGGAACTCCGGGTTGGAGCCGATGCCGAGATCCACCCCGGCCGTGCGGCCCGACGCGGTCTCGACGATGCCCCGGACCAGCGTGTCCGTGGTCCCGGGGACCACCGTGCTCTTGACGACGACGACCGGGGCCTCCGCGCCGGTGTGCTTCCGCAGCGCGGTGCCGATCTCGCGGGCGGCGGCCTCCAGCGCGGTCGTGTCCATGGAGCCGTCCGGCCGCGACGGGGTCCCGACGCAGATGAGCGTGAGCCGGCTCGCGGCGGCCGCTCCGGCCAGGTCCGTCGAGGCCGTCAACAGGCTGCCGACGTGCTTGTCCACCAGCTCGGCCAGGCCCGCCTCGTGCAGCGGGGGCACGCCGGCGTTGATCTCGGCGACCCGCGCCGCGTCCAGGTCGACGCAGACGACCTCGTGGCCCAGCTCGGCCAGCCCGATCCCGGAGACCAGGCCGACGTACCCGCTCCCGACGACGCAGACGCGCATCACTGGGCACTCCCGCCCGGGTTGCCGGCGTACCAGAGCAGGGTGCGGCGCATGCCCTCGCGCAATGCCACCCGCGGCTCGTACCCGAGCTGCGTGCGCGCCTTGGTGATGTCGGGGCAGCGGCGGTTGGGGTTGTCGACGAGGTAGACCGACTCGGCGCTCTCGGCGAAGGTGACCTTGAGGTCGGTGTCGAACAGCTCGGCGCCCAGGTCGATCAGCGTCTCGGCCAGGCCGCGCATGCTGATCTCGGGGTCTTCGGTGCCGACGTTGTACGGCTCACCGGGGCCACCGCGCAGCAGGGCGAGGTAGTAGCCGGTGACGGCGTCGGACACGTAGCAGAAGGTCCGCGTGGGGGTGCCGTCGGAGAGCAGCGCCAGGTCGCGACCCGCGAGGACGTCCCGGCACAGGTCGGCGATCACGCGGCCGTCCGTGATCTTCATTCCGGGCCCGTAGTTGTTGAACGGGCGGGCCATGCGGACGGGCACGCCGTACTGCTGCGCGAAGGTCACGCACAGCGTCTCGCCGTAGCGCTTGGACTCGTCGTAGCAGGCGCGCGGGCCTGTGCAGGAGACGAAGCCGCGGTAGTCCTCGGCGGTCGGGATCGCCCCCGGGTCGGGGTCCCCGTAGATCTCGCTGGAGGAGAAGAACAGGAAGCCCTCGAGCGCCGGGCCGCGTTCGCGGGCGTAGTCCAGCAGGTTGCGCAGGCCCGTGATGTTGGCGTCCATCGTCTCGAGCGGGTGCGCGCGGTAGTAGGTGGGTGAGGCGATCCCGGCCGCGTGGATGACGAAGGCGAACTCGGCGATGTCCTCCGGCAGCGGCTCGCGCAGGTCCTGGGTGCGGACGGTGACGTCGGGGCGGTCCTCCAGGGCGCTGAGCCACTCGGGCACACCGCGGATGTAGCTGTCCCACACCGTGACCGCGATCGGCGGCAGGTCGGGATGGGCGTCGTTCCAGGCGAGCGGCAGCTGCACGAGGTAGTAGCCGAGGAAGCCGGCCCCACCGGTGATCAGCACGCCGCGGCCCGAGATCCGGGCCAGGTCGCCGTCCAGCACCTCGAGCATGGCGGCGAGGTCCTCGGCGCGGACCTGCTCGGCCCGCTGCACCGCCGAGGGATCGTTGACCGTCATCTAGTGCGTTTCCTTCCTGAGGGCGACCCGGGGCTCGGGCTCGAACAGCACCCAGCGCCCGCCCGCCCGTTCGACCTGGGGGAAGCGGTCGCGGACCTCGTCGAGGAGGTCCGGGACGAACAGGACCACGTCGAGCGGCCCCTCGGACAGCAGCGCCACGGGATCGACGATGGGGATCCGGACACCGGGGATACGGCGGCCGTGCTTGGCGGTCGAGGCGTCCCCGATGGCCTCCATCAGGTCCGGTCCGACGCCGGCGACGTTGAGCAGCGGCACGGCCCGGGAGGCGGCGCTGTACCCGACGATCCGGTGGCCTTCGGCCTTCGCGGTCTCGAGCCAGCCGCGCAGGGAGACCGCGCTGGTGCGGGCCTCGGCGTCGAGCCGGCGGACCACGGCGGGATCGAGCACACCGGCCGCGACCTCACGGGCGGTCAGCTCGGCCACGCTCGCGTCCGGGATGCCGGAGCGCCGCGCCGCGAGCAGGACCGTGCCGCCGTAGAGGTCGAATCGCCAGGCGTGGACGACGGTCAGGCCGACCCCGGCCAGCATCCCGGTCATCGCGGGGGTGGAGAGATAGACGGGATGGCCGTGGCGCACCGCGTTCCACTGGCCCATGGCCAGCACGGCCTCGAGCGAGTGGAACTGCACCAGCAGCACCCCGTCGGGGGCGAGCTCGGCGACCCGGCGCTCGAGGGCCTCGCGGGTGTCCGCGTCGTGCATCAGGCCGAAGCAGTCCAGGACGACGTCGGCCGGGCCGGTGGTCTCCCGGATCCCGCGGTCGGCGAGCAGGCCGAGCCAGCTCCCGCCGTGCGGGCTGCCGTGCTCGACGACCGTGCCGCCGGCCGGGAGCAGCCCCGCTGCGGCGACCCCGGCGACGGCGGCCTCGGCCTGCCGGACCAGTGCCAGGGGCTCGACGCCGCGCGGCTCGTCCGGCTCGGTGGGGTCCTCGACGAGCTGGGCGAGACCGCAGTCCGCGCACAGCCAGAGCTGGACCGGGTGGACCGCCTCGACCTCGACCTGGTCGACCGGGGGGAAGTCGTCGCACGCCGGCTGGAGACCGGTGTCCAGCACGATCTCGCCGCGCACGCTCTTGCAGAACCGGCAGGGGGCGGGACTCACGCGTGGACCCCGTGCTCGGCCAGCGCGTGGAACGGGTCCCGGTCCGGGGTGGTCTCCCAGAGCATCCACGGCCGGTTACCGGCCTGGTAGCCGGCCTCCAGGGCGTTGCGTTCCTTCATCGTGTCCGAGGCGCGCCAGAAGCCGCTGTACTGGTACGCGAGGAGCTTGTTCTGTTTGGCCAGGGCCACGCACGCGTCCTCGACGAGATCGCCGTTCACCGGCAGGTGGTCGAAGACCTCGGGGGTGAGGATCAGGTAGCCACCGTTCTCCCACAGGTCCATCTTGGACACCGAGGTGACCGACGTGACCATCCCGTCCGGAGCCACGTCCACGCAGTGGAACGCGGACTGCGGCGGTACGGCGAGAAGTGCGGCGCTGGCACCGCTGGAGCGGAACTTGTCGATCATCAGGTCGAGGGGCAGGTCGGTGAGCACGTCCGAGTAGTTGGCGAGGAACACCTCCTCGTCCTGGACGTACTCGCGGACCCGGCGCAGCCGCTCGCCGATCGCGCTGTCCATTCCGGTGTGGACGAACGTGATCGTCCAGTCCTCGACGTCCGTGCCGTGCATCTCGAGCTCGCCGCGGCGCAGCGTGAAGTCGTTCGACGCGGTCTCGCGGTAGTTGAGGAAGTAGTCCTTGATGTGGTCCGCGCCGTAGCCGAGGCAGAGCACGAAGTCCTTGTGGCCGAAGTGCGCGTAGTAGCGCATCACGTGCCAGATCAGCGGGCGCGGCCCGACGCGGGTCATGGGCTTGGGCAGGTCGGTCACGCCGTCGCGCATGCGCATGCCGTAACCGCCGCAGAACAGGACGACCTTCATGTCAGTCCATCACCTCGAGGGCCGGGATCGGGAAGACGAGCCGTCCGCCCCAGTCACGGACGTACTCCAGCTGGGCCGAGATCTCGGTGCGCAGGTTCCAGGGCAGGACCAACACGTAGTCCGGCCTGTCCTCCGCGATCCGCTCGGGCGCGTGGATCGGGATCCGCGTGCCGGGCGTGAACCTGCCGTGCTTGTAGGGGTTGCGGTCGACCGTGTAGGCGAGCAGGTCCGGCCGGATGCCGCAGTAGTTGAGCAGGGTGTTGCCCTTGCCGGGCGCGCCGTAGGCGACGACGGTCCTGCCGTCCCGTCGGGCGTCGAGCAGGAAACGGAGCAGGTCGTCCCGCACTCGCGAGACCTTCTCGGCGAAGCCGGCGTGGCCCTCGACGGTGTGCAGCCCGGCGGCCGCCTCCTCGGCGAGCACCGCGGCCACCGCCGCGGTGGGCGGGCCGGCGATCTCCGAGCGCTGCGCCCAGAGCCGGATCGAGCCGCCGTGGGTGCCGATCCGCTCGACGTCGACCAGTGTCAGACCGCCGGCCTCGAGCGCCCGCTGGGCGGTCAGCACCGTGTAGTACTGGAAATGCTCGTGGTAGATCGTGTCGAACTGGGTCAGCTCCACCAGCGTGAGCAGGTGCTGGACCTCGATCGACACCCAGCCGTCGTCCTTCACCAGCTCGCGCAGCCCGCGGGTGAAGCCGACGACGTCCGGGATGTGGGCGTAGACGTTGTTCGCGGAGACGAGATCGGCGCGCCCGTGCTCGGCCGCGACCTCGGCACCCGTCTCGGGGCTCAGGAACGCGGTGACGGTCGGGACCCCCTTCTCGCGGGCGGCCTCGCCGACGTTCACCGACGGCTCGACGCCGAGGCAGCGGATGCCGCGGCGGACGACGTGCTGGAGGAGGTAGCCGTCGTTGCTGGCGACCTCGACGACGAACGAGTCCGGACCGAGCCCCAGGCGCTCCACGGCACCGGCGACGAACGCCTCGGCGTGGGCGACGTAGGAGGTGGAGAACGACGAGAAGTAGGCGTACTCGCTGAACGTCGCCTCCGGCGTGATCAGCGGGGGGACCTGGGCGAGCAGGCAGCGCTCGCAGACCCGCACGTGGAGGGGGTAGGTGACCTCCGGGGCGTCCAGCTCGTCCGCGGCGAGGAACAGCTCGCAGGGCGGGGTGGCGCCGAGGTCGACGAACGTCTGCAGCTCGGTTGAGCCACACAGCCGACAGGCGGAGGACACCTGGACCAACTGCGATTCGCCCGTCTCGCCGAATATGGCGGTGTCGGTAGGCGCGAGCATGTGATCACTCCCAGTAGCAGCGGCAGGGCTCCGTCTCCTGGTCGTTCGCCGGGATCGGGGCTCGCGTTACGGTGCTGTCGCAGGTCACGGGCAGGTCACCGAACGGAGTCCCGTGAGCGGGCGGTAGCGCACCCAGAGGAGAGCGTTGGTCGATATGGCCGATTTGCGAGGGCGTCGGGTCCTGGTCACCGGGTCAACGGGATTCGTCGGACGGGCCGTGGTCGCCCGGCTGGTCCGGGAGGAGGCCCTGGTGCACGTCGTGTCCCGGCGTGAGCTGCCGCCCGAGAAGGGTGTGCAGGCGTGGCGGGCCGATCTGACGGACACCGCCGCCGTGCGCCGACTGGTCGCGGGGGCCGCCCCGGAGGCCATCCTGCATCTCGCCGCCCAGACCTCCGCCGCGCGGACCGAGGCCATGATCGCGGACACGTTCACGGCGAACCTGCAGGCGAGCCTCGCCGTCCTGACCGCCGCCATGGGGACGGGCGCGCGGGTGGTGCTCGCCGGGTCCCTCGAGGCGCCCGCCCCGGAGGTGCCGGCGCCGGTCCCGACCTCGCCCTACGCGGCGAGCAAGTGGGCCGCCGCCGGGTACGCCCGGATGTTCACCGCGCTCTTCGGCGTACCGACGGTCGACCTGCGGATCGCGATGGTCTACGGGCCGGCGCAGCCCGACGAGCGCAAGGTGCTGCCCTACTCGGTCCTCGCCCTGCTCGCCGGGACGCCACCGGAGCTCACGGCGGGCACCCGGGAGGTCGACTGGGTCTACGTCGACGACGTGGCCGACGCCGTCCTGGCCGCCGCCGTCGCGCCGGGGGTCGAGGGGCGCTCGTTCGACGTCGGGACCGGGGTCGCCACCACCATCCGCGGGGTCGTGGAGCAGGTGGCGGGGATCGTCGGCAACGGCACCGTGCCCCGTTTCGGCGCCGCGCCGGCCCGCCCGCTCGACGGCACCCTGCGCGCCGACCCCCGCGCCGCCGCCGCCGACCTGGGGTGGCGTGCCCGCGTGGAGCTCGCCGAGGGGCTCCGGCGGACCGTGGAGTTCTACCGAGCGCGTCAGTCCTGAGCGGCGGGACCGGAGAACAGCATCCTGGTGGGGTGGAAGCCCTCCGCGTACCGGTTCCCGGACTGCACGCCGCGGATGCGCAGGAGCCCGCGGAAGGTCTCCTCGTCGAACCACGGCCGGGCCGTCTGGGACGGGTAGTGCGCGTGGAGCAGGGCGATCTTGTCCGCGACGACCTCGGCGGTGAGCGGCCAGAACACCGTCGGCTGGGCGAGGTCGGGCTCGGCCTTGACGATCTCGTAACCGAGGACCAGGTGGTCGCGGAAGACCGTCGGGACCAGTCTCGCGAGACCCCGGTGGTCCTGGTGGTTGTCGTGCTGGGCGGTGGCGAGCACGAGATCGGGCTCGCAGGTCAGGCGGAAGGACTCCAGGGCCTCCTTCGCCCGCTCCCAGCTCGCCGGCAACCGGCCGTCCGGGATGTCGAGGAACGTCATCTCCAGGTCCGCCCCGGGGGAGAACGCGGCGAGGGCCGCCCGCTCCTCACGCTGCCGCACCGGATCGCCACCGCAGAGCACGACCGCCCGGACCCGCAGGCCGGGCCGGGAACGGCACAGGCTCAGCAGGGTGCCGCCGGCGCCGATCCCGATGTCGTCGCAGTGCGCGCCGAGCACCGCGATCTCGTCCAGGGCCTCGGGCTGCACGAGCCGCATCATCGTGGGGTCCCTCCTGAGTGGCCGTCGGTCCGATCATGGTGTCGGGTGCGCCTCCGTGCTGTAACGGCCGGGCCCCCCCGGGGGACCCTGTCAGCATGGAAGCGAACCGAGCCGCGGCCCTGCGGCGCGTCGCCGGGCTGCTCGCCGGGCCCTACCGGGCCTCGCTGCCGCGCACGGCACTGGCCGCCGCGCGGGGCGTCCGGCCGATGATCGTCTCCCCGGGCTTCCGCATCGCGGGCGCCGGCCGGATCTCCGCCGCCGGCCTGGTCAAGCTCGGCACCCGGGACTACGGGTTCACGGACGCCCGGATGGACGGCCTGCTGCGGGTGCGTGGCCGGCTCGAGTTCCGCGGCGGCGCCGAGATCGGGAAGGGTGCGCGCTGGGACGTCGGCCCGGGGGCGACGGTCACCATCGGCGCCGGGACCTACTTCTCCCCGCGGTCCCTGCTGATCGCCAGCATCGGCATCACGGTGGGCGCGGACTGCGCGATCGCCTGGGACGTGCAGATCCTCGACGACGACTTCCACACCCTGGTGGTCGCGGGGGAGCAGCGCCCGAGCACCCTGCCCGTGGAGATCGGCGACCACGTGTGGATCGGCAACCGGTCGCTCGTCCTCAAGGGCGCGAGGATCCCGCGGGGCTGCGTGGTCGCGGCGAACAGTGTGGTCACCGGCCGCTTCGACGAGGAGAACTGCCTGCTCGCCGGCTCGCCCGCGCGGGTGGTGAAGCGGGACGTCGTGTGGGATCCGGCGGCCGACGAGGTCGGCGCCCCGCCGCTCCCGGCCGTGTCCGCGCGCTGAGCGGGCGTCAGGCCCGGCGGAAGAAGATCCCGTCGGCCTGCAGCATGCGTCCTGTCGCGGCGTCGGAGAAGCCGGGCAGGATGCGGAAGAGCTCGAAGCCGTGGCCGTCCGCCCAGGCGAGGGCCTCGGCCTGGTTCCAGCCACCCTCGTAGAGCGCGACGTACGACAGCTCCAGCTGCAGGCCGGCGACGAGCCCGTCCGCCAGGACCCTGGTCGCTCCGTCGAGGACGTGGCGCTCGTAGCCCTGCACGTCGATCTTGAGGAAGGCTCGTCCGCCCGCTCCGACGTGCTGGTCCCACACCTCGTCCAGGGGCTGCTGCTCCACGTCCTCGCTGCGCACGACCTTCGCCTCGGGGGCGGCATCCTCGTGCGCGGGCAGCATCCGCAGGACGGAGGAGGAGGCCGCCCCGTTCGCCGCGACGTGGATCTCCACCCGGGCCGGTTCCGCCCCCAGCGCGAGCTGCTGCACCGACCACCGGGCGTCCTTGGCGGACCTCCGGCGGGCCGCGGCGCAGGCCTCGGCCACGGGTTCGAACGACACGATCCGGCCGGTGAAGCCGAGCCTGCGGAGGTTGGCGCCGTACTGCCCGCTGTTCGCGCCCACGTCGACGACCGTGTCGACACCTTCGTGCCGCAGCCCCTTGACCACCGGGTGCAGGGGGTGGCGGGCCAGTTCGAGGCCGACCGCTTCGAACCGCTGCCGGACCTGCTCGCGAAGATTCACCTGTACTCCCTCGTGATGATCTAGGTCGCGGTTACGGTGACGCGACGTGACCTTTCTGAGACCATGCTTGACCCGTTCGGCCCATCGATCACCCGGTCGGCGTTCCAGCACCGCACTCCGGCGCGGAGCACGGACCGGTCGGCGTCGAAAGGCAACCTCCGTCCTCAGATTTCCGCCGCCGGAACGCGACGCCGCTTAGCTTCTCGGCTCGTGCGCTCCCCACGCCGTCGTTCCGCCCTGCCGCCGCTCGCCGCAGGTGCCTCCGTCGTTGCCGTCGTCGCGGTGGCTCTCGGGCTGCTGGGCTCCGCCCCCGGCCCGGGTGAACAGGTCGACACGACCCTGAGCGCCCAGAGCCACCGGATGCGAGCCCCCTCCGTCCCGGAGGTCGCTCCGGCCGCGGGCCCCGAGGTCCGGGTGGCCGCCAGCGGTTCGGCGAGGGGCACGGTCAGGGACTGGCGACGGGCAGCCGAGCGCGCGCGGGCGGCTGCCGCCGCGCCCACCGCGGGAACGCCCGTACCCGGCAGTCCCGTACCCACCAGTCCCGCACCCGGCAAACCGACCTCCGGCCCGGCGCCGACCGGTACGGCCCCGACCGGTACCGCCCCGACCCCTGACGCCCCGCCGGTCGTCACCCCACCGGTACGGGACCCGAACGCCGCCACCGCGGACATCCGCGCCTACGGGGCGAAGTGCGACGGCGTCGCGAACGACCGTGACGCCCTGCAGGCCGCGATCACCGACATGAGCGCCAAGCACGGCGTCGTGACGGTGTCCGGCAACTGCCGGATCCTCACCACGGACGCCACACCGGGGATCACACTCGCCACGGCCGTCACGATCCGTGGGACGACCCCGGGGGCCACGCTGGGCCTCGACGCCGACAAGATCACGTCCTTCCGGCAGATGTTCGGGGTGACCGGCGACGACGTGACCCTCCAGGACCTCACGCTCGCCCGGCGGACGGGCGTCTACGGAGTCATGATCAACCTCTACGGATCGCGCGGCTTCACCATGGACGGCGTGGTGATCGACGGTCGCCGCGACGTCTTCTCGGGCCAGACCTTCCACGGCATCGCCATCTGGGGTGCCCTCGGCAACGCGAAGATGCTCGGCTCCACGATCCGGAACACGGACTACGGGCTCTTCCAGGACAGTGGGGTCCGCACCACCACGGACGGGTTCACCGTCGACCGCTCGACCTTCACCGGCAACGTCCTCGACGATCTCGAGTTCAACGCCCCCAACGGGCGCATGGTCGACATCACGGTCACGGGGTCGACGTTCTCGGCGAACCGGGCGGACCGGATAGGCGCCGGCTTCGGTGTCGGGCTGGCGAACGTCCAGAACGCCCGCATCCAGGGCAACACGTTCGACGGCTACGCCTACGAGCCCGTGCACATCGAGGACCGCTCCGCGTTCGTCACGGTGGCGGACAACATCTTCCGCAACTCGTTCACCGCGGGGCTGGACTGGGCGTCCCACGTCTGGGTGGCCGACGCCTCGCACGACATCACCGTCACGGGGAACACCTTCGACACCTCGGGCAACGGCAACCGGATCGACTGCGTCTGGGTCGGGCCGGGCGGGAACCACCCGACCGTGACGAACGTGACCATCACGGGCAACACGTTCCGCCTGCGGCCCACCGCGCGGACCGTCGGGAACTACGGTGCCACGGGGGTCACGGAGAGCGGCAACACCGTCGTGACGCTGGCCTGACCCCGGGCAGCCGCCGAGCGTCGTCAGCCGGACCGCCGTGAGCCGTCGTATCAGGCGACGACTCCACCGGATCAGACCAGACGGGCGTACGGAGGGTGATGGTCGGCCGGTCGGGGGTACCCGGACCGGGGGATGCGACATCGGGCCGAAGAGCGCACCCTCGTAGGAATCCGACAGGGGAACCAACCATGACCGTCGTACTCTGGATCGGGATCTGGGTGGCCGCGTCCGTGCTGCTCGGGCTCCTGCTGGGTTTCGTCCTCCGCCGCCTGCGGCGGTCGGACGAGGAGCTCACCGCCGGTGCTTCGCGTCCGCGGGACGGGCGGGCGGGTGGGCCGCTGAACCGGGCGAGCTAGGCGCGCCGTCCCGGCGGAGCCCCCGGACCACCAGCCACAGGTGGACGAGGATGTAGGCCTGGCTGACCAGGAAACCGACCGCCGCCCAGACCGCTCCGCCCCACGCGCCCAGCGCGTAGGTGGCCAGGAGGCCGATCCCGACCCCGATCCCGACGGCGAGCGCCACCGTGCGCTGCCGCCCCCGGTTCTGCGCCACGATCCCGAGCGGCTGGTTCATCGAGGCGACGGCCGACCCCAACGCGAGGACCACGAACACCGCCGCGGACGTCCTGTAGGCCTCGCCCAGCAGGAACGGGATGACGAACGGGCCGACCGCGGCGGCGACGAGCGGCGCGAGGCAGAGGACCGCGGAGATGCGCAGGAACCGGCGCTCCTCCGCGAGCAGCCGCTCCGGATCGCGCCGGGCGTCGGCGAGCCACGGCGAGCCCACGAGGCCGAGGGCGTTCGCGAAGAAGGACAGCGGGTTGATGAGCCGGCCGGCGGCGGCGTACAGACCTGCCGACGCGGCCCCGCCGCCGAGTGCGACCAGCGGCGTGTCCAGCTGCTGGGACGTGGCGGCGAGGGAGATCAGGCCGTAGCCGATCCCCTCCCGGTACAGCGGCAGGGCCTCGCGCTGCGTCCGAGCCGGTGTGCCGGGTGCTCCCAGCAGCACCCGGTCGATCGCCGCCTCGAGCGCGAACGAGGCCAGCAGGCCGATGACGAGGCCCAGCTCGGGTGCGCCGATCAGCACCAGCACGAGGACCAGGACCAGGCCGACGCCCCGCCCGACGATCTGGCTGGTCGCCGCGGGGCCGAAGCGGTGCCCGGCCCGGAGCAGCGAGTTGGCCGTCTGCGCCTCCCACACCGCCGCACCCAGCAGGCCCAGCAGGGCCCCGGTCACATGGTTCGACTCGATCAGCAGGCAGGCGACCACGGTCGGGACGAGCATCACGGGCAGCAGTCGCCGCTTCGTCCGCACGTACGCGCGGGCGTCGAGCGCCGTGAGATCCCCCGCCGCCACCTCCCGGACGAGGAGGTTGTTGAGCCCGGCGTCGAACACGGTGCACGCGATGGTGCCGATGGCGGTGCAGGTGGCGATGACGCCGAGCTCGGCAGGTGTGAGCCCGCGTGCCGCGACGATGTAGGTCAGGCCGACGAACAGCTGGCCGAGCACCAACGAGCCGGCCACCCCGCCCAGCCGTCCGAGCAGCACCGACAGCGTGCCCCCGCGCGCAGACCCCGCCATGGAAGTTCCGGTCCTCCTCATCGAGTGGACGTCGCCACCCGTTCGGCGGGGATGTCGTTCCGGACCGTCCGATCGTGACAGGTCCCGTGACTATGCTGCGCCCGTGTCGAACGGATCGACCGTCTGCGTGCTCGAGGTCGAGTTCCTGGGTCATCACCTCCACTACGTCCGCCATCTGGTCCAGGTGGCAGGGGCGGACGTCGTCGTCCTCACCACCCGGCGGGTGGTCGAGTCCGACGAGTTCCGTGTCCTGCTGGGCGATCTCGGTGTCGAGGTCGAGGTCCTGGACGAGGCGCAGGTGGACCGGCGCGGCGCGGTGCCGGTCGCGGTCGAGGTCGCCGCGCGGCGGTCCGCGGACCTGCTCGTCCTCCCGGACGGTGACTTCCATCTCGTTCCCCTGCTGCGGCTGCTGCCCGCGCTGGTGCGCCGGGGGCCGCGGGTCCGGGTGCTCGTGATGCGGACGACGACGGTCGACGGGCCCGAGCGCCTCCGCCCGGCGACCCTGGCCAAACCGGTCCTGGTCGCGGCCCTCTCGCTGGTCCGGCGGGTGGAGATGCTGTTCCTGACCGACGCGTTCGGCGTGGTGCGCCACCGCCGTGGCTACCGGGCCCGGCCGGTCCGTGACCCGGTGCGCACCGAGCGTCCCGACCCGGGGACGCCGGACTGGCTGCCCGCCCGGGGAACCGACGGTGTGACGATCGGGGTCCTCGGCGTGATCTCGGCCCGCAAGAACGTGCCGCTGCTCGTTGCGGCGGCGGCGCGGGTGCCGGCGGCGGTGGTCGTCGTGGCCGGGCGCCTGGAGCCCGACGTGCGCCGTCACCTCGCGCACGACCCGCTGGCCCGCGACCTGGCCGCCGCCGGACGACTCGTCGTCCGCGACGGCATGCTCGACGACGCCGAGTTCGAGGCCTGCCTGCGTGGCGTCGACGTCCTGGCCGTCCTCTACGACAACGACGCGCCCAGCGGCATCGTCGCCGAGGCCTGCCTCGTCGGCACCCCCTGCCTGGTCCCGCACGGCGGCTGGCTCGCCAGGGTCGTCGGGGACACCGGGACCGGGCTGGCGGTCCACATGACCGAGGAGGGTGTCGCGGCCGGGGTGAGGGAGCTGGTGCGCGACCGGGAGCGGTTCGTGCGGGCCTGCGGGGCCGCCGCCCCGCGGATCGGTACGGCGGACTTCACGCGGGCCCTGTTGGGCTGACCGGCGGTGACCGGTCCTGGGCCGGGTGGTGCAACGTTTTACCGGGAAGGAGCGACGTCACGGACGTGGAAGGCAGCCGGGGGTACGGGGCCGTGCGCACGCACGTCCCCTCGCGACCCGTGGGCCCGCAGGACGACCGTGGCCGTCGTGCCAGGCGGTTCTGTTCCGTCGCGTCGGTGGTCGTGCTGGTCGCGTCGCTGCCCTTCGTCCGGCCCAACATCCTGGGTGAGTCGCTGTCGCTGCTCGGCTTCGCCGGCTTCGCGGTGGCGGCGGTGCTCGCGGTGGCGGGCACGGAGGGCGGTCTGCGTCGTCGCCTCGGACCGGACCGCGGCGCGATCCCGATCGCGATCGTGCTCGGCTGCGTCACGGCCGGGTACGTCTGGCTGCTGATCCAGGCCGCCGGCGTCGTACCCGGCCGGACGTTCCAGTACCCCCTGCAGGGTCTGGTCCTGACCTGTGCCGCGCTGGGTGCACTGGCCATCGTCTGCCAGGACCCTCGCCGCCGGCGGATGGTTGGCCGCGCGGTGGTCCTGCTGCTGGTGCTGCTGTCCGCCTCGTGGGCGGTGACCTTCCTCGTCTGGCTGGTCGCCGGACCGGGATCGGCGGCGATCGGGGCGATCCCGATCCGGGGGTACCCCGAACCGCTGTACTTCCCCTTCACCCCGTCACAGAGCTCGTACGCCGTGCTCGGCACGGTCTACCCGCGGTTCACCGGGCTCGGCCGCGAACCCGGCTGGATGGCCATGTACTGCGCCATGGCCTACTTCATGACGGACATGGTCGGCCTCAGGTCGCGCTGGTTCAAGATCGCGCTGCTCCTGGGGCTCGTCGGGACCCTGTCGACGGCCGGGTTCGGCGTGTTCCTGGTCGTCTGGGCCTACCACCGGTTCCTCCGCGCCCGCGGCGGGATCTCGCTGCGCAACTACCTGCGCCAGCTCGGCGGCCTGGCGGTGGTCGGGCTCGCCGCCTGGGCGGCCCTGGAGGCCCCGGTCTTCGGGGTGGCGACCAAGTCGACCCAGAACGCCACCTCCCTCGGCGAACGCCAGCTGGCGACCGAAGCCGGAATCCGTGCGCTGACCGAGACACCGCTCGGAGCGCCACCGACGGAGGCCCAGTCCGGGATCAACCTGATCTCGGACATCTCGGTCGACGGTCTGCCGTTCGTCCTGCTGATCACCGCGGCACTGCTCGTGCCGGTCGTCGTGATGTGGCGGCACCGTGGCGCGTACGGCGACGCCCCGATCTACGTCGTCTTCCTGACCCTGCTGCTGTCCCAGCCGCCGCTGGACTCGACCTGGGCCTTCGGCATGGTGCTGCTCGTGTGGGAACTGCGCCGGGCGGATCCCGCCCCTCCGGAGCGGCCGCTGCTTCCCGTCCCCCCGATCCGCCGCCCAGCGGCACGCTCTCGATTTCTGCGTGAGGACCTTCGTGAACGCTCGTGACTATCTGACCGTCCTCCGGGAGAACGCCCGCCTCGTGGCGGCCTGCCTCGTGGCGGGTCTGCTGCTGGCGGCCGTGGTGACCCTGCTGCTGCCGAGGACCTACGAGTCCTCGGTGACCTTCTTCGTCGCCGCGGACGGCCAGGGCACCACCTCGGCGGGCCAGTCGTCCTTCTCGGACTCCTACCAGGGCGCCCAGCTGGCCAAGGACCGGGTCAAGACCTACCAGGAGATCCTCGCCGGGCCCCGGGTCGCGTCCGACGCCGCCCCGGCGCTCGGCCTGTCGCCCGACGAGGTCCAGGGGAAGATCACCACCAGCTCCGTCACGGACACGGTGCTGTTCACCCTGACGGTGCGCGACGGGTCGGCCGCGGGTGCTCAGCGGATCGCCTCCGAGGTCACGGGGTCGTTCACCCGTCTCGTCGACCAGCTCGAGACGCCGCAGCCCGGCGGCACCGCGGATGCGTCCGCGACCCCGGTGCTGCGTGCCGAGGTCGTGCAGCCGGCCACCGCCCCGGCCGACGCCGCGTCCCCGAAGCTGGCGCTGAACCTGGTGATCGGCGCCGTGGTCGGTCTCGTGGTGGGGATCGGGGCCGCGATCGTCCGGCGCTCCCTCGACCGTTCCGTCCGGTCGGCCGAGCTGCTCGAGGAGATCACCGATGCCGCCGTGCTCGGACTCGTCCCCGATGCCGCCGAGTCCGCTCCCCGCGAGCTCGCCCTGGCCGTGGCCATGCCGGCCGGCCCGACCCCGGACGCGGTCGTGCGGGCCGAGGCGTACCGGCGCATCCGGACCAACCTGGAGTTCGCGAACGTGGACGGCGACGTCCGCATGCTGGTCGTGACGAGCGCGCTGCCCGCGGACGGCAAGACCGTCACGGCGTGCAGCCTCGCGGGGGCGCTGGCCGCCGTCGGGGCCCGGGTGATCCTCGTGGACGCCGACCTGCGGCGGCCGAAGGCCGCGGACTACCTCGGCCTGGAGCCGTCGGTCGGGCTGACCGGCGTGCTCGCCGGCAAGGTCGCCCTCGACGACGCCGTCCAGCGGAGCGTGGGTTTCGACGTCCTCGCCAGCGGCCGCACCGTTCCCCGGCCCAACGAGCTGCTGTCCTCACGGAGCGCGGCCGATCTCCTGCGGGCGCTGCGGGAGCGCTACGACTTCGTCATCCTCGACACGCCACCCGTCCTGCCCGTCGCCGATGCGGCGAACCTCGCCGCCCACGCCGACGCCGTCCTGCTCGTCGTGCGCTGGGGCGGCACGAGCCAGCGGGACATCGCGGCGGCCAACGGCTTCCTCCGCTCGGCCTCGCTGCCGATCGTCGGGACGGTCCTCACCCGGGTGCCGAAGAGCTCGGGGTCGCCGTGGACCAGCTACGGGGACGCCTACCTCCCGGAGGAGGAGCCCGTCGCGCCGGCCGCGGTGGAGACAGCCGTGGTGGAGCCGGCCGTGGTGGAGCCGGCAGCAGTGGTGGAGCCGGCAGTGGCGGAGCGGGCCGTCGACCCGGAGCCCCGAAAGGAGCCGGCGCCGAAGAAGCGGCCCGCCGGTGGGACCCCGGTCTCCGCGGGAGCGGGCGGCAAGTCCTACCGATCCCGTTCGCGGCGTTCGTAGCCTGATTCTCCGTGAGCGGCACGGTCTCGCGCCGGTACGCCGTTGTCGCCGGGGTCGTGGCCGCCGCCGTGATGGCGGGGGCCGGGATGCTGGCGACGAGCGTGACCGGGTTGGTGGTCGGCGGTGTCCCGTTGCCGCTGTGGTGGCCGGTCGGGGTCCTGCGCGGTGAGTCGGATCTCGGGGACGCCGTGACGGCCGTCGCGCTCGCCGCCGTCGGCGGCGTCGCGGGGCTCCTGGGCGCCCGGAGGACCTGGCCGGGGGTACTGTTGCTCGCCGCCGTGGGCGGCGTCCTGGCCTGGAGGATCTCCTCCTGGCAGCCGGGGCAGGCGGACTGGCCGGTTGCGGCCCTGGCAACCGTGGTGGGATGCGTGAGCCTGTTCGTGTTCCTGGACCGAGGTCGCGGCCGAGCGACCCCGAAGAACCCGGCACCGGCGGGGGACCGGCGCGGGATCGGCAGGCGGGCCCTGCTCGGGATCGGGCTGCTGGTGGCGGCCGGGACGGGGGTCACCGGTGTGCTGGCCCGGTCACTCGCCGGCGCCGCGCCGGGCCCGTCGGTCACACCGTCCGCGCCCACGGGATCCGCGGCGCTGACGAGGCTGCCGGTGGTCGACGTCGTCCGGGACCACGGCGCGGTGGGCGACGGCAGCGCCGGCGACGACGCGAGGATCCGCGCCGCCCTCGACGCTCTCGGCCGCACCGGCGGCACGCTCTACTTCCCGGCCGGGAACTACCGGATCGACGGCGCCCCGTTGAGCCCCCGGTCCGGCGTCACCCTCGCCGGCGACCCCGGCCGGTCCTTCCTCGACCTCGGGAGCGGGGTGGGCGGCGGGTTCGCGACCTTGCTCGCCGTCGCCGGCAACGACATCGTGGTCGACGGGATCACGTTGCGCCGCAACGGTTCCTTCGATGCGGTGCTGGTCGGGCTCGGTGCGTTCACGAACCTCACGCTGTCGCGCTCCATGCTCGTCGGGAACATGGACGTGTACCCGGACACGACCTGCCACGGCATCCGCGTCGGCGACCAGGAGCGCAGCTCGGGCCTGCAGATCACCGACTCGGTGATCACCACGACGGTCTACGGCCTCCTGCAGACCAACGAGTCCACGGCGGCCACCTCGGACATCACCGTCGAGCGCTGCACCTTCGCCCTCAACCGCAACACCGCCCTCGAGTTCAACAGCCCCAACGGCACGACCAGTGGTGTCCGGGTCGTCGGCAGCACCTTCTCGGGCACGGAGTCGCCGGACGGGTTCGGCGTCGGCCTGGCCCATGTCGACCGGGCGGTGATCGAGGGCAACGGCTTCAGCGGGTACGCCCTGGAAGCGGTGCACGTCGAGGACTACTCGACCGGAACCGTCGTGCGCGGCAACACCTTCCGCGAGTGCGGGCTGCGGGACCACTCCCACGTGCAGATCATCAGCGGCTCGGCCGACGTCCTCGTCACCGACAACGACTTCGACGCCTCCGTGAACACCGAACGGATCTTCGTGGTCGACGCCCTGGCCGGCGGTACGGCCACCACGCCGGGCGGACGTGCGCCGGCGACCCCGTCGACGGTCCGGGTGGAGGGCAACCGCTTCCTCTGCGGCGCCCCGGTGCTCCCGGTGCTGTTCGAGGGGGTGGCGGGCGGGCGGATCACGGACAACCGGATCACCGCCGCCGCGGTCACCGCGCCGCAGGACGTCTTCCGGATCTACGACGACCGCGGCACGGTCATCACCGGGAACACCCTGAACGGCGTCGGGTTCTGACGGCAGGCCCCGGGTCCTCCCCGGGGCCCCTGCCGTCAGCCGCGGTGTGCGTCGAGCTCGGCCTGGGTCATGATGGAGGCGAGCTCCGGGGGGAGGACCTGCGCCTTCCAGCCGAGGATCTCCTGGGCCTTGGTGGCATCGCCGATCAGCGAGTCGACCTCGGTGGGGCGCAGGTAGGTCCGGTCGAACTTGACGTGCTCCTGCCAGTCGAGCCCGACGTGGTCGAAGCAGAACCGCACGAAGTCCCGCACGGTGTAGGCGGTCCCCGTCGCGAGGACGTAGTCCGTCGGCTCGTCGGCCTGCAGCATCCGCCACATCCCCTCGACGTACTCGGGCGCGTAGCCCCAGTCCCGGACCGCGTCGAGGTTGCCGAGGTAGACGTCGGTGTCGATGCCCAACTTGATGCGTGCCGCGGCGCGGGCGATCTTGCGGGTCACGAAGGTCTCGCCGCGGCGGGGGCTCTCGTGGTTGAACAGGATGCCGTTGACGGCGTACATGTCGTGGGCCTCGCGGTAGTTCCGCGCGATCCAGTACCCGTAGACCTTCGCCGCGCCGTAGGGGGAGCGAGGGTAGAAGGGGGTGTCCTCGTTCTGCGGGGGCGGGGTCGCCCCGAACATCTCCGACGAGCTGGCCTGGTAGAAGCGGGTGTCGATGCCGGCCATGCGGATCGCTTCGAGGAGCCGGGTGGTGCCGACACCGGTGGTGTTGCCGGTGTACTCGGGTTCGTCGAACGACACCCGCACGTGCGACTGCGCGGCCAGGTGGTAGACCTCCTGCGGCGCGACCTTGGCGATCAAGGTGACCAGGCGCGAGGCGTCGGTGAGGTCTCCGTAGTGCAGGAACAGCCGCGCGTCCGGGTCGTGGGGGTCCTGGTAGAGGTGGTCGATGCGGTGGGTGTTGAAGGTGGAGGCGCGGCGGATGATGCCGTGGACCTCGTAGCCCTTCTCCAGCAGCAGCTCGGCGAGGTAGGAGCCGTCCTGCCCGGTGATCCCCGTGATCAACGCACGTTTGGTCTCGCTCATCGGATGTCGTCCTCGTTGTCCAGGTACCAGCGGTAGGTGGTGGCGATGCCGTCTCGGACGGAGATCGTGGGCTTCCAGCCGAGGCCGGTGAGCCGCGAGACGTCCAGGAGCTTGCGGGGTGTTCCGTCCGGTTTGGACGTGTCGAAGACGATGCCGCCGCGGTAGCCGACGGTGTCGGCGACGATGCGGGCGAGCTCGCCGATCTCCAGGTCCTCGCCGCAGCCGACGTTGATCGGGCCGGGTTCGTCGTAGTTCTCCAGCAGGAACAGGCACGCCGAGGCGAGGTCGTCGGTGTGGAGGAACTCGCGCCGCGGGGTCCCCGTGCCCCAGACGACGACCTCGTCGGCGCCGGCGACGGTGGCGTCGTGGAACTTGCGGATCAGGGCGGGCAGGACGTGGGACTTCTGGAGGTCGAAGTTGTCCCCGGGCCCGTAGAGGTTCGTCGGCATCGCCGAGATCCAGCGCCGGCCGTACTCGCGGCGGTAGGAGTCGACCTGCATGATCCCGGCGATCTTGGCGATCGCGTAGGCGTCGTTGGTCTCCTCCAGCGCCCCGGTGAGCAGCGAGTCCTCCCGGATCGGTTGCTCGGCGAACTTCGGGTAGATGCAGCTGGAGCCGAGGAACAGCAGGTGCTCGACGTCGAAGGCGTGCGCGGTGTCGATGAGGTTGAGCTGCATGCGCAGGTTGTCGGAGAGGAACTCGACCGGCTCCCGGGAGTTGGCGAGGATCCCGCCGACCCGCGCGGCGGCGTCGACGACGACGTCGGGCCTCGTCCGGTCGAACCAGGCCCGGACGGCAGCCGGGTCACGCAGGTCGACCTCGCCGGAGCGGGCGCCGACGATGTTCGCGAACCCCTGGGCCCGCAGGTGCCGCACGATCGCGGATCCGACCAGGCCGTGGTGGCCGGCGACGTAGACCGTGGCGTGTCGCGGCAAGGGCCCGCGATGACTCGGCATCAAACTCCTCGTCTCGACATCGAACGTGCGCCCACCTGCGGAGAGCGACCCCGCCGGGTCCGCCCGGCCGCGAGGCCGACGATCCAGGAATCGTACGCGGCGGCTGCTGCGTTAGCAGTAAGGTTCTGGTCCGCATAGACCACACCGAGCGCGCCCAGTGCCGAGCAGCGCCCGGCGTCGGCCCCGAGCTCGGCAATGGCACGGTGCAGCGCGTCCGGAGCACCGGTGTCGACCCGGACCCCCGCACCGGAGCGGTCGATCTCGGCGGCGGCGGCGCTGCGCCGGTCCGTCGCGGCGACGACCGGCCGGCCCGACACGAAGTACGACGTCAGCTTGCTGGGGACCGACATCTCGGCCACCGACTCCGCCTCGTTGAGGACCAGCACGTCCGCAGCGGCGAGAGCCGCCTCGAACTCGCCGTCCGGCAACGGGTCGAGGAACGACAGCCGCTCCACGCCCCGAGCGGCGGCCTCCAGCTGTGTCCTCCGGTTGCCGTCGCCCAGCAGCACGAAGCGCACGGGGGAGCCCTCGGCGTCCGCCCGGCGCGCGGCCGCGACGACGTTCTCGAGGCCCTGCTTCGCCCCCATGTTCCCGGCGTGCAGCGCGATGATCTCGTCCGCGCCCCAGCCGAGGCGTGCCCGCGTCGCGGCCCGGTCGGTGCGCGAGCGCTCCACGTGCGACCAGTTGCGGATCACCGAGACCTTCCCGGTGTCGACGCCGAGCCCCTCGAGGTTGCGGACGAAGTTCTCGTGGACGACGGCCACACCGTCCGCCCGCCGCAACAGGGCGCCCTCCAGCGCCGCCGCCCCGAGGGCGGCCCGCCCGGAGGCCATCCCGGTCTCGACCAGCGCGCGGCTGTAGAGGTCCTGGATCACGACACCGAGCGCGGTCCGTCCGGGCGAACGCCAGGTCAGGCCTGCGGCGACCGTCAGCAGCACCGGGCTCACGGCGATCACGACGTCCGGGCGCGGGCCGCGCACCGCGGCCGCATGCACGGTGAACGCCGCGTCCATCAGGATCCGGCGGACGGCGGTGGGCTGCGCCGGGACGGGATGGCGGACCCGGGTCAGCGCGACGTCGCCGTCGAGCTCGTGCATCCGGAGCCCGCCGTAGCCCTCGGCGACCCGCCACTGTGGATAGTGCGGGTAGCCGGTGACGACGCGGACACTGTGTCCGGCGGCGGCCAGGCCGCGGGCCATCCCGGTCGTGTAGGGGGCGTTCCCGGTGGACTCGGGTGCGTAGTGCATGCCGAGGACGAGCACGGACAGCGGTCGGCCCGGTTCGGCGCGCGGGGCCTCGGTCATCGGCCGCGGGCCAGGAAGACCTCGGAGAACGTCCGGAGCAGAATCTTGAAGTCGAGCCACAGCGACCAGTTCTCGATGTAGTAGTTGTCGAACCGTGCCCGGTCCGCGATCGGGGTGTCGCCCCGCAGACCGGAGACCTGGGCGAGGCCGGTGAGCCCCGCCCGCACCCGGTGCCGGTGCCGGTAGGTCGGGAACTCCTCGGAGAACTTCATGACGAAGTGCGGGCGCTCGGGCCGCGGCCCGATGAGCGTCATGTCGCCGACGAGGATGTTCCACAGCTGCGGGAGCTCGTCGAGCCCGGTCCGCCGGAGCACCTTGCCGACCCGGCCCACCCGCGAGTCCGCGGCGATGGACCAGTTGGTGGCGGACTCCTCGGCGGTGGCAGGCCGCATCGACCGGAACTTCAGACAGGTGAAGAGCTTGCCGTCCCGGCCCACCCGCTCCTGCCGGAAGAGCACCCCGGGACCGCCCTCGAGGCGGACCGCGATCGCGCACAACGTGAGCAGCGGCGCCAGGACGAGCAGGACCACACCGCTGACGAGGATGTCGGCGCCGCGCTTCACCACCCGTGCCGGACCGCGCAGCCGCGGTCGGTGGATCCGGACGATCGGGATGGATCCGATGTGGTCGTCCGCACCGGACTGGCGGCAGAACTGGTGCATCCGCGGGACCTGCATGAGGTCGCAGTGGGCCAGGGCCGGGCTGCGCAGGGCGTCGAGCAGGGCGGACTCGGGGTGCTCCCCGTCCGCGACGAGGATGACGTCGGACGAGGTGGACCGGACGACCCTGTCGAGGTCGTCGAGCCCGCCCAGCCGGGACGCCGCGACCGCGGCCGGCCCGGCCGTCGGGCCGACGTACCCGACCGGGAAGAGGCCGTACTGGGGATAGCGGTCGAGCAGGAGCATGAGCTCGGCCGCCTCGACACCGCCCCCGACCACCACGGTGCGGTGGCAGACGATGCGCCGGCGGCGTGCCGTGAGGATCACGGAGCTGGTGATCATTCGGCCCACGACGAGGAGTCCGATCCCGACGATGCCGGTGCCGAGGAACACCATGACCTCGTCCTGGTCGTGCCAGAGCGCGAAGATCGTGGCGATCACGGCGGCCGCCGTCAGTACCCGCCCGAGCAGGGCCGGGAGCTCGTCGAGGACGCTGACGTGCAGCCGGGGCCGGTAGCAGCCGCCCATGAACAGCAGTACCAGCGACAGCGCCGCCCACGCGAGCAGTCCCTTGAAGTGCGCGGGCACCCAGAGCGCGGGTGCGGCGAGCGCGACGGCGTCGACGGGCAGCAGGACCATCCAGGCCTTCATCGAGCCGATCGAGCCCAGGCCCGCCCAGGGGCGCACCACGGGCTCGATCCGGTCCGGCACCCGACGGATCTGGTGCGCGGTCGACGGAGTCAGGTCGGACCGCGCCCCTGCCGACGGAGGACCCGCGGTTCCCTCGGAACCCGGATCACCGTCGGCGAGCGGCAGGATCGACTGCGACATCTTGGCCCCCATCACTTCGGGTGCATCACATAGAGTAGTCGTTTGGCGCGTTCGCGACCTGCGTCGACGAGACGAGCCCTTCGAAGCAGAGTTCGTCGCTCTCCGTCCCGACGTTAGCCCCTCCGGGGGAACTCATAGGCTCTACTCTGAGTGGAGTACTCACTCTGCGTAGATATGGACCCTAGAATGGGCCCATTTTGGGAACAATCCCGAGGTGGAAGTGCAACCCGATCAGTCTAGTGTGGAGTCGGTCACGCAAGGCCCTCGCCGGCGTTCACCGACGGGAATTCCTTCTCTGAGAGGTCAATTGGACACTCTCCGTAGTGGAACGTGGGCGAGGCCACCCGACTCGTCCGGGCCGGCGACTTCCCCTGACCACTCCGGCTGTAACACCATTTCCACCGGTACACGACGTAACCGTGGGTCGCGCAGCAGCGCCGCGTCGCACCGACCCGGTTCGTTCCCACCCCACTCCGTGGCCCTCGAGGCCGGATCCCCGATGGGAGAGACCGTGAAGATCGTGTGGTTGGGGGACGTGCAGGCCCCCTACCGGGAGCCGATGTTCCGTGAGCTGACCGCGCTCGTCGACTTCAGCGCCGCGTTCTTCTTCCGGGAGGAGAAGGTCCGCCACTGGACCTGGCGCCCGTCGCCCGACTACCCGTCCAGCCTGGTCGGCTGCTGGCGGGTGCCGCTGCCCGCCGCGATCGCGCGCCGGCTGGACAGCCCGATGGGCCTGCTCCGCCCGGGGGTGGCGCGCAGGCTGGTCAAGGGGTCGGACGCGGTGATCATCCAGGCGTTCTGGCAGCCGGCGAACCTGGCGGTCGTGTTCTGGTCGAAGGTGCTGCGCAAGCCGTACATGATCTACGCCGAGAGCACGCTGCACAGCCGGCAGTTCGGCGGCGGGCTGCTCCACGCGGTGCGGTCGTTCGTGTTCCGCAACGCCGGCGCCGTCATCGTGCCCGGTCCGGCGGCCCGGGACGCGGCCATCCACGACGGCGCCGCTCCGGATCGTGTCGTGACCTCGGTCAACAGCGTCGAGCTCGACGAGTTCATGCACCGGGTCCGGGAGCTCCGCGACGGCGAAGCCGGAGGGCCGCACCGGTTCGTCTACGTCGGACAGCTCATCGAGCGCAAGAACGTCGCGGCGCTGTTGCGCGCGTTCGCGCCGCTGGCCGGGAAGGCGACACTCGACATCGCGGGCGACGGGGTGCTCATGGAGCCCCTCAAGGCGCTGGCCGCGGAGCTCGCCGTCGCCGACAGCGTGCACTTCCGGGGGTTCCTGGACGAGGCCGGCGTGGTCGAGCTCCTTGCCGAGTGCCACACGCTGGTGCTGCCGAGTACCGAGGAGGTCTACGGCTTCACGGCCCTCGAGGCGCACGTGGCCGGGCTGCAGACCGTGGTGTCCGACGTCTCGGGGATCGCTCCCAACCTGCAGGATCGTCCGGGGTGCTGGGTCGTGCCGCCCACGGTGGAGGCGCTCGCCGAGGCGCTGGTCGAGACCTGCGACCAGTGGAGCGGCTGGGCCGACGACGTCGACGCCGAGTTCGCCTCACCGAGGCGGGCCGCGCAGGACCTCGTGGCGGCGGCCGAACGGGCCGCCCGGCCCTGAACCGGACCGGGCTCAGGCCCGGCCGGGGGTGCGCAGTCCCAGTACTCCTGCCGCGAGCCGCTGGACCGGGCTCGGCGGCGCCGACGCGGCGAAGATCAGCTGTTGGCGCACCGAGGTCAGCGGCGCCCGCGCGTCCCCGTACAGGAGGTCCGAGAGTCGCAGGTCCGGGCGGTTGGTCCGGCGAAGGTCCCGGACCCAGCGGCGCTGGACCCGGACGGCGTCCCGCCCCATCCGGGCGGAGTACGAGCCCGAGTTGAGCCGGAACCGGCAGCGCGTCTCGGGAAGGCCCAGGTAGTCGCCGTGCCTGGTCAACCGGAGCCACATGCTGATGTCGGTGCTGAAGAACGGCTCGTCCTCGGCGAAGCCCGCGGCCGCGTCGAACGCCGTGCGGCGGAACAGTACGGCGGTCGGGCCGCCGATCGGGTTCCCGCCGTGCCGGACCGCCCGCCGGAGGAGCTCGGTCCGGGTCCGCCGGCCGAGGAGATCCGGTGTGCGCAGACAGCGGTCCCTCGCGACGACGTGGCCGTCCTCGTCGATGTTGTGGTGGCGGACCGCCACCATGGCGAGGTCCGGTGCGGACTCGAGCGCGTCGACCTGGCGCTCCAGCAGATCTGGATCGAGGATGTCGTCCGCCATGACCACCAGCACGAACGGCGCCGAGGACAGCCGCACCACGCGGTTGAAGTTCACCGTGGGGGGCACGGTGGTGGCGTTCTGCTCGACCCGCACCCGGGGGTCGGAGAACTTGGTCGCGATGGCGACGGAGTCGTCCGAGCTGGCGTTGTCGAGCACGACGAGCTCGAAGTCGGTGAACGTCTGGTCGAGGATGCTCTGCATCGTCTCGGCCAGGAACAGCTCCTTGTTGTACACCGGAACGCACACCGCGACCCGCGCTTCGGACATGCTCCCGAGCCTCCCTCGTTCCTGTGACTCGTCGCCCCTCCCGAGCCGTCCGTTACGACCGTCGGCCCTCGCCCGGCCGGCGGCGGGCGTAGCGAGCACCCACCCGGTCCGCGGACCCGGCCCACGGCGCGGGGCGGGGCGGGGCTAGCGCGCGGCGCGGGCCACGTCCATCACGTACTGCCCGTAGCCGTTCTTGGCCTGTTGCTCGCCCAGGGCGTAGCAGGCGTCCGGGGTGATGTAGCCCATGCGCAGCGCGACCTCCTCGAGGCAGGCGATGCGGATGCCCTGGCGGTTCTCGAGGACCTGGACGTAGAGCCCGGCTTCGATGAGGGACTCGTGGGTGCCGGTGTCGAGCCAGGCGAAGCCGCGGCCGAGGTCGACGAGGCGGGCGCGGCCCTGGTCGAGGTAGGCGCGGTTGAGGTCGGTGATCTCGAGCTCCCCGCGGGGCGACGGGCGCAGGCCGCGGGCGATCTCGACGGCGCCGGCGTCGTAGAGGTAGAGGCCGGTGATGGCGCGGTCCGAGCGGGGCTTCTCGGGCTTCTCCTCGATGGAGAGCAGCCGCCCGTCGGCGTCCGCCTCACCCACGCCGTAGCGCTCCGGGTCCTTCACCGGGTAGCCGAAGAGCACGCAGCCGTCGTGGCCGTCGCGGAGCCCGGTGCGGGCGTCGCGCAGCATCCCGGAGAAGCCGGGGCCGTGGAAGATGTTGTCCCCCAGCACGAGCGCGACCTCGTCGCCCCCGACGTGGTCGGCGCCGATGACCAGGGCCTGGGCGATGCCGTTGGGCTCGGGCTGCACAGCGTAGCTCAGGGCGATGCCGAACTCGCTGCCGTCGCCGAGGAGGCGCTCGAACTGGGCCCGGTCGTCCGGGGTGGTGATCACCAGGACCTCCCGCACACTGGCGAGCATGAGCACCGAGAGCGGGTAGTAGATCATCGGCTTGTCGTAGACGGGCAAGAGCTGCTTGGAGACCCCGCGCGTGATGGGGTGCAGACGGGTGCCGGTGCCACCGGCGAGGAGGATGCCCTTCACGCGAGGTAGCCTGCCAGGCTCTCCCGCCAGTCCGGCAGCGCGACGCCCTGCTTCTCGGCCTTGCTCAGGTCGAGGACGGAGTTCAGCGGCCGCGCGGCGGCGTCCGGCTTGTCCGCGAAGTACTCCGCGGTCGTGGTCTCGGTGACGTCGCCGGGATCCCGGCCGGCCCGCTCGAAGACGAACCGGGCCACCTCGGCCCAGCTCGCGGGCTCGCCGCCGTTCGTGAGGTGGTAGGTGCCGGGTTCGGCGTCGAGGAGCGCCACGATGCCGCGTGCCAGGTCCGCCGCCAGGGTCGGCCGCCCGATCTGGTCGGCGACGACGGTCGGACTGATCCCGCGCCCCGCCAGGCCGAGCATCGTGCGGGCGAAGTTGGCGCCGTCGCCGATCACCCACGTGGGCCGCACGATCCAGCTCCGCTCGTACACGGCGACGGCGGCGTCCCCGGCGGCCTTCGACGCCCCGTAGGCGCTGAGCGGCGCGATCGGCGCGGTCTCGGGGACGAGGCCGTCGTGGGTGCCGTCGAAGACGTACTCGGTGGAGACGTGCACGAGCCGGAGGTCGTGGGCAGCGGCGATCCGGGCGAGCGCGGCGGGCCCGGCGGCGTTGGCCGCCCAGGCGGCGCGGCGCCCCTCCGCGGTCTCGGCGGCGTCGACCTTCGTGTAGGCGGCGGCGTTGAGGACGGTGTCGTACGCGCCCCAGTCCGGGCCCGTGGGATCGGCGAGGTCGAGGTCGGCGCGGGTCAGCGCCCGGGCGTCCGGGAGGGCCGCCGCGAGAGCGCGGCCGAGCTGGCCACCGGCACCGAGGATGAGCGCGCGCATGGGCGTCATTCTCCGGTGGTGCCGCGCCGCTACCCTCGCCGGGTGCGTGTACTGGTGACGGGTGGGGCGGGGTTCATCGGCTCTGCGTTCGTGCGGTCGCTCGCGGCGGGGGTGTATCCCGGGCTGTCGGGTGAGGTGCGGGTGCTGGACCTGCTGACGTACGCGGGGCGGCGGGAGAACCTGGCCGGCCTGGACGTGGAGCTGCGGGTGGGTGACGTCCGTGATCCCGCGGCGGCGGCGCGCGCCGTGGAGGGCTGCGAGGTGGTGGTGCACTTCGCGGCGGAGTCGCACGTGGACCGCTCGATCGCGGGTGCGGCGGACTTCGTGTCGACGAACGTGGTGGGCACGCAGGTGATGTTGCAGGCGGCGCTGGACGGCGGGGTGCGCAAGTTCGTGCACGTGTCCACGGACGAGGTGTACGGGTCGATCGAGTCGGGGTCGTGGTCGGAGGAGCACGTACTGGAGCCGAACTCGCCGTACTCGGCGTCGAAGGCGGGTTCGGACCTGTTGGCGCGCTCGTACTTCCGGACGCACGGTCTGGACGTGAGCGTGACGCGGTGCTCGAACAACTACGGGTCCCACCAGTTCCCGGAGAAGGTGATCCCGTTGTTCGTCACCAACCTGCTGGACGGGCGGAAGGTGCCGCTCTACGGGGACGGGCTGAACGTGCGGGACTGGTTGCACGTGTCGGACCACTGCGCGGGGATCGCGGCGGTGGCGGAGCGGGGGCGGGCCGGTGAGGTCTACAACATCGGCGGCGGGACGGAGCTGACGAACCGCGCGCTCACGGAGAAGCTGCTGGACGCGGTGGGGGCGGACTGGTCGTCGGTGGAGCCGGTGGCGGACCGCTTGGGTCACGACCGGCGGTACTCGGTGGACTGGTCGAAGATCCGCGACGAGCTGGGCTACGAGCCGCGCGTGTCGTTCGAGGCCGGGCTGGCGGACACGGTGGCGTGGTATCAGGAGAGTCGTGCCTGGTGGGAGCCGTTGAAGGCCGGTGCGGCGCGATGAAGGTCCGCGAGCTGGGGATCGCCGGGGCGTGGGTGTTCGAGCCGACGGTGTTCCCGGACTCCCGGGGGTCGTTCGTGGCGCCGTTCCAGGGGCCGGTGTTCCGGGAGGCGTTGGGCTTCGACCTGGTGGTGAAGCAGACGAACCAGTCGGTGTCGGCGGCCGGGGTGGTGCGGGGGGTGCACTTCGCGGACGTGCCGCCGGGGCAGGCGAAGTACGTGTCGTGCCCCTCGGGGCGGTTGCTGGACGTGGTGGTGGACGTTCGGGTGGGATCGCCGACGTTCGGGCAGTGGGAGGCCGTCGAGCTCGACGCGGGGTCCGCGCGCGCGGTGTATCTCACCGAGGGGCTGGGGCACGCGTTCGTGGCGCTCGAGGACGACACGATCGCCACCTACCTCTGCTCGGAGCCCTACAACCCGTCGGCGGAGCACGGGATTAGCCCGCTGGACCCGGAGCTGGGCCTGCCCTGGCCGTCGGGCCTCGACCTGGTCCTCTCGGACAAGGACCGCGACGCGCCCTCCCTCGCCGAGGCGGCGGCCTCGGGCCTGCTCCCGACGTGGGCCGGCTGACCGCCGTTCACGAGGCGTTCGCCCGACACCGGCGCCTGCGGGCGCCCCGGTGCGCTCCACTACCGTCGGGACGCGAGCGACGACCGGGCGGGGGAGCACATGAGGATCTCGGTGATCGGCTGCGGGTATCTCGGTGCGGTGCACGCCGCGTCGATGGCGCAGCTGGGGCACGAGGTGGTGGGCGTCGACGTCGACGAGCCCAAGATCGCGATGCTGGCGGCGGGGCGGACGCCGTTCTTCGAGCCGGGCTTCGAGGAGCTGCTGGCGGAGTCGCTGGCGTCGGGGCGGTTGCGCTTCACCACGGACTTCGGTGACGCCGCGGGTGCTCGGGTGCACTTCGTGTGTGTGGGGACGCCGCAGAAGCGTGGGGAGTACGCGGCGGACCTGCGGTACGTGGAGTCGGCGGTCGAGTCGCTGATCGGGGTGCTGGCGGCCGGCGAGCTCGTCGTCGGGAAGTCGACCGTGCCGGTCGGGACCGCGGCTCGGCTCGCGGAGCTGGTGGGGGACAAGGTCCCGGGCGCGATGCTGGCGTGGAATCCGGAGTTCCTGCGGGAGGGTTTCGCGGTGCAGGACACGGTGCACCCGGACCGTCTGGTGTACGGGTTGCCGGACGAGAACGCCGACACCGCGCATGCCCTGCTCGACGAGGTCTACGCGACGATCGTCGCCGCCGAGACCCCCAAGGTGGTCACGGACTACGCCACGGCGGAGATGGTGAAGACCGCCGCGAACTCGTTCCTGGCGACGAAGATCTCGTTCATCAACGCGATGGCGGAGTTGTGCGAGGCGACCGGCGCGGACGTGAAGCAGCTGGCGGACGCGATCGGGCACGACGACCGGATCGGCCGCAAGTTCCTCAACGCGGGGCTGGGTTTCGGTGGGGGGTGTCTGCCGAAGGACATCCGGGCGTTCATGGCGCGGGCGGGGGAGCTGGGTGCGGATCAGGCGCTGACGTTCCTGCGGGAGGTCGACAACATCAACATGCGTCGGCGGATCCGGATGGTGGAGCTGGCGCGTGAGGTGCTCGACGGTTCGCTGCTGGGGAAGCGGGTGGCGGTG
The DNA here is from genome assembly GCF_039531635.1 of Pseudonocardia ailaonensis. NCBI lineage: Bacteria > Bacillati > Actinomycetota > Actinomycetes > Pseudonocardiales > Pseudonocardiaceae > Pseudonocardia > Pseudonocardia ailaonensis. Next base: position 151,764 of record NZ_BAAAQK010000018.1, on the reverse strand, counting down.
TTGGGGGCGGCGTTCAAACCCGAGTCGGACGACATCCGGGATTCGCCGGCGTTGAACGTGGCGGCGCAGCTGCAGTTGCAGGGTGCGACGGTGGTGTTGACGGATCCGGCGGCGATCGAGAACTGCCGCAAGCACTGGCCGCAGATCGACTATGCGGACACGGCGGAGGAGGCGGCGAGGGGCGCCGACGCGGTCCTGCTGCTCACGGAGTGGCGCCAGTTCCGGGAGCTGGACCCGGTGGCGTTCGGGAAGATCGTGCGGCAGAAGCGGGTCCTCGACGGGCGCAACGCGCTGGACCGGGATGTGTGGGAGGCCGCGGGCTGGAGCTACCGGGCGCTGGGCCGCCGCCACGCGAGCTGATCCCCACACGCTGATCCCCACACGCTGATCCCCACGCGGTCGACCCGTCACGACTGTCGCGGTCGGAGTTCCTCCTCCGTGCCTGTCACGGAGTGCATCTGCCTGATCATCAAAGGTGACGATCGCGCAGTGCCTTGGCTAACAGGTCGCGAGACGAAAGGCGATGGGTCCTGCGTGACCACACCGCAGACCCCGCAGCACGGACGGCCCTACGACCCGCAACAGCAGCACGGCTACGGCTGGCCCGGACAGCAGGACGGTGCGCCCTACGGATACCCGCAGCAGTTCGCTCAGGTTCCCCAGCAGCGTCAGCCCGCCCCTGCGCCGCGCAAGCGCCGTAAGTGGCCGTTCGTGTTCGGCGGCGTCGTCGTGCTCGCCGTCCTCCTGGGTGTGATCGCCGGCCTCGGCTCCGGCGGCTCCGGCACCACCGCCGCTCCCGCGGGCGGGGGAGCGGCCTCGGCCGCTGCGGCCGGCGACTCCGCCAAGGGCCCGGTCGCGGCCGGGCAGGCACAGGTCAACGACGGCGTCACGCTCACGGCCACGGCGCTCAAGGCGTCCACGAGCTTCGGGCAGAAGGTTCTCTGCACGACGGTGTCGTACAGGAACGGCTCGACGTCGCAGGCCGGCTACAACCAGTTCGACTGGAAGCTGCAGGACCCGAACGGCGCGATCGTCGTCTCCACGCTGGCCGAGGGCAACACGCTGAACTCCGGCAACCTCGCCGCGGGCGGCAGCGTCTCCGGCGGGGTCTGCTTCAAGAACCCGGGCCTCAAGGGGACCTACCAGGTCCAGTACACCGGCAGCATCTTCTCGTCCTCCGCCGACGTCGTCTGGACCAGCCAGGTCGGCTGACCCTCTGCCCACCACCCCACGGCACACCGGGCCGCGAGGTGGTCACGCACCGCCCTCGGGGACGACGGAGTCGGTTCGGTGATTGTCGGGACCGTGCCCACCCGGGCACGATCGTCCGGTGTCGGTCGATCTCGCTCAGGTTCCCGCGGCGGCGGGGTGGAACGTCACCACCTACATCGCTGCGGCCGGTGCGGTCGTGAGTGTCGCGACGCTGGTGGCGACCACCTACTTCGCCGGGCGGCGGGAGACCGTGAAGTGGGCGCGGGAGGAGCTGGCCAAGGCCTACTTCGACTTCATCGACGCCACCTACGCCGCGACCCGTGCCTCGTACCGCCACCATCGGACGTCGAGCGAGGCCGAGAGTGCGGACGGGGCGACGGGGGAGGCGCTCCGCGAGGCGATCCGGGGGGTTCGCGGGGCGTTGACCCGGATCAGGCTCCTGGCGCCCCGCCGGTCGGTGGATCTCGCGAACGAGGTGCGGCTGGGCCTGGAGCGGTTGAGCGCCGGGATCAGGGAGGGGATGACGCCAGGGGAGTACGAGCGGCTCCGGGCGGACGTCAGCGCGGGGCGGGAAAGGCTGATCGCCGCGGCGAAGAAGGACATGTCGCTGCCGGAGTAGGCCGGCGGTGTCAGGCGAAGGCGGCCAAACGCGGCAGAGTTCTTTCGACGCGCAGCATCTCGCGATCGTCGCCGAGATCGACTCCCGCGGGTTGGCGGGGGACCTGGGCTACAAGGACACGGCAGATCTTCTGCGGTCCGCGCAGCGGATGTCGGCCCGTGCGGCGTCGGCTCGGCTGGAAGCGGCGCGGGCGGTGGTACCGCAGCGGACGATCCTCGGTGAGGGGTTGGCGGTCGAGCTGCCGGAGACGGCGGTGGCGGTGGCGTGTGCGGAGATTTCGCTGGAGCACGTGGTGCCGATCGTGCTCGGCGCCAAGGGGCAGCCGTTGGATGTGGGGCGGCGCAGCCGCCTGGTGACTCCGGCGATGCGGCGGGCTCTGGACCAGCGGGACGGCGGGTGCGCTCACCCGGGGTGTGACGTCCCTGGACAGTGGACGAGCGCTCATCATGTGACGCATTGGTCGCAGGGCGGGGACACGGCGGTCGGGGATCTGGTGTTGTTGTGTCTGCGGCATCATCATCTGATCCACAAAGGCGAGTGGACGATCACGGTGATCGGTTCCATCCACCGAGGTGGGCCGGAGGGCCGCCCTCGCGGAACATGGTTCACCGGGTTGAACTGCTCGGCCGGTTGCCCGCGCCGCCGCAACGCACAGTTGTGCCCGCAGCCCTCGTGTAGGAGTCGCCCGACCGCTCGGCGACCGTCGCGGCATTCTGTCCGCATTGCTCCGTTCGACCGGCAACCACCGGCGGCCGGGAGCCGTCCCCCTCTGCGAGAGTTCTTCTGCAGAAGGAGCGACCGTGCCGAAATGGAGTTCCCGTCGATGGACCGCGACGGCTGTGGGTGTCGTGGTGACGGTCGCGGTCGGGGCATCGCTGATGATGGCGGCCACGGCCAGTGCCGAGCCTACCCGCCCGGCCGCCCCCGGCACCGGCTTCTACGCCTACTGCACGCCGGTCGCGGGGACGCCCAACTACTACTGCAGCCCGATCAGCGGGACGCCGCCGGTTACTGCGCCGGTGCAGCAAAGCCGGACGATCTGGGAGTGGCTATTCAGCCGGCCGAGCACGCCGCCCACCACGGCGCCCCTGCCGCCCTCGTCGTCGGCTCCGCGGCCGCCCGTCTCGTCGGCCCCACCGGTCGTGAGTCCGCCTGCCTCGAATCCGCCTGCCTCGAAGCCACCTGTGGTTGACCCGCCTGCCTCGTCCCCACCGATCGTTCCGTCGGAGTCGACGAAGCCCGCCCCGTCGTCAGCCCCACCCGTGGCTTGACGGCCCGGGAACGGCGCAGAGCTTCTGCTTCGGGAATCAGGCCCAGGTGCGGCCCGTGATTGTGCGGTCGAGCGTCGGTGGATCGTTGTCGCGCCGCTCAGATCCCCAGCTTCTCCCAGAGGAATCCGGTCGCCGAGTCCGGCCACGAATGCCCCTGCCCCGCCAGCACGTCCCGGACGACCGTGTGGCCGCCCCCGCAGGCCCAGGTGGTGAGGGTCGCGGGGCCGTCCGTGCTGGTCGCGGGCGCGGCGCAGGCGTCGGCGGTGAGGAAGGGCGCGAGGGTGACCTCGAGGGAGTCCCAGCCGCGTTCGGGGCGGCCCTCGATCTTCACCCGGTCGTCCGCGGTGCCCGCGAGGGCGATCACGCTGGTGGGGGTGGGGCTCGGGCAGGGGCCGGTGGTGGCGCCCGCCACCGGGCCGATCCCGGCGAGCGCGCCGCCCGCGCAGGCCCAGGTGTAGCTCATCATCGCGCCGTTGGAGAAGCCGACGGCGTAGACCCTGCGCGGGTCCACACCGTCCGTGCCGACGAGCGTGGCGGCCAGCGCGGTCAGGTAGCCGACGTCGTCGATCTTCTTCGACGCGGCGCTGCCGCAGCAGGCGCCCGCGTTCCACGTCCCGCTCAGCCCCTGTGGGTAGGCCATGATCACGCCGTCGCGGGCCGCCAGGTCGTCGAACCCCAGGCCGCGCATGTCCTCCCCGGTTCCGCCGCTGCCGTGCATCACGACCACCAGCGCCGCACCGGGTCTCGCCGACGCGGGATGGACGACGATCGCCTCCCGGGCGCCCTCGGGGCGGGTGAGGGACAGGGTCCGGTCGCCCGGCGAGGCCGGGACCACGGCCGCCGTCGCCGACCCGGGAGGCGCGGACGGCGCAGGGGACGGCCCCGCTGCGGGAGCCGAACAGGCGGCCGCGAGCAGCGGGGCGAGCAGCAGGAGCGGGAGGAGGCGGCGCATCACCGCCCAGTCTGCGGGGTCACCTGCCAGAGAGTCCACGAGTAGGACCACGGCGTGGCGGCCGGGATCGAGGCGATCTCCTGGGCCCAGCCCGTGGAGGCGAGATTCGGCCAGGTGGTGCGGACCGCGTCGATGCCGCCCTGCTCGTTGCGGAGCACGTAGCGGATGCCGTGGGCGGGCGGATCGGCCAGCGCGGCGTCGAAACCCGTGTCGGAGGTGATCAGGAAGGCCTGCGGGTGCGCGCTCGCGGCGAGCACGGCGAAGGCCGAGCCGCTGTCCGCGAGGACGCTGCCGGGTGGCAGGTCCAGGGCGTCGATCCGGGCGGCCAGGGCGCGGTCGCCCGCCCACATGCCGTTCGCACCGGCGATCGTGGGCCGGTCCAGCACCGAGTCGACGACGGGGCGGATGCGCAGGTACTCCTGGCTGGCCAGGGTGGTGCCGTTCAGGACCAGCAGGCCGGACGTGACGGCCGCGCCGCCGAACGCCACGATCGCGAGCAGGGCCGCGCCGGCGGTGCGCAGGCCGCGCCGGGGGCGGGCCTCGGCCAGCAGCAGTGCGAGCACCACGGCGAGCAGCGGGATCACCATGATCTGGTAGCGCAGGAAGCCGAAGAGGTCGCCCGCCGCGCGCAGCAGCCACTCGAACACCAGCACCGAGCCGAACACGGCCACCGGGGCGAGGGCGGCCAGTGGACGCCGCCAGCAGGCCGCGACCAGCAGCGGCAGGGCCAGCGGCGCGAGCAGCAGGACCTGCGCCGCCACGTCGCCGAGTGATCCGGAGCGGCTCGCCCCGGTCAGGGCCGCGTTGCCGTAGGCCGAGGTGAACTGCTCGAACGGGGAGCCGACCGTCAGCCAGCTGAGCAGCGCCCAGATCACGAAGGCCGCGGCGGCGGGGAGGCCGGCCAGCAGCGCGTCGACCAGCACGGCGTTCCGGTCCCGGGTGCGCCACCAGGTCACGGCCACGACCAGCAGCGTGACGGCGGCCGCGGCCACGATCGCCTCGTACCGCGCCAGGTAGCCGACGCCCAGCGCGATGCCGGCGACGACGAGATCGTGCGCCCGCCGGCCGGTCCCCTCGCCGGCCCGTAGCCAGCGCAGCAGCCGACGGGCGGAGACCAGGAGGCAGAGCATGAGCAGCGCCTCGGTCATGCCGTTCGTGGCGTAGACCAGGATCAGCGGCTGGAGCGCGAACAGTGCCGTGACCAGCCATCGGGCGGTGCCCCGGACCCGCAGGTCGGCGAGGATCCCGTGCACGGCCGCGACCGCGCCCGCCATCGACAGCGCCGAGATCACCACGGCGGCGAAGCCGGTCGAGACCAGGGCGGGCCAGAGGGGGCGCAGCACGGTGAACGGCACCATCAGCAGCGCGGGCAGCGGCGTCCACACGAACCCGACGGCCGCCAGCTTCGGGTCCACCGCGGACCAGACGGAGCTCGCCGCGGAGACCCGGGAGAGCGCGTCCTCCATGATCGAGTCGAAGCCGAACACCAGGACCGTGCCCAGCGCCAGGTAGAGGGCCGCGGCGGCGGCGAACACGGCCCGGGCGCGCACCGGGCGCGGCGGGGCGGAGTGCCGGGTGGCCGGCCTCTCGAGGACGGCGGTCACGAGGTGCTCCCGGAGGGGACGGTGGCGATCGAGGACGGGGAGGCGTCGAGCCCGTGGGTCGTCTTCTCCCAGTACGACGGGCGGAACGCGAGCTGCAGCACGGCCTTCGCCGCGGCCAGCGACATCAGGACCCAGTAGAGCGGCACCAGCAGCGCGGCCGGCGCGAGCCAGGGCTTGCCGGCGACCCGCGAGATCGCGATCCCGGTGTGGATCGCCGCGAGCACCCCGATGATCCACACCGCGGATCCCAGGTAGAAGGTCACCGGCGGGAACAGCGACTCGACGAACGGCGGCTCGGCCACCCACCAGAGCGCGGTGAGGAACCAGAAGACCGGGTTGAGCAGCGCGAGCACCGGGGTCGCGAGCACGAACAGCAGCAGCCCGGCGATCCCGCGGGCACCGATCGCCCGGTACAGCTCCCGCGGCTCCCGCAGCGCCACCAGCACGCTCTGCAGATAGCCCTTGTACCAGCGGGAACGCTGCTTGACCCAGTTGATCGCGTCGCTGTTGGCCTCCTCGAGGGTGGTGCTGCCGAGCATCGCGGTCGCCCACCCGTGCCGGGCCAGGCGGACCCCGAGATCGGCGTCCTCGGTGACGTTCCAGGCGTCCCAGCCGCCCATGCCGACCAGGACGTCGCGGCGGATGTGGTTCGACGTGCCCCCCAGCGGGATCGGCGCGCGGGTGGCCATCAGGCCGGGGAGCAGCCAGCGGAACCAGACGTCGTACTCGAGGGTGAACCAGCGGGTCAGGAGGTTCTGGTCCGCGTTGTGGTAGCTCAGCCGCGCCTGCAGGCAGGCGAGGTCCTCGCCACCGCGCCGGAAGGCGACCACCGCGCGGCGCAGCTGCAGCGGATCCGGCCGGTCCTCGGCGTCGTAGATCGTGACGAACTCACCGCGCGCCTCGGTGAGCCCGAAGTTGCAGGCCTTGGGCTTGGTCCGCGGCTCCGAGGGCGGCACGACGACGATCCGCACCGGGGTGCCGGGGATGACGCGCTCGGCCGCGGCCCGGGTCTCGACGTCGTCCTCCTCCAGCAGCAGGAGGACCTCCAGCCTGTCGGCCGGGTACTCCAGCGCCGCGAGGGCACCGACCAGCTGGCCGACGACCTCCGGCTCCTGGTAGGCGGGGACGAGGACCGTGTAGACGGGCAGGTCGGTGGCGGCGCGGGCGTCGTCGTCGCTGACGTGGATCGTCGGGTCGTCCGCGACCGCGCGGCGGACGAGCAGCAGCTTGTATCCGGTCGCCGCGGCGTACGCGGCGATCAGGACGCCGGCGACGACCACCGCGGTGAGCCTCGGTGCCGCCACCGCCGCGGCACCGAGGAGCAGGAGGGCCGCGATCCCGGCGATCCCGGCCCGGCCGATCCCGCGCCGGCCGGCGGGCCGGGCGGAGAGGCGGGGGTGCACGTCGGCGAGGCCGTGGACGGCGTGGTGGGTCCGGGCCCCGAGCGCCGGGCCGGACCGGGCGGTCGCGACCTCGGGCGAGAGCGGGAGCAGGGCGAGCGTGCTGGGCCGGGTGCTCATGCCGTCCCCCCACGGACACCGGCACCACGGATGCCGGGGAGGCGGACCGCGCGTCCACGGACCGACAGCAGGGCGACGACCCCGACGAGCCCGGCCGAGGCCAGCGCGATCGGCAGCGGCCCGGCCCAGGGCAGGAACCAGCCCAGAGCCGTGACGACCGGGATCCCCCGGGCGTGCCACAGCCGGCGGGTCCCGAGCGCGACGGCCAGGACGGCGACCACGACGGGGGTGACGGCGAGGACGCCGAGCGCCCGGCCGGGTGCGACCACCTGGCCCACGAGCAGCGCGACCGCGACGAACGCGGCCCCGGCGCCGATCACGAGATCCAGCTCGCGGTCGTGGATGCGCGGCCCCGGCAGCGGGGCGCGCAGCCGCACCGCCGCGACCAGGGCGGCGGCCGCGGCGGCGACGACCCCGGCCGGCCTCCCGGCGAGCAGCTCTCCCGCGATCAGGGCGCCGAACGCCACAGCAAGGCACAGCGTCACGATGAGTGACTGCGTGCTGCTGCGCGCGTCACGGCGGCGGGTTGCGGGAACGCGCTGCTTATAGGTGGTTACCGGCAGGTAGGCCGTCGTCATGTACTGGCATTCGGACTAACGAGCCTCTTTGTTACAGGTTCAACTAATTACTTTGCGTGAGAACGGTCCGTGACCGGGATCGAGGAGGCGCGGGGCCGAACGTCGTAACGAGGGCCGACCGGGCGGCGACGTGCGGGGAAAGCATCACAGCGCGCTCGGGGCACGGGCATGTCACCGTGGGGGACGACGAGGGGAGGGCCCGTGGACGCCGCCGACGACGGAGGCAACCGGCAGGAGATCTTCCGCCTGCTGTTCGTGTGCACGGGCAACATCTGCCGCTCGCCCGCCGCCGAGATCATGACCCGGCACCTGCTGATCGGCGGGCTCGGCGGGAACCTCGCGCGGCGGATCGACGTGTCCAGCGCGGGGGTGTCGGCGGTCGTCGGCGAGATGATGCACCCCGACACCCGCGACGAGCTGCGGCCCTGGGGGCTCGACGGGCTGATCGCCGGGGAGTTCCGGGCTCGTCAGCTGCGCTCGTCCATGGTGCGGCGGGCGGACCTCGTGCTCGGGGCGAACGTGCGTCACCGCAGCGCGGTCGTCGAACGCGAGCCGGCCGGGCTGCGCACCACCTTCGCGCTGCGGGAGTTCGCGGCCCTCGCCGATGCGGTCGACGGCGACATGCTGCCGCCCGAGGACCCGGTGAAGCGGGCGTTCGAGCTGGTGGAGCAGGCGCGGATGAAGCGTGGGCTGGTCGCCACCGATCCCGCGGACCTGGCGATCCCGGACCCGATGGGGCAGCCCAACGAGGCCCACCACCGGGCAGTCATGCTGATCACGGACGCCGTCCACCGGATCGTCACGAAGATCCTGCCGCCGCGCTGATCGGGCCGGCGCTGACCGGGCTACCTGCCGACGCCGCGCATGGCGTGGGTGAGCTGGAACTCCGCGGACTCCGCGGCGGCCAGGGCCAGGGCGCTCGTCTGCGCGACGGCGACCTGGGCGTGGGCGAGGTCGCGCTCGTCGTCCTCGGCGCCGACGAGGATCGCGCGCACCACGGCCAGCGGTTCCAGGGGAGGGCGCGGGAAGGGGCTGGCCGGGCGCTCGGGGTGCAGCGCCGCGCTGAGCCGGGTGCGGAGGTCGCCGCCCGGCTCCTCCAGGCGGGCCTCGCCGGAGTCGTCGAGGCCGGGGGCGCGGGAGAACAGCAGATCGCCCCACAGCGGGCGCATCCGGTCCAGCTCGGCGAACAGCGCGCGGTCCGTGGTGCGGGGGCGGGTGGCCCAGTGCTCGTCGAGCGACGGGCGGCCGATCGCGTAGCGACGGGCGGCCGCCGCGGCTTCCACCTGCTCTTCCGGCTCCTCCGCGGGTGACCAGCGGGCCGCCGGCGACTCCGGCGCGATGGTGCGGCGCACCAGGATGATCCGGCTGACGATCGGGGTGTCGGCGAGGGTCACCGCCGCGATCTCGACGGTGACGCCGACCGCCGGGCCGTCGAACCGTCGGGTGCTGGCGAAGTAGCGGGGCGGTCCGCCGTCGGTGTGGCCGCGCAGGGAGCGGTCGAGGACCCGCTGGAGCTGCACGACCTCCTCGCCGCGGGCGGCGCCGGCGCGGGAGGGGGCCGGCCCCGCGGGCGCGGGGTTCCGGGCGACGCCCGGCAGGCCCGACGACGACGGCACCGGTGGGGGCGCCGGTGGTGCGGCGGGCGGGACCGCGGGGAGAGGGGCGGTGGGCCACGCGGCGGTGGGATCGGAGGGCGGTGCGGGGTTCGGGCAGGGCGCCCCGGGATCGGTCTCGTGTTGATCAGCCTGCGGCGCAGGGTGATCGGCCGGCGGCGGGGCGGGTTCCGCGGCGGTCGTGGGGCGGTCCGGCTCGGCGGCGCCGGCCGGCCGCGCGTCGGAGGGTCCCGCGTCGGCGCGCGGTTCGGCGGGCCGCGCGTCGGCGTGTGATGGCTCGGACGGTGGTGTGTCGGACGGTGGTGTGTCGGACCGTGGGGTGTCGGGGTGCGGTGTCGCGGGCGACGGTGCCTCGGCGTGTGCCGTCTCCGTGTGCGGGGCCTCGGTCGGGAGTCCCGGCCCGGCGGTGGGCGGCTCGTCCGGGTCCGGTATGGACTCCGACCGATGCTCGCCCGTGGAGCCCCGGGGACCGGGGCCGGTCTCGGCCACCTCGGAGCGGGCGGACGAGTCGTGGAGGGGGCCGAGCGTGCGCTCCTCGGGCCCGTCCTGCGCCGGGCGCGGCGTCGGGGGCCGGGCCGGCTCGTCGGGGTCGCCGCGGCGCGCGGCCGGCGGCTCCGTATCCAGACCGCCCGCCGTCGGCGGGTCCGGATCGACACCGCCCGCCGTCGGCGGGTCCGGCTCGTCGGCCTCGGCCTCGGGCCCGGCCGCGGTCGCGGGCCGATCCCGGGGACGGCGCGGTGCGCCCCACCGCCGGCGCTCCTCCTCGGCCACCGACTCCTCCGTCGGGAGCATCGGGGAGTCGGGTTCCTCGACGTCCTCGTGCTCCCCGGGCGCGGTGCGGGCGCGGCGGGCGAACAGGCCGCCGAGGGCTCCGGCGCCGAGCGCGGCGGCCAGGCCGCGCCGCGACCGGCGGCCCGGCTCGGGCTCGGCGGGTTCGGGACCAGCGGGCTCGGGACCAGCGCGGTCGGGGACCGGCGGTCCCAGGTCGGAGCGGGCGCGGTCCGGGGGGCGTGCCTGTGCCGGGGCCGGTGCTTCGGCCTCCCCGTCGTCGGTCCGGGGGCGGCGCGGGGCCGGGTCGACCCGGGCCGCGGCAGACGGGCGACCGGTCCGCCGGAAGGACCCGACCCCCGCCGGTTCGAGGCCCGAGGTGCGGCGGACCACGAACCACGCCAGCGCGCCCAGGCCCAGCAGGGTGACCAGCATCGCCACGAGGAACAGCGGCCACGAGTCCCACGGCGAGGGCGGCGGGTACGACGGCACCTCCGGCAGCGCCAGCGGGGCCGTGCGTTCCGCGGGCGGCAGGCCGAGGCGGACCAGGCCCGTGGCGGCGGCCTGGTTGCCCGCGTCGATCCGCAGGGCGGACTCGTAGGCGGCCTTCGCCGAGTCCGCCTGGCCGGCGATCTCGGCGTTGGTGCCGCGGGCCGCGTCCTGGAAGGCCATGCCGTAGCGCCGGCCGACCTCGTCGAGGCCGTCCGTGGAGCACGCGCCCTCCTGCCGCTGCTCGGCGCGGGCGTACAGCTCGGCGGCCTGCGCGAGCTGCCCGGAGTCCACGAGCTGCGCGGCCTGGTTGCACAGCGGGGTGGGCACGCTCGCGCACCCGGCGAGACCGGCGAGCCCGGCCGCCGCGACGAGGCCGAGCACCGACCGCCGGAAGCGCATGGACCCATGCTGGTCGGCGGGGCCGAGCAGGACAAGCCGAGGGTGACGGGATCACCTCCGACCGTCACCACGGTGCGGCGAGGAGCACCCGGACGTCACAGTCGGGCGGCCACCCGCGGTGACCGCTGCGCCGGGTGGTCGTGGCGCGACCGCCCGTCCACGGTGTACACCACCGGCATGCAGCCGCACGTCGTGCTCGAGTCCCTGGCCGATCCGGACCGGCGCGGCTTCAGCGTCCTGTCCGCGCCCGCGGTGCCCCGCGCGGAGCGCTACCGGATCGGCAAGGCCCTGCGGCAGGAGGTGCCGCGCTCGTCGCTGGCGGACTGGTCGCCCGAGGGTCGGCGGATCGGTGCGGTCGAGTCCGTGATGGCGACGAACGCGGGCCGGGTCGAGCGGCTCGTCCCGGTGCGGGTCGGGCGGATGGTCGCCGGTCCCTTCGCCTTCCTGCGCGGCGCCGCGGCCCTGCACGCCTCGGACTTCGCCACGCTGCCCGCCACCGGCGTCCGCCCCGTCATCTGCGGGGACGCCCACCTCGGCAACTTCGGGTTCTACGCCTCGCCCGAGCGTGATCTCGTCTTCGATCTCAACGACTTCGACGAGGCCCATCCCGGTGCCTGGGAGTGGGACCTGCGCCGCCTCGCCGCCAGCGTCTGGGTGGCCGGGCGCGAGCAGGGGATCGGGGAGGAGGGCTGCGGGGAGGCGGTGGCCCGCTGCGTCGAGGCCTACCGCCGCCATCTCGAGCAGCTCGCCGAGGAGCCGCTGCTCGCCCGCTCGTTCGCGCTGCTCGCCGCCGACCAGATGCGCGAGCTCGCCCCGCCCGGGGCCAGCCGGCGGGCCGTCGCCGAGGCGGTGCGCAAGGCGCGCCGGCGCACCAGCGACCACGCGTTGCCGCGCTTCTCCCGCACCGAGGGCGGCGAGCGCCGGATCGTGGAGGCGCCGCCGCTGATCACGCGGCCCGATCCGGAGCAGTACGACCGGCTCGTCGCCGCGCTCGACGAGTACCTGCTGACCCTGCCGTCCCACTGGGCGCGGGTGGTCGGCGGCTACCGGGTGGTCGACGTGGCGCACAAGGTCGTCGGGGTCGGCTCGGTGGGGTTGCGCGCCTACATCGCCCTGTGCGAGGGCTCCGGCCCGGACGACGTGCTGTTCCTGCAGCTCAAGCAGGCGCAGCGCTCCGTCGTCGCGCCGTACGTCCACGGCGAGACGCCGCTGCACCACCACCAGGGCGAGCGGGTGGTCGAGTACCAGCAGGCGCTGCAGACCGTGTCCGATCCGCTGCTGGGCTGGACGACGGTGGGGCGCCGGCAGTACTACGTCCGCCAGTTCCGGGACATGAAGGGCGCGATCGTGCTCGACGGCGCGGGGGCCTCCGGACTGTCGGACTACGCCTCGGTGTGCGGGCGGATGCTGGCGAAGGGCCACGCCCGGACGAGCGGGGCGTCGATGATCAGCGGCTACCTCGGCGGCGGGGGCAAGGCGCGCACGGCGATCGGGCGGTTCGCGCGGCTCTACGCCGACCAGACCGAGCGTGATCACGCGGCGCTCATCGACGCCGTCCGGCGCGGGGTGCTGCCCGCGGAAGAGGGAGTGTGAGAAGCGTCCGGTCCGCCTGACGTGCTTCGGGGTGCCGGAGTCGGATAGGTTGTCGCACCGTGAGCGTGGTGGAGACGGTGCTGGTCTATGTACTGGCGCCCGCGGTGTTGTACGGGGCGGTGGCCCTGCTGACTGTCGCGCGCCGGGCCGCGCGTCGTCCGAAGTACCGGTCCGGGCAGCCCTGGGAGCATGAGCCGGTCCTGTGGACGGCGAACCCGGAGGGCGCGCACCTGACCCCGCACGACCCGCACGCGATCGAGAACCCCGCCGCGACGACCGGAGGTGCCCGTGGCCACTGGTGAGCACGGGCACGGCGCGAGCGCCGTCGCCACGATCGATCCTGCCGACCTGCCCGAGGGCTCGGTCCTGACCGGGAGCGGCCGCGTGTCGGTCGCCGAGGTCCACGCCGAGCCGGAGAGCAAGGGGCTGTTCACGCCCGTCCAGCTCTCGCGGCTCGACGAGGCCCTGACCCTGGCCAGCCGGGACACCGGCCTGCTCTTCGCGATCTACCTGGGCGATCTGGGTGCGGACTCCGCGGCTGCCGCCGCGGAGCTGCAGTCCTCGCTGGACTCGGCCCACGAGGCCGTCCTGGTGGCGGTCAGCCCCGGGCAGCGGCTCGTCGAGGTGGTCACCGGCGCCGAGGCGAAGCTGCGGCTGCCGGACCGGGGCGCCAAGCTCGCCGTCATGAGCATGGTGGCCTCGTTCAAGGAGTCGGACCTGCTCGGTGGCCTGCTGTCGGGGCTGCGGATGCTGGCCGACCAGGCGGGCCACCGCCGCTGAGCGGCGAAAAGTAGCCGAGCCGCTGAGCGGCGACGAGCAGTCGAGCCGCTGAGCGGCGGAAACCAGCCGGGCCGCTGAGCGGCGACGAGCAGCCGGGCCGCTGAGCGGCCCGTTCGGGCCGCCCGACCGGGGATCACCCCGGCGGGCGTACCGTCCGCCGCTCCGCCACACCCTGCATCCCGCAATCGTGCGGGATGCCTACTCCGGGTCAGCCATATGGTGTATTCATGGGGGCGCGGCGTAGGCATCCACTCACGGGCGGTTTCAGTCACCGCACCTGTGGGCGCTCGTCCCGGCCGCATGACCAGTCGGACGCACGGGGGATCGCAGCCGCATCGCGATGAGTGAATCGAGCCCGAACCGCCCTGACCCGGAGCGCCCGCTCCGGGCCGTCCCCGCGCCCGGCGCCGTCTCCGCGCCGGGGGTGCCGGTCGTGGTGGTCGACGATCACGAGCTGGTCGCCACGTCGCTCGTGCTGAGCCTGGAGTCCGAGGGTGTGGCCGCGCACCGCGTCCGCCCGGCGGCCGAGCGCGGCATCATCGCCGAGATCTCGCGGCTGCGCCCGGGTCTCGTGCTGCTGGACCTCGATCTCGGCCGGGACGCCGACGGCAACCGGATCGACGGTGTGGAGCTCGTCGGGCCGTTGCTCGCGAACGGCTGGCAGGTGCTCGTCCTTTCCGGGAGCGCGGACCCGGCCCGGGTCGGCTCGGCGCTCGACGCCGGCGCGCTGGCCTGGGTGCCGAAGAACGCGCCGTTCCCCACGCTGCTCGGCGCGGTCCGCGAGGCCGCGGCCGGCCGGCCGGTGATGTCCGAGGACCGCCGCCGCAAGTTCATCGACCTGTTCCGCCGTCGCCAGTCCGAGCGCCGCGACCTCACGGAGAAGCTCGGCCGGCTGACCCAGCGCGAGCGTGAGGTGCTCGCGGAGCTCGCCCGCGGTAAGCGCGCGCAGGCCGTCGCGGACCATTTCGTGGTGTCGCTGGCGACCGTCCGGACCCAGATCCGCGCGGTGCTGACGAAGCTCGAGGTGGGCTCGCAGCTCGAGGCGGTCGCGCTGTTCCGCAAGGCCAGCGGGGGCTGAGTCCCCGCAGGTGGGATGCGTGTCGCACGAGTGTCCGGCGAACACCCGGCAGCCGTTCGGGTGCAGCGGGTCACCCGCTGCCGACGGTGATTGCGCCCGCCTAGTATGAGCCCACGGCACGCCCGCCGACGGTGTGGGCGGCGTCCGGCGGAGGGGGGCCTCACCGGTCATGGCCACGGGTGTGACGAGTGCGGTGGGCCGACTGCAGCGAGCCCGCTTCACCTCGCGGCTGACGGTGGACCTCTGTGCGATCGCGGCGCTCTGCGCCGGGGTGGTCGTGCTCGCCAGCACCCCGCGGATCCTGGACTGGCTCCACCGGGAGACGGCGTCGGACGTGCTCACGATCGCGGCCGCCGGTGTCGGCGCGGCGGCGGCGATCCTCGCGCTCGTCGGGTCCCGCGTGCTCGGCGACGCCCGGCTGGCCTGGCTCGCCGCGGCCCTGGTGCTGTACTGCGCGGTGGTCCTGCCCTGGGGGGTCACGGCTCCGGCGGCCACGGCGACGACCGCCGAGCAGGTCTCCCGGTTCGTCGCGTACGCCACGGCGCTGGTGCTGCTCGTGTTCGCCCTCCGGCCGCCGCGGCGCCTGGGGGGCTGGGGCGGCTGGGTGATCATGGTGGGCGGTGTGGTGCTGGCCGTGCTGGCGCTGTTCGCCGTCCCGCAGCTGGGCCCGGTCACGAACGTGCTCACCGGTCCCGTCTCCACCGTGATCGTGGTCGTCGGGTGGGTCGCGGCGGCGGTCCTGGGCGTGGTCGAGGCGGCGCGGCGGCAGAGCGGGGCGCGGCTGCGGGCCGGCCTCGGGCTGGTCGTGCTGGCGGCCGGGCAGCTGTACCGCCTGTCGAGCTCGGCGGCGCCCGTAGGAGACCTGGTGTTCCCGGCGCTGCGCCTCGTCGGGCTCTCGGTGCTGTTCGTCGGTCTGCTGCAGATGGTGCAACGGGGGTTGCGCAACCTGCAGGAGGAGAACTTCGCCCAGCAGGAGGAGCTGGCGGTCGCCGCCCTCCACATGGAGCGGGCGGCGGCGAACACCGCGGAACGCAATCACGAGCTGCGCAACGGGCTGGCCGGTCTGGCCGGAATCACCCATCTGCTCTCCGCCGAGGGGGAGGGGCCGGAGCACGCGCGGCTGCGCAAGGCCGTGCTGGCGGAGCTCGGGCGGCTGCACACGATCCTGGAGTCCAGGGACGACCTCGGCGAGATCGAGGGCGAGCTGGCGCTGTTCGACCGGGACGAGGACGGCCGCGCCGCTCGCCCGGCCGCCGATCCCGGCTCCGAGGGCGCCGGCTATCTCGTCGCGCCGATGCTGGAGGGCCTCGTCGCGCTCCGGCAGGCCCGTGAGCAGGAGGTGAGCCTCCAGGTCCCGGAGGATCTCGAGACCGCCGGGGACTCGGCCGTCGCGGCCCAGATCGTCACCAACCTGCTGGCCAACTGCGAGCGGCACGCGCCGGGCACCCGGATCGACGTGTCCGCCTTCGCCGCGGGCGGCCGGGTGGTCATCGAGGTGCGCGACCACGGCCCGGGGCTGCCCGAGGGGCGCGAGGGCCAGGTGTTCGACCGGGGCGCGCGGGACGCCGGGGCGGGCGGTGAGGGCCTCGGGCTGCACATCAGCAGGCAGCTCGCGGAGGGTCAGGGCGGTAGCCTGGAACTGCGCTCCGCGACCGAGCCGCGCGGATGCATCGCCCGTCTCACTCTTCCGGCCGCCGACTCTCACCTACCGGCCACCGACAGTATCGCTCGGTAGGGGCAACCTTCGACACCGTCGGGCGTCTCACCGTTCCTGGTGATGGCCGAGTGGTGTCATCCGGTTGCATACTGTGCTCCGAGCGGTCGTCTGAGGCCGCACGGAAGAAAGGTGGGATCCCGAATGGGTGAGTCGGACAACGCCCGTCCGAGCAACCGGGCCACGGTGCGTGGTGCCACGGGATCCTCCTCGTCGGTGCTCACGCCCCCCACGGGCCTGCCGGCGGTGGACGATCTCGGTGCGAGCGTGCCCACCCGGGACATCGTGGTTCCCAGCCAGCGCACGGCGCCGACCGCGCCGCCCGTCGCGCCCCCGGCGCCGCCCGTCCTGGGTGTGTGCACCTGCGGGCACGCCGAGGAGGCCCACGAGCACTACCGCGCGGGCAGCGACTGCGGCGCCTGCGGCCCCGAGGTCTGTGCCGCCTTCGCCCCGAAGGGCGAGCGCAAGGGCGGCCTGCTCCGCACGCTCGGCCTGCGCCGGTAACCACACGGACGACGAGGCCCCGCCGGTGTCCGGCGGGGCCTTCGTCGCGTTATGGCTCCATCACGTACGTTTCCGGGCCACGGGAGCGCGTTATGGTTCCCTAACGCGAGTTCGGGGGCCCTGGGAGCGCGTTATGGTTCCATAGCGCGGCGGCGGGTCGCGACGGCCTCGAGGGCCAGGGCGGTGCCCAGGACCAGGGCGACGGCGGCGCAGAAGCCGCCGACGGTGTCCGTCGGGTAGTGGGCGCCGATCGCGACCATCGCGGTGCCGATCGTGCCGCCGGCCACCAGCGCGATCACGACGACCAGGGCGATGCCCGTGGTGCGGCCCGGTCTCACGAGGCTGACGAGCAGCAGCGCCGCCACCAGCGCGATCGACGTCGCGCCGCCGGTGTGGCCGCTGGGGAAGGCGTAGCCGCCGTCCCCGATGGTCCGGCCGATCGTCGGCTTGAGCAGCGTCGTGGCCAGCCCGGTCAGTCCCGGCCCCACCAGCGCGACGACGGCGAGCCGGCGCCGCCCCAGCACCAGGCAGACTGCGCAGAGCAGCAGCGCCGCGGCGACCACCAGCGGCGGCGAGCCGAACCGGGTGAGCTGCTCCAGGAGCGAGAAGTGCGCCCCGGTCAGCCGGTCGACGACCGAGACGGCGTGCCCGTCGACCCGCCCGTACCCACTGTCGCCCCCGTAGCGGGCCGCGAGCAGCCCGAACACCACGGTCGCCGCGACCACGCCGACGGCGGCCGGCCGGCGCAGCTCGGCGGGCAGGGCGGGAAGAGCGGACGGGGTCACGAGACCCAGGCTCCCCGCTGCGCCCTCCGAACGCCAACTCCCGTTCGCACTATGGAGCCACAACGCACATTTCGAGACCCCGAAACGGACGTTGTGGCTCCATGACGCCCTGTCAGGAGCGGTCGAACTCGCGGGCGGCCAGGGCTCGGACGATTCCTGCCCGTCCCTCGGAGACCAGGCGGCGCAGGGCCGGGGGGTGGCTCTCGTCGGCCAGCCAGGCGTCCGCGACGTCCACCGTGGACTTCTCCACCGCCCAGCTCGGGAACAGGCCGAGCACCATGCTCTGCGCCCGCTCCGAGGTCCGCCGCGCCCACACGTCCGACACCTCGGCGAAGTACTTCTCGACGTAGGGCGCGAGCAGCGCGCGCTGGACGGGGTGCGCGAAACCGCCGATGATCGCCTCGTTGACGGCGTTGGGCAGCTCGTCGTCGTGCACCGCGCGGTCCCAGGCCCGGGCCTTGGCGTCGGCGGTGGGGATCAGCGCGCGGGCCCGCTCCGCCTGCCGCTGGCCGGTGGAGGTGGGGTCGCGGCGGTGCTCCGCCTCGATCTCCGCCTCGCCGGCGTGCCCGTGCGCGACGAGCGCGTGCAGGAGCCGCCAGCGCAGGTCGGTGTCGACGGTGAGCCCCTCGGGCACGTCGACGCCGCGGAGCCAGTCCTGCATGCCCTCGAGCACGGAGGTGTAGAGGACGCAGCCGGCGAGCGAGTTGACCGTCGCGAGCTGGGTGTCGGAGCCGGCCGGGGCCGACTCGAGGCGCCGCAGCAGGGCGTCGACCAGCATCGGCCAGCCCGACTCCGCGGCCCACGTCTCGTCCGCGTAGGACGCCACCGCCGTCTGCACCTGCAGGAGCAGCCGCTGCAGCACGCCGATCTCGGTCTCGCGGGAGAACCCGCCGGAGACGAGGGTGGCGAAGTCGCGCGCCTTGAGCTCGGCCTCGCGGGTCATCTCCCAGGCCGCCGACCAGCACAGGGTGCGCGGCAGCGGCTCGGCGATGTCCCCGATGCGGTCGATCAGGGTGGTCAGCGAGCCCGGGTCGAGCCGCAGCGCGCAGTAGGTGAGGTCGTCGTCGTTGACCAGGATGAGGGTGCCGCGGTGGGTGCCCACCAGGGCGTCGACGGCCGTACGGTCGCCCGCGACGTCGACCTCGATCCGCTCGGTGCGCACGATCCTGCCGTTCGCGTCC
Source organism: Pseudonocardia ailaonensis (assembly GCF_039531635.1). Taxonomy (NCBI): domain Bacteria; kingdom Bacillati; phylum Actinomycetota; class Actinomycetes; order Pseudonocardiales; family Pseudonocardiaceae; genus Pseudonocardia; species Pseudonocardia ailaonensis. The sequence continues at coordinate 133,101 of NZ_BAAAQK010000018.1, read as the reverse complement.
TCGTCGTAGATCCCGACGGCCACGCGGTGCGTCCGGGTCTCCCCGGCACCCGGCCGCGCCCCGCCCTGCACGATCTCGAAGCTCGTGAACCGACCCGAGTCGTCGAGCTCGAACTGGGGGCGGAGCAGGTTGAGCCCGGTGGTGCGCAGCCACTGCGCACCCCAGTCGGAGAGGTCCCGGCCGGAGGCCTTCTCCAAGGCGCCCAACAGGTCGTCGAACGTCGCGTTGCCCCACTGGTGGGCCTCGAAGTACGCGCGCAGGCCCGCCATGAAGGGCTCGAGCCCCACGTAGGCCACCAGCTGCTTGAGCACCGAGGCGCCCTTGGCGTAGGTGATCCCGTCGAAGTTGACCTCGACGGCCTGCAGGTCCGGGATGTCCGCCGCGATCGGGTGCGTGCTCGGCAGCTGGTCCTGGCGGTAGGCCCAGGACTTCTCGACGTTCGCGAACGTCGTCCACGCCTCCGAGTACTCGGTGGCCTCGGCCATGCAGAGCACCGACGCCCAGGTGGCGAAGGACTCGTTGAGCCACAGATCGTCCCACCAGCGCATGGTCACGAGATCGCCGAACCACATGTGCGCCATCTCGTGCAGGATCGTCTCGGCGCGGCGCTCGTAGAGGCTGCGGGTGACCCGGGACCGGAAGACGTAGTCCTCCAGGAAGGTCACCGCGCCCGCGTTCTCCATCGCGCCCGCGTTGAACTCCGGCACGAAGAGCTGGTCGTACTTGCCGAAGGGGTACCGGATCCCGAAGTTGCGGTGGTAGAAGTCGAAGCCCTGCTTCGTCTCCGTGAAGATCCGCTCGTGGTCCATGTGCGGCGCGAGGCTGGCGCGGCAGAAGATCCCCAGCGGGATGCCGTCGTGGGAGTCGTGCCAGCTCGCGTACGGGCCGGCGATCAGCGCGACGAGGTACGTCGACATGATCTCGGTCTCGGCGAAGCGGTGGACGCCCTTCTCCACGGTGGCCACCGCGTTGGAGACGACCTTCCAGTCCTCCGGGGCGGTCACCGTGAGGGTGTAGCGCGCCTTGAGGTCCGGCTGGTCGAAGCAGGCGAACATCCGCTTGCAGTCCGCCGTCTCGAACTGGGAGTAGAGGTACACCCCGCCGTCGACCGGGTCGACGAAGCGGTGCAGGCCCTCGCCCGTGTTCGTGTACTCGGCGACCGTGACCAGCGTGAGCTCGTTGTCCGCGGCGAGGCCGGGCAGCGCGAGCCCGTCGTCCTCCCGGTAGCCCGAGACGTCCAGGGCGGTGCCGTTGAGCGTGGCCGACTCCACCGAGGCGCCGACGAAGTCGATCCAGGAGCCCGCGCCGGGCTCGGCGCAGGCGAACCGGACGGTGACGGTCGAGGCGAAGGTCTTCTCGCCGGGTGCGCCGGAGCCGTCCGTGAGGTCGAGATCCACGACGTAGGACGAGACGTCCAGCAGGGCGGCGCGGCGCTCGGCGTCGGCGCGGGTCAGGTTCGGCGGGGCCATGGGCGGGTGGCGGTCCTTCCATCACGGGGTGGCGTGAACGCATCCAATCACGGGCGGCGGTGCGGCGCCCCCGGCATTACGGCCGCCGGGGGAACACGGTGCGGCGACCGGTGGTTGGCTGTCACGGGAGTGTGTTTCCTCGACGATCGGAGTGCCCGTGACCAGCCCGGAGACCAGCACGGAGAAGACCGCTGTCGACATCTGGGTCGACCCGTTGTGTCCGTGGGCGTGGCTGACGTCCCGGTGGATCCTCGAGGTCGAGAAGGTCCGCGACCTGGACCTGAACTTCCATGTGATGAGCCTCGCCGTGCTGAACTCCGGCCGTGATCTCCCCGAGCAGTACGTCGAGATGATGAAGAAGGCCTGGGGCCCGGTCCGCGTGCTGATCGCCGCCGCCGAGGCGCACGGGCGCGAGGTCGTCCGCCCGCTCTACGGGGCGATGGGGGAGCGGATCCACAACGGCGGCAACAAGGACTTCGACGTCGTGATCAAGGAGGCCCTCGCGGAGCAGGACCTGCCCGCCGAGCTGGCCGAGGCCGCGGCCTCCACCGAGTGGGACGAGAAGCTGACGACCGAGCACCACTCGGGCATGGACCCGGTGGGCATGGACGTGGGCACCCCGGTGCTGCACGTCGACGGCGTGGCGTACTTCGGCCCGGTGATCTCGAAGGTCCCGCACGGCGAGGACGCGGGCAAGGTCTTCGACGGCGCCCGGCTGCTGGCCGGCTGGCCGCACTTCTTCGAGCTGAAGCGGACCCGCACCGAGGACCCGAACTTCGATTACTGAGCTTTCATGAAACGAGCGGCACTTCCGTACGAGAAGTGCCGCTCGTGGCATTTCGGGCGATTTCCCCGGCGATCAGTGGGCGGCGATGAAGATGTCCCGCAGGACCCCGGTCTCGAGCTCCATGTCGCGCAGCCGGGCCTTCACGAGATCGCCGATCGAGACCATCCCGACGAGCGCGCCGCGATCGGTCACCGGCAGGTGCCGGTAGCGGTCCCTGGTCATCCTCGCCATCGCCGTCCCGATCGGCTCGCCCAGCGACGCCGTGGCGACCTTGCTGGTCATGACCTCGTCCACCCGCATCTCGAGGAGGGCCGGTCCTCTCCGGGAGAGCTCACGGATGAGGTCTCGTTCGCTCAGGATCCCGACCATCCGATGGTCCCCGTCGCAGACCACGAGCGCGCCGACGCCGAGCCGTTCGAGCCGGTTCACCGCATCGGCCACCGTGGCCCAGGGAAGCACCGTGTGCACGGTCCGACCCTTCGTGTCGAGGATGTCTGCAATCTTCATCGCCTTTACCTCCACCACTCGCCGGTATGCCCTCATGATGCGCCCGCCCGCGGATTTCGGCAGGGAATCGGGCCGGTGAATCACGCATTCGCGCGTACCGGCGTCGCCGAGCGGTCCGCGGCACCGGCCGCCCGGGAGACCCGCACCCACGCCACGACCAGCAGCGCGACCGCGCCGGCGGCGAAGAGCGCGTTGCCCACGAGATCGGCGGTGGGTGACGAGGGGAACACCGGCGTCTCTCCGAAGGCATGCCAGGCGTAGGTGAGCGTGGTGCCGGCGGCGAGGGCCAGGACGTGCCGCTGTGTCCAGTTCGGGGCCTTCGACCACCGCGGCAGGGTCAGCAGCGCGGCGACCAGCAGCAGCGCCCAGGCCACCACGGCCCACCAGGTCATGGGCACGAGCTCCCACACGACGCCCGCGGCGAGGGTGAGGCCGAGCAGGATCCACGGGGACGGGGCGGTGCCCGCCGTGCTCCCGGTGCGGGGACGCGGCACGAGGAACGCCGCGACGACGAGCAGCACGGCCACCACCACCGTGCCGACCAGCTGCGGCGCGGGCGCGCGGAAGGGATCGCTCGAGAGCTGCTGCGCCGTCGTCGCCACCCCGCCGGCGAGGAACAGCACCGCCGTGACGACCAGTCCGGGCGTGCCCAGCCACGGCCCCCGCCGCCGGGAGACGCTCTCCACCAGGGCGATCGGCGTCGCGATGCTCCAGACCGTGTGCAGGGTGAGCACGCCGACCGTCCACGGGACCGCGATGCCCAGCGCCGGCACGAACCCCGACGACAGCAGGTCCGTGCCGAGGTAGTGCGGGTTGAACAGGGACTGGGTGGTGATGCCCTCCTCGATCACCCCGTAGGCGAGGCCGAGGAGCAGCATCGTCGGCCAGCCGCGGCCGGAGCGCCGGGCGACCTCCCGGACGAGCAGCGCGCCGCCGCCGTAGAGCGGGGCGAGCGCGACCAGCGCGAACAGCGCCGTCACCGGGAGGTTGCCGAGCAGGAACTCGGCCACCAGCGGGGCGAGCAGGAACAGCCCCACTGCGGGGGCGAGTCGGGTCAGCATGGTCCGACGATCCCGCCGCGGGCCCGCGCCGCCCCGTGCCGGTCAGCCGGTTCCGGGCATGACAGATGCCATGCTCAGCTGCCGGTGAGCAGCCTCCGGGCCCGCGGGAGGCCGGCGTAGGCGAGCCCGCGCGCGCGACCACGGGCCTCGCGGATCCGCGCCCGCGAGGTCCGGCCCGCCGTGCTCCAGGCCAGTAGCGAGAGCCCCCACGCGTCCCGGGCCAGCTGCCCGGTCCCGGCCTCCCGGGCCTGCACGGCCCAGCTGTCGGCGACGTCGTCGTGGCCGTCGCGGTAGGCGAACACCGCGGGCCGGACGTAGGCCAGGCCCGGGTGCAGCCGCTGCATCCGCGGCGCGTACTCGGTGAGGAGCTTGTCCAGGTACGTGAAGCGGGCCGTGCGGTTGCTGCTGATCGAGCCGGTGCGCATGAGCCGCATGTCCAGCAGGTAGCGGCGGGTGCCCCACATCAGCGGCGTCGACGACGAGGTGGCGATGCGCAGCCACATCTCGAAGTCGACGGTGCTGGGCAGGGACGCGTCGAACTCCCCGGCCTCGGCGAAGCAGCTGCGGCGGATCAGCAGCGAGCTGCCGTTGTGCGGCGGGCAGTTCGCGGCGAGCAGCCGGTCCAGGTCGACGCGTCCGGTGGGCTGCCAGCGGGCCATCACGACCCGGCCGTTCTCCAGCATCACGCGGGTGTGGCAGTAGACCATCCCGGTCTCCGGCGGGGCGGTCGCGAGCGTGGCCAGCGTGTGGCGCAGGAAGTCCGGGCGCCAGCGGTCGTCGCCGTCGAGGAAGGCGACGTGTGGCGCGGTCGTGGCCGCCAGGCCGATGTTGCGGGCCGCGCCGGAGCCGCCGTTGGGCACCTGGACCAGCCGGACGCGCGGATCGCGGGCCGCCCGCTCGCGCACGACGTCCGCCGTGTCGTCCGTCGACCCGTCGTCGACGACCACGTACTCGAACCGCCGCTCCGTCTGCGCCAGCACCGAGTCGACGGCCTCGCCGATCCAGCGGCCCACGTTGTAGGCCGGCGTGATCACCGAGACGACCGCATCTTCTTCCCGCACGGGCCGGGACCGTAACAAGGGCCGTTGCGGGACGTATCGACCGGCGCGGAGCCGGAAGGTGGGCGGCGTCCGGGCTGCGACCGGCGGGGTGTGGGGTGCTGCGGGCGGTCCGAACAGGTGAAATGCAGCGGTCAGCGGTACCGGATCGACCGCTCGGCAGGCTGCCTGTCGCCCCAAAGGGTGATCGTCGCTGCGACCAGCCGGGGCACACTCGAATGGCCTAGCGGACCCGGTATCGTCAGCCCAATGTCACTCTCCGCGTCGTTCGCCGCACGGGTCGTGCTTGCGCGCCGCCTGCGGTTCCTGCCGCCGCGGGCCTTCGCCGTGGCCCACCACGCCCTGTTCCAGGGCGAGCTGACGACCCTGCGCCGGCCGCGGACGTACTCGCAGCTGCTGGCCGCGAAGAACCTGCGGGAGCAGCCGGAGATGGTCCACGTGACCGCGGACAAGTACGCGGTCCGCGAGCACGTGGCGGAGCGGATCGGGGCCGCGCACCTGATCCCGCTGCACCAGGTCGTCGACCGCGCCGAGGACCTCGACCTCGCCGCGCGCACCCGGCCGTACGTCGTCAAGGGGACGCACGGCTGCGACATGACCCTGCTCGTCCGGGACCCGGCCGCGGCCGACCACGCCGCGATCCGCGCGACCGTCGCCCGCTGGCTCGACACCGACTTCTACGAGCACGGCTGGCGCGAGGCGCCCTACAAGGGGCTGCCGCGCCGGGCCGTCGTCGAGGAGTTCCTGGGGGACGGCGTGACACCCCCCGCGGACCACAAGTTCTTCGTCTTCCACGGCGAGCCGACGATGGTCGTCGTCGACCAGGACCGGTTCAGCGCGCACACCTCCACGCTGCTGCACCCGGACTGGTGCCCGTTCGCCATCTCCGGGCGCTTCGCGCAGGCCGACGCGCTGCCGCCGCGGCCGGCGTCCTACGACCGGATGCTCGAGATCGCCCGCACCCTGGGTGCCGACTTCGAGTTCGCCCGGATCGACCTCTACGAGGTCGACGGGCACGTCTACTTCGGCGAGATCACCCACAACCCCGGCGGGGGGCTGGTGCGGCTCAAGCCGCGCGAGTTCGACCGCGCCCTGGGCGACCTGTGGCGCGACGGCGTGCCCGTGCCGGAGCGGTTCGTGCAGCGGGAGCGCCAGCTCGCCGGCTGACGCGGCCCCCGCTCAGCGGACCGCGCGGAAGGGCTCGGTCGGCGGATCGTCCCCGTCGGGGCGCTCGTAGCCGCCGATAGGGCCGACCGGCCCGAGGGTGCCCGTCGCCGGCCAGATCGGCGGCCGTTCGATCCGCACGGTCTGCTCGGTCGACCCCTCGGGGACGATCAGGGTGGTCGGGTCCTCGTCGGGCCCCGGGCCGCCGTGGCGGGGACGCAGCCAGGCGATCACGGGCCTGAGCACGGCGAGGGCGAGCCCGGTCTCGATCCCGAGCCAGGACCAGCCCACGGCGTCGAGCCCGAGCCGGCCCGACAGCAGGATGGTGCCGGTCAGCATCACCACGGCGTGCACGCCCTGGATCACCGCCAGCGGGCCGGTGCGGTTCTGCAGCCGCGACATCGTCATGTAGAGGGTGACGACGAGGTGCGGCAGCGTCGAGAGCATCAGCAGCTGCAGCAGCGTCGTCGCGTGCGCGCGGTACTCGGTGCCGTAGAGCTGCAGCAGCCACGGCGCCACCAGCGCGACCAGCACCGCGCCGGGGACGACCGTCACCAGGATCCGTTTCGCGATCGCGACCGCGTGCTCGTGCGCCCGCGCCGCGTCCCGCGCCCCCTCCACCACCAGCGACGACACGATCGACTGCGTCAGCAGGTTCATCGCGATGAACACGGTCTGCGCGGGCAGCAGGAAGGCGGCCTCCGCGGACCCCATCAGGTGCACGATCAGGACCGGCAGGAACGACGAGACGGCCTGGTTGAAGATCTGCCCGGCGTAGTCGCCCGCCATGTAGCGGACGATCGTGCCGCGCTCGGGCAGGCCGGCGTCCGGTGCGGACGCGCGATGGTGGCGCGGCAGCAGCCGGCGGAAGATCAGCAGGTTGACCGGGACGAGCAGGGCGATGACGGGCAGCGTCCAGCTGGTGAAGACGCCGTCGGCCAGGCTCGTGCCCGCGACGACGACCAGCAGCACCAGCTTGACCACGCCGTAGACGCCGTTCTCGAGCGCGACCCACATCGAGGAGCGCAGCGCCGTCAGGGCGTTGTCCTGCAGGTTGAACACGGACCAGGCGGCCGTGGACACCATGAACCAGACCGCGAAGGGCAGCGAGACGTGCAGCGGGTCGCCCGGTGCGCGGGCCCAGTGGCAGTAGGCCATCACGCCGGCGGCGGCCAGCAGGGAGAGCGTGGTCGAGAGGCCGTAGCCGACCAGCACCAGCCGCGCCGACGACCGTCCGGCCCGGGGCAGGAACCGGATCAGCACCTGCCCGAAGTTCAGCTGGGTCAGGATGGACACCAGCATCATCAGCGAGACGAGCGCGCTGCCGCGCCCGACCTCGTCCGCGTCGAAGGTGCGGGCCGCGAAGATCCAGTAGAGCAGCCCGAACCCGGAGTTGACGACGGTGTTGAGCATGAGGGCGTAGGCGTTGCGGAACAGGGGGATCTCGAGCTCGCCGCGCAGCCCCTGGAGGCGGCCGAGCAGGCCGCCTCGCGTGCTGCCGGGCGCGGTCACGTTCCTGACGCTAGACGGCTCACCTGAGAATGCGGTGTGCGCCCCGTCGGGCAGGTCGGCGACTGCGTTCTGTTACCGTGCCGTGGCCCTGGGCGACCGTGGGAGGCGCGGAGTGAAGATCGTGTGTGTGGGTGGGGGCCCGGCCGGGCTGACCTTCGCCATCCAGGCCAGACTCCGCTCCGGTGGCCGGGACGAGGTGGTCGTCGCGGAGCGCTCCGGGTACGGGAGCGCGCAGGGCTTCGCCGTCACTCTCGGTGAGGACATCCTCGACGCCGCCTACCGCGCGGACCCCGTCGGCGCCCCGGCGCTGCGCGGCGCGCTGCACCTGTGGGGCGACCAGGTGGTCGACGTCGCCGGGCGGCAGGTCCACCTCGGCGGCCGCTACGGCTACGCGGTCGGCCGCTCCCGGATGCTGTCGCTGCTCGCGGACCGCGCCGTCGCGGTCGGCGCGGACGTCCGGTTCGGCGCCGAGGTCACCGACGACCCCGCCACCGACCCGCTGACCGCGGACGCGGACCTCGTCGTGGCCGCGGACGGGATCAACAGCCGCATCCGCACCCGCCACGCCACCCACTTCGGCACCGAGGTCTCGCAGGGCCGCAACAAGTACGTGTGGTTCGGCACCACGCGGCGGTTCCGCGCCTTCACCTTCGCCTACGAGCGCACCGAGGCCGGCTGGATCTGGTTCTACGCCTACCCCGCCTCCGACGGCCCCAGCACCTGCATCGTCGAGTGCCCGCCCGCGACCTGGGCGGGCCTGGGCCTCGACGCGATGCCGGGAGACGAGGCGATGCGGATGCTGGAGCGCCGCTTCGCCCGCGCCCTCGACGGCCACGCCCTCGTGGCGCCGCCCGGGATGGGCGCCTCGCCGTGGCTGGAGTTCCGCGAGGTCCGCAACGCGACCTGGCGGCGGGACAACCTCGTGCTCGCCGGGGACGCCGCGCACACCACCCACTTCTCCATCGGCTCCGGCACCGTCCTGGCCATGGAGGACGCGTACGGGCTGGCCGACGCCGTGTACGGCGGCCCTGCTCGGACGACCGACGGGGGCCTCTCCGCTGCCCTGGCGGCGTACGACGCCCGGCGGCGCGCGCAGATGCGCCCGATCCAGGACATGGCGCGGCGCAGCATGGAGTGGTTCGAGGTCGCCACGGAGGGGCTCGACGCCGATCCCGTCCGGTTCGCCTGGTCGCTGTCCGACCGCCGCGGGGACCAGCACCCGCTGCACTACCAGCTGCACCGGGCCACCCAGATCGACCCCGTCCGCCGGGTCCGCCGCCGCCTCACCTCCGCCCGCCGGCTGCGCCGCGCCCTGCGGAGGGGCGAGCCCATCCGCTGACGCCCGACCCCGTTCACCATGGTGACGGGAAATCCCGGTTCCGGTCCGCCCGGCGGGGCGCGCTGCGAACCTCCCGCCTGTGGGTCGACTGGTGCGGACGGTGTGGGCGGCGATCGCCGTCGTGGTGGTGCTGGCGGGAGTGCTCGTCGTCGTGGGGTGGCGGGACGCGCCGCCCGGCGGGGTGCGCGTGGAGGGGCGGTGGTTCGTCCACGCGGGCGGGGCGCCGTTCTATTGGCTCGCGGACACCCGCTGGGACCTGCTCACCGCGATGGGCGACGACGAGGCGGCCGACTACCTCGACACCCGCGCCGGTCAGGGCTACACCGTGGTCCGTGCCGGGCTGATCATGCCCGGCGCGCAACGGGACCGGGCCGGCCGCGCGCCGTACTCGGGGTACCTCGGGAAGCTGGACACGGCGCCGGGCGGGTACTGGGAGCACGTGGACACGCTCGTGGCGGACGCCGCCTCCGCGGGGATCACCCTCGCCCTCGCGCCCGTGTGGAGCGACGGGCAGGCGGGGAGCCTGGTCACGGAGGACAACGCGCAGGAGTACGGGGCGTTCCTGGGGGCTCGGTACTCCGGCGCGTCGGTGGTGTGGCTGACCGGGGGCGGGGACGCGGGGGGCCACGAGGGGATCTGGTCGGAGCTGGTGAAGGGGCTGCGGGCCGGGGGGAGCGAGGCCCCGGTGCAGCACCTGGGACGGGACTCCGCCGGTTCGACGGGCCCGAGCTCGGCTGCGGATGGTCCGGCTGCGGATGGTCCGGCACAGGGTGGTCCGGCACAGGGTGGTCCGGTACGGGGTGGTTCGGGCACCGACGGATCCGGGTCCGGTGGATCGGCCTCGAGGACGGGTGGCTCCTCCACCGGCTCACCCTCCGGGCCCGCCGACTCGTCCTCAGGGTCGGCGGGGTCGGCGGGGGCGGCGGGGTCGACGGGCTCGGACCCGGCTCGCCCGCGCTCGACCGGGCCGACCGACATCACCTCCAGCACCGCCGGGAGCTGCGCGGACACCGCCACCCGGGCGGACGCCCGCGCGACCGCCCGGGACTCCGGGGCGGCGCAGCCGGTGCTCGACACCTCACCCCCGGTCGAGGGGGAGAGGTGCGGCGGGGCCGCCACCTCGGCGCACGACGTCCGGGCCGAGGCCTGGCGCGCGGCCCTCGGCGGGGCGAACGGGACGACGTTCGGCGGCTCGACCGGCGACACCGGCAGCACCGGCACCGGGAAGGACACCGCGGAGCAGCTCGGGGTGCTCAAACGGGTCCTGGAGTCCCGCCCCTACCGCCTCCTCGGCCCCGCGGACGAGGCGCTGAGGAGCAGCGCGACCGGCGGCTCGCGCGTCTCCGGCGCCCTCGCGTCCGACGGCTCGTTCCTCGTCGCCTACACCCCCGAGGGCGAGGACGTGACCGTCGATCTCGACACCCTCTCCGCGGACTCGGTCCGGGCCTCCTGGGTGGACCCGCGCACCGGCGAGGTCCTCGAGGTCGACGAACCGGTGGAGGCCACGGGCACCGCCGCCTTCGAGGCCCCCGAGGGCACCGGCGACGAGCGGGACTGGGTCCTGGTCCTCGACGACGCGAAGGCGGGCTGGGGGCAGCCGGGCGCCGAGGTGGTCGACGACCCGGGCACCGGCACGGGGAAGGACGGCGCCATCACCTCGACGGGCCCCACTGGGTCGACGGGCTCCACCGCGTCGACGGGTCCCACTGTGTCGACGGGCTCCGCTGGGTCGGCGGGCTCCACGACCGGTGGCCCGGCGACGCCGGACACGGGCAAGCCCGCCGCCACGACGTCGAACTCCGGCCAGGCCGCCGCGGCCCGGCCCGCCGCCGCGCCGGAGCCCACCACACCGGAACCGGCGAAACCCGAGCCCGCGAAACCCGAGCCCGCGAAACCCGAGCCCGCGAAACCCGAGCCCGCGAAACCCGAGCCCGCGAAACCCGAGCCCGCGAAACCCGAGCCGGCCAAGCCGGAGCCGGCCAAGCCGGCAGCGGCGAAGCCCGAGCCCGCCCCACCCGCCGCAGGCCCCTGGGACTCCCTCGCCGCCTGCGAGTCCTCCGGGAACTGGTCCATCAACACCGGCAACGGCTACTACGGCGGCCTCCAGTTCGACCGCGGCACCTGGTCCGACTTCGGCGGCACGAGGTACGCGCCCCGGGCCGACCAGGCCACCAAGGAGCAGCAGATCGAGATCGCGACGAAGGTCCGCGACGCCCGCGGCGGCTACGGCTCCTGGCCCGCCTGCGCCCGCAAACTGGGCCTGCCCCGGTGACCGGCCGGGTCGAGGGCCGACTGCGCCACACCTGGCGACCACCTGGCACCCACCTCACGCCGAGTGCCTACCCTTGACGGTCATGACCCCGCCCGAGGCCGACGCACCCCGAATCGGGAACCGTTACCGGCTGGAGGAGCGGATCGGCGCCGGGGCGATGGGTGCGGTCTGGCGGGGGACCGACGAGCTGCTCAACCGGACCGTCGCGGTCAAGGAGCTGATCGCCGCGGCCGCCCTCACCACCGGGAACCCGGCGGACGCGGCGGAGGAGTCCCGCCAGCGCCTGCTGCGCGAGGGCCGGATCGGGGCCCGCCTGCAGCACGCCCACGTGATCAGCATGTTCGACGTCGTGGTGCACGACGACCGCCCCTGGCTGGTCATGGAGTACCTCCCGTCGCAGTCGCTGGCGGTCGTCCTCGGGCGCAAGGGCCCGATGGAGCCCGCCGAGGCCGCCGGGATCGGCCGGCAGGTGGCCGACGGGCTGGCGGCCGCCCACGCCGCGGGCGTAGTACACCGCGATATCAAGCCCGGCAACGTGCTGATCGCCGAGGACGGCCGCGCCAAGATCACGGACTTCGGCGTCTCCCGCGCGGTGGACGACGTGCAGCTCACCCGCACCGGCATGATCGCCGGCACCCCCGCGTTCCTCGCCCCCGAGGTCGCCCGCGGCCAGGAGCCCACCAGCGCGTCGGACGTCTTCGCCCTGGGCGCCACCCTCTACGCCGCGGTCGAGGGGGAGCCCCCGTTCGGCCTCGACGACAACGCCTACGCCCTGCTGCACAAGGTCGCCACCGGCGCGATCCGCCCGCCCGAGCACGCCGGGACCCTCACCGCGCTGCTCATGCGGCTGCTCGCGAACGAGCCCGCGGACCGCCCCACCGCGAGCCAGGCCCGGGACGCGCTGACCGCGATCGCCACCGGCGGCTCGACGGTCGGCATGAGCGCGACCGCGCCCCTCACGGCGGCCACCCAGATCGCCCCGGTGCCGGCCGCCGACGCGAAGGCCACGGGTCCCCGCACCCTCACCGACCTCCCCGCACCCCTGGTGGTCCCCCCACCGTCGACCCCGCCCGCGGGCCCGCCGGGGCCGGGGCGTCGCCGCCGCGGGCTCGTCCCGATCCTGATCGCGGTCCTGGTGCTGCTCGTGGTGGGCGGCGGCATCCTCATCGGCGCCCTGCGCGCGAACGGCGGCGGCACCGAGGCCCAGCCGCCCGCCGCCAGCACGGCCCCGACCACGAGCACGGCGCCCACGACCACGCCCCCGCCGACGACCACCACGACCCCGCCGCGCACCACCACGCCGTCGCCGACCCCGTCGAGCGCTCCCGCGGACGCGAACGCGGTGAGCTTCGTGCAGAACTACTACGGCCTGCTGCCCGGCGACCCGGACTCGGCGTACGCGCTGCTCGGCAGCCAGGCCCAGGCGGCGTCGGGCAGCCTCGACGGCTACCGCCAGTTCTGGTCCGGGATCCGCTCGGTGAGCGTCCAGAACCCCCGCTCCAGCGGGGAGGGCCAGGTCAGCGCGACGATCGTCTTCACCAGGGCGGACGGTACGACGACCAACGAGCCCTACACCTTCCGCGTGGCCGCCAACCGCATCCAGTCCTTCTCCCGCGCCTGACCCGCCCACCCCTGTCGCGTTATGGAGCCATAACGCACATTTCGAGGCCCGAAACGGGCGTTATGGCTCCATAACGCTGCGCCGAGGGGTCAGGCGGTCGCGACCGCCGCCGGGTGCAGGTGCCTCGTCACCCAGTCGACCACCTCGGCCACGAACTCGGCCCGGTTGGCCAGCGAGTGGGTCTCGTGGCCCTCGTCGTCGAAGAGCAGCAGGCGGGGGTCCCGGCCGTGCTCGCGCAGGGCGGCCACGATCCGCTCCGCCTCGCCCAGCGGGACGTTCGTGTCGTAGCGGCCGTGCACCACGAGCAGCGGCGCGGTGATCCGCTCTGCCCGGTGGATCGGGGAGAGCGACTCGAGCAGCGCGGAGTCCGCGAGCGGGTCCCCGTACTTGGTGACGGCGGCGGCGGCGATCCACGGCTCCGTCTCGGCGTAGAAGGTGTGCAGGTCGGACATGCCGCAGACGTCCACCCCGACGCTGAACAGCTCCGGGTACCAGGCCAGCGCGACGAGCGTGAGGTAGCCGCCGTAGGAGCGCCCGGCCACGCCGATTCGCGCCGGGTCCGCGAGCCCCGAGGTGGTGAGGAACCCGACGGCCGCCCGCACGTCCGTGATCGCGGTGAACCGCCGCTGCCCGTCGTCCGCCTGGGAGAACGTGCGCCCGAAGCCCGCCGAGCCCCGGACGTTCGGGGCGAACACCTGCACGCCGGCGGCGACGAGCGCCTGGAACAGCGGATGGAACACGGGCCGTTCCTGCGCCTCGGGCCCGCCGTGCAGCCAGACGAGCGTGGGCGCGGCCCCGAACCCGCCGCGCTGGCGGAACAGCCAGCCGGTGAGCACCAGCCCGTCCTCGGCGCGGAACTCGTGCAGCGTCGGCTCGACGAGCGTGGGATCGACGAGGTCGACGGAGTCCCCGACCGGGGGCAGCAGCGGCACCGGCTCGGCGAGCGGGACGTCGAGCGCGATGTGGGAGATGTGCGGCGGCACCGCGGGCCCCTCGCTCGCGACGAGCAGCCCGGCGCCCTCGCGGGTGAAGGCGACCCCGCTCACGATGTCGCCCGCGTACTCCGGGAGGGGCTCGCAGAACCCGGTCCGCAGGTCGACGATCTCCGGCTCGGAGCGCCCGTCGACGTTCCAGACCAGCGCGGCGCGGGCCCCGGCCGGGTCGAGCGCGACGACGTCGAGATCGTCGTGCGAGCGGGCCGCGACCTCCCACAGCAGGGAGACGTCGTCCTCGCCGATCGAGCAGGCGAGCAGCGCGGGCCGCTCCCGTCCGGCGTCGGTGTGCACGTACAGGGTGCCGCCGGTGACGCCGAACCGGACGTCCGCGACCGTCGCCCCGCCGCCGGGCAGCAGCTCGGTGCGCCGCCCGGTCCACAGGTCGACCAGCTCCAGCCCGCGGTCGCCGCGGCGCCCGCTGCGCAGCACGGCCCGCCGCCCGTCCCGGCTGATCGCGCACACCGTGGCGGCGGGGCCGGTGCCCAGCACCGTCGAGGACCCGTCGCGGACGTCGACCAGGCAGGCCACCCCGGATCCGTCGCCGGGCGCGGAGTAGATCGTCACGCCCAGCTGCCGGCCGGTCGGGGACCAGGCCCCGAGCCGCACCGCGGTCGAGCCCTCCGCGATCTCGCGGCGTTCGCCGCCCTCCGGGTCGACCAGCACCACCCGGGTGCGCTCCCCTCCGCCGGGAGCGACCTCGCAGGCCAGCCACGTGCCGTCGGGGGACCACGAGATCGCCGCGACGTCGCAGGCCACGGCCGGGTCCACCTCGGTGTCCAGCGGCGGGGTGTCCAGCGCTGGGGTGTCCTGCGGTGGGGTGTCCTGCGGTGGGGCGTCCTGTGGGGAGACGGAGTCCGTCAGGGTGCCGACGTAGGCCCGCGGCCGCCCGTCCCGGTCCGACATCCACGCGAGCCGGGTGCCGTCCGGGGAGGGCAGCGGCGAGCGGTACGCCGGGGGGATGAGGGACGCCCCGGCGAGCTGGGCCCGCCTCCGTTCGGTGAACGACACCTCACAACCCTCTCTCCTGCAGCCACATCTCCAGCAGCGCTACCTGCCACAACGCGTTCGACCCGAGGTTGGTACGCCGCGCGTTGGGATCCGCGAGCATCGCCTCGAGCCAGTCTCCCCGCACCAGGCCGCGCGCCTTCGCCCGAGGGTCCGTCACGGCCGCCCGCACGCGCTCCAGGAAGGGCCCCTCCAGGTGCCGGATCGCCGGGACCGGGAAGTACCCCTTCGGGCGGTCGATGACCGCGTCCGGGACGACCCCGCGGGCCGCCTCCTTGAGCACGCCCTTGCCGCCGTGCGCGAGTTTTAGTTCTGGTGGGCACGCCGCGGCGAGCTCGACGAGCTCGTGGTCCAGGAACGGGACCCGGGCTTCGAGCCCCCAGGCCATCGTCATGGTGTCGACGCGCTTGACCGGATCGTCCACGAGCATGATCGTGCTGTCCAGTCTCAGCGCCGCGTCGAGCGTGCGGTCCGCCCCGGGCTCCGCGAAGTGCGCGCGGATGAACTCCCGGCTCGGGTCGTGGTCGAGCAGCCACTCGGGCTCGAGGATCTCCGCGAGCTCCGCGTGCGGACGGTCGGTGAACACCGCCTGGTAGGCGTCGACGGCGTCCTCCCGCGGCACCGAGGCGAGCGGCGGGTACCAGTCGTACCCGGCCAGCACCTCGTCGGCACCCTGCCCGGACTGCACCACCTTCACCGAGCGGGAGACCTCCTCCGAGAGCAGGTAGAAGGCCACGCAGTCGTGGCTGACCATGGGCTCGCCCATCGCCGCGATCGTGTCGTCGACGGCCGGGAGCATCCGCGCGGGATCGACGAGGATCTGCTGGTGGTCGGTGCCGAATTCCTTCGCGACGAGGTCCGAGTACTCGAACTCGTCGCCCTTCTCGCCGCCGGCCGCGTGGAAGCCGACGGAGAAGGTCTTGAGGTCGCGCTGCCCCTCCTGCGCGAGCAGCGCCACCACCAGCGACGAGTCGAGCCCGCCGGACAGCAGCACGCCCACCGGCACGTCGGCCACCATCCGGCGCCGGACCGCCGTCCGCAGGCTCTCGAGGATCGCCTCCTTCCAGTCCGGCACGTCGAAGCGCCGCTCGTGGACGGGCCGCCAGTAGACGTGGTCGGTGAACGTCCCGTCGGCGGAGTAGGTGCGCACGGTGGCCGGCGGCAGCTTCCGGACGCCGGCCAGGATCGTCCGCGGCGCGGGCACCACCGAGTGGAAGGTCATGTAGTGGTGCAGCGCCACCGGGTCGACGGCGGTGTCCACGCCGCCGCCCGCGAGCAGCGCCGGCAGCGTCGAGGCGAACCGCACGTACCCCGGGCCGTCCGCGTAGTACAGCGGCTTGATCCCGAGCCGGTCCCGGCCCAGCACCAGCCGCCCGCTGTCCCGCTCGGACACCGCGAACGCGAACATCCCCTTGAAGTGCTCGACGCACGCCGCACCCCACTGCGCGTAGGCCTTGAGCACCGTCTCGGTGTCGGAGTCCGAGAAGAAGGCGTGGCCCGCGGCCTCCAGCTCGACCCGCAGCTCGCGGTAGTTGTAGATGCAGCCGTTGAACACCACCGCCAGCCCGAGCGCGCTGTCGACCATGGGCTGCGCGCCCCGCTCGGACAGGTCGATGATCTTGAGACGGCGGTGGCCCAGCGCGACCGGCCCCGCGGCGTGCACCCCGGTCCCGTCCGGCCCGCGGCGCGCCATGGCCGCGGTGATCCTGGCGACCACCGCGGGGTCCGCCGGGCTCCCATCGAACCGCAGCTCGCCGGCTATGCCACACATCCGCCACTCCTCCCGTCGAGACCCCACCGACCCCGTGAGTGCGGATAGTCGCCATAGCGACCATCCGCACTCACGACCTCAGCGCAGGATCCAGGTGTCCTTCGCGCCGCCACCCCGCGACGAGTTCACGATGAGACTCCCCGGCGGGGCCACGCGGGACAACGCCGCGGGCACCACGTCGAGGTGCGGGCTGCCGTGCCACTGGCTCTGGAACACGAAGGCCCGCAGGTCCACGGCGCGCGGCTCCAGCCGCCGTCCGGTGAAGGTCGGATGGGTCGAGAGCGCCACCAGGTCCTGCGCGACCCAGGCCGCGGGCTCGGTGCGGATCGCCTTCTCCACCTCGGTCAGCTCGCTGCGCTCGGCGTGCGGGCCGATCACGATGCCCTGCCCGCCGTAGCCGTCGACCGGCTTGAGCACCAGCTCACCGAGCCGGTCGAGGACCTCGGCGCGCGCCTCGGCGTCCACGCACGGATAGGTCCGCACGGAGTCGAGCAGCGGTTCCTCGTCGAGATAGTAGCGGATCATGGCCGGGACGTAGGCGTAGACGAGCTTGTCGTCGGCCACCCCGTTGCCCAGGGCGTTGAGCAGCGCGACCCGCCCGCGCGACACGGCGGCCGCCAGCTGCCGGCCGACGGGGCGCATGTCCGCGCCCCGCGCCGTCATCAGCTCCACCTCGTCCATCCGCCGGTAGAGCGCGGACAGCCGCCGCTTGCCGCCCTCGCTGACGAGGAACACCCCGTCGTCGGTCACCTGCAGGTCCCGCGGGGTGACGACCGGGACGCCCATCTGGTCCGCCAGCAGCCGGTGCTCGAAGAACGCCGAGTCCGACGGCCCGGCCGACAGCAGCGCCACCTCGTCGGCCCCGGGGCTGCCCGAGTCCGTGGCGGAGAGCAGCGCGGCCCGCAGCCGTCCGGGCACGTCCTCCAGCCCGACGACGCCGGCCGGCGGTTCGAGATCGCTCATCACGCTGCGGATCAGCCGCCTGCTCATGATCGAGTAGCCGATCCCGGACGGCACCCGCAGGTTGTCCTCCAGCACGAGCCAGTGGTCCGGGGCGTCACGGACCAGGTCGATCCCCGCAACGGCGATCCGCACGACGTCGCCGGGCACGATCTCGCCCTGCCGGGTCCGCCCCGGCGCGTTCTCGACGACGGTGGCCGGGACGATCCCGTCCCGCACGATCGCGCGCTCGCCGTAGACGTCGCGCAGGAACAGCTCCAGGGCCCGGACGCGCTGCGCGAGCCCGCCGGTGAGGCCCTGCCAGTCGTCGGCGTCGATGATCCGGGGGACCAGGTCGAGCGGGAAGAGCCGGCCGCCGGTGCCGTCGTCGGGGCCGAACGTCACCCCGCGGGCGCGCTGCTCGGTCTCCAGCGCGGACCGCGCCGCCGTCATCCCGCGCGGGCCGAGCCGGTCGAGCGCGCGGACCAGCCAGCCGTACTCGGGCAGGCTGCCCGTCGCCGACACGGCCTCGTCGAACCCGGTGGGCTCGTAGCCGACGAGCAGCGCGGACGTGTGCGGGGCCTCGACGGGCGGGTCGAGCGCGAGCGGGCGGCCCTGGGTGCCCGCGATCAGGGCGTCGACGACGTCGACCAGCTCGCCGCGGCGCCCGAACATCCGCCGCTGCCGGGCCGCCGACGAGCCGCGCAGCAGCGTGGCCTGCGACAGGTCCACCACGGTGTCCCAGTCGCCGAGCTCCTCGAGCCAGGGCCGCAGCTCCTGCACCAGGCGCCCGATCAGCAGGGGCGGGGAGACGAGCGTGGGTCCCGTCAGATCGACGAGATCTCCCTCCAGCCCGCTGCGCGCCGCCCGCCACGAGGCCGCGCGGATCAGCTCCTGGCCCTGCGTCGGGAGCGGGTCGCCGGCGTCGATCCCCGCGCGGGCGCGGCACACCAGCGCGCGGAACAGGCCCGCGATCAGCACGACGTCGTCGACCTCGGTGCAGGCGTCGCACACCCGCAGCTCGACGGTCGGCACGTGCGCGCTCGGCCGGATGTCGAAGTAGAGCATCCCCGGATCGGAGATCGTGCCGCTGGCGATCAGCTGGTCGACCATGGCGTCGTACTCGGCACCCGTCTCGACCATCGCGGGCGGCCCCGCGGTCGGCCAGCGCGACCAGACCATGCTCCGGTAGCTCGCGTAGCCGGTGTCGTGCCCCCGCCAGTAGGGCGAGCTCGCCGACAGGGCCAGCAGCAGCGGCAGGCTCGGGGCGACGCGCCGCACGACCTGCACCGCGGTGTCCCGGTCCGGCACGTCGACGTGCACCTGCGCGCCGCAGATGTGCTGCTCGCGCACCAGCATCTGGTACTCGTGCTGCATCTTCTCGTAGCGGGCGCCTGCGGAGATGTCGTCGCCGGTGAGGTCGACCAGCGGGACGGTCCCCGCCGCCACGATCCCGAGCCCCTGCGGCTCGGCGACCGACTCGAGCTTCCGCCGGAGCCGCCGCAGGTGCCCGCCCAGCTCGTCGAGCGTCGCGCAGACCGGGGTGTTGGTCTCCACCAGCGAGCGCTGCAGCTCCCGGGCGAACTCGGCGCCGTCGAGCTCCCCGAGCAGCACCTCGGCCTCGGGCGCGGCCCGCCGCGTCGTCAGGTCGACGACGTGGAACTCCTCCTCCACCCCGAGCAGAGGTCTCGCGGCGGCACTCATACGGGTGACGCTAGGCGCGCTTTGTTACATCCGTATAGCCCCGAGGCGACCCCCACGTCCCGCGAGTCGGCACTTTCGGGAGGCCGAAACACACGTCTACGACGTCCAGGGCACGCCCGGATGCGGTGACCGCGCGTCCGCCTCGGCCCGGTCGATCTCCCCGGCCGCGACCGCCCGCGCCAACCCGGCCACCTCGGCCAGCTCCGCCTGCTGCGCAACGACCTCGGCGGCGCCGAGAGGATCCCCGTGCCCCGGCACGACCGTCCCGGCGCGGGGGAGCCCGGCGACGGCGTCCGCCCAGGTCAGCGGGTGGGCGTCCTCGTAGTCGGGGGTCCCGTTCTCCACCAGGTCCCCGGCGAACAGCACGTCCGCGTCCGGCACGTGCACCGCCAGGTCGTGGTCCGTGTGCGCCGGCGCCTGGGGCAACAACCGCACCAGCCGCCCGCCGAGGTCGACCAGCCCCGGCGCCGTCGTCGGCACCACGGGATCCACCTCCGCGATCGACGGGAACTCCGGCGCCCACCGTGTGGTCTGTTCCGACCGCTCCAGGAACGCCCGGCAGCCGGGATGCGCGAGGACCGGGCAGGGCAGGAACGCGGTGGTCCCGAAGCAGTGGTCGAAATGCCCGTGGGTGAGGACGACCGTGACCGGCAGCGCGGTCACCTCCCGCACCGCGGCGGCCAGGGCGGCTCCGCGCGCGAGGTCACGGTCCGTGTCGATCACGAGCGCCCGCTCGGCACCCAGGACGAGCCCGGTCGTCAGGTCGAGCTCGTCGGGATCCCGCCGGGCGAACACCCCGCGCCCGAGCTCGAGCCAGCTCATCCCCGCCGCTCCAGCGCCGCGGCGTACTCCTCCGGCGTGTTCACGTTGACCAGCGACGACAGCTCCGGATCGGCTGCGGCGAGGAGCGGATCCGCGAGCAGGGCGGCGGGATCGACGCGTCGGACGTCCACGGTCGCGAAGAGGTCCGGCGGCCGCCCGCGGCCCTCGTCGAGCAGGGCCCGGACGGTCGGGGCGAGATCGGTCCGGTAGGCGGCGGCGAGCGGCTGATGGTGACCGTGCGCAACCGGCAGCAGGACGGCGTGGTCCCCGAGCATCGCCAGCACCCGCCGGACGTAGGCGGGCTGCAGGAACGGCAGGTCCACGGACGCGACGAACGCGGCGTCCGCCCGGCCCTCGAGCGCGGTGAGCCCCGCCGAGATCCCCTGCAGCGGCCCCCGCCCCTCGACCGGATCCTCGACGACCTCCGCCGGAACCCCGGGCAGCTCCTGCCCCGGCGCCCCGACGACGACCACCGGCCCGTCGACCACCCCCGCGACGATCCCGACGACGTGCGCGAGCAGCGGTCGCCCGCCCCAGTCCAGCCACGCCTTCGGCCGGCCCATCCGCGAGGACCGGCCCCCGGCCAGCACGATCCCCGCCGTCCGCACGGCCCGCACCCTACCTCCGAGGTCATCGACCGGCGTCCGCCCGGCCCCCAGGCTGAGAGCCATGACCGACATCGTGAACGAGTACCTGACCACCTGGAACACCACCGACGACGCGGCCCGCGCCGAGGCCGTCGCCGCGGTCTTCACCGAGGACGCCCGCTACGTCGACCCCCTCGCCGACGTCACCGGCCACGCCGCCATCACCGCCCTGATCGGCGGGGTGCACCAGCAGTTCCCGGGCTTCACCTTCACCCCGGTCGGCGCGGCCGACGCCCACCACGACGTCGTCCGCTTCCGCTGGGGCCTGGGCCCCCAGGGCGTCGAGCCCCCGGTGATCGGCGCCGACGGCGTCACCCTCGCCGAGGACGGCCGCATCACCCAGGTGATCGGCTTCCTCGACAAGCTCCCCACCTGACAACCCCGCGAGTCGGCACTTTCGGGAGCCTGAGAGACACGCTGACGACGTCGTCGGCGTCACACACGGCCTCCGAGAACTGCCGACTCGCGGGATGTCAGACGGCGACCCGCATGAGCCGGCCATCGTCGCCCGTCTCGCCGCCGAGGATCTCCGCGGTCCCGGAGGCGAAGCGGGCGGCGGACCAGGTGGCGGCCAGGGCGTCGAGGCAGTCGTCGAGCCTCGCACCCGCGGGGAGGTCGGCCAGCGCCCGGTCCAGCGGCACCCATCCCGAGAGTGCCGCGATGCGCTGACCGGCGCCCCGGGCTGTCTTCTTCCCGGCGAAGCCGACCGACGGGGCGAGCCCGCGGAACGCCAGCTCCGGATGCACCTCCACCACATGGTCCGGAACGGGGACCGCCAGCCAGGACAGGATCTGCCGCCGGATGTTCCACGCCTGGATGCTGATCCCGCGCCCCGTCAGCTCCCGCGACAACGCCACCGCCTCGGGATGCGAGCCGGCCAGCAGCACCGCCCGCGGGGGAGCGGGGAACACCGACGACCGCGCCCGACCCAGCCGTGCCGCGCACAGGGCGTCGCACGACCGGGACCCGGTGACGGGCACGGCGAGCGGGATGTCCACCCCCACCGCTGCGCACCCTTCCGCCGCCGCGAGCACCTCCGCCGGCGAGCCCACCACGGCCCAGCGGAGCGAGGGCACCCGCACCACGACCCACCCTCCGGGCACCCCGTCCACCCCGGCGATCTCGCGCATGAGGCAGGATCCCACCCGTGCGCGTCTACCTCGGCAGTGACCACGCCGGATTCGAGCTGAAGGCCCGCCTGCTGGAGCACCTCGGCGGGCAGGGCATCGACGTCGTGGACGTCGGCGCCCTCACCTACGACCCGGACGACGACTACCCGGCGCCCTGCATCGAGACGGCGCAGCGGACCGTCGCCGACGAGGACAGCCTGGGCATCGTGATCGGCGGCTCGGGCAACGGCGAGCAGATCGCCGCGAACAAGGTCAAGGGCTGCCGTGCGGCCCTGGGCTGGAGCACCGACACCGCCAAGCTCGCCCGCGAGCACAACAACGCCCAGGTGCTCGGGATCGGCTCCCGCCAGCACACCTTCGAGGAGGCCGCGGCGATCGTCGAGGCGTTCCTGACCACGCCGTTCTCCGAGGGCGAGCGCCACCAGCGGCGCATCGACAAGCTCGCCCGGTTCGAGGACACCGGCGAGATCATTGCCTGAGGGCCACACCCTCCACCGGCTGGCGAAGCGCCACCAGAAGCTCTTCGCCCGCCGGCCGGTGCGGGTCTCCAGCCCGCAGGGCCGCTTCGCCGACGCCGCCGCCGTTCTCGACGGCCGGGTGCTCACCAGGGCGGAGGCCCACGGCAAGCACCTGTTCCACACCTTCGGGCGGGACGAGGTCGTCCACGTCCATCTCGGCCTCTACGGCACGTTCGACGAGGCCGAGCTGCCCGTGGAGCCCCCGCGCGGCCAGCTGCGACTCCGGCTGGAGGGCGACACCCACTACGCCGACCTCCGCGGCCCGACGGCCTGTGAGCTGCTCACCCGCGCCGAGGCCCTGGCGATCCGGGACCGCCTCGGCCCCGACCCGCTGCGCCGCGACTTCGATCCCGAGCGCGTCTGGACGCGGATCTCGAAGAGCACATCCCCGCTGGCCACGCTGCTCATGGACCAGAAGGTGATCTCCGGCGTCGGCAACGTCTACCGCGCCGAGCTGCTCTTCCGGCACAACCTGGATCCGCAGACCACCGGGAAGGCCCTGGACAGGGGCACCTGGGACGCGATGGCGGCCGATCTGGTGCTGCTGATGAAGGACGGCGTACGCAAGGGCCGGATCGACACGGTCCGCCCCGAGGACGACCCCCGCCGCAAGGGTTTCGCGGCCCGCAAGGACCGCCACGGCGGCGAGGTCTACGTCTACCGCCGCGCCGGGATGCCCTGCCACCTCTGCGGCACCGAGGTCCGCACCGCGACCCACCAGGCCCGCAACCTCTTCTGGTGCCCGACCTGCCAAGCCTCGTGAGTGGCGATGGTCGCCATGGCGACCATCGCCACTCACAGGGGTTCGACGTGCGGGGGTGAGCCGGGCGGGGCAGGGTCGGTCGCATGCCCGAAGGCCACACCCTCCACCGCATGGCGCGCCTGCAGCGCCGCCGGTTCGTGGGCCACGCACTCCAGGTGTCCAGCCCCCAGGGCCGCTTCGCGACCGACGCCGAGCTGGTCGACGGCCGGGTGCTCGAGTCCGTCGAGGCCCACGGCAAACACCTCTTCCAGACGTTCGGTCCGGACCTGGTCGTCCACGTCCACCTCGGCCTGTGGGGCCGCTTCCCCAACCGCCGCCTGCCGGCGGACCCGCCCCGCGGCCAGGTCCGGATGCGGATCGTCGGGCCCACCCACTACGCCGACCTGCGCGGACCCTCGGCCTGCGAGCTCCTGACCGAGGTGGAGGTCAAGGCGATCCTCGCCCGGCTCGGCCCCGACCCGCTCCGCCGCGACGCCGACCCGGACGAGGCCTGGGCCCGCATCTCCCGCTCCCGCGCCCCGCTCGCGACGCTCCTGATGGACCAGAGCGTGATCGCCGGCGTCGGCAACGTGTTCCGCGCCGAGACCCTGTTCCGGTGCGGCCTCCCGCCGCTGCTGCCGGGCCGTGACCTGGGCCGCGACGACTGGGAGCGGCTCTGGGCGGACCTGCGCGCCATGATGCGGGACGGCGAGCGCCGCGGCCGGATCGAGACGGTGACGGAGGCGACCCTCGGCGCCGGCGACCAGCCGGACAGTGCCTGCGCGAGCGCCGTCTACGCCTACCGGCGCACCGGCCGTCCCTGCCTGGTGTGCGGGACCCCGATCGCCCGGGAGTCCCACCGTGCCCGCAACCTCTTCTGGTGCCCGACCTGCCAGGGGGAGCGGCCGGGAAAGCACTGACCGGCCCGGGATGGAGCACTCCGGGCCGGCCTGTGTCGCAAGGGCCGATCGTGCCGGCCAGGGTTGAGGTACCCGTTGATCAGAAGTCGAAACCTCCGCCGCCGTCCCCGCCGCCGAAGAAGTCGCCCCCGCCCCCGAAGTCACCGCCGCCGAAGTCACTCCCGCCGTCCCCGCCGAAGTCCCCTCCGCCGGCGTCCCCGGAGCCGTCGCCCCCGGCGCCCATGTCGGCCGCCATCGCGTCCGAGTAGCCGTCCGCGTAGGCGCTGCCGGCCATGCCGGAGAACATCGCGCTGAACAGCAGGGCCGAGCCGAGGCCCCAGGCGCCCGCGACGAGCGCCGGCTTCCACCAGGGCTCGGAGTACCAGCCGGCCGGGACCGGACGACCCGCGACGTTGCCGCCGGGGTAGTAGTGCGAGTTGCGGTCCGACGGGCGCGGCGAGGCACTGTAGCTCTGCCCCTCGACGTCGACGTCCCGGTCCTCGGTGACCGCACCGGCGCGGGCCTGGCCGGGCAGCGGCGGCAGCTCGGGGCCCGGGTCCATGTCCATGGCCAGGCGCGCCGCGCGCACGTAGTAGAGGCCCTCGTAGGCCGTCTCGGTCACGCCGCGGGCCTGCGCCTGCGTCTTCGCCTGCTCCATCTGGGAGCCGGCGGCGTTGTAGCGCTCGGAGGCGTCCGCGATGGCCTGCTTGGCGGCCTCGTTGGTCCCGACGAGGTTGAGCACCTGCCCGCCGAGCCGCTCGAGCCAGCGGCGCGCGTCCGCCTTGGCGTCCTCGAGCTGCTTGGCCTGGCCTGCGCCCCGGTTGCGGACCAGCCAGACGACGCCCGCCACGATGGCGAGCAGCACGACGATGGTCACGAGGTCCACGACATCTCCCTGATCTACGGTCTCGACCCCGACAACGGACATCCGGGCGCAAAGGTTCCCGCGCGTAGGCTCGCCGCCGTGTCCGACACCCAGCTGTCCAAGCCCGTCGAGGCGTGGATGACCGACATGGACGGCGTGCTCGTCCACGAAGGCGCCATCATCCCGGGCGCGGACGCGTTCGTGAACCGTCTGCGCGAAACCCGCACGCCGTTCCTCGTCCTCACCAACAACTCGATCTACACCCCGCGGGACCTGCAGTTCCGGCTCCGCAACTCCGGGATCGACGTCCCGGTGGAGTCGATCTGGACCTCCGCGCTGGCCACGGCGACCTTCCTGGACCAGCAGCGCCCCGGCGGCTCGGCGTACGTCGTCGGCGAGGCCGGGCTCACCACCGCCCTGCACGAGATCGGCTACGTCCTCACCGACTCGAACCCGGACTACGTCGTCCTCGGCGAGACCCGCACCTACAGTTTCGAGGCGGTGACGACCGCGATCCGCCTGGTCGAGCGGGGTGCCCGGTTCGTCGCCACCAACCCGGACGCCACGGGGCCGTCGAACGAGGGCTCGCTGCCCGCCACCGGATCGGTCGCCGCCCTGATCACGAGGGCCACCGGCGTCGAGCCCTACTTCGTGGGCAAGCCCAACCCGCTGATGATGCGCGCCGCGCTGAACCGCCTGGGCGCCCACTCGGAGACCACGGTCATGATCGGCGACCGGATGGACACCGACGTCATCGCCGGCCTGGAGGCGGGGATGCGGACGGTCCTGGTGCTCAGCGGGATCATGAAGGCCGAGGCGGTGGACCGGTACCCGTACCGGCCGAGCCGCGTCGTCGCCTCGATCGCCGAGCTGGTCGACGACGTCTGAGCGGTGCACCGAGCCCGGGGGAGGACCCCTGGCGGTCCACGCCGACGGGCACTGTCGGCGTGGACCTACGGCCGGTGAGGGAGGGGTTCTCCCGGCCGCGGGGTCGGCGTGGCCCGCCCGGAGAACCTTCTCGGTACCCGAACGGGTGACGCGCCTGGGGTAGAACTCGCCCGGTCGAACCGGTGCGTTACGCATGGGCCGGGGATGTCGCATCCCGTGTTGCGCTTGCGAATCACACGAGTGTGATTACCCTCGGACCAATGGGTGACACCGTCTGGTGGAGCTGCGCAGGCTGCGGCTCCTACGCCGAGCTCCCCGCCGAGGAGTCCGAGGGCTTCGACATCACGTGCCCGGACTGCGCGGCGGACATGACGCCGCAATGGACCTGGGACGACAGACAAGCGGCCTAGCGCGCGAACAACCGCCGCTTCGGCCCCCGCAGCTCGACCGACCCGGCGAGCACCCGGCCCCGGAACTCGAAGTGCGGGCCGGTCCCGGTGCTGCGCCGGTGGTCCTCGGTGCTCCCGAACATCACGTCGAGCTGCGCGAACCCGGCCGACGCGCCCTCGGGCAGCCGCATCTCGATCGAGCCGGCGATCACGTCGACGTCCACCGTCACGATCTCGTGCGGGATCTCGGCCTCGGACAGGTCCAGCTCCACCGAGCCGAACCGGGCGCGCAGCACCAGCTCCTGCGGCACCCGCCAGTTCCCCGAGCGTTTCACCGAGCCGATCGTGCGGCCGAGCTCCAGCCGCTCCTGCGGGACGGCGGGGGTGGTGCCGGGCAGGTCGGCGGTCACCGCGGCGAGCTGGCCCAGCGTGATCGCGGCGGAGGTGTCCCGGCTGCGCTCGTCGAACTCGCTCAGGGTGATCCGGCCGTGCGCCAGCGCGTCCTGCAGGTGCTGCAGCGTGGCCGCGCGCTCCGAATCCGACGCGCGCAGCTCGGGCCTGGGGTCCATGCCCCGATCATCGGCCCGCGACGCCCACGGGTGCCATGCCCTTTGTCACGGATGGACCGGACGGAGGACGGCGACGTGTCCGGGTATCGCCTCGCGCACCCCTTCCGTCCGCATCGGGACCGCCGAGATCGTCGCGGAGTGGTCCACCAGCACCCGCTCCCAGCGCTCGGGCGGGAAGGCGGCGGCCAGCTCGTCGTCGCCGAACGGGTGCGGGCGCGGGATCCCGCTGGACACGGCGCGGGCCAGCGGTCCGGGCAGCCCGCGCGGCCCGGCGCCGAGGCTCTCCAGGTAGCCGAGCAGCGGCCCCCGGTAGTCGGTCTCGGCGATCAGCACCACACCCGCCCGCCCGACCAGGGTCGATGCCGCGTCACCGACCCGGCGGGCCGCCCCGGCGTCGAGGGTGTGCAGCAGCCCGCGGATGAAGACGGTGCAGTCGCCCAGCTCCTCGTGCAGCGCGGCGGCCAGCGCGGGATCGGTCGCGTCGCCGACCCGGAAGTCCCCGCCCTCCGCCTGCGCGAGCGACACGGCGTGCGGCGCGATGTCGACCCCCACGACCCGGGGGAACCTCGTGGCGAGGGAGCGGGTGAACCGCCCGTTCCCGCAGGCCAGGTCGACCACGGGCAGCGCGGGATCGGCGTGCTCGGCCAGCAGGCCCAGGTAGCGGGAGGCCTCGGCGGTGTCCCCGGTGTCCCAGAGGACGTCGCCGCCGTCGCCCAGCCCGCGCGAGTCCGCCCAGTACCGGTCCCAGCGCGACCGCACGTCCTTCGGCGCGCGGACGGCCAGCCGGATCACGTGGACCAGGATCGGGACCCTGCGGAACATCACCGGTGAACGGTCGCACGCAACCGTCGGGTCATGTCGGCCGGGGAGAGCGGCTTTCCCCACAACCAGCCCTGCCCGTAGCGGCAGCCCAGCGCGGTCAGCACCGCCGCCTGCTCCTCGGTCTCGACGCCCTCCGCGACCGCGGCCAGCCCGAACGCGTCCACCACGGCGAGGATCGCGGCGGCGACCCGGTGCTGGTGCGGGTCCCGGTCCACCCCGGTGACGAGCGACCGGTCGATCTTGATGAGGTCCACGAACAGCCGCCGCACGTAGGTCAGCGACGAGCAGCCCGTCCCGAAGTCGTCGATCGCCACGCCGACGCCCGCGGACCGCAGCACCTCCATGGACTGCAGGGTCTGCGCGTCCTCGCCCATCATCTGGGTC
Source organism: Pseudonocardia ailaonensis (assembly GCF_039531635.1). Taxonomy (NCBI): domain Bacteria; kingdom Bacillati; phylum Actinomycetota; class Actinomycetes; order Pseudonocardiales; family Pseudonocardiaceae; genus Pseudonocardia; species Pseudonocardia ailaonensis. The sequence goes on along the minus strand of NZ_BAAAQK010000018.1, from coordinate 105,222 downwards.
TCGGTGACCTCGAGCAACAGGTCCCGGGCGGCCACGCCGTGGCGGGCCAGGCACGCCGCCACGGTGTCCGCGAAGCGCGGTGCCCGGAACCCGATCGGCGAGATGTTGACGTGCAGGCCGAAGGGCCGGTCCCCGAGCGTCGTCTCGCGCCAGCGGGCGAGCTGGGCCACGGCGGTGTCGAGCACCCAGGTGTCCAGGGTCGTGACCAGCCCGGTCGCCTCGGCGACGGCCACGAACTCCTCCGGCGGCAGCGGCCCGCGCTCGGGATGGTGCCAGCGCGCCAGCGCCTCCGCACCCGCCAGGTTCCGCCCGGCCAGCTCGATGATCGGCTGGTAGTGCACCTTGAGCTGGTTCGCGGCCAGCGCCTCGCGCAGGTCCTCCGCGAGCCGGACGCGGGCGAGCGCGGCGGCGTGCATCGCGGGCTCGTAGATCTGGACGGTGCCCGGCGCGCTCGCCTTGGCCGCGTACATCGCGGTGTCGGCGTCTCGCAGCAGCGTCTCGGACGACTGGCCGCGGGTCGCGAAGCACACCCCGATACTGGCGCCGACCCAGCAGGCGTGCCCGCCGGCCGGCACCGGTTGTTGCAACGCGGCGATCACCCGGTCCGCCACCTCGAGCACCCGCTCGACCTCGCCGTCGAGCACCACCAGGGCGAACTCGTCGCCACCGAGCCGGGCCACGGTGTCCGTCTCGTGCACCACCCGGCGCAGCAGGTCCGCGACCTCCACCAGCAGCAGGTCCCCGACGCTGTGCCCGAACGAGTCGTTGACGGCCTTGAACCCGTCCAGGTCCAGCACGAGGACGGCCGGGGGTGCGGCCCCGTGCTCGGCGTGCGCCATCGCCCGCTCGATCCGGTCCGCGAGCAGCGACCGGTTGGCCAGGCCGGTCAGCGGGTCGTAGAGCGCCACCCGCTCGAGCTGCTGCTGGGCGGTGCGCAGCTGGTCGGTCCGCTCGGTGACCCGCGCCTCGAGATCGCCGTTGAGGGCCTGCAGCTCCTCGGCCATCATGTTCAGGCCCATGACGACGGCGTCGATCCGGTCCGCCGCGGCGGACACCTCCATCCGCCGGTCCAGCCGCCCCGACGCCAGCTCGACGACCAGCTCCACCAGCTGGTCCAGCCGCGCGTCGTCCCCGCTCATCGGCCCCGGCGCAGCCAGTCGAGGGCGGCGGCCTCGTCGGTGAAGAACCGGGTGGGGACGGGCTGGGTCCGCACCCCGAGCGCGAAGTTCGCCATCACCCGGTCCACCGCGGAGCTGCCGAGGAGCGCGATCCGGTTCGCCGAGCACTTCCGCGCGAACACCATCCGCGCGTCCCGGGTGACCTCCGCGGTCAGGCGCATGGCCACGAGCAGCGGGTTCTCGGTGTCGCCGTTGACGGCGTCGACCCGCGCCATCGCGATCTCCGCCAGCTCCCCGGTCACCCGGGTTCCCGGGGACCAGCTGAGCCGGACGAGTCCGTCCGGCTCCGCGGCGACGTCCATCACCTCGTCGGGCGAGGTCGGCCCAGTCATCGCACCACACTAGTGGTAGCCGCCGTTCGGACGGACCCAGGTCGCCCTACCGCAGGACCATGTCTCTGTCCGAGCGAGCGGTCGACGCGTCCTCGCGTCGGAGCAGCGCCCGTTGCCGGCGGGCTCGCCGCGATCATCCGGCGGCGGCCCGCCAGACCCTCGGCGACGCCCCGTGCCGTCGCTTGAACGCCCGGCTGAAGGCCTCCTCCGCGTCGTAGCCCACCCGCCGGGCCACCACGACGACGGCCAGGTCCGTGGTCGTGAGCAGGTCCCGCGCGAGATGCATCCGCCACTCGGTGAGGTAGCGGATGGGCGAGCGGCCGAGCACCTCGCGAAACCGGGCGTCGAGCAGCGAACGGGAGACGGCCGTGGCCCGCGCCAGCTCGGTCACGGTCCACCTGTGCGCCGGCGCCCCGTGCAGCAGCGCCATCGCGGGGGCGATTACCGGGTCGCGCAGCGCCGCGACCCATCCCTGCTCGACGGCCGGGGCGCTCGCCAGGTGCAGGCGCAGGATCTCCACCAGCAGCATCTCCGGCAGCCGGGTCGCCAGTGCGGGGACGCCGCCCGTCGCGGTCCGGGCCAGGGCGAACTCGACGTTGGCCCGCACCCAGTCGGCGGCGGGCCCGGGCGGCGGCCGCACGACGAACGCCGGCGGGAACACCCGCAGCTCCGGATCGAACAGCGGATCCGTGCTGTGCAGGTACCCGCAGACGACGTCGGTGAGGCTCCCGCCGGTCCCCAGCCGCAGGACCGGCATCTGCGGCCACGGCGGTGGGTCCATGAAGGTGGTGATCGGGACGACCTCGGCGTCCCCGGTCCCGCCCATCCGGTGCTGGTCGCCGTAGGGGAGCACGACGACGTCCCCGGCAGAGGCCCAGTGCCGCTCGCCGTCGCCGACCGTGACCCAGCAGCGCCCCGAGGCGATGACGTGGAACAGGATGACCCGCCGCTCGCCGGGCCGCAGGAGGTCCGCGGTCACGGGCCCCGGCAGCGACTCGTAGGCCCAGGGCTCGCGGTACTCGGCCCGCAGGAACACCGCGCCCTGCAGCCGCAGCCGCTCCAGCGCCGCGGCGAGTGCGGGCGAGGGCGCCGGATCAGGTTCGCCGGTGTCCCGGTCATTCTCGGTGCGGGTCCGCGGCATGAGACTCGTTCCTGTCAGGAAGAACCCGAGGGCCGCAGGGCCGCGAAAGGAACCGAGATGCCCCTCTTCATGGACGTGCACACGATGGATGGCACGGTCGGCCTCGACGATGTGGCCCAGGCCCATCAGGCCGATCTCCGGGTCCAGGCTACGCACGGGGTCAACTACCAGCGGTACTGGGTGGACGAGCAGAACGGCAAGATCTTCTGCCTGGTCGAGGCCCCGGACGCCGCCGCGGCGGCGCAGGTCCACCGCGAGGCCCACGGCCTCGTCGCGGACGAGATCTGGCCGGTGGCGGAGGGCGAGTGAGCGGCGGTGCCGGGCGGGAGTCGACCCCGCCCGGCACCGCGTCGTCGATCAGAAGCGCACCGGCGGTGGTCGGGGTGGCGGGATTCGAACCCACGACTTCTCGGCCCCAAACCGAGCGCGCTACCAAGCTGCGCCACACCCCGTCGCTGGGAGTGTACGGGGCGACCACCACACCGGACGGCGGCCTCGGCCGATCGGGACCGCCACGCCGCCGGGTACCGGCGGGACCGACGACGAGGATCGGCTAGGCTTACCCGGTGCTCGGAGCGATCCGACGCGCGCGGGCGTAGCTCAATGGTAGAGCCCTAGTCTTCCAAACTAGCTACGCGGGTTCGATTCCCGTCGCCCGCTCCACCTCTGACCAGCGGTTTCTCTCCCACAGAGCCCGCTCGGAGCGTCGCAAGGGGTTCACCAAGGGGGCGAAAGTTCCCCTAGCGTCCCGCTCATGCCACGACGATCAAGCCCTCCCAGCGGGCGGGCTCGGGGATCCATCGAGCCCCGTCCCAAGGGCCGGCTGCGCGTCACCGTCTACGCCGGGATCGATCCCGTGACCGGCAAGCGCTACTACCTCCGCGAGGACATCGCGGCCGGCCCGAGGGCCTGGCGCGAGGCGGAGGACACGAAGAGCTTGCTACTGGCCGAGGTCGCCGCGAAGCGGACCCCGCGCACCAACGCGACCATCGACCAGCTCCTCGAGCGCTACCTCGACCAGTTCTCCGGTTCACCGACGACGCTGGACCTCTACCGCACGCACATCCGGAACCACATCACGCCTGTGCTCGGACACCTGCGTGTCGGCCAGCTCGATGCCGAGATCCTCGACTCCTTCTACGGGGAGCTCCTTCGCTGTCGCGCGCACTGCAAGGGGAGGCGTCGAGTCGATCACATCACCGAGGACGCCCACGAGTGCGGCGAGCGATGCCGGCCGCACCAGTGCAAGCCGCTCGCACCGACAACGGTGCGCCACATCCACTTCATCCTCTCCGGCGCGTACAAGAAGGCGGTCCGGTGGCGGTGGCTGGCGGTGAGCCCGATGGCGCAGGCCGAACCGCCGCCGGCCCCGACGCCCAAGCCGCGGCCGCCGACCGCTGCTGAGGCCGCCCGCATCGTCACCGAGTCGTGGCGTGATCCCGACTGGGGCGCTTACATCTGGACGTCGATGACCGTCGGTGCACGCCGGGGCGAGATGTGCGGGATCCATGTCTCCGCCGTCGACCTCGAGCCGGGCCGCGAGATGCTCTGGCTCCAGAAGGCGATCCGGAGGGAACCCGGCGCCGGCTGGACCGAAGCAGGGCTGAAGACGCACCAGGAGCGCCGGATCGCGCTCGATCAGGAGACGGTCGCGGTGCTCCGTGCCCAGCTGCAGCGCTGCCGGGCCCGAGCCGCCGCGCTGGGCTTGGAGCTACGCCCGGATGCCTACCTCTTCTCGAGCTCACCCGACGGCTCGACGTTCTGGACCCCGGACAGCGTGAGCCAGCGGTACGACCGGATGGTGACCCGCCTCGGAATCGACACGACAATCCACAAGCTCCGGCACTACACGGCCACCGAACTCATCGCCGCCGGAGTCGATCCGCGCACGGTCGCCGGCCGGCTCGGACACAGCGGCGGCGGAACCACGACGCTCAAGGCCTACTCGGCGTGGGTGTCGGAGGCCGACCAGCGAGCGGCTAAGGGACTCGGCGCGGGAATGCCGTCGCGCCCGGTCGAGATGGACGACATGGAGCAGGTCAGGTCGGACCCGCGCTACCCGTACCAGCGGGTCGCGGCAGCGGTTGCCCGCGACGTCGACGAGGGACACCTAGCAGCGGGCGACCCGGCTCCGGCAGCTCCGACGCTGGTGGAGCGGCACGGGGTCTCGCTCGCCACGGCGAAGCGGTCGCTCGTCCTCTTGACGGAGTGGGGAACGCTGGTGCGGCACAACGGCGGCCCGCTCGTCGTCGCCGAGCAGCGCCGAGAGCCCACACCTGTCAGGCCGGCGGTCGAACCCCCGTCCTCGCCTTCACCCGCACCACCGCAGGCAGACGCCAGACTGCTCACCCTGTCTCTCCGGCACCGGGGCCAGGACATCGCGACCTTCTCGACGATGGCCGACCCCACGAATGCCATCGCCCTCCACAAGATCCTCGCGGGTGCGGTCCGCAGGACGGGCGGTGACGACCAGGCGATCGGCGACTACGAGATGGACGTACAGCTCGCCGGCGGGGCAGAGCCGCTTCTGACCTTTGTCACCTCGCCCTGGACGGAGTAGCGGCACGTCCGGGCAGGGTGGGCCCGCTACCGCGAATGCCCCTAGCCTGTGAGGTGATGAGCACGCAGCAGAGCGAGGCCTTCGGCCGCGCGTCCGCTACCCGGATCATGCGGGAGGCGTGCGCCGCGGCAGGCCTCGACCCCACCGACGCCGAGCTGATCCGCCTCGGTGAGAACGCGATCTTCCGCGTGGGCACCCCACCGGTGATCGTCCGCATCGCCCGAGGCCCCGCGTTCAGAGACTCCGCGGCCAAGGAGGTCGCTGTCGCGCAATGGCTCTCGCACGAAGGCATCAGAGCGGCCCGCGTCTGGAGAGGCCCCGATGACCAGCCTCTCGACATCAGCGGCTCGCCGGTCACGTTCTGGGAGTACCTCGACGGCCGCCGAGGGAGCCCCGACGACCTGGTTTCGCTCGCCAGCATCCTCCGAGATCTGCATAGTCGAGCCGTGCCGACCTTGTTCGACCTCCCGCAGGAAGACATCCTCGGCCGCGTCCGCCCTCGCATCGAGGCCGCGCCCATTCCCGATGAGGACCGACGATTCCTCATCGACCTCGTGACAGAGCTCAACGAAGCTGTAGCTAGCCTCGACTTCCCTCTGGGTGTAAGCGTCACCCATGGAGATGCCCACGTTCAGAATCTCATGGTCATCGGAGGTGTACCGATCTTGATTGATTTTGAACGCGTTGCGGTCGGGCAGCCCGAGTGGGATCTCGCTATGACTGCCACGGAGTACGCTACTGCAGGCTGGTGGTCAGCCCCGCAGTACGAACTCTTCGCCGCGACGTACGGATTTGATGTCATGACGTGGTCAGGGTTCAATGTCTTGCGACGTGTTCACGAGCTGAAGATGACTACCTGGCTGATGCAAAATGTGCAGGAGGCCGTGGAAGTGCGCACTGAGTATCAAGTTCGGCTGGCGACGATGCGAAGCGGTGAAACGCAGAAGCCCTGGCGCCCTTTCTGAGCCCCAGAGGTGCCACGCTACTCATGGATGATCGCAAGTCGTAATAGTCGTCCGACTCGAGGGGGAGGACTGCGGCCCCATCACTACTGGCGGCATTGCCTACCGCCGATCGCGTCGGGCAACCGGCATGCACCCTGTCAGGGTCAAAGTGTAGTCGTGGCGGAGCCGCTTATCGACCCTGGCGGCTGTTCTGGCGAAAAGGGACCGGTCGCAGTGCTGCGTCGACATCAGTTAGCCATACCATGGCGGAAAGCGATAGCGAGCCTCAGGTCAGAGGACCTAACTTGAATCCTCTGGGCGCGCCTCCTCGCGTTGAATAGCTTGACAATATTGGAGGGCCGATGCTCGAAACTGTAACGCAAGAGCACGCAGATGCGTCTGCTCGAATTCTCGCGGAGATAGCCTCTGGGCTGAAGGTCGTCGGTCCAGATACTGTCGGACGCGGCGAGACGATGGTGATTCGGTTCTCCCACTTCCAGCATGATGGATTTCTGAATCCACTTCTTAGTAGTTTCAGCTCGCTGCCTTTGGCTAACATAGATGCCACCCTTCCTGAAATTCCACACCTTCGCCAGACAACCCCTGAGAAGCTTCTTGAGCTGGCCGGAGGTTGGGCCGCACTCGACGACGTTGAAGCGATTCGCTCACGTAAGGCGGCAACTGTCTACGACCCTAAGCGGTCGAAGGAGGAGCAGCCATTCCGAATAATGATCTCGGCTAACGACAGCGTCGAGACGCAGATAGTTGCGGCGCTCTCCACCGTGGCGAGTCTTCTAGGTCGACAGAATCTAATTCGTGCGGACCAGCTCGATGTCACGTCCCTGACTGATGAAACCAACAGGCTCGACCTAACATCTCATCGCGGCGTTAAAGATGCGAACAGGGCGTTCGGGTGGAAGTTTGTAGCTGACCAGCTCCGGCAACAATCGATCGCTCAGGGAACGTTTCTAAATATCTCCTACAGTGGCCCAGCCTATTCCGCCAAGGAGATCGCGGAACGAGCACCACTAATGCGGTATATATACAACAGCAGGCCAGAGGTTAGATCTGCAGTGGATCGTGTTGTGGCAGCCATGGCAACTAACTTCCGGGTAACCGGCTCCGCTGCCGTGGAGGTTATGCAGCGCGCAAGCGAGACTGTCGAACGAACTCTCATTCGCAAATATCTTGCGCATTTCATGCGCGATCTCTTTGTGTGCGGCAACGGAATTCTCGACTATGGCGACAATCCGCTCACTGATATCAGACTAGTTCGCCCAGAAGACCTGCTTGGTCTCACGCCCGAGGGGGCGCCAATTGTCATTGATGGGGACGGCTCGAAAACTCTGCCCAAAGCAATGCACCTAAGCGGCTCCGATCAGATCGGTAGCCCGCTCGGGGTAAGCTATCTGGAGCCCTTTCTCGAGATTGTATCTGAACGCTCGATGTGGATCGAGATCCTACTAACCGGTCGTGTATGGGCTATTCGAAATGGAGTTCCAGGCATTCCGGAGGTGCGACGGGCCATCGACCTGTATCCCGAGATAGCAATTGAGCGCCTGAGTCACCTAAGAGGGCGCCTTGTGGAGGTCTTGGGCACTGTTTCGGATACCTTCGCTGACCCACCTAAGGACCTCTATTTCCCTGGCCAGGCGATGATGTCACCCGCAGTGAAACGGATTCAATTGGCTGGAGATGGCGCGAGATGACCGACAGTATCTCGGTAGCCATGCTTGTTATTCGTCGAGCTACAACGCGGATTCTTACGGCGGTAGCGACTGAAATTGCCCGCCTGCTAATGAAGTCTAAGGTCTTCCGAATTCGGCCGCGCCCAGTAGCGAAAATCTTGGTCCTGTTTGGTGCGAAACTGCTTTTGCCGAGGATTCGATCTTTCAATCTCAGTGGCGTTCGACCGAGTGAGCTCGTCGAGTGGATTGAGCGCGGGCCGCTGCACCGCTCGATAGCTGCGGATACGCCAATATCGGAGGATGAATTTTGGCATGCCGTCGAGCTGCTTGATGAGCCCAACGGGCCGCTCCAGATTCTGGTCTTCGCGTGGCTCCGGCAGCATCTTTCGGAGACGGCGTTCACGGCTAGCAAGGTGCGAGACGCGCTTCTAAAGCAGGACCTCCGAGGAAGTGAGAAGCTACCATTTCTCCTTGCCTGCATCGGAAAGATTGCTCTCGTCCTACCGCGAGAGGATGCCAGTCGGCTACTCAAGCGAACTCTGCTGATCGCGCTCACTCCCGTTGATCCTTATATTCGGACTCCGGCGACCTCATTTGCAAAGGACGCGGTTATCGAACTACTCGTAGCCTGGCCAGACCTAGATGAGCAGGCACTTCCTGTCTTCGAGAGTGGCACGAATGACGAGCAGGATCTGTTGCATTCGATTTTTTCGCTAGTCACACAGAGACGGAAAGAGCCGCGAGCTCAGAGCTTTGTGAAGTTTGCCGCGCCGAAGCCACTACAAGGCAGTCTTCTCCAGCAGGCGAAGCGGTATAGTTGGCTGGTTCCGGCGGCGGCAACCGGCGACTTGTCGCGCCCAGATCGTGTATTGAGACTAAAAGTACCCAGTTGGCTGATGATCCTGCTTGGGATAGCCTCAGTGCTCATATCTGCGCTAGCGCTTGGAATCCTTTCCTTCATTCTTGGCTGGGTAACTCCGCCGGTTGTCGTAGGGATCTCGCAGGCCGTGCCGTTTTTGGCCTTGCTTGTTACTGTCAATGTATTTTCGATAACCCTCTCCAATAACAGGCTGCCGGGCGGCATTGCCCGAGTGACGGCTCAGGGTTGGCAGGTGTGGAGTTCGTATGCTAGCGCGCTGCTTTTGATTCCTTTAGCACTAATGGATAATGTTTACAGGAGCGATGAACTCCAAATCTCTCAGAGGTGGGCAGCGATCGCCCTAATGTTGTGTTTCGCAGTCAGTATCGTGCTACTGATCCCTACGTTGTTGAGAACTACAGACCCTACGGTAGCCGCGGAAACCTATTTTCGGCGCCGGGTCGGTCAGAGCCGGCGGGCGGGAAGACGCTTTGGGCTTATGCAGTCAGAGTGTGTACGCATCAATCATGTCGCCGAGAGCGAGACTGGCATCCGGATAGAGGTTGACGCGGGTTACTCAGACAGGGCCGCGTTGATCCGGGCCACTCGACGCGGGTTTATCGTGCCAAGGCTGACGAGCGCATCGAAGATCCTTAGCGATCCGACGCAAGGGGTCAGGGAGCTCGTCATTCTGAAGCCAGTCGGCTCAGTGGTGAATTCGGGTGAGGTGATAGCGGCCGTCGAGCCATCTCCGGAAAGGATGCCGAAGGCATCAACTGTCCGCCGGATTCGGTCCAGCTTGCAGGTTAGGCCACTCGCGATCGTCGACCGTGTCGGCCGGGACTGTACTGCTCTGGCAAGTCTGTGCTTCAAGCTCGAGGACGAGGGCGACATAACTGCTGCCTTCTCGGTTGCTCCCTTGCCGACGGACCTTCTGTATACGTTTCACCATTCAGCATCGGTTGTGCGTCGGCGACGAATTAGGGACCTTGTGAGTGTTGGACGTGCACTGGCGCGGGAGACTGGTGACCCGCGTCAGAGCATCACCGAGTCAGACTTTGCGCGGATGCCGGTAAGTCATCCTGGTCAGGTTCTCGGCGATCTTGTTCTTACTAAGGCTCTGAGTCCAAAAGAGAGAAGTGATCGTAGTACGCAGATGGCCAAGAGATACCTCCAGTGCGGCGGCTTCTTTGATTCGACGATTCTCTACGCTGCGGGCAAGGTTCTGCGCGGTCCAAAAGACAAGGACAGTCTGGATGACTTCACATCGCTCGTTGTGGCGATTGGGCGCCGCTCCTTGGAGTTGGGGGATAGCGTCACTTGGGTCGAAACTCTCAGGTTGATTGAGAAGTACTTTGACGAGTCTAGGCGTTCCGAAACTGTAAGATTGGCCTCCTGGGCGGCGACGCGGGATACCAAGTTCTGGCGCCCTGCGCTGAAGCAGTACATGAGCTTGGTTGGCGCATTGGGCGAGAGTCAAGAAGTTGAGATAGTTGTCTGGGGGTATGGCACTATTGGTGCCACTGCACTCCGTAGCGGCAACTTGGAGTGCGCCGTTGAGATTGCGGAGCTAATCGACGCGTCCGGCTACGGTAACCTCTTTTCTGTTCTCCAGGGGAAGGAGTTTGTGAAGACCAGCGGATCGCGCGCCAGGCAGATGGGGTTGCCTCTCGGCGAGTGGCCCGAGGACGCGTACATTGACTTTTACGCTTTCGCCCAGAGTGTTTATGATGCGGATAAAGCGGTCGCTGTCTGACGGTGTGCCCGAGAAATTGCCTCTTAGTCCCGCCGTGCGGTCGATCGCCGCGGATGCCAATATATAGATGGATCGCTGACAGTGAATATGGGTGTTTAGCGTGTTCCGATGTATGCATTAGAGTATTCGATGAATGTCGTCAGCTGGGCCTTGCGGGGATCGAGCTGTGAAGCTGCGCTGAGGAAATCCTTAACGTATCTCAGATGTCTGGCCGATCGGAGTGGTCCTGCGCCGTCGAGCGCGCTGGTTGCCAACGATATCGCTAGATCTAGATCGCTGGCATGGAGTGCGCTCGCTGCGGAAACCATAGTAATGAATGCCTGAGTGCGTGGCGGTGTGATGCCTGGCCTTATCGCAAGACTAGCGAACTCAGTGGTTTCGATAGGACGGCAAAGGTCCCGAAAGCAATGCGCGGCCTCGCCGGCGAGCTCGGTCTCGTCGAAGTAGCTGATCCAGCTTGGGTCGTTGTCAGGATCGCGGGTGTGGAAGGCCTGCTCAGCGCGGGTGATTGCGCCTGCGGAGCCAGGTCCGTCGCCGAGTGAAGCCAGCGCTCTCGCTTCCATAGCGAGCAGCAGCGCCGCGACAGCTCCGGAGCGCTTGTGTCCCTGGATGGACTGTCCCGCTCGAGCGAGCTGCACCGCCTGGTCGAAGCGGCCCACATAGTTCGCCTGGTGGCTGAGGTTCGACAGAAGCCGTGCGCCCATGAGCGAGTCGCCGGCCTCCTTCGCCAGGCGGAGCGCGTAGACGAAGTACCTCTGGGCCGCGCCGTGTCGACCGGAGTCGTACGCGCTCCACCCGAGCATCTGCGCGAGCTCGGCGGTGGCGGAGAAGAGATCTCGCCCGGCGGGTCCGCTCGCCGCGGAGCGCAGGATCGGCATCACCTGGTTGCGGAAGAAGAACAGCAGCAGCTCCCGCGTGTGCCCGCCGCCGAGCTGGAAGTCCAGGTCCATCAGGTGATTGGTCGTGGTGCGGATGGTCATGGCGTCGAGCTGTTGCTTGTCCGCACCGGGGGAGCCGGCGTCGAGCGTCGATCCGCCGAACAGGTAGCCGGTGATGATGCCCGGGGCTGCGGACTTGTCCCAGCGCCCGAGCGGGGCGATGGAACCGGGGGTGGCGTCCGCCTGCGTGAGGGCGCCCAGGCTGGTCGTGGCGGTGTCGAGCGCCTCGGGGTAGTCGACCGTGGGACCGACGGCCGGCTCGCGCTCGAGCCCGTCGTCAGCGTGGAAGCCGAGATCGGCGAGGTTGAGGCTTCGGCCGGCTCGTTCCGACATGGCCACCGCGATGTAGTGCGCCGTCTGTCGCTTCGGCTGCATTCCCTTCAGGTAGCGGCCGATAGCGATGTGGTCCGTGGAAACCTGCTTGCCGTCGCGCGCAGCGATTTCCCGGACGCGAGCGGCGAGGCCCTTGTTGCTGAACTTCAGTGCGGCGAGGGCCGAGGCCAGCATGCGATTCGGCTCGTCCACCTGCCCACCCCCAGGTCGCTGCGGGTCCCGTGCACCCCCTGTGCACGGATGCACCCCCTGAGCACACTGTAGATCCGCGCCGCGTCCCTGTTTGCTGAATGAGTGCAGAGAGCATTCGCAATGGTGAACGAATCAGGAGGGGCGCTGGTGAGCGTCCTGGGACTCCAGAGCTTGGAGGCGAACGTCGAGATCGGACAGAGCTCCCCGGACGAAGTCCGAGAGCTCCTGCAGGCGGGACTCGAGGTCGCCAGTGGACGCGGCCGGCGGAGTGTCCGGGGTCGCGGTCACGTAGACCGCTTTGCCCGGCTGGCCCTTGACGAGTCCCTCGTTGCGGAGCTCCTTCACAGCGGCCCGCACGACCGTCGTCGAGGCGCCATACCTGGTGGTGAGCTGGCTGGTCGAGGGCAGTTCGCTTCCGACCGGGTAGGTCCCGCCGGCTATGGCTGACCGGAGGTCGTCGGCCACCTCGAGATAGCGGGGGCGGCCGGTCGGTGCGGTCACGTCGTCGTCCTCCGAGGCTCTGAGCAAGGCGCAGTGCGCACATAGTGCGCCATCCCTCAGAGGGTGCTCACCCGGATGCACCTTGTCCAACTATGTATGCAAGGCACACAATGCACGTACGGATCGAGCGAGGAGAGGTCATGTCAGTGGGGGAGACCAGGGCGAAGCCGACGTTCTACGACGTCAAGGCCGTCGCCGAGATGTTCCACATGTCGCGGATGACGGTGTACCGGGCCATCCGTGACGGCGAGCTGGCCGCGGTCCGGATCCGTGGGCGCTACATCGTCCCGGCCAAGGTCATCGAGGCGCTCATCGCGACGGCCGAGTCCGCCGCCGAGCAGCAGGCGGAGTCGACGAGCTGGCTGAGCGAGGCGTCCCAGTGAACCGGCGGGACCCGAGCAGCGCCAACGTCGTCACCGCGGAGGTCTGAAGCGATGCACGCAGTAGGAGTTCTGATCTTCGTCGCCATCCTCGGCGCCTTCATCTGCGCCAAGGTCCGTTCGGCCGGGGGCGCGATCGCGTTCTCCCTGCTCGCGCTGGTGCTGTTCATCGCGACGCCGGTGGGCCAGGGCCTGCCGGACGCCATCAGCTCGTTCCTGACCGCGATCGACAACGCCTCGACCCCGGCCCTGAACGGCGGGCAGGAGGCGAGCGTTGGTCGATGAGCAGCGCATTTCCGCAGGTCGAGCACAGGAGCCGCGGTGATTGACGCGGCGATGTCAACGCAGTCAGAGGTGGGTCGGCCCGGCGACGGGTTCTTGGCGGGACACAGCCGCCGGGCCGTTCTCCCCGCACATCAGCAGACGGCAGGAGAGGTTCGATGCTAGAGCGAGACGACGTCGGTATGCCCGACGACACCCGGGATTGGCGGCGCGAGGCAGCGTGCGTCGGCACGGATCCCGAGCTGTTCTTCCCGACCGCGGAGACCGGGCCCATCCGCGAGGCAGAGGTACTCAGGGCGAAGCGTGTCTGCGCCGGCTGCCCGGTTCGCACGGCCTGCCTGGACTGGGCGCTGGACAACCTCGCCCACGGCGTTGCCGGCGGCTGCACCCCCGCGGAGCGGAGCCGCATGCGTCAGAAGCGGTTGCGGCCCATCGAGCCGGGAGCAAAGCGGCTGGTGGAGATCCGCGGACTGTCGATCGCGCGCCGAGGTGAGCTGGCGGCTGCGGGCAGGCGGGCGCTGACGGCCGGAGCGTCGCGAACCCTGGTGATGCAGGCCTTCGGTGTCACGCGCAGGACGGTGGACCGTTGGGCGGCGAGCCTGGGTTCCGAAGGAGCCGAGCGGGCTGAGTCGCGATCGGTCGCCGGCGGTGCCCGATGACCGGTCAGCGGGTCCGCGACGTGGTGAGGCGACTCGCTGTCGAGGAGTTCGGGGCGCAGCTGATCGTGGAGCCGATTCCCAGCTACCAGGTCCTCACCCGCAGCCGCCTCGACGATCCACTCGCCGGCATTCGGTCTGCCCGCGAGGTGCAGGCCGTCGCGCGGCGCGAGCTGCTCGACTTCGTGAACGAGGCGCGGGCCGCGGGACGGTCGTGGGACGAGGTCGGTGCCGCTCTCGATCTCCCCGACGGTCCGGACGACGAGCCGCGCGGTGAGGCGGCTTTCGTCCAGGTGATCGAGCGCCGAGAGGCCATGCCCAGTCAGGACTTCTTCCGGGTCCCGGCGACCTCGTGGCGGTGCGGCTCGTGCGCCTCCGTCGTGCAGGACCGAGGCCCCTTCGAGTCGCACCCGGAGGACAACGAGAGCGGTCACGCGAGCGACTGCGCGCGGCAGCAGGCCGCGGTACAGGAGTGGCGCGAGCGGACGGGATGGGAGGAGTGATGGCGGGCCTGGACGTACTACTCAGCCCGACCCCGCTCATCCTGCTGGGGCTGGCCGGCGCTGCCCTCGTCGCGTGGGCGAGAAGGGCGCGCGGGCTCGCGGCGGCGCTCGCGCTCCTGGCGCTCTTCCCGTTCTGGACGATCGTGCAGGCTGTCACCTGGCCGGTTCTCCTGATCGCCGCGGTTCCTGCGCTGTGGATCGTGCGGTACCGCTGGACGAAGTCGTCGTCGACCGTGACCCGTTGGGGCGCACGGTCGCGTCGGAAGTCCGGTGTGGCCTCGACGGCGGACGTGTTCCGCTTCGCCGGGTCGGCCGCCATGCTCCGGCGCGCAGGCACAGTCCGGCCTTCCCTGGCGGGGGCTTCCAAGCGGAAGCTGCTGGCGTTGCCGGTGCCCGAGGTGGCCGTGAGGCTGTGCCGATCGGGGGCGCAGTGGGTCTGGTCGTCCGTCGAGGACGTGGTGATCACGGTCGGTGGGCCGCGGACCGGGAAGTCAGGATGGCTCGCCGGCCAGATCATCGACGCTCCCGGCGCGGTGCTGGTCACGAGCACGCGCCTGGACCTGCGCGAGCTGTGCACGCCGCACCGGGAGCGCAAGGGCCCGGTCTTCACCTTCAACCCGGCCGGTCTGGGCGGCGTCGCCTCGTCGATCACCTTCGACCCGCTGACCGGGTGCGAGGACCCTGTGGCCGCCGCCGAGCGGGCCGCGGACCTGCTGTCGGCCGTGTCCTCTCGAGGGAACGGAGGCGACCGCGAGTACTGGGAGCTGCAGGGGCGACGGGTGCTGGAGGCGCTCCTGCACGCCGCAGCGCTCGGGCACCGGTCGATGCGCGAGGTCCTGGACTGGACGGCCAATCCCGAGTCGGGGCAGAAGGAAGTCACCGGGCTGCTGCGACGGTCGCCCGAACCGGCCTTCCGGGTGTCGTTCGAGCAGTTCGTCGGTACCAACGACCGCACCCGGACGTCCATCACCTCGACGATCATGCCGACGCTCGGCTGGCTGACGTCCGCCCCGGCGCGGGAGGCAGCCGGCCTCGGGCCGGAGGGGGCTCGGCCACTCGACGTCGACGAGCTCCTGGCGATGCACGGCACCGTCTTCCTCCTCGGCGGGGAGGAGTCTCACGCGGCACCTCTGGTCACCGCGCTGACCGGCTACGTCGCGCGCGAGGCTCGCCGGATCGCCGCGACGCAGCCCGGTGGCCGTCTCGATCCCGGTCTGCGGCTCGCTCTGGACGAGGCGGCGCTGATCTGCCCGGTCCCGCTGGAGGCCTGGACGTCGGACATGGGCGGACGCGGGGTGTCGATCCTGATCGTGGTGCAGTCCCGGGCCCAGCTACTCGCCCGCTACGGCGAGCACGGTGCGGCCACGATCATCAACAACGCCGGCGCGATCATGGTCTTCGGAGGCACTCGCGACCGCGAGGACCTGCAGTTCTGGTCGACGCTGACCGGCGAGCGTGACGAGCCGGCCGAGACCCTCGACCCACGTGGCCGGACCGTGGCCCACACGACCCGCAAGACCGCGGTCCTGGCGCCGGCCCAGATCGCGAACCTTCCAGCGGGCAAGGTCCTCGTAGTCCGTCGCGGCATCGCTCCCGTCGTCGGACGAGCGCAGATGGCATGGCGGCGTCGAGACCTGCGCTGGTCGCGGTTCAGCAACCGTCGCCCTCGCGCCGCAGCGCGACTCGTCGGCCTGGCCGAGCAACTGCCCTTCGCGACCGGTCTGGCCTCTCGGCTGGTGCCGGGCTGGCCCGGCCCGGTGTTCACCCGGCCGGCGCTCGCCCGGCTGCCCGGCGACGCGCTCGTCGTCGACGGCCAGGTCGTCGACGTTCCAGGGTCGGCCGCTCTGCTGGACCTGCCCGGATCCGACATCGAGAGCCACGAAAGGAGGTCGGACGATGAACCCCGACACGACAGCCGCTGACGCGAAGTCCGGGCCGAACCAGCTGGACGCGTCGACCCCCGAAGAGCCGTTGACCGCTGCGGACCTCGTCGGGCGGATCGTCGCCGACACCGGCCGCGACCCGGAGTTCGCCGAGCGGATGGTCCGCGACTACCTCGACGAGACCAGCGCCAGCCTGGGCGTATCGGTCCACCAGTGGAGCCTCGATGAGGGTGATCTCGAGGAGATCCGCCGCGGCTACGAGTGGATCGACTACGAACGCGGCGAGAACCCGACCACGGCGCGGGAACGAGCTGCCGACTACGCGGTCGGGTGGGCCGAGTACGCCGCGACCATCGACCGTGACCACAGCCCGGGCCACGCCTCCCGTGCACATCAGCAGGCGGTGGAGTGGGCCGAGCGTGCCCAGGGGTTCGAGCCGGTCGATGCGGACGTCGACGAGCTCGAGCGAGCGCGAGACGCGGTCGCCGAGGTGCGCCAGCCCGATGAGCCCGCGGTGCACCACACCGAGCACCACGACGGCGAAGGCGATGCGGACGGGTGGTCGTCGTGATCCCGCCCGAGCCCGACTCGTCCGATGTCGCCCTGGCCGGTCTCGCCCGGGAGGTCGACGGCCTGCGCCGCGAGCTTCTCCCGCTGCGGACGCTCCCCGGACGGGTCGATGAGTTGGCGCGCCTCCTGGCCGACCTGGCCGAGTCCGTGACCGCCCTGCGGTCGCGGACCTCGACTCCGGCCCTCTCTTGGCTGATGGCGCCTGCGGATCCGTCCGCGACCGGTGAGCTGCTGAACGAGGTCGCCGCCTGGCTCGGCGCGGTGTACCTCCGCTACCCGGACGCGGTGGAGTCGTTCCCGGACTGCTGGTGCTGGCACCCGCACGTCGTAGAGGAACTGCTCTGGCTCATGCACGCGTGGGCTGCGGCCTACCAGGGGCCGGCGGCGTCCGTGGCGCTGGCAGGGGACTGGCACGACCGGCTGCGCCCAGGTGTGGTTCGCCGGATCAAGGCCACCGCGGGGATCTGCTCGCAGGAGAACCACCAGACACGCGACGGGTGGCCCGAGGTCCCGGCCGGTGCTCCGGTCGTTCCCGGTGACGACCAGCTCGGAGCGCTCGCCGAATGGTGGGCCCACGATCGAGACGAGCCCGCGCCCGAGCCGACGCCCCGTGCCAGCGGTGGAATCGCCGCGTCCATGCGAGGGCGGTGATGAACGGGAAGGCCGCGCGATCCGTCGTCTGGCTCCCGGGACTGGCTGTCGCCGCCGGCGCGGCGGCAGCCACCGCGCACGGGCTCTACGAGGTCGCGGTGGCCTCGCGGGTGCCCGCCGGGATCGCGTGGCTCTATCCGCTCATCACGGACGGGCTCGCGCTCGTCGCCTACGCGGCGACGGCGCGGCTCACCGGCTCGGCCGCCCGGTACGCATGGACGGTCGTCGTGGTGGCCGCCGGACTGTCCGGGCTCGCCCAGGCGATCTACCTCGCGGCGGACGAGACCCTCGAGGCATCTCCAGCGGTCCGGTTCGGCATCGGCGCGTGGCCTGCCGTCGCGGCTGCCGTGGTGGCACACCTGCTGTACCTGCTCACCGAGCCACCGGTCGTTCACCCTCGGGCTGAACAGGCGGGTGTACAGCCTGGTGAACAGGCTCCTGTACAGGCGCACGCCGTTCAGCAGCCGCCGGTGGCTCCCACCGAACTCCCGCCGGTCGAACCCGCGAAGCCGGTCGAGTCCCCGCAGCGTGACCGCGCCCAGGACGAAGCCCGCGCCCACCTCGCCGAGCACGGCCGGCTCCCGACCGTCTCCGAGCTGCAGGACCGCGCCGGAGTCGCCCGCGGCACCGCAGCCAAGGCCCTCAAGGGCCTCCGCGACGAGCCGACAGCCCCTCATCCACTCCAGCTCGTCCGAACTCCCCATGACGACGAGAACACCGACTCCAGGACCACCTCATGATCACCTCAGTAGCACCGACGACGACCGAAAACCAGACAAAACGACCAAGATCAACGCGATCACACCAAGGCATCACGATCCGACGGGCGGCCTGCGGCCGGTGGGCGCCGTGCTGAGCATCGCGGTCGGCTACAGCCCGGACTACCTGTTGAAGGCGGTCGCGACCGGGCGCGAGAACTACTACACGGGCGCGGTCAGCGAGGGCGAGCCGCCGGGACGCTGGTGGGGCCGCGGCGCCGAGCAGCTCGGGCTCCGCGGCCTCGTCGACGGCCAGGACATGACGGCGCTCTACGAGCGTTTCCTCGACCCGCGCCACGAGGCGTTCACCGACGAGTCCCGCTGGGACGAGGTGCCGACCCTCGGTCACACCGGACGGAAGTACCAGTCCGAGGACGAGCTGTACGCAGCGGCGTTGACACGGGAACCCGACGCGAGCCCTGAACGGCGCGCTGAACTCCGGGTCGAGGCGGGGAAGTCCGCGCGCCGCAACGTCGCCTTCCTCGACGTCACGTTCAGCGTTCAGAAGTCGGTCACGCTGCTGCATACAGCGTTCGAGGCTGAACAGGTCAAGGCCGTGGCGGCAGGTGACACGGAGGCCGCCGCGGCGTGGGACCGCTACCGGCAGGCGGTGGAGGACGCGATCTGGGCGGGCAACAACGCCGGCCTGGACTACCTGTCGGAGAAGTCCGGCTACTCACGCGTCGGGCACCACGGCGGCGCGGCCGGCCGCTACGTCGACGCTCACGACTGGGTCGTCGCCTCGTTCTTCCAGCACGACTCGCGCGACCACGATCCCCAGCTGCACATCCACAACGCGATCCTCAACCGGGCGGAGTCCCCGGAGGCGCAGTGGCGCACCCTCGACTCGCGGGGGATGCACAAGTGGCGTGCGGCCGCGGCGGCGGTCGCCGAGCGCACCACGGAGGAGCGGCTGAGCCACGGGCTCGGGATCAGCCTGGCGACCCGTCCCGACGGCAAGGCCCGCGAAATCGTCGGGGTCGCCCCGGAGGCGATGGCGTTGATCTCGTCGCGCCGGCACGCGGTGACGGGGAAGGCCGCCGAGCTGATCGCGGAGTTCGAGGAGCGCTTCGGCCGGACCCCGACAGGCCTGGAGCGCGACCGGCTATCCCGCCAAGCCACCTTCGCCACCCGGCAGTCGAAGACCTACGACGGCGAGACCCGCGCGCAGGTGCTCGACCGCGTCGACGCTCGGCTGCGGACCGAGGTCGCGGACGGTCTCGCGGGCGTCGCCCGTGCGGCTCTCGACGCCCGGCCGGCGTCGCGTAGCGCTGAGGACTGGTCGCCGCAGGCCGTAATCGAGACGGCGTTGGCCGACGTCCAGTCTCGCAAGGCGGCGTGGAACCGGTCCGATCTGACACGGGCCATCAACGCCGCCCTCCCGGACCACCTGGGGACGCCCAGCGGCGGCGACGTCGCGGCGCTGCTGGACCAGCTGGCCGTCGAGGCGATCCGTCATGCGGTCCGGCTCGACACCGATCGCCCGGCCGAGACGGCGCTGCCCGACGGGCTCAGGCTCGCCAACGGTGACTCGGCCTATCAGGCACCGGGCGGCAGGCTCTACTCGACTCCGGAGCAGCTCAAGATCGAGCGGATCCTCGTCGCGTCGACGGTCGACCGGGATGCCACCGCGCTCGCGCCCGAGCAGGCCCAGCGGTTCCTCGAGGGGCTGCGGGAGTCCGGGATCGAGCTCGGCGTGGATCAGGCGGCTGCGGTCCGCGGTGTGCTGACCTCCGGCGCCCGGGTGGAGTCGCTGGTCGGTCCGGCCGGGACCGGGAAGTCGTTCGTCGTGGGATCGCTCGCCCGCGCCTGGACGGATCCGGAGCTGCACGGCGACACCGGGGAGCGGCGGGTGTTCGGGCTCGCCACGTCGCAGGTCGCGACCGACGTCCTGGCAGGGGAGGGCCTGACGACCCGCAACGTGGCCCGCTGGCTGGCGACGCAGGATCGGTTGGCCGCCCCGGTCGCCGAGAACACGGCACGCGACAAAGACCGCGGCTGGCGGCTGCGGCGCGGGGACCTGGTCGTGGTCGACGAGTCCGCGATGACCGACACCCCCGCGCTCGCCACCATCCACCGCCACGTCGACGCGGCGGGGGCGAAGCTGCTGCTGGTCGGGGATCACAAGCAGCTCGCCGCGGTCGGTGCCGGCGGCGGGATGGACCTGATCGCCGCAACCGGCGCCCGCTACGAGCTCGCCGACGCCCGGCGGTTCACCCAGGGCTGGGAACGCGGAGCGTCGCTGCGCCTGCGGGCCGGTGACGAATCGGTCCTGCGCGACTACCACCAGCACGGCCGGCTCCTGAACTCCGGCACCCTCGAGCAGGCCGAGACCGCCGCGGCCCAGGCCTGGCTCGCCGACACCCTGGCCGGGAAGCGCTCACTGCTCGTCGTCGATACCAACGACCAGGCCGCAACCCTCTCCGCGGCGCTTCGGGCGGAGCTGGTCCGGCTCGGCCGGGTCCAGGAGCATGGAGTGCCGCTCGGGCGGCAGGGCACGTACGCCGGGGTCGGTGATCTCGTCGAGGCGAGGGCGAACGGCTGGAATCTCGCCGGCGTCGAGGGCAACCGCCGCGGTCCCATCAACCGGGAGACCTACCGGGTCACCGAGGTCCGCGACGACAGTGGGCTCGAGGTCGCGGTCGGCGAGGACCGGATGGTCCTGCCGGCGGACTATGTCGCCGAGAATCTCGCGCTGGCCTACGCCTCGACCGTGCACTCGGCGCAGGGCCGCACGGTCGACACCAGCTACATCGTCGTCACGCCGCGGACCAGCCCGAGCTCGCTCTACGTCGGGATGTCGCGGGGCCGCGAGAGCAACCTCGCCCATGTCGTCACCGAGACCGTCCCGGCCGACTCCGCCGATGGCCGGCCGGACCAGATGGTTCGACGGGATCCCGTGGCCGCGGTCGCCCTGGTGCTGGATCCGGATGATCGGGCGGGGACGCATTCGGCTCTGGCGACGGCGAGCCGTTCGGCCGACGAGGTCGAGAACGTGCGAACCCCGGCCGACCTGTTCGCCGATGCTGCCCAGCTTGCCGCGACCGCCCGCACTTCGGGTTGGCTCGACGAGATCGTCCTCGACGGGGCCCTGGCCTTGCGCGACCGCTCGCGGATCGCCGCGGAGGACGGGGCGGCGTCGCTGACCCGGGTCCTGCGCAGCGCCGAGCTCGCGGGCCTCGACGCCCGCCAGGTGCTCACCGAGGCGGTCGACGACCGCTCCCTCGACGGCGCCCGCAACGCCACCAACGTCATCTACAGCCGCATCACCGACCGCCACCGCTTCGACCCCGTCGGCCAGACCTGGGCCGACTGGACCCCGAAGGTCGACGACGCCCAGTGGCAGAACTACCTCAACGACCTTGCACGAACAGCCGACGATCGGGCGGCGCAGCTCGGTCTCGACGCGGCTGACGCGCCGCCGCAGTGGGCGGTCGACGCCTTCGGCGCTCCGCCGGAAGAGATGACGGCCCGCGGCGAGTGGGCGGCCGAGGTCGGGGCCATCGCGGCGTATCGGGAGGTCCGGGGCCACACCGGCGACGCCGACGCGCTGGGACCGGCACCGGCCCCGGGTCAGGTCGAGGCCTTCGCCGCCTATCGCGCGGCCTGGCGCTCGCTGGGGCGGCCGGAGATCGACCGCGAGGAGATCGAGATGTCCGACGGGCAGCTCCGGGTCCGGGTCCGCGCGGCCGAGCGCGAGTCGAACTGGGCCCCGCGCTACGTCGCCAACGAGCTGGCCGGCACCCATCAGGCAGCAGACGCCCAGCGTCGAACCGCCGCGCTGCGCGCCGCCGAGGCCGAGTCCTCCGATGACCGGGAGCGGCTGCTCCGGGAGAGCGGCGACGCCACAGCTCTCGCCGAGGTCCTCGACGGCCGCGCTGCGGAGCTGCAGCAGGTCGACGACGCCCGATCCGTATGGCTCGCCCACACCGCGGCCACCCGCGCGGCCGGCGACCGTGCCCGGGCCGAGCTCGCCCTGCGCCACGCGGACGAGGAGCCCGAGCCGGTCGTGACCGCCGACGAATGGCTTGCCGCTCATCGGGCGGAGCAGGGCGAGGACGAGAAGCACCGCGAGATCACCGAGGAGTACGAGCTCGACGTTCCCGCGCACCAGCGGGACGAGCCGCAGCGCGACATCCGCGAGCAGGAGCGCGATCGCGGCCGCACCGAGGACGCCGTCCGGGTGCCCAGCGCCGACGAGACCGCGGACGCCCTCACCCGAGCCCAGCGCGCACTGGCGGAGATCGAAGCGCGCGACTTCCACGATGCCCAGGAGGCGGCCGAGGAACTACCGCCGCCGGACCGATCCGCCGAGCTCGACACCACCGACGACTACGCCCTGGAGCGCGAATGAGCACCTCAGAGATCGGCGAGAACCGGTGGCGGGCCGTCGCCGCGCCACGCCCAGCGAAGCGTCGCGCACACCGCCGCCAGATATCCCGGCTGACGCGCCAGCCAGTCCGGCGGCGCGGCCCGCGCGGCCAGAGTCTCCGCCGCGACGTACTCGGCCTCGATCAGCTCCTCTCCCGCGGACCGCGGGGTTCTCGTGACCGGCGCCGATGCCGGACGGCGTCGCCCGCGTGGGCCGTCGACGGTCGCGTGGGCCAGCCAGCGACAGGTGATGGCGATGGCGCCCGCTTCGTAGTCGGTGATGCCGCGGGCCCCCTGCTTCTCAGATCGCGCCTCGGCGGCTGCCCAGAGCAGGCCGAACTCCCGCCGTGGCACCCGCAGGTTCCCCGGTGGGACACGCTCGACATCGCGCTCGGTGACGCGCACACCAGCAGAATCGCACGGCCGGCCGATGGTCGCGGCCTTCCCCGTGTCGGAAGGCCGGTATGACGTCCACCGAGCTGATGCGCACCGCGCTGTCCCACGCCGCCCGCGGGGTGGCGGGTGTTCCCGCTGCGCCCCAACGACAAGCGCCCCGCGATCAAGGACTGGGAGACCCGCGCGAGCACCGATCTGGTCCGCATCAGGCGAGCATGGGCGCGGGGCCCGTTCGGTATCGGCATCGCCTGCGGCCCTTCGAGTCTCGTCGTGGTCGGCCTCGATACTCCGAAGCCTGGCAGCGTCTGCCCGTCGGAGTGGGACCAGCCCGGGATCCGCGATGGTACCGACGTTCTGGCCGCGCTCGCGGAACAACACGGTGCGGAGGTGCCGCTGGAGACCTACAGCGTGCAGACCGCCAGCGGGGGAGAGCACCTCTACTTCAGCGCGCCGTCTGGCTCGCGGATCCGGAACTCGGCGGGCCGGCTCGGCTGGCTCGTCGATGTGCGCGCGAACGGTGGCTACGTCGTGGCTGCCGGCTCTGTTGTGCGGAGCCGCCGATACCGCAGCACCGATGCTTCGGTCGCCGATCTGCCTGGCTGGCTCGTTCCCCTACTTGACCAACCGCCGTCAAACCCACGTGCAGCCGGCTTCACTCCGCTGCTCGACGTCGTCGGGCGACGGTCGGCCTATGTTGCCGCGGCTCTGCGCGGTGAGCTGGACAAAGTCTTGGCTGCCCACCCGGGGAGCGGTCAGCGCAACGACACCCTCAACCGTGCTTCCTTCGCCCTCGGTCAGCTCGTCGGCGCGGGCATGCTCCCCGAGGGTCTCGCGACCGCGGCGCTGGCGGAGGCCTCGGCCGCGATCGGTCTGTCTGCCGCTGAGGCACACGCGACGATCCGCTCCGGCCTCACCGCCGGGTCCCGGACCCCGCGCCACACGAGTCTGGGGGAGGGGGCGTGACCGGCCGCCGCACCGCGCACGACATCCTGACCGGCCTCGACTCGCAACGCCGCCTCGCCGTCCTACACGGCGACGACCAACCGGCCCAGGCTGCAGCCTGGGAGTCCGACCCGACCCCGCTTACGCCGCGCCGGCTCGTCCCGCCGTTCCCGGTGGACGCGTTGCCGTCGTGGGTGGCCGACATGGTGCTGGCGGTCGCAGAGCTCACCCAGACTCCCACTGGACCTCCCGGCTCGCCCTCGCCGCGCTCTCCACCGCCGCCGGTGGCCGCGCCGAGGTCGAGATCCGCCCGGGATGGCGTGAGCCCTGCAACCTCTACACGGTGGTCGCGATGCCCCCGGGGTCGCGCAAGAGCGCGGTCTTCGCCGCCATGACCGCACCGCTTCTCGAGGCCGAGGCACAGCTGGTGGAGCTGGCCCCCCCGGATCGTCGAGGCCGACCTGGCCCGCAAGGTCGCGGCGAAGGAGGCCGAGCGCCGTACCATCGACGCGAGCAACATGCGTGACCCCGCCTCTCGCGCGCTGAATCCCTTCGGCCAGATCGTCGATCTCTGAGCAAGCGGGGGAACCTCACCTCCCAGGCCCTCGGACACGCCCGGACTCCTCGGGGGCGATGCGCGGATTCCTGTCGCCCGCTCCACCTCTGACCAGCGGTTTTATTGGTTTTGAGTCCATCTCGGACAGTTTCCGGGGGGCGAACCTGATTGGTGGTCGGTGTCCGCTCCGGCCTCACACAACAACCGTGGTCACAGCCCGGAGCCGTGGTGCTGCGCTCGGCTGGGCAGCAGTGCTGGCGTGGCCTCGGTGCGGCGCGGCCAGTCAGCAGGGTGGCGGCGACGGGCGTGCTGAGGACGCCTTGTTTGCGTAACGTCTTGCCGCAGGTCGGCGAATGACATGCCGGTAACTAGCGGGCCGTGCGATGGTGGTGGGGTGGGCGGCGAGGTGGAGCGAGACGGGGCTCTCGACGTGCGGCATCTTGCCGTCACGCGGGACTCTGCTGCCCGCATTGCCAGGTTGTCGTTACGGCAGGTCGACTACTGGGCCTCCACAGGCGTCTTGGAGCCGACGACCGATCGTCGGCTCTCGCCAGGCACTCGCGTCCGCCTGTACAGCTTCGTCGACTTGTTGGCTCTGATGGCAGCGGCCGAGATGAAGGCTCGCGGCATCTCCCTCCAGCACATCCGCGCAGTCGTCGAGCACCTTCGGACACGTGGCTACGAACGGCCTCTTACTGAACTGGTGTTCGCAACAGTCGGCAGGCAGATCTACTTCCAACACCCTGACGGCAGCTGGGAGGGTGACGTCAGGCCGGACCAGATCGTCATGCACCAGGTGTTGGACTTGGCGCCGCTGCGCAACCGGATCGAGTCCGAGGCCACGGAGCGCGCCGCCGACACTGGCGGCCGTGTCGAGCGGCGGCGCGGGGCTATGGGCGGCAAGGTGTTGGTTGCTGGCACTCGCGTGCCGGTCGAGACCGTCGTGCGCTACCTCGAAGCAGGGCGCTCGGTCGAGCAGATTTTGGCCTCGTTCCCCTCGCTGACCGCTGCGGATGTCCGAGCCGCTCGGCGCGGCGCGTAGGCCTCATTGCGTTTCGTTCTGGATCACGACGTCGATGCCGAGGTCGGCGCAGTGTTGCGTCGGCAGGGGCACGAGGCATGGACGGTGGGTGGCGCGGGGCTCGCGCGGGTTAGCGATGATGAGGTGACTGTGTATGCCCATGAGCAGGGCGCGGTTCTTCTCACGCACGACAAGGAGTTCTCTCAGCGTCGCAAGCGGAACGTGATCGGCAGGCACGTCTGGCTGCGCTGCCTCGACCTTGACGCACCGGCGTTGGTGGAGCGTCGGCTCGACGAGATCGTCGCGGCCGTCAGTATCCGGGAGGACATCTGGGTGCGGGTCTCGCAGGACGGCATGGATACATCGTTCGCGTGGGAATGATCGACTTAGGGCAGGGCTGTGGAGACTTGGAAGAGGCCAACGACCAGGCTGACGCGCACTGAGGTTCCCCCGCCGGGCGAGCCGTGCCCCTGGACCTCACTGTGGCCGACGGCGAGCGGGTCGGACTCGTCGGCCACTCCGGCGACGGCAAGACCACGCTGGTCAAGCTGCTGCGGCTGATGGACGTCCAGGGCGGCCGGATCCTGGTGGGCGGGCAGGACATCGCCGCGCTCACGCCGACCTGCGCACCCAAATCGCCCTTGTGCGCAGGACCCGATGATGTTCCACCGCAAGCTCGGCGAGAACACGGCCTTCGGCCGCCCCACCGCGACCGAGGCCGAGATCCGCGGCCGACGCCGCGCACGTCCCCGAGTTCGTCGACGCCTCCCCAGGGTTTCGGCAGGCTCGTCGGCGAGCGCGGGGTGGAGCTCTCGGGCGCAGCGCCTCGCGATCGCCCGCGCGATCCTGCGGGACGCGCCGATCCTGCTGCTCGACGAGACTACGAGCGTGCTGGACGCGGAGAGCGTTCAGATCCAGGCTGCGCTCTGGCGGATGATGGCCGGCCGCACCTTCGTGGTCGTCGCGCACCAGCTATCGCCGGTCGCGGGCATAGACCGCCTCGTCGTCCTGGAACACGGGCGGGTCGTGGACCAGGGCTCGCACACAGAGCTGCGGGCCCTGGGGCGGGCACTACGCGGCGCTGTGGAACAGACAGTCGCACAGGCGGCTCTGAGCTTCTTCTGCGGCTGCTGCGACACGAGTGGAGTCCATCCGGTAGTCGGCCGGGCCGAGGAAAATCCTCTCGACCCTCGGTGTCATCATGAACATGTGTTCGAGCTGCCCGCGCCGGGCGGCTCGAGCGGTACCGGTCCGCTCGAGCCGCTACCTCCCGGCCTTGATGATCGGTTTCTGGCTGTCCTGAGTTCGGGGACGCGGTACTTCCCCAACTCGGTCATCCCGCTCGTCAGCGCTGTCTACGCGACGAGGCCGACGGGCCTGATGGTCCCTGAGCGCCTCGCGCGTCCACCGCAGCCCATCGACAGCGTGAAGACTTACCTTCGCGGTCTGGACGTGCTCGGGGAAGAAATCTCGGCCCTGACCACTGTCCACCATCTACGCAGGCTGCCCTTGCGGGACGCGCTTGCGTTCTGTGCCGACCTGCTGCGGATCTTCGACGACCCCCGGGCTGGCGTGCACGATCTCGACGATCATCTCCGTCCGAGGTTCACCGCCGCGGGATGGCGGAGGGTGCGCAGTCTGATCGCCGACGGGAGCCGGATGCTCGTGGCGCCTCAGGTCCTGCTCACCATGATGAAGTGTGCGGCTCTGAGTAGCGGAGACATGCTGCTTCCCTCCGCATCTCCTGGCGATCCGCTCGTGGCGCTGCTCGGGTCGGCCGATGACCTGGGGCGCCGCGAGGATGCCGATGACCGGTCCGGCGGGGACGTCGTCGACGCCGGGATGCCGGGTTTCCTCGCACAGGCGGTGGTCGCCGCGCACCATTTCCACCGCCAGCTCGATGTCCATCACATGGTGGGGAGGTTCTTCCAGTGCTGGCGGGAGTACCCGGCGCAGCTTGCCGGGCAGCAGCGGATCGTCGACCTCCCCGGAGAGTTCCGTTCCGCTGTCGGGGTGAGGCTGGACGACTTCGTCGCAGTCGGCGCGATCCTGTACCTGGCCGCTATCGCCGGGCACGTCACGGTCCCACGGCACGTCCTCATCGATCTGGCTCTTGAGGAGGCGGGTACGGCCTAGCGCATCCTGGGTCTCGTCGCTCGGGGACCGGCTGACCTGCGGGCCTGGGCGCGCAGCGATGAGGCGTCGAGCGAGTGGCAGTTCGAGCACCTGGAGCGCTTCCCGGTGGTCGACTTCGGCGACGACCTGTTGCTCGTTCGGCCGCGGTGGCTGCTCCAGAGGTTCTTCGGGTGGCTTCCGCTCTATGACGTTGAGGAAGGCCTCCGGACCGCGGGTGCACCCGGGAAGCGGCTGAGGAAGATCAAGTCCTGTCTCGAGCACGTCAGCGAGCGATACACCCGAGAGACGCTGGCAGTGCAGGCTGAGCGGCACGGCCTGCGCATGTTCGACGAGAACGATCTTGCCGCGGCGACCGACCCGAGCTCGGGTGGCCGCCGTGTCTGCGACCTGACCCTCGACGACGGTCCTCGATGGGCGTTGCTCGAGGTCACGACGACGAGGTTGAGCCGGCACTCGGCGACGAGCGGGTCGGCGATCCGGCTCGACGAGGACCTGCTAAAGCTCATGGCCAAGGTCGACCAGCTGCGAGCGCCTCCGCGAACGAGAGGCGGTCCTGACCGGGGTAGCGCCCGACCCGAGGCCGTGGCGCTACTACCCGGTTCTGGTCATGACAGAGGGTTTCCCGGTCAATCCCGTCACGTTGACCATGCTCCGTGAGCGGGCGCGAGTGGCGGGTCTGCTCGCCGGGCCGGACGTGGCTCCCTTGGAGGTTGTCGACGTCGTCGAGCTCGAGATTCTGGAGGGGACCGAGATCGCGGGGCTCTCCCTCCTCGATGCGCTGGAGGCTAAGGAGAAGGCCGCGCTGTATCGCTCCAACCTGCGGGACTTCTTGATCATGGAGTACGAGCTGATGCGTCCGTCCCGGATCGGGTCCACTCTCTGGCGATGAGGGCGTTCGACATCGGCGAGGCTGCCATTTGTAGGACGCCCGGGACCGACGCGGCCTAGCCCGTCGACTCGGGCTCCGGGGCCTCGTCGAGGATGCAGGAATCGACCATGCGCGCCAGCAAGCTCAACGTGCAGAGCTGCTCGAGCGCGACCTGCTCTGCGGGCTCCTCGTCGAGGTGCGTTGCGGGGTTTCTGATCAACATCTGTGCCCCAGGCGCGAACTGCCGTAGCCCATCCTGGATGGACTTGACCGTGAGGTTCGTCGGATCTCCGGGCCACCGCAGCCGCGCCTTCCCGCCCGCCGGAGGGTTGTTGGACAGCGACTCCTGCCAGATGGCGGTGTCCGACGCGTCGTAGCGGTCAAGCCTTGCCTTTACTGCGGCCGTCAGGGCCTCCGCGGCTGCGGACACGGCGCGACGTCGGTACCCGTCCCTCCAGAGGGCGCCCGCTGCACCCCACACGATGGGATGCAGGCTCGCCGGATCGACGGTCGGCGGTGAGTCGGCCTCGGCCAGGCCGAGCAGCCCTTCGAGACGACCTCGCGCGGAGGCGCAGGCGCCGAGGACGTCCCGAGGCTCGAGGACCGGTTTCGGCCGAGACACATAGAGGGCGTTGACGAACGGATCGACCTGGCCGACTCCCGCGACGCCGATCATCACCCCGGTCATCGGAGCGACGTGTGCGATCCGGCCTGCTGCGTGGCCGACCTTCTCCGCGGCCGCTTCCACGAGGGCGGGATCTGCTCCATCACGGCGCATGACCGCTGGGCTCACACCCGGCACGACGCCTGGGATCAGCTTCTCAGAGTCCGTGATGAGGTGATGGGTGAGCCATCCTCGGTATGCGCGCTCGAAGTCCTCGACCTCTTGGATGAGCTGCTTCAGGTAGGCGGGGTTGCGGCGGGCTTCCACGTCTGACATTCAACCTCGCCCACGATGTCCACCGGGCAGGGGTCGCTTCGCGACCGTCATCCGGCTGGTGCCGGGCGGAGTCTTCAGGTGGGGCCGCTTACTCCGCCCGGTCTCAAGTTCAAGGGTGCCTTCGGCATCCGCTGGCGCTGACGACCCTGCGGGCTGCCCGTGACAACCCCAAGTCAACCTCCGGGCCGGAAGTTGGCTTCGACGGGTGCTCGGTTAGGTAGGCGCTCAAGGCCGCGCTGGACGTGAAAGTGCTGGTGGGCGCCCTGCAGGCGTGGGCCTGTCGGCCCTGGCGTTAACACGGTCGTCTCCCGGTCAAGGGTGCTCCGCTTCGCTGCGCATCGCCTGCGGCGACGGCCCTGTGGGCCGCCCGTGGACCGCGAGCCTCTTCGACCGTGTCGGTGCGCCTCACGTCGGGCCGACAGGGCCGGCTCCGCCGCAGCGGAGGCCGCCATGACCGTCACCCAGACCGCGCCCGAGATCACCACCGAGACCAGCCGCGACGTGCTCGGTGAGGCGGTGGTGGCGGGTCGTGCCGCGTTGACGCGGGATGCGTTGCGGGAGCAGCTGCGGCTGCCGCGGCTGCAGACGGTGGTGTGGGACAACACCGAGCTGTTGGAGCCGTGCCCGAATTGTGGGCACTGGGAGCACCTCGACGAGCCGGCCGCGTCGCCGGTGGGTCCGGTGGTGGCGGACCTGCGCCCGGACCGGTCGGCGTTGTTGGCCGCGGCGTGGACACTCACGCTGCTGGTCGAGTTGCTCGATGGGCGCCGCCCGGCCCGCCAGGTCACGGGGCTGGTGGCGTCGCGAGTGCTGCGCTATCTCGCCGCGGTCCCGGCCGGTCGGGACGGGTCGTGTGGGGGAGCGCGGTTGTTGTCGGTGCATCCGCGTCAGCCGCATGAGGGCGCGGTCGAGGTCGCCGCGTCGCTGCGACTGGCGGGGCGGCGTCGGGCGATGGCGGCGTCATTCGCTCTGCCCGGGGTGGACTCCTGGGTGTGTGAGACGGTGCGGATCCTGTGATGGACGGCCGGGCGAGGCCCCGGGGCCTCGCCCGGCTTTCAGGCCACCGCGGCCTCGGGTGTGACGGCTTCGGGCGTGGCGGTGTCGGTGGGGTGCTGGTCTCTGGACTGTCTCGCCGCGACCGCGGCGGCGTGCTGGACGGGGTCGTAGGCGACGTGGTCGGTCCAGCAGCGCCAGATGATCCGCAGCCAGGCCCGGCCCAGGATCCGGACGGCATGGGCGTGGTTGTGACCGCGTCCCCGGGCGCGGGCGTAGACGTCCTGAGCCCAGGGATGCGCGGCGCGGCTGGCGTCGGCGAAGTTCACGATGGCCTGGCGCAGCTTGTAGTTGCAGCCTCTGCGGAACGCCACGTAGTGCGCGCGCCCCGACGCCCTGGTCGAGGGCGAGATCCCGGCTGCGGCGGCCAGGGCGTCGTCTGTGGGGTAGCGGCCCGCGGGAGTCGCCGATCTCGGCCAGCATCGAGGCGGCGCGGACCTTCCCCGACCGGGTCAGGCTGGTGAACACCGCCGCGTCCGCATGCGCGGCGAGTGCCTGCTCGATGTGGGTCTCGACGGTCTTGATCCGCTCCTGCAGGCTGGTCAGCAACGCGACGAGCTGCAACGTGATCACCTCGCCCGCGTCGGTGGCCGGGCCGTCGACGTGTCCGGCCGGGGCGCCGGTGAGGTGGTCGAACAGCTGCGCGGGGGTGCGGGTGTTCGGGCGGGTGTAGCGCTCGGCCTTCAGCCACGCGCCCAGGCGCTTCTCGGAGAGCCAGCGGGCGTGGCGCGGGGTGGGGAAGCGGGTCAGGAACGCCAAGGAGATCTTGCCGTCGAGCTGGTGGAACAGCCCGACCACTCCTGGGTGGGCGAGCTGCAGGTGCGCGCGGAGCTGGTTGTGCGCCACGACGCGGGCCTTGACCAGGTCGGCGCGGGCGCGGACCAGCATCCGCAGCCCGATGGTGGCGTCGGTGTCGGTCTTGAGCGGGGTCAGCCGGCGGCGGTCGGTGCGCAGTACGTCGGCGAGCAGGTAGGCGTCGAACCGGTCGTCCTTGTTGCGGGCCACGCTGTAGCGGCTGCGCAGGGCGGTGACCTGCTGCGGAACGATCAGGAACACGGTCAGGGCGGCTTGGAGCAGCGCGGCGACTACCGGGCCGTCGCCGCGTTCGATCGCGACACCGGTGCCACCGTGGCGGTGCAGCGTGGTGACGAGCCTGCGCAGGCCGGCGGCGGTGTGGCCGACGGTGAACCGCTCAAGGGCGGCGCTGGTGTCGTCGATGACGCACACGGTGTGCTCGGACCACGACCAGTCCACTCCGGCCCACCGGACCGGCCGCCCGTCCGAGCTCGCTGCCTGCTCGGGGCCGCTATTGTCGGTCTGTGTCTGTCCATGGTCGTGCATCGGTGTCGATCACTCCGTTCGGCGTGCGGGGAGCGTTCCCGAGTGGGCGCGGCTGCCGGTCGGTCACTGGAGCGCTCATGGCGCACAACCCCATCGCCGGTCAGCACGCCCCGTCCCGTCGGGCCTCGCATTGTCAAGGCGGACCTGCAAGGCCACGCGAGCCTGGGCGATGGCCCGACGGTCCGGGATGCGCACCAGATCCCCCTCGGATCCGGGAGGTCCCACTCTTCCTGCAGTGACCGCGAGCCTGGCCGGGCGGAGTCGGGCGCGGGGAAAGGGCGGGCGCTTCGCACCGCGCCCCACAGCCAGCCCCACCGATCGAGCTGCTCCGAGTGGCGCGCTGGCTGTCGACCCGACCGGGAGGCCGCGATGGCCATCACCCACGATGACGAGGAGATCACGCAGGACGTTTCTCCGGAAGGCTCTCGGGCTGGCGCCGAGCCGCGTGTACGTCTGGGACGGGTACGATCTGCTGGAGCCGTGCTGGGAGTGCGGGCACCACCTGGTCTTGGGGATTCCTGCCGCGCTGCCGGAGGGCGAGCCGGTGGTCGACGTGGTGCCGGACCGGGTCGCGTTGGGGATAGCGGCGCGGACGGTGGCGATGCTGGTGGATGTGCTCGACCAGCGTCGTCCACCGCGGCAGGTCGGGGACCTGGTGCACCCGCGGGTGCTGCGCTACTTGCGGGCAGTCCCGGCGGAGGTCACCGGTTCGCACGGTGGGGCTCGGCTGCTGAGTGTCCGTGCGGTGCAGCCGCACGATGGGGTCCTGGAGGTTGCCTGGTCGGCGGGCCCGGACTCCGCGCGGGAATGTGCTCGAGGACGTGCCCGTTGATGGACGAGCTCCCGTCGCCTGCGAGGAAGACGGCCGCCGCGGCGACCTCCGTGCCGGTGCCGAGCCTCCCGGACGACAGCCGGCTCTGGTCGAGACGGGTGTTCGAGGGGCGGGTGCTCTACCAGCCGGACCGGTCCGGGCGGGTCCACGCGGACCAGGCCGTCGCCGCGTTCGGCGCCGCCGCGGTCGGCCAGGGTGCCGTCGTGCGGCACCGTGTCGCTGTCGAGGACGTCGTGGTGCGCGGGTCGGACCGGGTGGACGTCCCTGGAGCTGCCGCCGGTCGAGCGCTGAGCCGTCAAGGCAGCCGGGCAAACCCCCGTTCGACGGCCGCCGCCCGCACGGCCGGGAGCACCTCGGCGGCGAGGAGCTCCTGGTCGGCCTCGGTGAGCGAGTGCACCAACAGCACGGTGAACCCGGCGGCCACCACCTCGAGGGTCTGGGCGACCACCTCGTCGACGGTGCCCGTGAGGACGCCGGGGGAGGGCTCGGCCCCGGGCCTGACCCGGATCGCGATGTTGCAGGCGCACGTCACGTCGTCCGGGTCGCGGCCCGCCTCCGCGGCCGCGGCGCGCACGACCTCGCGTCGCGCGCTCGCCTCGGCGAGGGTGAGCCTGCCCAGCGACGGCAGCCAGCCGTCCGCCCGACGACCGGTGAGCGCCAGCGCCCGCGGCCCGTACGAGCCGAGCCAGATCGGGATCGGGTGCTCCGCGGGCGGGTCGATCCGGGCCTCCCGGGTGGCGAACTCCGCACCGTCCACCGTGATCGGCTCGCCTGTCCACAGTGCCCGGAGCAGGGAGATCGCCTCGTCAACCTCGGAGTCGACGCCCGCCGAGCACTCTCCGCGGCGATGATCACCACGATCGCGAGCTGGCGCACCACCACCGCTGGCACCGCCACAGCTCGGGCGGTCTGTCGCGGCGAGGCGATCCGCCTGGCTCGCCGGGTCCGTGCTCTCGACACCGAGCTGGCCACCAACCACGCCGCGCTCACCGCCGCCGTCAGCGCCCAAGCCCCCCAGCTGCTCGAGGTCCGCGGTGTCGGGCCTGTTGTCGCTGCCGTCGTGCTGCAGGCCTGGTCGCATCCCGGACGAGTGCGTTCCGAGGCCGCGTTCGCCGCCCTCGCCGGAGTCGCTCCGCTGCAAGCCTCGTCCGGAAACACCCGCCGCCACCGCCTCAACCGGGGTGGTGATCGCCGACTCAACCGAGCGCTCTACACCATCGCCCTGACCAGTCTCGGTCACGACCCCCGCACCCGCGCCTACCGAGCCCGCCGCGCAGCCGAGGGCGCCACCAAACGCGAGATCATCCGCATCCTCAAGCGCTACATCAGCCGCGAACTCTTCCGGCTCCTCGCCGCCACCCAGATATCCCCGATGACCACTTGACAGTCATAGAAGCATCTCACTGTCGTTCCGGCTGTCGCCGGAGGATGGCCATGCCGAGGGCGTCGACGACGAGTTCGGTGCGCACGTTGTCGTCGATGGGCCAGCCGACGCTGCGGGAGAGCACGTCGATGACTACGACGCAGTAGAGCGGCGTTGCCCAAGCGGTACCAGGCGCTCGTGTATGGCGTCGGCCTTGCTCTCCGGCACGGTGAGGCGCTCGCATTGGAGCTCCAGCACGTCGACTTCCTGCGCCGCGAGGTCCGGGTGGAGCAGCAGCTCACAGTGTTGGTACAACCCGCTACGACGTCATTCCAGCATCAGAATGCTGTCCCCAGCAGACTTCGAAGCGTTCCACACCCCACCTGACCAAGATCGCTGACCCCACACCGCCAGTGTCCTGCGAACGGGGTCAAGCTCACACCGCTTTTGCGACAGAGCGGTTCGTCGGTCATTCCCCGTGGCCACGTGGGTCGTGCCTGTACTGGGCCGCCGACCAGCTGGACTCCCGGTGCCTCGGCCGACTATCACGCGCCCGGCCTTGATATCACACGATTGACCCCCTTCTCCGTCCGAGGTAGACAGGTCGTCGGGGGACTCGGTCGACCAACGGAGGTTCCAATGTCCACGCCAGGGTTCCGGTCGGTTGCCACGGAATGGGGTGGGGCAACTGTCCGGTACGACGTGAGAGAGGCCCCCGGAGCATCCGGGATCGTCTTCGTACCGGGTTGGTGCTGTTCCCGAGGCGACTGGTTCCCCATGGTCGAATCGTTCGAGGATTTCTCGAGCGCGACGCTCGACCTGCCCGGTCAGGGGGAATCAGCGAGCGCGCGGACCGACTGGACCATTCCGGAGTTCGGCGAGGTCGTCTCGGCGCTGGTCGGCGAACTCGGGTGGGCGGACGTAATCCTCGTGGGACATAGCATGGGCGGCGCGGTTTGTGTGGAGGCCGCTGCCCTGACGGCTGTGAAGCGTGTGGTCTGTATCGACTCACTCACGTACCAGGAGTTTTATCCCCGGCAGAGCGAGGAGTCTATCGCCGGCGTTCTGGACACCATTGCCGCTGACTTCCGCGGCACAGTGACGGGTGTCGTCAATCGCTACTCCGTTGATCGCTCGGACCCGGTGCTCCGGGCGCGGATCGCGGAGGACCTGGGAAGGACCTCGGTTCCGCACGCTCTGGGTTCGTGGCGGTCGCTCCTCGAATGGGATCGTGACGTCCAGCTCGGCCAGGTCGATGTGCCGATCTCGGTCATAGCGGCATCGGCGTTCCTCGACAGCGAAGTCGCGGCGTCGTTGTCCGATCGGCTCGATATCGTCCCGGTCGACCTTGGTGGGCACTTCTTCCTCCGTGAGGACCCTCGGGGAACCGCTGCAATCGTAAGGAACGTTGCGTTCGCGGATTCTGCGGTCGCACCCATGTGAGGGCGCAGCTCCATTGGACCCGAGGAGGCCCCCGGCCCGGCTCATCCATGGGGGCGCCAACGCGCCGGTACCGTCATCGCGGCGCAGCTCTTGTCGCTGCGCCGGTTCTTTGGACGGTGCTGATCTCGACGCGTTGCTGCAGGTGGCGAGGCAAGAAGCGCGTCCCTGGCTTCGTACATCCCCGCGATGGACTTCAGATGTTACGGTCCCTCGTTGAGAAGTTGCCGGAGTTCAGGGCGGCGGTGCTCGACCCAATCGTGTTAAGGCTGGCTGGGCGGGGGCTTTGAACCGCCCCGGCTTGTCCGGATAGTCCCGACACGCTGGGGCGGCTTACCGCCGTCGAGCCTAAGCGCTTCCCACCGGACACACTCACAGATCACGCGGCCGTCGTCACACACCACGCCAGCGGACTTGGCTCCGAAGCGACGCCGTTCCCGGCAACCGGCGCGGTCCAGAACGCCTCGCCTTTCTCCAGGTGCTGTGCTGAGTCGGGCCTATAACGCCCCGACGCACAGCGCGGCCCCACCCGGGTCCTCCATCTGGCCCGCCGGTCGAGCTGATCAGCTCAGGTGCACACCCCGCATCTGTCGGCGACTGCGACGATCGCGGTCGTCGGCGCACCGCGCGGCAGGTGGGCCGGCTCAGGATCCCGACCGCCCCTTCAGCACCCCGGCGAGCACATCGATCCCGAACTGCATGTCGTCCGGTGTCGTCCCCGCATACCCGAGGAGCAGGGCCGAGTCGGTCCCGGGCGTGAGCCGGTGCGTGGAGAGCGGCCACACGTGGACCCCCTTGCGCACGGCGGCCTTCGCGATCGCGACGTCGTCGGAGTTGTCCGGGAGGCGTCCGACGAGGTGTAGCCCGCCCTCGGACGGTCTGATCTCGATCGTGTCGCCGAGGCGCTCCGCCTCGCGGACGAGCGCCTGGAGCCGCTCGGCGTGCATCATCCGCATCCGGCGCATGTGCCGTGCCAGGTGCCCTTGCTCAATGAAGTCAGCGACGACGGCCTGGTCCATCAGGTGGGCGTGCATGTCCGTGCTGAGGTGGGCGGCGACGAACGCGTCGACGAGGTCGGGCGGGACCACCACGAACCCGAGTCGCAGCCCCGGGAAGAGCACCTTGCTGAAGGTGCCGACGTAGACCACCCGCTGGTAGGGGTCGACGGCCTTGAGCGCGGCCTGCGGCTTGCCGACGTAGCGGAACTCGCTGTCGTAGTCGTCCTCGACGATCCAGGCCTCGTTGCGGGCCGCCCAGTCGATGAGCGCGAGCCGACGCTCGAGGCTCATCACGTGGCCGAGCGGGAACTGGTGCGACGGGGTCACCACGGCCAGCCGCGCGGACGGTTCGAGATCGATGCCCGCGGCGACGTCGAGCCCGCTCTCGTCCACCGGGACCGGGATCAGTCGGGCGCCCGCTGACACCAGCGCCGCTCGGGCGCCCAAGTAGCCAGGATCCTCGATCCAGGCCGGGTCACCCGGGTCGAGCAGTATCCGCGCGCAGAACTCCAGGGCCTGCTGCGAGCCCGTCATGATCACGACCTGGTCCGCGGAGCAGTGCACCCCGCGGACGTTGCCGATGTAGCCGGCGACGGCCTCCCGTAGCGGTCGGTACCCGGCCGCGTCGTCGTAGGTCATCAGGCGCGCACCCGAGTTCCGCAGTCGCTGCGCGTACAGCTTGCTCCAGGTGTCGAAGGGAAAAGCGTCGAGCGCGGGCAGGCCGATCAGGAATGCCGTTCCCCGCGGCTGTTTCCCCAGCACCGACGGAAGTGGGACCCGACTGGTTCGGGTGAGCCGCTCACCGCGCGCGGAGAGTTTGGCCGTGGTGCTGAGGCTCAGCGGCGAGCGAGGCGGAGCCGCCTCCACACCTAATAGCTGTTCCGGCAGCACCTTCGCGACGAACGTCCCCGAGCCCTGCCTGCCGCGGATGTACCCCTCGGACTGCAACTGGTCGAAGGCCGCGAGGACCGTGTTGCGGGACACACCGGCCTCGGCAGCCAGGGTCCGACTGGGCGGGAGCCGTGATCCCGCCGCCAACTGTCCTCGCAGGATCCGGTCCCTGAGCTGCTCGTACAGCTCAAGGTAGGCAGGCCGATCGCGACCCCCCATGACCGGACCACCACGGGGCGTGAGATTTCGTTCGGATGACACGTGGCTCCTTGACCTGCTTCGAGATTGGCTCTGGTGGTTCCCGCTCCAGGCGCTACGTTGGGAGCCAACAGCCTGAGCAAAGCGTAGGCCATGAATTCGCTTTCGCGACATGATTCTGGCTCACAGCTTTGGGGAGAGTCACCCCGAAACGGCTGCACCCCATTCCCGTTGACGCAATTGACGCGTCTTTCCCACCAGGAGAGGTCTGTCAGATGGCTATCTATCTGAGCATGCAGCGCGTGCGGTTCTCGAGCCCCGATGCCTATGAGAAGTTCAAGGTGGTGTTCGGCGACACCCGGCACCACCTGATGAACCTGCCGGGCTTTCTGCACCTCACCTGGTGGGAGCACCCGGACGACCCGACCTGGTTCAACGAGTGCAGCTTCTGGGCCAGCAAGGAGGCCCTCTATGACTGGCACACCGACACCTACCACCGCCACGCCAAGGCCTGGGCCGCCAACGGCGCGATCATGGAGGACATCATCACCAACTTCGAGTTGGTGGGGACCCGGCTGCTGCGCATCTGCCCGTGCTGCGGTGAGCTGCAGGACAAGGTCTACGAGCTCCAGAAGGAGCAGGCGGTGCTGCGCGAGCAGTGCCCGAAGTGCGGGTTCCACTTCCCGTACCTGACCGAGCAGCCCTCGAGCTTCGCGGTCTTCAAGGACATCGCCGACACCTGATCCGACCGTGCTCGATCCGACCCGTCGAACCCGAAGGAGAACAGCCACGTGACCACCCACACGCTCCACGTCGATCGCTCGGTCCCCCTCGCCGCCGAGCCCCACAGCGGTCACAACCGCTTCCATCCCGACATCGTGCCCCTCATCGAGGTGGCAGAGGGCGACGAGGTCGTCATCGAGTGCCGTGACGGCGTCGACGGGCAGCTCGGACCGGGTACCACGATCGACGACCTGCCCACCTTCGACTCGAACCGGATCCATCCCCTGACGGGCCCGGTCTTCGTCAAGGGCGCAGAGCCCGGCGACGTGCTCGAGGTGGAGTTCCTGGACATCGTCCCGGAACCGCACGGCTTCACCTGCATCGTGCCGGACCTGGGCTTCCTCCGGGAGGAGATCACGACCCCGTTCCTCGCTCACTGGGACATCGCCGACGGCTTCGCGACGTCGCAGCAGGTGCCCGGCGTGCGGATCCCCGGCGCCTCGTTCATGGGCCTGACCGGCGTGGCGCCGTCGGCCAGGAAGCTCGCGGAGTGGGTGGAGCGGGACCAGCGGTGCCAGGAGGCGGGGGGCGCCGTCCTGCTGCAGGACCCGGTGTCGGCCGTGCCGCAGGGCGGCATCGGCGCGGAGGGTCTCCGGACGTGGACCCCGCGCGAGAACGGCGGCAACATGGACTGCAAGCTGCTGACCAAGGGCGCCAAGCTCATGCTGCCGGTGTTCGCCGAGGGAGCGCTGTTCTCGACCGGCGACGCCCACTTCGCCCAGGGCGACGGTGAGGTCTGCTGCACCGCGGTCGAGATGGCCGGCACCCCCGTGGTGCGGTTCACGGTCCACAAGGGGCTCGCCGAGAAGCGCACCTTCGCCGGCCCGGTCTTCTCCCGCACGAGCTACTACACCGACCCCAGGATCGCCGCGCCCGAGCACTTCCTCGGGGTCATGGGTATGCCCATCAACGAGGAGGGGGACAGCGAGAGCGAGAACCTGACCCTGGCCGCGAAGAACGCGGTACGCAACATGATCGTCCTGCTGCAGGAGCGTGGCTTCTCACGCGAGCAGGCCTACGTGATCTGCAGCGTCGCGGTGGACCTGCGGATCTCCAACGTCGTCGACTACCCCAACTTCGTGGTCTCCGCCCTGCTCCCCGAGATGATCTTCGGCTGATGGCCGACCCCGCCCCGAAAGGACACCTCATGAGATCCCGACACCTGGTCGTACTGCCCGCGGTGATCGCCGCCGCGACCCTCCTGCTCACCGGCTGCGGCAACCGGGCCGGCGACACCTCGACACCTGCCGCCAAGGCGTCGTGCGTGGACACCTCGGGTTCGACCGTGAAGGTCGGCTCGGTGTACTCGCTCTCGGGCTCGACCGCCCTCAACGAGGTCCCGATCAACGACTCGGTCAAGATGGCGGTCGACGAGATCAACACCTCCGGCGGCATCCTCGGCAAGCAGCTCCAGCTGATCACCGAGGACGGCGCGTCCGAACCGACGGTCTTCGCGGAGAAGGCGCAGAAGTTGGTTTCCAGCGACTGCGTCGCCGCCACGTTCGGCGGATACACCTCGGCCAGCCGCAAGGCCATGCTGCCCGTCTTCGAGGACGACAACGCACTGCTGTACTACGGCCAGCAGTATGAGGGCCTCGAGGCGTCGAAGAACATCTTCTACACCGGCGCCACCGCCAACCAGCAGATCGTCCCCGCGCTGGACTACCTCAAGCAGAAGGGCGTCAGGTCGCTCTACCTGGTCGGCAGCGACTACGTCTTCCCCCGGACCTCCAACGCGATCGTCAAGGCGTATGCCGCCGCCAACGGCATCACGATCAAGGGTGAGGACTACGTGCCGCTCGGCGGCACCGACTTCTCCACGGTGGTCA
Source organism: Pseudonocardia ailaonensis (assembly GCF_039531635.1). Classification (NCBI taxonomy): domain Bacteria; kingdom Bacillati; phylum Actinomycetota; class Actinomycetes; order Pseudonocardiales; family Pseudonocardiaceae; genus Pseudonocardia; species Pseudonocardia ailaonensis. Next base: position 65,159 of record NZ_BAAAQK010000018.1, on the reverse strand, counting down.
ACAAGATCCGCACCGCGGGTGCCGACGCCGTGTTCAACGTCGTGGTCGGCGACTCACTGACCTCGTTCTTCCGCGAGTACAACAGCGCGGGGCTCAAGGCAGCCACCATGCCCGTCATGTCGATGGTCGTCGGCGAGCAGGAGGTCGCCTCGATCGGCGCCCAGAACCTGGTGGGACAGCCCACGACCGCCGCCTACTTCGAGACGGTCGACACGCCGGCCAACAAGAAGTACGTCGCGGACTTCACGGCCAAGTACGGCCAGAACCGCGTCACAGCGGACTCGATGGCCGGCGCCTACGCCGCGGTCTACGCCTGGAAGGCAATGGTCGAGAAGGCCAAGTCGTTCGACACCGCCGCGATCCAGCAGGCCGCGGGCGGGGTCACCGTCGAGGCGCCCGAGGGCACGATCACAGTCGACGGCACGAACCACCACATCACCAAGACGACGCGGATCGGCGTGATCCAGGCCGACGGGCAGATCAGCACGGAGTGGCAGTCCCCCGGTGTCGTCGCACCGGACCCGTTCCTGACCAGCTACCCGTGGGCCAAGGGCCTGCAGACCGGCTGACCCGCCACCTCGTCCGGCGACGCCGGCGACCATAGACAAACGAAAGGAGGACTACGATGGATGTCGTCATCGGCCAGGCGTTCACCGGCCTGAGCACCGGATCCATCCTGCTGCTCGCGGCACTCGGGCTGTCGTTGACCTTCGGTCAGATGGGGGTCATCAACATGGCCCATGGCGAGCTCATGATGGCCGGGTCCTACACGGCTTACGTCACGCAGCAGGTCTTCTCCGCCTCCGGGGTGTCCCTCCCCGTCTCCCTGGTCGCCGGCTTCGCGCTCGGCGGGCTCATGGGCCTCGCGCTCGAGACCCTGCTCATCCGCCACATGTACCACCGGTCGCTGGACACCCTGCTGGCCACCTTCGGTGTGGGGTTGGTGCTCCAGCAGCTCGCCCGGGACGTCTTCGGGGCGCCCGCGGTCAACGTCGTCGCACCGGGGTGGCTGACAGGCGGGGTCGCGGTGCTCGGCACCGTGATCCCGAAGGCCCGCCTGTTCATGATGGCTCTCGCCGTGGTGTGCGTCGTTGCCCTCGCTGTCGTGCTGAAGGCGACGCCGCTGGGCCGCCGCATCCGGGCGACGGTGCAGAACCGCGACCTCGCCGAGACCGCCGGGATCCCCACCCGCCGGATCGACCGGGCGACCTTCTTCATCGGGTCCGGCCTCGCCGGGGTGGCCGGGGTCGCGCTCACCCTCATCGGCTCGACCAGCCCGACCATCGGCCAGTCCTATCTCATCGACGCCTTCCTGGTGGTCGTGGTCGGCGGGCTCGGCCAGATCAAGGGCGCCGTGATCGCCGCGGCGGCGCTCGGTCTGCTGAACTCCTTCGTCGAGTTCTCCACGACGGCGTCCGTCGCCAAGGTCATCCTCTTCGTGGTGATCGTGATCTTCCTCCAGATCCGCCCGCAGGGCCTGTTCACGGTCCGGACGAGGAGCCTCGCATGACGGTCCTGCTCCGGAGCAGGCTGACCCCGTGGCTGGGGTTCGGTCTCGCCGCCGTGCTGCTGTTCGGGGTCGCGCCCGTGGCGCTGTCGGGCTTCCGGCTCGGCCTGCTCGCGAAGTTCGTCTGCTACGCGATCGTCGCCGTCGGGATCGGGCTGGCGTGGGGTCGGGGCGGGATGCTCACCCTGGGCCAGGGCGTGTTCTTCGGCCTGGGCGCCTACCTCATGGCGATGCACCTCAAGATCGCCGACGCCGAGCTGCGTGGCGACGCCGTACCGGACTTCATGCAGATCGCGGGGATCCGCGTGCTACCGGCCTACTGGGCTCCCCTCGCCTCTCCCGTCGTCACGATCCTCGCGGTCCTGTTGCTGCCCCCACTCCTCGCACTCGTCCTGGGTCTGGGGGTCTTCCGACGGAGGGTCAAGGGGACCTACTTCGCCATCCTCAGCCAGGCACTCGCCGCGGCGTTCGCCATCCTGCTCATCGGCAAGCAGACGATCGGGGGGTCCAACGGGCTCAACAGGTTCCGCACCTTCTTCGGCTTCACGATCAACGACCCCGCCAACCGGCAGATGTTGTTCTTCATCGCCTCGGCCGTGCTGCTCGCCGCCGTGGCACTGAGCAGGCAGCTGCGCAACAGCCGCTACGGCGAGCTGCTCGTCGCCGTCCGGGACCAGGAGGAGCGCGTGCGCTTCCTCGGCTACGACCCCGCCACCGTGAAGGTCGTCGCCTACGTCACCGCCGCGTTCTTCGCCGGCGTCGGCGGGGCCCTGTTCGTCCCCATCGTCGGCATCGTCTCCCCTAACGACGTCGGTGTCGTCGCCTCCATCGCCCTGCTCATCGGCGTCGCGATCGGCGGGCGGAGCACCCTGCTCGGACCCGTCCTCGGGGCGATCGGAGTGGCCTGGGCCCAGACCGCGCTGTCGGAACAGTTCCCCGGCGGCTGGACCTACGTGCAGGGCGCGCTGTTCATCGTGGTCATCGGATTCCTCCCCGGCGGCCTGGCGGGCCTGGCCATGCTGCTGCGGCGCCGACGGCCCGGCCCACCCACACCGGCTGACCCGCCCACCGTCGCGCCCGCGCCGGTCGCCGAGCAGGAGCCGGCGCGATGAGCCCGAACGCCACCGAACCCCGGCTCGGCGGGAACGCCGGCATGACCAGCGAGTACCTCGAGATCCGCGGGCTCACCGTCGACTTCGACGGGTTCAAGGCCACCACCGGCGTCGACCTCACCCTGCTGCAGGGCGACCTGCGGTTCCTCATCGGACCCAACGGAGCGGGAAAGACGACGCTCATCGACGCCATCACCGGCCTGGTCCCCGCCACCGGCTCGATCCGCAAGTCCGGCGTCGAGCTGCTCGGCCGGAAGGCCCACCAGATCGCGAGGCTCGGCGTCGGTCGCACCTTCCAGACCGCGAGTGTCTTCGAGGAGCTCAGCGTCCTCCAGAACCTGGACATCGCGGCGGGCGCAAGACGCTCGGCGCTCACGTTGCTGCGCCGGCGTCGAGAGGTGTCCCCCGAGATCGAGGCGGCACTCGACACCACCGGCCTCTCCGACCTCCGGGACACACCCGCGGGCATCCTGCCCCACGGACGCAAGCAGTGGCTGGAGATCGGGATGCTCCTGGTCCAGAACGCCGACGTCCTCCTGCTCGACGAGCCGGTCGCCGGGATGACCCACGACGAGCGGGAGGAGACCGGCAGGCTGCTGCGACGCATCGGCGCTGAACGGACCGTCGTGGTCGTGGAGCACGACATGGACTTCATGCGCAGTTTCGCCACGAGCGTCACCGTGCTCGCCGCGGGCCGGGTCCTCGCCGAGGGCTCGATCGCCGAGGTCCAGGCCAACCCCCGCGTCCAGGAGGTCTACCTCGGCACACCCGCGACACCGGCTGCCACCGCGAAGGGCGACGACCGTGCTTGAGCTCTCCGGCATCCACACCGGCTACGGCCGCTCCCCGGTCGTCCACGACATCTCGCTCGAGGTCCCCGACGGCGGCGTCGTCGCCGTCGTGGGACACAACGGAGCGGGCAAGACCACTCTGCTCCGGGCCGCGGTGGGCCTGCTGCCCGCGCGGAAGGGCACCATCCGGCTCGACGGACAGGACATCACCCGTCTGCGCCCGCACGCGCGCGTCGCCTGCGGGCTGGCCTACGTACCCCAGGGCCAACAGTCCTTCGGTCAGCTCACGACCCTGGAGAACCTGCAGGTGGTCGCCGACGGTCGGCGTCGTGGGAAGGCAAAGCTCGCCGAAGCCCTCGACCTGTTCCCGGCACTGCGCGACGCCGCCCGACGGCGGGCGAGCCTGCTCTCGGGCGGCCAACGCCAGCAGCTTGCCATCGCCCGGGCCCTCATCGTCGAGCCGCGCGTCCTCATCCTCGACGAACCCACCGAGGGCATCTCCCCCACCGTGGTCGCCGAGATCCAAGCCACCATCCTCGAGCTGACCCGACGCGGCGGCCTCGGAGTCCTTCTCGTCGAGCAACACATCGACTTCGCCCTCGCATCGGCCCAGCACTACCACGTACTCGAGGCGGGCCGGATCACCAGCCACGGTGAGGGCGGCGCCGGCGCCGAGACCGCCGTCCGGGCGGCGATGACGATCTGACCACGACATGCACCGGGTGGCGGTCCCGACCTCGCAGCGCCCGTACCGGCCCGCGCGACGCGCTCCCTCCCGGTGCTTCGAACTCCGATCGCCGAGGCTGCGACGATCCCGCTGGCCCGCACAGACCGCACGGAAGAACCCGAGCCAACCGCCTTCCACGGCGGAGGGCATGTGCAGACCGAGGATCTCCGGGTGTCCGTTGGTGTTGACCCCCGGTCGCGAGCAGGGCATGACCCTCACGACTCGTTCGCCCTCGCGAACCTTCAACAATAGGGTGCCGGCAGCGAGGAACGTGCCAGGCCCGGCGTCGAGCGGGCGTGTCCGGAGCTGCTCGACCTGAGCACCAAGGTCGGCGGCCATCACCGAGACATGCGACTTCGACAGGCTGGTGATGCCCAACGACTCGACGAGCTTCTCCATCCGCCGGGCCGAGACGCCGGGTAGGTAGTAGGTCGCGACCACCGTCGACAACGACGGCGCTGCGGTGGCGTTCGGGATCGAGGGCACCGGCTCCTACGGCGCCGGACTGGCCTCGTTCCTGCGCCGTGCCGGCTACCAGATCATCGAGGTCAACCGGGGTGACCGCACGGTGCGCCACCTGCGCGGCAAGGACGACACCATCGACGCCGAGACCGCCGCCCGCTCCGTGCTGTCCGGCACGGCCACCGCCATCCGGAAGACCGGCGAGGGCGTCGTCGAGATGATCCGCCAGGTCAAGATCGCCAAGGACACCGCGACCAAGGCCCGCACCCAGGCGATCTTGACACTCAAGACAGTCTTGGTGAACGCGCCCGCCGAGCTACGCGAGGCCCGCGAGCCTCTCAACGACCGCGAGCTCCTCGACGTCTGCCGAGCGCTGCGCTACGGGGCCATGGACGGACCCGAAGACGCCGCCCGCTACACCCTGCGCGCCCTCGCCGACCGCCACCGCAGCCTCGACTACGAAGCCCGCCGCCACGAACGCGTCCTTGACACCCCCACCGACCGCGCCGCACCCACGCTCACCAGCCACTTCGGCATCGCCGCCGACTCCGCAGCGGAACTGCTGATCGTGGTCGGCGACAACCTCGAACGCGTCCGCAGCGAAGCCGCCCTGACCAAGCTGGGCGGCGCCTGCCCCATCCCGGCCAGCTCGGGGAAGACGAGCCCATCGCCCAACAGGGTGCGGTGGCCTGAACCTCAGCCTCTCGCAGACCCAGGACGGTTCAGTTAGAAGGCCGCCGGACTCGTCCAGGGGCCTTCTGGCGCTCCTGCCTGCTCCCTACTTCTGCGGCACGGCCCCGAACTCCAGGACCGTGCCCGCGGTCGCCTGGGTGAAGACCTTCGGGTCGCGCTGGTACACGGCGGCCTTCATCGGGAAGCCGCTGCAGTGCATCGGGGCGATCATGGTCGGCCCGAGGCCGAGGAGCTCGTTGGCCGTGCGGTCGACCCGTGCCTTCGACACGTGCGGGTGCCCGGTGTGGAAGCCGCCGAGCACCGCGGCCAGCCGGGTGGCCCCGGAGAGCTCGAGGCCGTAGTGGACCGAGCTGATGACCCCGGCGTGGCCGCACGGGTCCATCACGATCGCACCCACGTCCTTGACCGCCACCACCATGATCTGGTGGTCGTCGATCTCGTCCTCACGGACGGCGCCGTCGTGGATGCAGAGGCGTCCCTTCGGGGGTTCCTGCTCGAATACGGCGGACCGGGGGATCGAGCCCGAGCTGAAGACGCCCGGCGCGAGCGGCAGTGGCTCCCTCGCCTCGACCAGGCGCCCGCCGTTCCGCTCGATGCCGGCGCGCGACAGGCCGCGGTTGAAGAAGGGGAGCACCTTGTGCGGCTTCACGATGTACCGCGGGTCGAAGGCGTCCGGGTGGATGACCACGGTCGACTCGCGCTCGCGGTGGGCCAGGATCCCCTCCAGGCCGCCGAAGTGGTCCGGGTGGCCGTGGCTGATGACGATGTGGTCGAGCGTCTGTAGGTCGACACCCATCACGGCGGCGTTGTGCAGGACGGCCGTCGAGGTCAGGCCGGCGTCGAACAGCGTCCGCGACCACCGTCCGGCGTGGAGCGTCTCGACGAGAAAACAGATCCCGTTCTCGGCGAGGATCTCGCCGTAGTTCACGTCGAACTGCTGGTCCATGCCGAAGTGCGTGGTGCCGGGTGAGTCCGTGAGCAGGATGTCGACGAAGTTCTCATCCAGTACGGTGATCCGCGCGGCGTCGCACTCTCCCGCAGTTCCCATTTCTTGTCCTCCTGCACCCGGCCCCTGCGCCGGTCTCATCGGTGTGGTCGAAAGTCCGTGGCGCCCTATGCGCTGACGAGCGCGGCTATCTCGCGGGACGAGGCGTTGCCGCCCGTACAGACGACGGCGACCCGGCGGCCCCGGAACGTGTCCGGGTGGGCGAGGACCGCGGCGAGACCCGCAGCGCCGGCCCCCTCGGCGAGGGTGTGCGCGTGGGTGGCCATGAGGCGCTGCGCGGTGACGATCTGGTCGTCGGTGACGAGCAGGAAGTCGGCGAGCGCACCCTTCATCAGGCGCTGGGGGAGCTCGTAGCCACGGCCGACCGCGAGTCCGTCCACGACGGTCCGCGCGGGTCGCCGCACGCACGTGCCGGACCGCCACGACTCGTACGCGGCCGGCGCGGCGGTCGACTGGACCCCGATCACGTCGCACCCCGGCGCCATGACCCCGGCGACGATCGCCGCCGCCGCAGCGCCGGTGCCACTACCGATCGGCACCACCACGGCGTCGAGGTCCGAGACGGCCTCGAACACCTCCATGTAGGCCGTGCCGACCCCGGCGACGAGCTCCGGCGTGTCGCCCGGGCTGACGAGATGCCCGTTCCCCTCGGCCACGATCTGTTCGGCTCGGGCCTGCGCGGCACCGAGATCGGCCCCGTCCAGCACGACGGTCGCGCCGAGCACCCGCACGGCGCGCATCTTCTCCTCGCTCGTGAGGACCGGCATCACGATGGTGCAGCGCACGTCGAACTCGCGGCAGGCGTAGGCGATCGACTGGGCGTGGTTGCCGGTCGACCAGGTCACGAGGCCGCCGCGGCGCCGTGACTCGGGCATGGCGGCGAGCAGGGTGAACCCGCCGCGGACCTTGAAGGCACCGACCGGCTGGACGTTCTCGTGCTTGACGTACACAGTGGCGTCGGCGACCTCGTTGACCGCCGGGTAGGTCCACAGTGGTGTCACCGGGAGCCGGCCGGCCAGCGCATCTCGCGCGGACACGACGTCGGAGAAAGCAACCATGTCCTCATCGTCACGGTCGTCCACGTATCGGTCCAATGCCATCTTCCTAGGTGAACCATAGATCCGGTTAATATGAGGAAGTGCTCGATGTAAACCGGTTGCGGGTGCTGGTCGCAGTGGCACGTCTCAGCTCCGTCACCGCCGCCGCACAGGAACTGCGGTACGCGCAGCCGTCGGTGAGCCACCATCTCCAACGCCTCGAGGCCGAGACCGGCAGCAAACTGACCCAGCGGGCGGGCCGCGGCATCCGCCTCACCGATGCCGGCCGGATGCTGGCGGCCCGCGCCGAGGAGATCCTCGCCCGGCTCGAGGCGGCCGAGGCCGAGCTCGCGGCCTACGCCGGGTTGCGGGCCGGGCGCGTGCGGCTGGCGGCCTTCCCGTCCGCGCTGTCCACCATCGTCGCCCGGGCGGCGGCCTCCCTGCTGGCGGAGCACCCCGCCATCGAGCTGCGGCTCATCGAGGCCGAGCCACCGGAGGCGGTCCGGCTGCTCCGCGCGGGCGAGGTGGACATCGCATTGCTCTTCGCCTACGAGAACCCCACGACCGGCGAGGACAGCGTCCTGGAGGCCGACGACGAGAACGACCTGCGCCGGGTGTCGCTCCTGAGGGAGCCGACCTACCTCATCACCCGTAAGGGCGCCGGTGGCCGCACCCTGGCCGACTTCGCCGGGCAACGCTGGGTGGGCGGCTGCGAACGGTGCCGGGCCCACTTGCTCCGAGCCTGTGCGAGAGTGGGTTTCGTCCCCGACATCCGCATCTTCACCGACGACTACGTGGCGGTGCAGTCCCTCGTCGCGGCCGGGCTCGGCGTCGCCACGCTGCCTGCCCTGGCCCTCGCCGCGCAGCAACACCCCGAGGTACGTGCCATGCCGCTTCCGCACCACGACCGACAGGTGGTGGCCGCCGTCCACGGACGCGCACCCGACCCGCCGGCCACCGCCGCACTGCTCGGCCACCTCGTCGCGGCCGGGACCGTGTCGAGGTCGGTGTTTCCGGCCCGACCCGCTGGGGGGACTGGCACCGCGAGTGAGGTCTGAGCTCGCACGCTCAGCCGAGCCGGGCGTCACAGCCCAGTCGTGCGAACACGAACTACTGTGGACGTCGAGTCCGGACGCAACTCGTGATCCATGTCCTTCCGCTCCCGCATCCCATGGTCTATGGTCAAGACCTCAGACCATTGAGAGACGAGTTGCGGATCGGACAGCCCGCAGATCCGGGGTCCGACCTCGAAGCCAGGGAAGGGAATCGCCATGTTTCAGGCTGCGCAAACGCAGCGGGCGGCGGACCTCATCGTCGACCAGATCCGCGAGGCGATCCTGCTGTGCGACCTCGCGCCCGGTTACCGGTTGGAGTCCGAACGGGAACTGGCCGTCACCTTCGACGCAAGCCGGGCGACGGTCCGGGACGCCCTGGCCACGCTCGAGGAGCTGAACCTCGTCGAGCGCAAGGTGGGCAACGGCGGTGGAACGTTCGTTCTGCCGATCACCAGCCAGGCCAAGGTTCGGGATCCGAACGACCTGGTCGAGAAGTGGCCGGCGCTGGTCGAGACGCTCGAGTTCCGGGACTGGCTGGAGCCGCTCGCGGCCGAGGTCGCCTGCCAGCGGATCAGCGACGAGAAGCTCGCCGAGCTCACCCGCATCGTCGATTTCAGTCGCCGTCCGAATTGTACGCACGAAGAGTTCCGCACCGCTGACATCCACTTTCACCTGATGATTGCGGAGGCGGCCCAGAACTCTTTCTTGTCGCGTTCCATCCGGCAGATCCGGGTGTCCATGAACTCGCTGCTCGACCTGATGCAGTTCTCGGCCTCGGTGACGCAGCAGACCATCGCCGAGCATTCGGAAGTATTGAGCGCGCTGCACGCGCACGACGGGGACACGGCGCGCAGTGCCATGTTCGCGCACGTCCATCACACGCACTGCGCGGTGATGGCCCGATTCGGGAAGCCCGGCGCCCGGCGCCCTGCGACCGTGGACGAGAGTGGGGGTCGATGAGCGGCGAGAACACGCCGATCCGGATTGCAGTCATCGGGGCCGGACCGAAGGGCACGCTGGTCATCGAGCGCCTGACGGTCAACGCTCCGCACCTGGTCGGGGAGACTCCGGTCGAGATCCTCGCCTTCGACCCCCATCCACCCGGCGGCGGGCGGATCTGGCGCACCGACCAGTCCCCCCTCCTTACCACGGGCATGCCCGCGGGGACCAAGACGACCTTCGTCGACGCGTCCGTCTCGGGAGCCCACGTCAACGACGGGCCCTCGATCCTGGAGTGGGCCAAGCTCGTCACGGACGGGGAGATCGACCTCCCGGAGGCCGACGACGAGGTCCGCGCGGACCTCGCCGGCCTGAAGGCCGAGAAGAACCCGTCGCGCCGCGCCGTCGGCATGTACTACGCCTGGGCCTGGCAGCGCGTCGTCGACACCGCTCCGCCGCAGGTCAGCGTGCAGTACTTCCCGACGACCGTGACGAGCGTGGCGGGCGGACCCGGTGAGCCCCAGTCCGTGTTCGTGGAAGGGGCCACGGAGCCGATCGTCGTCGACGCCGTGGTGTACGCGATCGGGCACACCGAGTCCGAGCCCGACGGCGACGCCGCGCCGCTGCTCGCCCACGCCCAGCAGCACGGGCTGCACTATCTGTACCCGACGCTCTTCATCGACCAGGATTTCGGCGCGGTGGCGGCCGGCGCCGAGATCGCCATTCGCGGAATGAACCTGACGTTCTTCGACCTGATGATTCTGTTCACCGAGGGAAGAGGCGGTCGGTTCGAGACGTCCGAGGGTGAAAGCCTGCGCTACGTCCCCTCGGGTCAGGAACCCCACCTGCTCGTCGGCTCCCGTCGAGGGGTTCCGTTCCACGTCAAGCCGAACCCGAAGGCCTCCCCGGTCACCGACTTCGACGGCCCCCGCTACATCAGCGAGGCATTCCTCGACGAGCTGGCCCTCAGCGGTGACGTGGTCTGCTTCATGCGGGACCTCTGGCCGCGCATCCTCGGCGACCTCCAGTACTCATGGTACGCGGAGCTGTTCGCGCTGTACCCGGACCGGGTCACGGCCTCCTGGGACGAGTTCTCGCGGCGGTTCGACGAGGTCCGTGCAGACGAGAAGGCACTCGTCGCGCTCGTCGCGGAATGCGTACCGGCCGAGTCGGACCGGATCGATCTGGACGAGCACAGGGGTCCCCTCCACGGGCGGTCCTTCGAGACGGCGGACGACCTCCAACGGTTCGTCATCGACTATCTGAACCGCGACCTCGCCAATCGGGCCTACGCGACCCACGGGCCCCACCTCGCCTACGCGCGCTGTCAGACCACCATCTTCCGGCTCCTGCTGCGCTACGACGTGGCGCTCAACTGGGATCGCGACTCGCGCGTCCTGGAGTACGGCGGCTGGTGGCGCGAGTTCTTCAACTGGACTGCCGGGGGCCCGTATGGCCTGCGGCAGCGCCAGCTGGTCGCACTCGCCGAGGCGGGCATCGTCCGGTTCGTGGGTGCGGGCATGGCGGTCGGCACCGATCCCGCCGGCCGGTTCACCGTCACGAGCGACTCGACGGACGCGGAGTACCCGGCGACCGGCCTCATCGAGGCCCGGATTCCGCGGGTGTCGGCCTCGGACAGCCGCAACGGCGTGCTGCGGGAGATGGTCGAGACCGGTGTCGCGGTGGAGGTCGTCGGGCAGCGGGCAGGCCGCCGCGTCAACACCGGCGCCCTGTACGTCGACCGGGAGTTCCGACTCGTGGGCGCGGACCAGCAGCCGCACTACCGTCGCTTCGCGAGCGGGCCGTTCGCGGACGTTCTCGGAGGCGCGAGCGCACGCAAGGGCGAGAACTCCGCCGCGCTACTCTTCGCTGATCAACTCGCCCGAGCGCTGTTGAACAGCGCCGTCTCCGCCGACGCGGGCACCCACATCGACCGTCCCCAGGCAAGCGTTGTCACGTCTACAGAGGAGAGAGTCAGATGAGGACCAGGTCACTCTCGAGGGCGGTCGCCGCGGGCACCGCTGTGGTCCTCGCCACGCTCGCCGCCTGCAGCAGCGGGGGTGGCGCCCCGTCGGGTGACCCCGCGGCGCCCACGCGCGGCGGCACCCTGGTCGTGGCGAAGAACACCCTGCCGACGTGCCTCGACCCGTCGATCTCCGTCACGGGCAACGACCCGGGCCGTCAGACGGTCGACACCCTCGTCGACCAGGACCAGAAGACGGGGGAGATCGTCCCGTGGCTGGCAACGAAGTGGACGGAGTCGCCGGACGGCCTCACCTACACCTTCACGCTGAGGGACGGCGTGACCTTCAGCAACGGCGAGCCCTTCACCGCGGCGGCCGTCAAGGCCGGCATGGACGACGCGGTCGGCTTCGCCAAGAAGTACGGCCAGCCCAGCTCCGCCGGCAACTTCCTGACCGCCTACGCCAGCTCGTCGGTGATCGACGACCGCACCGTCCAGATCACCCTGAAGAAGCCCTCGGCGAGCTTCCTCCAGCTGCTGAGCGACCGGACCATGGGCATCATCGCCCCGAGCAGCCTCGGCGGCTCCTACGCGGACCGCTGCAGCAAGGGCGTGATCGGCACGGGCCCGTTCACGATCACGGAGAACGTGAAGAACGACCACATCACGGTCGTCCGGCGACCGGGCTACGCGTGGCCGTCGCCGAACAGCACGCACGGCGACGAGGCCTATCTGGACGCCATCAGGTTCGTCGAGATCCCCGAGGCCTCGGTCCAGACACAGGGCCTGCTGAGCAAGAACGTGGACGTGATCGTCGACCCGGCCGCCGCGGACATCCCGCAGCTCGAGGCCACCGGCGTCAAGATCAACACGAACAACTCGGAGGGCGTTCCGAGCTCGATCTTCCCGAACCTCACGCGGGCTCCGATGACCGACCCCGCCGTGCGTGACGCGCTCCAGATCGGGATCGACCGCGAGGAGATCCTGGCGGGTGCGTTCAACAAGTTCACCCCGCAGGTCACGTCGGCGCTCACCCCGGGCGTGCCGGGATACGTGGACCTGAGCAGCAAGCTGAAGTACGACCCGGACCGTGCGGCGAGGATTCTCGACGACGCCGGATGGGTGATGGGCGCCGACGGCGTCCGGGCCAAGGACGGCCAGCGGCTGAAGGTGATCTACGAGTGGTACTTCGCTCCCGTGCAGTCGGCCGTGCTGCTCGTCCAGGCCCAGCTGAAGAAGCTCGGATTTGACATCGAGCTGAAGCGAGTCACGCTGGACCAGATCGCGGCCGAGGGCAAGGGCGGTGACTGGGACCTGCGCATGACGGGTCGCCCGCGGCCCGACGCCGACGCCTTCTTCGCCCACTACGGTGCCGCCTCGTTGTTCACAAGCTTCACCGCGGACAACAGTGCCGACCTGCAGGCGCTGCTCACCAAGCAGACGTCGGAGACCGACGTGGCCGCCCGCAAGGCCACCATCGGGCAGATCCAGAACCTGATCGTCGACGACGGCTACGGCTTCCCGCTCAACGTGACGGTGCGCTACGGAGCCTCGGCGCCGAACGTGTCCGGCGTGAAGTTCATCTACTCCGGCTACCTGTCGTTCTACGACACCACCAAGTCTGCGAAGTAACCCGATGCCCCTCGGATGGAGCGAGACAGACTCATGGTGAGGTACGTCGCGGGGCGACTCGGGCACGCTCTGATCGTTGTCTGGGCGGCGTACACGGTCAGTTTCCTGCTGCTGTACGCGTTGCCGGCGGACCCCGTCTCGACGATGCTCTCGGCCGGCGCCGTGGACGGGTCGACGGTGAGCGACGCCGACCGGGCCGCGATCGTCGCGCGGTTCGGGTTCGACCAGCCCCTCATCGTGCAGTACCTGAGAATGCTCGGCCATCTCCTCACCGGCGACCTGGGGACGTCGATACAGACGGGGAGCACCGTCACGACCGCTATCGGGGCCGCGCTGCCGAGCACCCTGCAGCTCGCCGCCCTGGCGATCGTCATCGGAGCCCTCGTCGGGATCCTCGTCGCGTTCACCGCCAACGTCGTGCGGTCGAGCGTGCTCCGCGACGTCATCTTCTCGGTTCCGCCCTTCCTGTCGGCGATCCCGAACTTCCTGATCGGGCTGCTGCTGATGTGGGTCTTCGCGTTCCAGCTCGGAGTGCTCCCGTTCCGCGGGAGCGACGGGTTCGAGGCGCTGATCCTGCCGGGGCTGACCCTGGGCCTGTCCCTCAGCGCACGCGTGGGCCAGGTGCTCGGCCGCGACATCCAGCGTGAGCTGCGCACGCCGTACGTCGACGTGCTGAAGGTGAAGTCGCTGTCCAGGCCGAAGATCGTCATGACTCACGTGTTCAAGAACGCGGGCCTGCCCGTGCTGAGCGTCGTCGGCGTCATGATCGGGGGGCTCATCGCGGGGACGGTGATCACCGAGACCATCTTCGCGCGGCCGGGAATCGGCCGACTGCTCCAGCTGTCGGTGGAGACCCAGGACTTCCCGGTGGTCCAGGCGATCGTCGTCCTGTCGGCCACAACGTATGCGGTCGTGAACCTCGCGGCGGACCTCGTCATTCCCGTCGTCGATCCGCGTCTGCGCCGCCCCGGGCGGGCCAGGACGAAGGTGGAGTGATGACCGAAGTACTCGATGAGAGATCCTTGCGTCGTTCGTCCGCAGGGCGGGCCGCCCGCGGTCTGCTCCGGTCGCCCGCAGTGGTCGTCGTCTCCGTCGTCATCCTGCTCGTGGTCGTGCTCTTCGCGGCCGCGCCGTCACTGGTCACGTCGCAGGACCCGTTCGCGCCCGACATTCTCAACAAGCTGGCGCCGCCGTCGGCCGAGCACCTGTTCGGTACCGACGACATCGGCCGCGACCTCTTCACGCGGATCGTGTACGGGACGCGGGCGTCGGTGCTGGCCGCCCTGGTCGCGATCGCCATCGCCTTCGTCGTCAGCGCGGTGATCGGGGGCGTGGCCGGGTTCTTCCGAGGAATCTACGACTCCGTCCTGATGCGGCTGGTCGACCTGTTCCTCGCCGTGCCGGACATGCTCCTGGCCCTGATCTTGATCAGCGCGCTCGGAGTGGGCACGGTCAACGTGGCGATCGCTGTCGGTGTGTCGATGGTCGCGTCGCTCTCGCTGGTCATGCGCTCGACGGTGCTTCGGGTGATGCACTCGCCGTTCGTCGAGGCGGCGAAGGCCTCCGGCGTCCGCTGGCCGCGGCTGCTGGTGCGGCACGTCCTCCCGCACGCCGCCGGTCCGGTCCTCTCGCTGCTGACGTTGGAGTTCGGAATCGCCATCCTCTTCATCGCGTCACTGAGCTTTCTCGGGTTCGGCGCGCCGCTCCCGGCCCCCGAGTGGGGAAACCTGATCGCCGAAGGCCGCAACTACATGGCGACGGCGTGGTGGATGATCGCGTTCCCCGGGATCGTGATCGTCGCGACCGTGCTGTCGGCCAACCGGCTGAGTCACAGCTTCTCGGAGCGGGGGCAGACAGCGTGAGCGAGAACACGGTCGTCGAGGTTCGGGACCTCGTCGTCAGCTACGGGGGCGCGAAGGGCGGCGGGAACGCGGTCGACGGCGTCAGCTTCGGCGTCGACCGCGGCGAGATCCTGGCGGTCGTCGGGGAGTCCGGGTCGGGCAAGTCCACGACGGTGCGGGCGCTCGTCGGCCTGCTGGCGTCGTCGGCCTCGACGTCGGGCACGGTCCGGGTGCACGGGACGGACCTGTCGACGCTCTCCGAGCGCCGGCTGCGGAAGTTCATCGGCCGGTCCATCGGCTACGTCCCCCAGGACCCCGTCCTGTCGCTCGACCCGGTGAAGACCGTCGGCGACCAGGTGGCCGAGGTGTTCCGCGTCCTTCGCGGCCACGACCGCGCCGCGGCGAAGGCCGCCGCGTTGGACCTGCTGGAGCGGGTCGCGATCCCCGACCACGAGAAGCGCTACCGGCAGTACGCCCACGAGCTCTCCGGAGGCATGTGCCAGCGCGTGCTGATCGCCATCGCACTCGCCTCCGGAGCGTCCGTCATCGTGGCCGACGAACCGACCTCGGGCCTCGACGTCAACGTGCAGAAGCGTGTCCTGGACGAGTTCGTCGCCCTGGCGCGCGAGAACGAGGTTGCCGTGATCCTGGTCACGCACGACCTGGGCATCGCCGGCGAGCGGGCCGACCGCATCCTCGTGATGAGCGGCGGCAAACTCGTCGAGGAGGGAAAGCCGGGCGAGGTCCTGACGAACCCCACCCACTCGTACACCCGGGAGCTGCTGGCCGCCATCCCCAGCACGTCCCGCACGCCGTTGATCCAGTCGAGGCTGGACGAGGCCGTGCCCGATCAGGACGCCGGCCCTGCCGCAGCCATCGAGGTCCGCGATCTCCGGAAGGTCTTCCAGCCGCGCTCGGGCCGCGGCGAGGCGAGCAGCGAGCTGGTCGCCCTGGAGGACGTGTCGTTCTCCGTGGCCGCAGGGCGCACGCTCGGAGTCGTCGGGCAGTCGGGTTCCGGCAAGTCGACGCTTTCGCGGATCATCGCGAACCTCGAGCATCCGTCCTGGGGCAGCGTGCGGATCGAGGGCCGGGACGTCCACGGACAGTCGCGCAAGGAGCAACGGCTCATGCGGCGACAGGTCCAGTACGTCCACCAGAACCCCTACGGCTCGCTGGACCCGCGGCTCACCGTGGAGCAGATCATCGCCGAGCCGCTGCAGGCGTTCGGGCTCGGGAACCGCAGTGAGATCGCCGCGAAGGTCGCCGTCCTGCTCGACAACGTCGCCCTGCCACGGTTCATGGCGGAGCGCAAGCCGGCCATGATCTCCGGGGGTCAACGGCAGCGGGTCGCGATCGCCCGGGCCCTGGCGCTCACCCCGAGCGTCCTGGTCCTGGACGAGCCCGTCTCCGCCCTCGACGTCTCCATCCAGGACCGCGTGCTGCGCCTGCTCGTCGACCTGCAGACGGAGTTCGGCCTGACCTACGTGTTCGTGTCCCACGACCTCGGCGTCATCCGCCTGGTGTCCGACGACGTGCTCGTGCTGCGGCACGGCGTGGTCGTCGAGCACGGGAGCGTCAGCCAGGTCTTCGCGGCGCCCGAACACGAGTACACGCGTTCCCTACTCGAGGCGATTCCGGCCATCACGAAGGTTCATTGATGACACAGACACCGAGCACATCGCAGATGCACCTGGTCGCCTCGCTGCACCAGTACGGGCACCACGCGGCGGCGTGGCGCCATCCGGCAGCAACTCTGCGGAACGCGGACATTGACTACTACGTCGAGTGCGCGAGGATCGCCGAGGACGCGACGTTCGATGCGCTGTACCTCACCGACGAGCCCTCCCTGAGGCAGAACGTCGGCCACTACCCGCACGCGGTGTTCGAGCCGATCACCCTGCTGTCGGCCCTGGCCTCGGTCACCCGGCATATAGGGCTCATCGCCCCGATGGCGGCCACGTACTTCGAGCCCTACAACCTCGCGCGCCAGCTCTCGTCGCTCGACCACATCTCCTCGGGTCGCGCGGCCTGGAACATGGTGACCGTCGGCGGCGACGCGGTGGCGTCGAACTTCGGTCATGACCGGCATCCCGACGCGGCCGAACGCTACGAACGGGCGCAGGAGGTCCTCGAGGCGGTCCTCGCGCTGTGGGAGAGCTGGGCCCCCGACGCGGTCGTCGCCGATCCCGCCGGGCCGACATACGCGGACGAGGGCAAGATCGCCGTCGTCCACCAGTCGGGCACGCACATCCGGTTGGAGGGTCGGTTCACCGCGCCCCGGTCCCCGCAAGGGCATCCGGTCGTCATCCAGGAGGGCGCCTACCACCCCATCGGGCGCCCCCTGGCCGCGGCGCGGGCCGAGACGATTCTGGTCGCCTTCGACGATCGCGAGGCCGTGCGCGAGTACGGGCGCGAGATGAAGGAGCGGGCGGCTCTCGCCGGCCGCGACCCGGAGCTCCTGAAGATCATCACGGGGATTCTCCCGGTCATCGCCGAGTCGACGTCCCATGCGGCCGAGCTCGCCGCAGAGCTCGACGAACTCTCCCTCACCGAGATCGAGCTGAAGGCCACCCAGGACCGTCTGGATGTCGACCTGTCCGATCTCGGTCCGACCGACCTCGTTCCCGCCGACCGGTTCGCCGGGCGCGGGGGGCGCGCGGACGTGGTCGCGGGGATGATCGCGCGGGAGCGGCCGACGCTCGTCCAGCTGCTCAACCGCATCTCCGCCGGTACGCACGGCCGCAAGTACGTGATCGGCACGGCCGCCGAGATCGCCGATCTGATGGAGGACTGGTTCCGCAGCGGCGCCGTGGACGGATTCAACGTCATGGCCCCGGTCCTGCCGAGCGGACTGCGGGTCTTCACCGAGCAGGTCGTTCCTCTGCTCAGGGCGCGCGGCCTGTTCCGCACCGGGTACTCGGGCACGACGCTGCGCGACCATCTCGGCCTGCCGACACCGTGACCACCTCGCGGGCCGGTCCGGCGAACACGAACTCAGTACGAACGAGAGGTCTGTGGAGAAGTGACAGCCGAGTTTCCGGTCATCGGTCTGACCGGGCGTCGTAGGACCGCGCGAATGCTGGGGATGCCGCCCGGTTTCAACGACTCGCCGGCCGACATCTATCTGAGCGAGTACGCGCAGGCGGCGATCCGCGCCGGCGGTCTGCCGGTCCATCTCCCGCTCGACGTGGATGCCCGGCAGGTGGCACAGCGGATCGATGGGTTGTTGATCAGCGGCGGTGCCGACATCGATCCGGCCCACTACGGAGCGGACGCGGCAGCCGCCCCGGACTACGGCGACGCCCTTCGCGACGCCTCCGAGCTCGCGCTCGTGCAGGAGATGAGATCGGCCGGGAAGCCGGTGCTCGGCATCTGCCGGGGCGCGCAGCTGATCAACGTCGCCCTCGGTGGCTCGTTGGTGGCCGACCTCCCGGTGGGGACGGGGGAGTCGCACGCCGCCCGCGATCATCCCCGCGCTCTCCGGCGACACAACGTCACCTTCGAGGCCGGCTCGCTGGCCGCGCGGCTCTACGGGCCGAGCGTCGCGGTGAACTCGTTCCACCACCAGGCGGTCGACGTCCCCGGCAAGGGAGTGCACGTGTCCGGCTGGGCCGACGACGGGGTCGTGGAGTCCATCGAGGTCGAGGACGAGGACATCCTCGGCGTGCAGTGGCATCCGGAGGCGCTGGACTCCGATCCCGCCTTCGAGTGGCTCGTGACCTCGTCCGCGGTCCTGATCACGACGTAGGAGCGGGATCCGCGCGGGCGGCGGTGTCGAGGACCCTGGGCCCCGGGCCCCGGCCGGCCGGGATAGCGTGGGGTGCATCAGCGTGCAGACCCAGGCGCCCCCGGCTTAGGGGATGGTGTGGGTGCCGGGCGGCACCTTCCGGATGGGGTCCGAGCTCGCCGAGTACCCCGAGGAGGGGCCGGTCCGTGAGGTGACCGTCGACGGCTTCTGGATCGACGAGACGCCGGTGACGACGATCCGGTTCCGCCGCTTCGTGAAGCGCACCGGGTACGTCACGGTCGCGGAGCGGGCCCGGACCCCGCGGACTACCCGGATCTCGACCCGTCGCTGCTGGTCCCCGGCTCGCTGGTGTTCACCCCGACCAGCGGCCCGGTGGACCTGACGGACTAGAAGGCCTGGTGGCGGTACGTGCCAGGCGCGAGCTGGGCGCACCCCGAGGGGTCCTGACCGAGGTCGTCGGGCGGGAGCTGCACCCCATCACCCATCTCTGCTGGGAGGACGTGGTGGCCAACGCCGAGTGGGCGGGCAAGGACCTGCCCACGGAGGCCGAGTGGGAGTTCGCGGCCCGCGGCGGCCTCGACGGCGCGCTGTACGCCTGGGCCGACCAGCTCGCCCCCTACGGCTCGCAGCTCGCGAACTTCTGGATCGGCGAGTTTCCCCTGGCAGAACCTCAAGCGCCCGGCGGAGCGGCGGACCACGCCGGTGCGCACCTTCCCGGCCAACGGCTACGGCCTGTTCGACCTGGCGGGCAACGTCTGGGAGTGGACGTCGGACTTGAACGCGTCGCCGTGCCTGCCGAAGTGCGACTCCAGGAGCATGGCTTGGGCCCGAGCGATCAACAGCCCGAGCTCGACCTCGCTGTGCGCCGACCCGAGGTGAGCGACGATCCGCTGGCGGCGCCCGGACACGTAATCCGCGATCTGCACCGCGGCTCGGCTACAAGGCCCAGGTCCTCGACAACGACGACGGGATCGTTCTCGACCACACCGTCGAACGCGGCAACCCCGCCGACGCCCCACAGCTCGTCCCCGCGGTCACCCGGTCATCGCCAGAACCGGGCGCCGACCCCGAACGGTTACCGCTGACCGCGGCTACGGCGAAGCCCGCGTCGAGAACAGCCTGCACGAGCTCGGCGTCCGGACCGTCGCGATCCCCCGCAAGGGCAGACCCGGCCAAGCCCGCCAGGCACTCGAGCATCGCCCTGCGCTTCGTCGGAACATCAAGTGGCGCACCGGCAGTGAGGCCCGGATCAGCACCCTCAAACGGCAGTACGGATGGGACCGAACCCGCCGTGAGGCGTTCTCTGCCCTCTCCCGCCTACGCTTCGGCAAGGTCGCCGACCTGGAGCCCGCTCTGCAGACGTTGGCCGAGCACGGATTCCTCCGCGTGCTGCAGCATCCTGGTAGCCCGCGGAGCCGGTCGCCCGGCGTCGCCGCGCTGGGAGGTCCATCCCGCGTCCGCGAAATCCGCACAATCCGGGTCAAGGTCGTGCATTCACGACGTCGGGGCGCGTCGGTTCGGTTTCGGAGTTGAGGGCGCCGGTGCCGTCACGGCGTCACTGGTCGGCGAAAGAATAGGATACGGGGTCGGTTGCTTGCCGTGGCTCGATATCGGACTTTCCGACTGAGGCGGCGCGCTTCGTCTCGCTGTATGCCGCGGCGAAGCCGACCAGGATGGCCGTCTGGTCGCGGGCCCACTTTCTCCGAGATTTCTGATCGGTTCCAGGGAGAACGTCGCCCCATTGCTTCTACTGATCCGGACTTCATTCGTTTCTATCACGGTCTCGACGTTACTGTAATGGCTGATCGTGCTCGTTGGGAGGGGGTGCGATCTGTCGCGCCCGAGGCATGACCGAACCGTCCCTGGCAGGTGAGTCGTACGCCCCGACCGCAGTTGTCATTCGCCTTGATGGAGTACGAACTGCTGCTAGAGGGAGGGGAGACGGACTAGTGTCCTGAGTCAGTGATTCGTTTGCAGTAGTTGGCGACGCTGTCGAGGATCTCGTCGGCGGTCTTGGTCCAGACGTAGGGCTTGGGGTCGTCGTTCCAGGTGTTGATCCAGGCTTTGACGTCGGCGTTGAGCTCGGCCACGGAGCGGTGTGTGGAGCGTTGCAGCTTCTTGGTGGTGAGTTCGGCGAACCAGCGTTCGACGAGGTTGAGCCAGGAGCTGCTGGTCGGGGTGAAGTGCAGGACGAAACGGGGGTGCACGGCGAGCCATCTGCGGATCGTCTGGGTCTTGTGGGTGGAGGCGTTGTCCAGGACCAGGTGCACGTCGAGCTCGGCAGGGACCTGCTGGTCCAGTGTGCGGAGGAACTTGCCGAACTCGACGGCGCGGTGCCGCGAGTGTAGGGAGCCGATGACCTTGCCGGTGGTGATATCGAGGGCGGCGTAGAGGCTGGAGGTGCCGTTGCGGACGTAGTCGTGACTGGCCCGCGCCGGGGTGGCGGGCAGCATCGGGAACACCGGCTGGGTGCGGTCGAGGGCTTGGATCTGGGTCTTCTCGTCCACGCACAGCACCAGGGCGCGTTCGGGCGGGTTCAGGTAGAGGCCGACAACGTCGCGGACCTTGTCCACGAACAACGGGTCCACGAACAACGGGTCTTTGGACAGCTTCCAGGTGTCGGACTTGTGCGGGGCCAGTCCGAACGCCCGCCACACCCGCGACACCGTGGTCTGCGACATGCCCTGACGGGCGGCCATCGAGCGGGTCGACCAGTGCGTCGCGTCGACCGGGGTGGACTCGAGGGTGTCGGCGACCAGGCGTTCGACCTGTTCATCGGTGACGGTGCGGGGCCTACCGGGGCGGGGCTCGTCGAGCAGCCCGTCCAAGCGGCGGGCCGCGAACCGGGACCGCCACGTCGTCACCGTCGGGCGCGGCACCCCGAGCCGGGCCGCGATCTCGGTGTTCGACCCACCCTCGGCGGCGGCGAGCACGATCCTGCTCCGCGTCGCCAACCCCGCCGCGCTGGTCCGACGACGAGCCCAGGACTCCAACTGGACACGCTCGTCGTCGGACAGTTCGATCACCGCAGGCTTCGGTCCCCGAGTCGCCATACCGCAGCCTAACAACCGACAGCGATTTAACGACTCAGGACACTAGTGTGCCCTTGACGCGCGCTGGCGCCTTCGTGGTGGCGGACGGTGACGATGGTCCGGTCGTACCGACCGGCGACGTCAGCGGTCTGAGTCGATGCGCTGGGCGGCGGTTAGTCTGCTTGACCGACGGGGGTGCCATCAGTGGATCAACCGCGGCGACGGCCGACGTTGGCGGACGTCGCGCGGATCGCCGGGGTGGACGCGAGTTTGGTCTCCCGGGTTCTGCGCAACGATCCGAGGGGCTTCGCCTCTGCAGAGACACGGGAGCGGATCCGGGCGGCCGCGCAGGAGGTCGGATATCGCGCGAACGCAGCAGCGCGAGGCCTGCGAAACGCGAGAACCATGACGTTGGGCCTGCTGCTGCCGGGCTTCTCCAGCCCTGTCTACTCCTCGATCGCGCACGGCGTGGAGGAGCGGGCGGGCCGGCACGGTTACGGGCTGGTCCTCGGGACCCACGCGGCGGGTGACCCGCACGACACGATCACGGACATGCTCATGCATGGTCGGGTGGACGGGCTGTTGGTCTCGTCCGGGCGGATCGAGGACCGCGCGCTGCGGCGGCTGGTGGACCAGGTGCCGCAGTCGGTGGTGTTGGTGAACCGGCAGGTGCGGGGGGTGGCGGCGAGCGTGGTGCTGCGCGACGCAGACGCGTCCGCGGTGGCCGTGGCGCATCTGGCCGAGCTGGGTCACCGTCGGGTGTGCGGGATCTTCGGGCCGAGCAGTCTGGACACGATGGTGCGGCGTCGGCGGGGGTTCTTCGCGGAGGCCGAGCTGCGTGGGGTGCGAGGGTGCGCGGTGGAGATGGCGGAGCGGGACCAGCGGGCCGGGTTCGACGGCGTCAGGCGGGCGTTGGCCCGAGAGCCGCGGCCCACCGCCGTGGTTGCCGGGACGTTCCCCATGGGGGTTGGTGTCCTCGCCGGTCTGCACGACGCGGGGCTGGCCGTCCCGGAGGAGATGTCCGTCGTGGCACTGCACAACGACGAGCTCGCCGACTACCTCGTCCCGCGGCTCACGGCAGTCGCCATGCCGACCGAGCTCTTGGGTGCGGAGGCCGTCGAGCTGGCTTTGGCCCTGGTCAACGGGGGTGAGCCGCGCCGGGTGGTGGTCCCCGACCCACCTCGGCTGGTGCGCCGCGAGTCGACCGCGCCCTTGATATCAAACGATTGACCTCGTGGCGGGCCCGCTCGTAGCTTTCCAGCGTCACCGAAGAGGAGAGTCACCGATGACCCGCATCGTCGACATCTCGATGACGCTCGAGAACGGGGTCCCGTCGGACCCGCCGGGCTACGAGTTCGAGATCGAGTACAAGAGCCATCAGGACACGCTGCCGATGCTGCAGCGGCGCTATGACGGCCTACGGCCCGAAGAGCTGCCGAACTCCGAGGCGTTCGCGTTGGAGACGGTGCACCTGTCCACCCACAACGGGACCCACGTCGACGCGCCGTGGCACTACTCGTCGCGGATGGAGGACGGCAGCAGGCCGCGCACCATCGACGAGATGCCGCTGGACTGGTTCCTGCGGCCTGCCGTCAAGCTCGACTTCCGGCACGTCGAGGACGGCTACATCGTCACGGCCGCCGACCTCGAGGCCGAGCTCAAGCGCATCGACTACGAGCTGCAGCCCCGCGACATCGTCCTGGCCAACACCTCCGCCGGCGCGCGCTTCGGCACCGCGGAGTACGCGCAGAGCGGCTGTGGGTTCGGACGCGAGGCGACGTTGTGGTTGTGCGACAGGGGCGTCCGGGTCGTCGGCACGGACGCCTGGAGCTGGGACGCCCCCTTCTCCTACGTCGTGGAGCGCTACGCCCGGGACAAGGACGCCTCGATCATCTGGGAGGGGCACAAAGCGGGCCGTCACACCGAGTACTGCCAGATCGAGAAGCTCCGCCACCTCGACCAGCTGCCCGACCACGGCTTCACCGTGTCCTGCTTCCCGGTGAAGATCCACGCGGCGTCGGCGGGCTGGACCCGCGCCGTCGCCATTCTGGAGGACTGATGACGACCGACCATGCCCGAGCGATGTCGCACCTGGACCGGGAGCCGACGTCCTTCGACTCCTACAAGGACCGCTACAAGACGATCCGGATGGAGCGCACGGACGGGATCCTGGAGGTCGCGTTCCACAGCGACGGCGGCCCCTTGCAGTGGAGCCTGTTGGCGCACAACGAGTTCGAGGACGCCTTCCTCGAGATCGGCCGGGACCGCGAGAACGACGTCGTGATCCTCACCGGCACCGGCGAGGCCTTCAGCGGCCCCGCCATCGAGCCCGGCAAGCACCCCAACCGGCGCACCATGACGCCCGAGATCTACGACCCGATCCAGTGGGAGGGCAAGCACCTGCTGCCCAACCTGCTCGCCATCGAGGCCCCCGTGATCGCGGCCATCAACGGTCCCGCCGTGCGGCACGCCGAGATCCCGCTGGTCAGTGACATCGTGTTGGCCACCGAGGACACCTTCTTCCAGGACACCGCGCACTTCTCGGGCGGGATGGTGCCCGGGGACGGTATGCACATCCTGATGCCTCTGCTCATGGGGCCGACCCGGGGTAAGTACTTCCTCTACACCGGCCGGCAGGTCGATGCGGCGGAGGCCAAGGAGATCGGCCTGGTCAACGAGGTGCTCCCGCGTGAGGAGCTGCTCCCGCGGGCTCGCGAGCTCGCCCGCCTGCTGCTGCGGCAGCCCCGGCTGGTCCGCCGCTACACCCGTACGGTGCTCACCGAGGACCTCCGCCAGCGCTTGCACGGGCTGCTGGGCTACGGCCTGGCTCTGGAGGGCATGGCCCGGATGAAGAGCGGCTGACCCATGAGTGCGACGAGTGCCCGATGGCCGAAGCGGGACGCGTTCGCGTTCGCGGGCGGCTCGGCGCTCTTCGTGGACGACATCCGGCCGGACGGGCTGCTGCACATGGCGGTCGTCCGCAGCACGCGGGCACACGCCCGGCTGCGGCGGGTCGACACCGCCCCGGCCAAGGCCGTGCCCGGTGTGGTCCGGGTGCTGGAGGGCCGGGAGGCCTCGCTGCACCTACGCCCGCTGCCGTACCAGTTCGGCGATCCCGAGCTGATCGGCGGCCGGCGGGCGGTGCTGGAGGCCCTGCCGGTCGAGGAGGTGCGCTACGTCGGGGAGCCGGTCGCGGTCGTCGCGGCCGAGAGCCGGCGTGCCGCCAGCGCCGCGGCCGCGGCGGTCGTCGTGGAGTACGAGGACCTGCCCGTGCTGCTCGACGCGCGGGCCTTCCTCGCCGACCCGGACCCCAGCCGTGTCATCGCCGAGAACGAGACGGTGGCGGGGGATGCGGGCCGCGTGCTGTCCGCCGCCGAGCACGTGATTCGCACCGAGTTCGCCCTGGGCCGCAGCAGCACCGCCCCGATCGAGCCGCGGGGCTACGTCGCGGACTGGGACGGCGCCCGGTTGACCGTGCACGCCGCACACCAGCAGCCCTTCCAGCTCCGCGCGGAGCTCGCCGAGGTGCTCGATCTGCCGGTCGACGCGATCCGCGTCGTGGTGCCGAACGTCGGCGGAGCCTTCGGCCTCAAGATGACCGGTCCCGTCGAGGAGCCGCTGGTCTGCCTGCTCTCCATCCTGTGTGGGCGGCCGGTGAAGTGGATCGAGACCCGTGCCGAGTGCTTCCTCGGCGGGGGCCGCGAGCAGCTCCACGAGGTCGAGGTCGCCCACACAGCCGACGGGCGGATCCTCGCGCTGCGGGACCGGATCGTCATCCCCGTCGGTGCCGAGGCCGTCCAGCCCGGATGGCGGCAGGCGTTCGTCAGCGTGGCGGCGTTCCCCACCGCCTACCGCGTCCCCCACCTCGACGTCCGGTCCCGGGTCGTCGCGACCAACGTGGCGCCCTGGCACTCCTGCCGGGGATTCGGGAAGGAGGCTCCCGTGTTCGTCATGGAACGGATCATGGACATGGTCGCCCGCCGGACCGGGCTCGCTCCCGCCGAGGTGCGCCGCCGCAACCTGCTGCGACCCGAGGACCTCCCGCACCGCATGGCCTCCGGCTACCGGGTCGACAGCGGGGACCTCCCGGCCGTCCTGGAGCAGGTCCTGGCCCTCGACGAGGGCGCCGAGGCCGACGGCGTCGGGATCGCCGTCGAGGTGACGCCCGAGGGCGGCGGCCACGCCGCCGGACGGCTGGGCCCCGGTGTCACCCCGACCGTGGCGGCGCCGGAGGCGGCGGCCGTGCTCCTGCGGCCGGACGGGCAGGTCGAGGTGCGTACCGGGGTCACGAACCCGGGTGGGGGCAACGACACCGCGCTCGCCGGCCTCGCCGCGGAGGAGCTCGGGATCACAGCGGCGCAGGTTCATGTGGTCCAGGGCGACACGGACCTGTGCCCGCCGGGCACCGGCAACGCCAGCAGCCGGGGCGTCGCGGTCGGCGGGGCGGCCGTGGTCCTCGCCGCCCGTGACCTGGCCACGACGCTCGACTCCCTGGGCGTGGACACGATCGACGCCGAGACCTTCCGTCGGTACGGGCGGCTGGAGCACCTGCGCGAGTACCGGCCGGAACCGCCCGCGGACCCGGACTATCGCTACAGCTACCCGTACTTCTCCTCGGGCGCGTACGTGGCGCGGGTCGACCTGGACCGGGCCACGGGCCGCGTCCGGCTGCGCTCGCTGACGGCCGTGCACGACTGCGGCCGGGTGATCGAACCGGTACTGGTGGAGGGCCAGCTGCAGGGCGCGATGGCGATGGGCGTGGGGTTGGCGCTGTCCGAGGAGAGCCGTGTCGACGAGCACGGGGCGCCTCGGGCCTCCTCGTTCAAGGAGTATCTCGCCCCGCGGGCGAACGACCTGCCGGACTTCGTGATCGGCCACTACGAGACGCCGGCGCCGCACACCCTGCTGGGCGCCAAGGGCGCGGGAGAGGCCGGGGTCGGCGGAGCGCTGGCCGCCGTCGCCAACGCCGTCGACGACGCCCTGTCCCGCCGGGGCGGCCGGGAGGTCACGTCGACACCGCTCGACCCGCCCGCGGTGTTGGCCCTGCTGCCGGAGGAACAGCCATGAGCACGACGTTCGCCAGAACGGTCGACGAGGCGGTCGCGGCCCTGGCCGCGAGCGAGAAGCCGCTGGTCGTGGGTGGTGGCACCCTGTGCGTGCCGGCACTGGTGCGCGGCGAGATCGTTCCCGCCGACATCGTCGACCTCGGCCGGGCGGGCCTCGACACGATCGTCGACGGCCCGTCGGTCGAGCTCGGAGCCCTCGTGAGCTACCAGCAGCTCCTGACCTCGCCCGTGGTGCGGCGTGAGCTACCGCTGCTGCACCGGCTTGCGTCGGGGATCACCGGAGGGATCCAGATCCGTCACCAGGGCACGCTCGTCGGTGCGCTCTGCGCGGCCCGGCCGCAGTCCGACGTGCCGGCCGCCGCCGTCGCGCTCAGGGCCGAGGTGATGGTCCGGAGCGCGGCGGGAACGCGGAGAGTGCCGGTGGAGCGGTTCCTGGCCGGCCCGATGACACCCGATCTGGCGTCCGGCGAGCTCGTCGTCGGGGTACGGATCCCGCGGAGCCCCGGCACCAACGGGTACGTCAAGCACAAGTTCGCCGAGTCCTCCTGGCCCGTCGTGACCGCTGCCGCCGTCCCCGGGCGGGTCGTGCTCGGGGGAGTGGCCGGTACCCCGCAGGTCGTCCCGATCCCCGGGGCGGCGACGGACGGCGCGTCGGTCCGGTCCGCCGTGGCCGATCACCTCGCCGCGCTCGGGGCCGAGCACCGCTGGACGGATCTGCGGGCGCCGTGGGAGTACCGCCGACGCGTCGCCCCGGAGATCGCCGCGCGCGCCGTCGAGCAGGCCGAGGAGATCCGATGAGACTGCAGGTGGACGGCGTGACCGTGCAGGTCGACGCCGATCCCGAGGACACCCTGGTCGACGTCCTGCGCGAGGACCTGGGCAGCACCGCCGTGCGCGCCGGGTGCCGCAACGGGGACTGCGGGACCTGCACCGCGGTCGTCGACGGGCGGTGTGTGAAGACCTGCCTGGTGCTCGCGGGAAGGGCCGACGGTGCGCGCGTCGACACCCTGGCCGGGCTCGGCACCGAAGCGGAACCCCATCCCGTGCAGGAGGCCTTCATGGCCGAGTACGCCTTCCAATGTGGATTCTGCCTGCCCGGGATGATCCTCTCCGCCGTCACCCTGCTCGACGCGAACCCCTCGCCCACGGACGCGGAGATCCGTGACGCACTGAGCGGCAACCTGTGCCGCTGCACCGGTTACGTCAACGCCGTGCGCGCCGTCCGGCGCGCGGCAGGGCTCTAGACACCGTCAGGACGCACTGCACCACCGCGGCACCCGGCCGCGGTGGCAGGCCGACATGCCCAAAGGAGGGCCCATGTCCGCACCCAGCCAGGACACCCAGACCGCCAGCGCACCCCCACGCACCTTCCGGACGCTGCTCGGCGCAGGGGTCGGGAACACGCTCGAGTGGTACGACTGGAGCGTCTACGCGATCTTCGCGACGTTCTTCGCCAAGCAGTTCTTCGTCGACGACGGGGCGACCGGAGCGCTGCTGTCCACCCTCGCCGTGTTCGCGGTCGGGTTCATCATGCGCCCCATCGGCGGGTTCGTGTTCGGCTGGCTGGCCGACCGTCGTGGCCGGCGCTTCTCGATGACCAGCTCGATGATCCTGATGGCGGCGGGCAGCCTGGTGATCGGCGTCGCGCCCACACACGCGCAGGTCGGGATCTGGGCGGCGGTGATCCTCGTCTTCGCCCGACTGGCCCAGGGACTGGCCCACGGCGGGGAGATCGCCGCGTCGTACACCTACATCGCCGAGATCGCGCCGCGAGCCCGCCGAGGGCTCTGGTCGACCAGCCTCTACGTGTCGGTGACCGCGGGAATCGTCCTGGCCTCGCTGATCGGGGCGGGCGCGAGCAGCCTGTTCGGCGCCGAGGCACTGCAGAGCTGGGCCTGGCGCATCCCGTTCCTGATCGGCGGGCTGCTCGGGCTGGTCGGCCTCTACCTGCGCCGCACCCTCCCCGAGACCGAGGCGTTCACCGGGCAGGACGGTGGTCCGACCACCGCCCCGGAGCGCCACACCCTCCGCGACCTGCTGCGGGGCCTCGGGCAGAACAAGCGCAGCCTCGCCCGGATCGTCGGGTTCAGCCTGGCCAGCACGGTCGTCTACTACACCTGGGCGATCGGGCTGTCCGGCTTCGCGATCACCACCAAGGGGGTGCCCGCCACCGGCGCGCTCTGGGCCACGGTCGCGGCCAACCTCGTGTTCATGGCCACGCTGCCGCTGTGGGGCAGGCTCTCCGACCGGTTCGGCCGCAAGCCGATCTTCCTCACCTACGGCGTGGCCTTCCTCGTGCTGTCCTTCCCGCTGGTGGCCCTGCTGAACGACTCCGCGTGGCGGATGTTCGCGGTCATGGTCGTCGCGCTGTTCTTCCTCGGCGCGTTCGTCGGGATCATGCCCGCCTACTTCGCCGAGCTGTTCCCGACCGCGGTGCGGGCCTCCGGGATCGGGGTGCCCTACTCGTTCATCGTCGCGATCTTCGGTGGCACCGCGCCCTACGTCCTGACCTGGCTCAGCAGCCACGACCTGGTGTGGGTCTTCTCCCTCTACTCGGTCGTGCTCGTGCTGGTCGGCGTGGTCACCACCCTGCTCAGTCCGGAGACCAAGGGCATCACGCTGTCCTGATCCCGCGACCACACCCAGCTCCAGACGGGAGACCTCTCATGACCCTCGCCCACCCTCCGCTGACGGTCGACGCCGGCTGCAAGGACCCGGCCATGCTCGACGAGTGGCACGTGATCGGGCTGACCGGTGACTTCACGTCCGGCACGCTCTACCCACTTCGGCTCCTGGAACGAGACCTCGTCGCGTGGCGGGACACCCGGGGCGTCCTGCACGTCTGGGAAGACCTGTGCGTCCATCGCGGGGCCCCGCTCTCCAAGGGCTGGGTCCGCGACGACCACGTGGTCTGCCCCTACCACGGGTGGCGGTACGACGGCTCGGCGCGGTGCACGCTGATGCCCGCGGCTCCGGCCGACCGGCCGATGAAGAAGGCACGCACGTTCCCGCACCCGGTCGAGGAGCGGTACGGCCTGGTGTGGACCACACTGGGTACCCCGACCGCGCCGGTTCCCGCCTTCGCGGAGTGGTCGGACCCGAGCTACCACACCGTGGTGTGCGGTCCCTGGGAGTTCCGGGCGAACGGCTTCCGGTCGCTGGAGAACTTCCTCGACGCGACCCATTTCCCCTTCGTGCACAACGGCACCAACGGGAACGCCGACGCGCCGGACGTGATCCCGCCCTACGAGGTCGAGGTCTCGGAGGAGGGGCTGGTGTCCTCCGAGATCGCGGTGCGCCAGCCGGAGGGCGACGCCAGGGGTGTGCCGGTCATCAGCAACTACACCTACAGCGTGCACCGGCCGCTGGTCGGACACCTGCGCAAGCGGATGGTCGACGCGGACGCCGACTGGAACCCGGTCCCCGGGACCGAGCACTTCTACACGAACCTCATGACGATCCAGCCGGTGAGCGAGAAGGAGTGCGTCCTGCGGGTGGTGGCGGCCTTCACCATGCGTCCCGGACCCAGCGACGACGAGGTCCGGGCGCGGCTGCACGTGGTGTTCACGGAGGACCAGGAGATCGTGGAGCGGCAGCGTCCGGAGCGGATCCCCGCGGACCTGCGCTTCGAGCTGCACCATCGGACGGACCTGATGGGGCAGCGGTACCGGCAGTACCTGCGGTCGAAGAAGATCTCGTACGGGATCATCTGAGGTGGCGCCGAACGGTCATGCGCGGTTGCGCGTGCGGCTGGAGTCCATCACCTACGGCGCCCGCGACATCAACGTCTACACCTTCGTCGGCGTCGACGGCCCGCTGCCGGCGGCGGAGCCCGGGGCCCATCTCGACGTCGAGGTCGAGCCGGGCCTGATCCGGCAGTACTCGCTGCTCACGGTGGGTGAGGATCCGCTGGAGTACCGGATCGGGGTCAAACGGGACCCGGCGGGTCGGGGCGGCTCGGTGGCGTTGCACGACCGCAGCGTCGTGGGCGCGGAGTTCGCGGTCTCCCCACCCCGCACCACGTTCCCGCTGCATCCGCTGGACGGGACCGCGGGGGAGGTGCTCCTGCTCGCCGGGGGCATCGGGGTGACGCCCCTGCTCGGCATGCTCGGCGCCGTCCGGCGGGCGGGCGGGCGGGTGTCGCTGCACTACTGGGCCAGGAGCCTGCAGGACATGCTGGCGCGCGCCGAGCTGGAGCGCGACGCCGCCGTCGTGCTCCACCCCGGCGGGCGGGCGGCGGCCGCGGTGGCCGACGTCGTGCGGGCCGCGCCCGCGGACGCCCACCTGTACTGCTGCGGCCCCGAGGGGATGCTCGAGGAGTTCGAGGCGGCCTGCGCGGGCCGGGACCCGGACCGGGTCCACGTGGAGCGGTTCGTGGCGCGGGCGCCGCTCTCGTCCCCCGGACGCTTCACCGTGAGGTGTGCCCGATCGGCGGTCGACGTCGAGGTGGACCCGCAGACCAGCGTGCTCGACGCCTGTCTGAAGGCCGGGGTGGACCTGGAGTACTCGTGCGAGGAGGGGACCTGCGGTGCCTGCGAGGTGCGGGTGCTCGAGGGCGCGGTGACGCACAACGACACCGTGGCGAGTGCCGAGCGCCACGACGCCGACCGCACGATGATGGTCTGCTGCTCCCGCGCCGCGGGATCGTTCCTCGTGATCGACGTCTGAGCACGCGGGTGGGTGCGACGCACCCACCTCTGGGTCGCCGTCGGCTCCTACCGTCGGACCGGCACGTCGGGGTCGGCCCTCCGGTCCCCGAGAACGGAGAGGTGTCACCACGATGTCAGGCGATCGGATGGGGGCCGTGCGGATCCACGGCTTCGGCGACGAGTCGGTGCTGGCGGTGGAGACCGCGCCGATCCCCGAGCCGGGTCCGGGGGACGTCCTGGTGCGGGTCCACGCGGCGGCGGTCACCCGGTCGACTCGCTCGTCCGGCAGGCCGCGTTCGCGGTCTCGGACCGGCCGCTGCCGTGGATCTCGGGCCGGGACTTCGCGGGGACGGTCGTCGCCGTGGGGTCCGCGAGGACGGCCTGGTCGGTCGGTGATGTCGTCGCGGCCGCCCCTCCCTGGCTCGGGAGGGGACCTACGCCCAGTACCTCGCGGTCGACGCGGGGGAGATCGCCGCCGCCCCGCGCATGCTGTCCCTGGAGGCTGCCGCGGCCGTCCCGCTGGTGATCCTGACCGCAGGGACGGCCCTGTTCGACCTCGGCGGTCTGGAACCGGGCGGGACCGTCCTGGTCCACGCCGGCGCAGGGGGCGTCGGGACGATGGCGGTCCAACTGGCGCACCACCGTGGCGTCAAGGTGGTGGCCACGGCGTCGGGGGACGGGATCGAGCTGGCGCGGTCGCTCGGTGCCGACGAGGTGATCGACCACCGGAACAAGGACTTCGCGGCGCGCGGGCGGTTCGCCGATGTCGTGCTCGACACCGTCGGGGAGAGACTCTGGGGCGCTCCTACGGGGTAGTGGCTCCGGGCGGCACCTTGGTGACGATCGCTGGTGCGCCGGACGAGTCGAAGGCCGCTGAGCTGGGGATCACGGTGCACACCTTCGTGCTCGATTCGAACGGTCTCCGGCTCGCCGAGATCGCCGGCTGGTCGACGCGGGCGACCTCCGACCGGTCGTCACCCGTGTGCTCGACCTCGACCGGGTGGCGGAGGCCCACCGGCTCATCGACTCGGGATGCACCCGGGGCAAGATCGTGCTTCGTGTCCCCTGATCGGATCCTGGTGGCTGGTGCCGGTGCGATCGGCTCCTTCTTCGGTGCCCAGCTCGCCGCGGTCGGGCGGGACGTGCCTTCCTGGTCCGGCCCGCCCGGCGGGCGGCGCTCGCGAGTGGCCAGTCCGTCGACAGTCCGTCGGGCTCCCGTCGACCTGGCGCACCCGCGCGCCGTCACCGCCGCGGAGCTCGGGTCGGAGGAGCCGTTCGCGCTGGTCCTGCTGTGTGCAAGGCGTTCGACCTCGACGCGGTCGTCGCGGACATCGAACCCGTCGTGCGCCGGGGTGGTGTCGTGCTGCCCCTGCTCAACGGCATGCGCCAGCTCGACGTCCTCGACGACCGCGTCGGTGCCGACGCGGTGGCCGGCGGCACCCGTTTCCTGGCGGTCCGCCGCGACGCCGATGGCACGATCCGGCACCACGGTGGTGCGGCCCGGCTGACGTTCGGGGCCCGCGGCCCGCTACGCGTGTCCGCCGACGCGATCGAGGCGCTGCTGACCTGCCCCGGCTTCATCCTGCACCGTTCGCCGGACATCGCCGCGGAGATGTGGGCGAAGTGGGTCTTCATTGCGGCCGCGGCCGGGCGACCGGCCTGGTGGGCGGCTCGGTCGGCGAGCTCGTCGCGGCGGGCGGCTCCTGGATCGCCGCGCAGCTCGTCACGGAGGCCGCGGCGTTCGCTGCAGCACAGGGCTTCGCGCAGCGTGAGGAGCCGTTGGCGCGCGCTCGGGGCACGGTCACCGAACCGGACTCCGAGCTGGTCCCGTCCCTGCTGCAGGATCTCCGCTCGGGCAACCGCACGGAGGCGGAGCACGTCCTGGGCGACCTGGTCGCCCGCCGTCCGGACCCCACACCGGGCCTGCTCGACGCGGCGCTCGTGCGGCTGCGGGTGCACGAAGCGCTCCGCTCAGCCCGCTGATCCCACGTCCGCGTTCGTGACCCGGTCGGCGGCCAGGCTCGTGAGCAGGGCCAGGCCGTCGGCCGCGGCGGAGCCCGGTTCCGCCGTGTAGACCGACAGGTGCTGGCCGGGCGCGCTGGCGATGGTGAGCTTCTCGAAGTGGAGGCGGATCTCACCGATGTCGGGATGGTGGAAGTGCTTGTCCTCCTGCGTGCGCGGCCTCACCTCGTAGCGGGCCCAGAGCGAGGCGAACGCGGGGCTGCGTACCGTCAGAGCGCCGACGATCTGCTCGGTACGCTGGTCCGGCACCGCGGTGGACGCGCGGAGGTTGCGCACCGCGACCCGTGCGGCCTGGTCCCAGTCGGCGTAGAACTCCCGCGCGTGCGGATCCAGGAAGATCATCCGCAGGAGGTTGTCGAAGCGCGCGAAGGCCCGGTAGAGGACCTCGGCGAGAGCGTTGGCGGCGAGGACGTCCTGGCCGGGCCCCACCACGAAGGCCGGCACAGCGTGCATCTGGTCGAGGAGCTGCCGTAGCGGCGCTGCGACCGCCGTGGTGACTGGTGCCATCGCGAGCTGGGCGGGCAGGCCGATCCGGTACAGGTGTGCGGCGGCGTCCTCGTCGAGCCGCAATGCGCAGGCCAGGCCCTCGAGCACCTGCTGCGACGGGTGCCGTTCGCGGCCCTGCTCGAGGCGGACGTAGTAGTCGGTGCTGACCCCGGCCAGCAGTGCGACCTCCTCGCGGCGCAGTCCCGGGACCCGCCGGGTGCCGTCCTCGGGCAGCCCGACGGTGGCCGGGGACACCAGCGCCCGACGAGCGCCGAGGAATTCACCCAATGCGTTGCCTCGGTCCATGTCCCGACGGTAACCGGCCGGTCCGCGCTCCGGGAGGGTGCGGGACACCCCGTCGGGGACGGGGGCCAGCTCAGGCTTCGTCGTAGGCGGTCTTGAGGGCGAGCGGCTCCCACTCGTCCATCGACTTCAGGAAGGCGGCGAACTTCGTCCGCGCGAGCGTATAGGCCCGGTCACCGAGGGGGAGGTGCAGCGGGGGCTTCTCCGAGTCGACCGCCCGGAGCACGACGTCGATCGCCTTCCGGGGGTCACCGACCTGCTGTCCGTCATGGTCGGCCCGGTACACGCGGCGCAGCCCGGCCGTCGCGGCGTATTCCGGCATCTCGGCCGCGGCCATCCGCATGGACCGTCCGAGGAACTCGGTGCGGAACGGCCCCGGCTCCACGATGACCGTCGCGATCCCGAAAGGCGCCACCTCCTGGGCGAGTGCCTCGGACAGGCCCTCCACCGCGAACTTAGTGGCGTTGTAGTAGCCGTCGCCTGCGATACCGGCGATCCCGGCGCCGGAGGACATCATGACGATCCGACCACCGCCGCTCTTGCGCAGCGCGGGCAAGGCGGCCCGGGTCGTCTCGATCACCCCGAACACGTTGGTCTCGAACAGCGGGCGATACTCCTCGGGCGTCCCCTCCTCGACCGCCCCGAGCATGCCGTGACCGGCGTTGTTGACCAGCACGTCGAGCCCGCCGAACTCGGCCTCGGCGAGGGCGACCGCGGCCGCCGCGTCGCCCTCCTTCGTCACGTCGAGGGCCGTCACGCGACACGTCTGCGGGTACCGGAAGACGAGGTCCGGCAGCGACCGCGGATCGCGGGCCGTGGCCAGGACCTGGTCCCCGCGGTCCAGCACGGCCTCGGCGAGGACCCGTCCGAGCCCGCCCGAACATCCTGTGATGAGCCACCTGCGCGACATGACGCGTACCGCCTTCCGTTGCCTTGGCGGGCTTGCTCGCCCGCCCTTTCGATGCCGTCGACGCTAGAGCCACCAGGTTGTTCATCCCAGGCTGTGCCGCACCCACTCTGGTCTCGGCACCGGTGGATTCCGCTGCGTCGACCGCTCCCGAGTCGACGCTGTAGCCCTCCTGGGCCTGACATGGTCGACCCGAACCAACCCGACCCGCGAGCACGACCTCGCACCCGAGTCATCAACCGAGTCGTCATTCGCGCCCGGCTACGAAACGGCCGGCGTCAGCGGTCCCCGGTACGGTCGCTGGACCTGGTCGCTCCCTGACGCGAACAACGGGGCGGCCGGGCCATATGACGGCCATCTCGACGCGGGCGTTGCCATCGCCACCAAGCCTCGGTCTGAGTTGCGAGCCACATGGCCGCCGACCGCAGTCACGCCTGCGGCGCAAGGCGGGCCCATCGGCGAGATGGTGAGGAGTCTCATCTCTCGTTGGTCGCGGCGGCCGGTGCGCTGGTGGGCTCATCACTGTCCCCCGCGGCGGGGACGGCCGCGACCGAACGCGCCATCAGCGCGGCAGTGAGCAGCAGCGCTGCGATGATCAAGGCGGTAGCGGTCATCGCGGTTGTCTGCCCCGAGGCGTCGGCGAGGGCGAAGTACACCGTCCCGACGATCGCCACGGACAGGGCGGCGCTGATCTGCAGGGTGGCGTTGACGAGTCCACTCGCGAGGCCGGCGTAGCGGCCGGGAACGCGGGCGACGGTGAGACGGACCAGCGAGGGGAGGGCCAACCCTTGTCCCAATCCGATGACCGCCAACGGCACGGCGGTCCACGCCGTGTGTCCGACGGCAACGGCCAGAGCAGCGAAGACCACAAAGCCCGCCGCTTCCATGCACAGGCCCAAGACCGCGACGCCACGAGGGAGCAGGCCGGCCAGGCGGTGGACGGTCAGCGGCCCGATGAGGAAGCCGACGCCCAGCGGCAGGATGTCCAGACCGGCTTGGAAGGGAGTTCGACCAGCAGCCTGCTGGTAAGTCGAGAAGGCCAGGAAGAACGCCGTGATCGAATAGAACAGCAGCAACGCCACGAGCCCGCCACGAACCCCCGTAGCGCTGACCGCAGTCGGAGGGACGAGGGGTCGGACCCGTAGGGCGGCGCCGTCCACGACGTCGGCGGCGAGGCGATGCTGTCGGCGCCAGAACCCGGCCAGCGTCGCTCCGGCGGCGACGAGGACGACCCAACACCACCACGGCCAGCCCAGGGCATGGCCTTCCACCAGCGGCACCACGATCCCGGCGAGGCCGACGAACAGCAGGACTGCCCCGACGACGTCGAGGAGCTCGGTGCGCTCAGGCCGTCGCGCACGGAGCACGACACTTCCTGCGGCGGCGAGGGCCGCGAATGGTAGGTTGATTAGAAAGATGACGCGCCAGCCGAGGCCGAACACGTCAGCGGCGACCAGCAGGCCACCTAGGGACTGGCCGAGGACGGCGGCGAGGCCGAACACGGCGCCGTGGAAGCCGAGGGCGAGGCTCTGCTGCCGGCCACTCAGACTGGCCCGGATGAGAGCGAGGGACTGCGGTGCCATCAACGCCGCGGTGACGCCTTGCAGGATCCGTCCGAGAATGAGCACGTCGGGTTCGGGTGCCACGCCACACAGCAGCGAAGCCACCGCGAACCCGACCACACCCACGACGAACACGCGCTGGCGTCCGTAGAGGTCGCCGACCCGACCGCCCAGGATGAGAGTGACGGCGTAGGTGGCCGCGTAGGCGGCCACGACCTGCCGGCCCAGCAGGTCCCCACCGCCGAGTTCGTCCTGAATGGAGGGCATGGCGAGATTGACGATGAAGAAGTCCAGCGGCGGCAGCAGCGTGCCCACCAGCAGGGTGGCGACCCCGAGCCAAGAGCGCCCCGCCGAGGCAGACTCGTCGCCGTTCACTGCGCCATCCCCGCCGTCGGTGGGAGCAGGGACGAGTTGACGTCCTGCGCACCGGGGGCCACGGCCGTGGCCAGTCTCATGGTCATCGTGATGCTTCCGTCGTAGGGCGCATTCTCGGCCGGTTCGGCCGCGAGCCGGTCGTTCTCAGCGACCTCACAGGTCACCCGCTGCACTGTGCTGATGGCTCATGGCTGAGTTCGAGGACCAAGATTCGCAGGGCGGACCGCCGGGCCGGGAGGGTGCGCTGCACCCACCCCTCACACCCTCAGCGAGAAGCGGTGGCGTCCACCCGATCAGGATGGCGGTCTGACCACCGCGCCGGAGCGCCGGACCACCCGCGTCCTGCTGCGAAGTCTCAACCGGACCAGGCGCAGCCTGGCCGCATCGTCGAGTTCAGCCTGGCCAGGACGGCTGTGTACTGCACCTGGGCGTTGCGTTGTGCGGGTTCGCCACCGCCACCAAGGTGTTGCGGCGTCGGGAGCGCTTCGGGCGACCTACTCAGACCCGAGTCCCAGGGCTGCACTCCGGAGCGATCCGAAGGGTGGGTGCACTTCACCTACCCACCCGCAGGAGATCGCTCCTACCGTCAGCCTCGAGCGATCGGTCCGAATGGGGAGAAGGCTGATGCTGGACAGCGAGCAAGACCGGCTGCGACGGGCCGCGCAGGCCGGCGGTGCTGCCGAGGGGAACGCCCTCCAGTACTCCGCACAGGTTGCGCGCCACGCTGATCCGGGCACAGTCGTCGAGCAGTTCGAGAGGACCGCCTACGTCGCGTCGGGCCTCTCGACGCGGCCGGACGGCTTGGGTGACATCTATTGGTCGCTCTGGTTGGTGCAGCGCCTTCGGGCGCGGTTGGGTGAGACCCGCCGGCGGCGGGCCGCGTCGGAGGCTCTCGTGGCGAGCGAAGCCTTCGTCGAGGGCCTCCACGCCGCTCTGTCCGCGGTCGCTCACGACGCCATGAATCAGCCGGCCAACGCGGCAGCTTGCTTGGAACAGGCCGTCGAAGCAGCGCTGACCGCAGCATCGGTACCGACTCGACCATCCACCACGGTGAACACCCCAAAGGAAGAGGAGCAGAGAGCGATGTCCGACAGGGAGATGAAGGCCGTACGGATCCATGGCTTCGGCGACGAGTCGAAGCTGGCCGTGGAGACTGCACCGATCCCGGATCCGGGCCCGGGCGACGTCTTGGTGCGGGTCCATGCGGCCGCGGTCAACCCGGTCGACTCACTTGTCCGCCAGGGCGTGTTCGCGGTCTCCGACCGCCCGCTGCCGTGGATCCCTGGCTGGGACTTCGCGGGCACCGTCGTCGCGACAGGGTCTGCGACCACCGCATGGTCGGTGGGTGATGTCGTCTACGGCCGCCCGTCCCTGGCTCGCGACGGCAGCTACGCCCAGTACCTCGCAGTCGAGGAGGGAGAGATCGCGGCAGCCCCACGCACCCTCTCGCTGCAGTCCGCCGCGGCCGTCCCGCTGGTGACGCTCACCGCATGGAAGGCGCTGTTCGACCTCGGAGGGCTCAAGTCGGGCGGAACCGTCCTGGTCCACGCCGGAGCCGGGGGCGTCGGAACGATGGCGATCCAGCTTGCCCACCATCGCGGCGCCAAGGTCGTGGCCACGGCTTCGGGAGACGGCATCGAGCTCGCACGATCGCTCGGTGCCGACGAGGTCGTCGACCACCGGAACGAGGACTTCACGGCGCGGGGTAGGTTCGCCGACGTCGTGCTCGACGCCGTCGGGGGAGACACCCTCGAGCGTTCCTACGGCGTCGTGGTCCCGGGCGGCGCCCTGGTCACCATCGCCGGCACACCCGACGAGGCGAAGGCCGCCGAGCTCGGGATCACCGCGCACACCTTCGTGCTCGACTCGAACGGCCCCCGGCTCGCCGAAATCGCCGCGTTGATCGACGCGGGAGCGCTGCGGCCGGTGCTCACCCGCGTCCTGGACCTCGACGAGGTGGCGCAGGCGCACCGGCTCATCGACTCGGGGCGCACCCGGGGAAAGATCGTCCTCCGTGTCCCCTGATCGGATCCTCGTCGCCGGGACGGGGGCGATCGGTTCGTTCTTCGGTGCCCAGCTCGCCGCGGCCGGGCGAGACGTGACCTTCCTGGTACGTCCAGCCCGGCGCGCAGCCGGCGCGGCAGGTCTGTCGGTGGACAGCGCATCGGCACCCGTGCGGGTGGCCCGGCCGCGGACCGTCACCGCGTCCGAGCTCGGAGCGGCGAAGCCGTTCGCACTAGTCCTGATGGCGTGCAAGGCGTTTGACCTCGACGGGCTCATCGGGGACCTCGACCCCGTGGTGCACAGGGGCGGTGTCGTGCTGCCGCTGCTCAACGGGCTGCGCCAGCTCGACGTGCTCGACGACCGGTTCGGGGCCGAGGCCGTGGCCGGCGGCACCTGCTTCCTGTCGGTCCGCCGTGACGCGGACGGCACGATCCGGCACAACGGTGGCTCCGCCCGGCTGACGTTCGGCGACCGCGGGCCGCTCCGCGTCCCCGTCGACGCGATCGAGGCGCTCCTGACCTGCCCCGCCTTCACTCTGCACCGTTCGCCCGACATCGTCGCGGAGATGTGGGCGAAGTGGGTCTTCATCGCGGCCGCGGCCGGGGCGACCGGTTTGGTGGGTGGCTCAGTCGGCGATCTCGTCGCGGCGGGTGGTTCCTGGATCGCCGAGCGGCTCGTCGCCGAGGCCGCGGCGATCGCCGCAACGCAGGGCTTTCCGCAGCAAGAGGAGGCGCTGGCCGCCGCCCGCCGCACGATCACCGAGCCGGGCTCCGCCCTGGTCCCGTCCCTGCTGCAGGATCTTCGAGCCGGCAACCGTACGGAGGCCGAGCACGTCCTCGGCGATCTGGTCGCTCGCCGTCAGGACCCGTCACCGGGCCTGCTCGATGCGGCGCTCGTGCGGCTGCGGGTTCACGAGGCCACTCGGTCGCCGAGCTGACGGCACGTCCGCGTCAGTGACTCCGGTCGGGCGGCCAGGCGCGCGTGCAGCGCCAAGCTGTCGGCCGCGCCCGACAGCCTGGCTCCGCGCGCTGTGTACACACCGACAGGCGCGTTGATGGGCGCTTCATCAACGTCGTCGGATGCGGAACCTCGCCGTCGAGTGGGATCCGGCAGAACCGCCGCCAGGTGATCGAGTCCGAGACCTCGCGACACAGCGACTCGTAGCCGAGCCGGTAGCGGACTTGAGGAACATCAACCGCAGGTAGACCTCCATCGGCGTGGACGGCCGACCCAGCCGGGTCGAAGAACGGCACGAACGGGGCGAAGAACACCGGATCATCGAGCAGCCCATCGACCCGGGCGAGCTCCTCGGGCAGCCGCAGGACCTCCTCGGGCAGCACCGCCTCCCGCAAGCTCACCTCGACCGCGCGTGTCCGCAGCATCAGGCCTCGTTTCCCCAGCTCACCGAGCTACAAGGCCATTCTTCCGCGCATCTCACCCTCGACACTGAAGGCGCGTCAGGCATCTCCGCAGGTCAGCGGCCTGACGCCCCGCTACTTCTTCAGGGCGAAGTAGCTACTACCATCGACCTGGGCCAGGGTTCAAGGCCTCAGCGGTTGCGGTGGTAAGAGGCGCATCGGTCGAGTTCCTCACCTCGTCCTCGGTCACTCCGGGCGCGGTCTCGACGAGGACCAGTCCGTCCGACGTCACGTCGATCACCGCGAGGTCGGTGATGATCCGATCGACCACGCCGAGGCCGGTGAAGGGGAGCGTGTTCTTGCGCAGGATCTTCGACGAGCCGTCCTTGGTCATGTGCTCCATCAGCACGATTACCCGACGGGCTCCGTGGACGAGGTCCATCGCCCCGCCCATGCCCTTCACCAGCTTCCCAGGCACGGCCCAATTCGACAGGTCACCGCGCTCGGAAACCTGCATGGCACCAAGAACGGCGACATCAAGGTGGCGGCCACGGATGATCCCGAAGGACAGCGACGAATCAAAGAACGACGCGCCGGGACGGACCGTCACTGTCTCCTTTCCCGCATTAATCAGGTTCGGGTCAACCGTGCCCGGTGCCGGGTACGGCCCGGTACCCAAGATTCCGTTCTCGCTGTGCAGAACAACGTGCCTGCCTTCGGGAAGGAAACCGGGAATAAGCGTTGGCAGCCCGATCCCGAGGTTTACGTATTGACCGTCTCGCAGCTCCATCGCCGCACGGGCAGCCATCTGATGACGGCACAAGCTCATGATGCAACCTCCGTGACAGTCGTCTTCTCGGTCCGCTTCTCGACATCGGGCACGTGCACAACGCGTTGAACGAACACCCCGGGCAGGTGTACCTGGGCCGGGTCGATCTCGCCGGGCTCCACGAGTTCCTCAACTTCCGCTACGGTGATCCGTCCCGCCATTGCGCATAGGGGGTTGAAGTTTTGTGCCGTCTTGTCGAACACGAGGTTGCCGTGCCGGTCGCCCGTCGCCGCGGAGACCAATGCGAAGTCCGTGACGATTGCCTCCTCGAGTACGTGTACCACGCCACCGAACTCACGCTGTTCCTTGCGCGGCGAGGCGATGGCGACGGTCCCGTCGGCGGCGTAGCGCCAGGGCAGGCCACCGTCGGCGATCTGGCTGCCGACGCCCGCTGGCGTGAAGAATGCTGGGATCCCGCACCCTCCGGCCCGAAGACGCTCGGCGAGTGTGCCCTGGGGGCAGAGTTCGACCTCGAGCTCACCGGAGAGGTATTGACGAGCGAACTCCTTGTTCTCCCCGACGTACGAGCCGGTCACCCTGCTGATCCGCTTGTCGCCGAGCAGGATTCCGAGACCCCAGTCGTCGACGCCGCAGTTGTTGGAGACCACCTGTAAGTCCGCCACCCCTGCGCGGTGCAGTGTGTAGATCAAGCTTGACGGGATTCCGCAGAGGCCGAACCCGCCGACGGCGAGACTCGCGCCGTCCCGGATGTCGGCCAACGCCTGATCGGCGTCGATCACCTTGTCCATGCACACAATCCTTCGGTCTTCGGGGTGGCCCGGGCTGCAGGAGCTTGCGTCGGCGGAGGGCGACGAGCTCCCGCAGCCCAGCATCGGAACCTTGGCCCGCGTCGGCGCGTCGATTTACGACGCGCGCAAGGTTTAACCGGGTGACATCGCAGACTCCCGTGCAGCGACCTGCCGGTACAGGTTGCGGATGTTGAGCTCGGTCAGCTCGTTCCGCAGCTCCCAGAGTCGCTGAGCCATCGGGTAGGGGTCGGCTTCCGCGCAGGCGTCTGTCTCCTGTGCGACGACCTCGTCCTCGGTCATCCCCGCGGTCAAGAACCCACCGATGACCCCGAGCCAGTCGTGGATGACCTGTGCTTGGACCGACAGGTATTCCTTGCCGCACGGTTCGCCGTGGCCGGGCACGATGGTCTCGACGTCGAGCTCAGCGAGGCGGTCGAGCGCATCAAGCCACTGCCAGGGCTCTGCGTCGTGCAGCCACGTGCGGCACCGGTGGAAGATCGTGTCGCCCGTGAAGACCACACCCTCCGCCGGGATGTAGACCGACGTCTGCCCCTGCGTGTGCCCCGGCATCCGCAGGCAGTGGATGGTGTGCTCACCCAGCTCGATTGTCAGCTCGTCGTCGAACGTCGTGGTCGGCGGGTGCGGCGCGAAGTCCGGCTGCTCCATCAGCCACACGCTCTCCGGGTCGCCCAGCCACGCCTCGCCGGTCTTCATACGGTCCAGCCGCCCCGCGGGACCGCCGAACCCCGACCAGGTGTTCTCGAACTCGCGTCGCAATGCGCTCGACCCCACCACCGGCACGTCCTTGAAGAACGAGTTCCCCCACACGTGGTCACCGTGGGCCTCGGTGTTCACGATGTGTCGGATGGGTCCCGACTCGCGGATCGCCTCCGCGTAGCGCAGCGCGTCTATTCCCCGCTGGGGCGAGTCGATCAGGAGCGCGCCTTCTGAAGTCATCACGTACCCGGGATTGCACCCGAGGAAATAGAACTCCGCGTGGGAGTTCGGGCCAATTTGCCGCATGACGAGCCAATCTAGAGAAGAGACGGGGCCGTGCCGGTCACGAGATGACGACTCGTTGGTCTATCGTTCCGAAGATCGACATTCCGTCGAGGTCCATCCACATCCGGAAGCGGGCACCGTGCTTGAGGAACGGCGTCGTCGGCGCCCCGGAGGTGGCGGTCTCGACGGCGCGGCGCTCGGCGATGCAGGCGTAGCCGACCTCGTCGGACAGGTTGGAGACGGTGCCGGACCCGACGACGGTCCCGGCCCCCAGCCTCCTGGTCGTCGCGGCCCGCGAGATGAGCACGTCGAAGCCGTACTTCATCCCCCGGGCGTTCGGCTGGGCCACCAGCTCGCCGTTGAGCTCGACGAACGCGGCGAGGTCGATGCCGTCCGCGTGCCAGGCGGACCCGAGCTCGTCCGGGGTGACCAGCACGGGCGACAGGCAGCTGGACGGCTTCGCGGTGATGGGCCCGAACCCGGTGGCCAGCTCGGCCGCGATCAGCCCGCGCAGGCTGACGTCGTTGATGATGCCGACCAGCACGACGTGGTCGAGGGCGCGTTCCGGCGTGGTGCCGAGCGGGACGTCGTCGGTGACGACGGCCAGCTCCAGCTCGAAGTCGATGTGGTGCGACTCGTCGGGCAGGACCAGGTCGCCGTGCGGCGGCTGGAAGTCGTCGCCGGTGCCCTGGTACAGGATCGGGATGCCGTCCGCCGGCGGCTCTAGGCCCGTGACCAGCATCTCGGGCTTGATCCGGTTGTAGTGGCTGAGGTAGGTGGACCCGTCGAGCCACTGGTAGGCACGCGGGAGCGCCGACTCGACCGCCGGCTCGTCGAAGGCGAACGCGCCCGGCACGTCGCCGGCGTTCAGCTCCTCGGAGACCCGCTCCAGCTGCGGCCGGACCGTTGCCCAGTCGTCGAGCGCGGCCTGCAGCGTCGGGGCGATCGAGCCGACCTCCACCGCACGCTTCAGATCGCGTGATACGACGACCAGCGCACCATCTCGTGTGCCATTCTTCAGACTTGCGAGCTTCATTTCATTTCCCTTCTCACCGAGAGTGTGACAATGTTGGAGTGGCGGGGCCCACGATCGCCCCTCCCGTCCCCGTGCGTTCCGTGACCGGTACACTGAGGAACCGGTACGTCGCGCAAAACTCGACGCCGAGGTTCCGAAAACACCGATCAATGGAGTGAGATGCCGGTGATCGAG
Source organism: Pseudonocardia ailaonensis (assembly GCF_039531635.1). Taxonomy (NCBI): domain Bacteria; kingdom Bacillati; phylum Actinomycetota; class Actinomycetes; order Pseudonocardiales; family Pseudonocardiaceae; genus Pseudonocardia; species Pseudonocardia ailaonensis. Next base: position 21,092 of record NZ_BAAAQK010000018.1, on the reverse strand, counting down.
TCGCCTTCCGGCTCCGATCCAACCGACGAATCCGGGTCGTCGGCACCGCGCCGGCGGCGGCCCCACGGCCGGCCCCGCAGCCGGGAGTCGCACCTGGCCATCCGGCGTGCCACCATCGACCTGCTCGAGGAGAGTGGGCTGATGGCACTCACCGTCGAGGCCGTCGCCGCCCGTTCTGGAACGAGCAAGGCGACCATCTATCGGTGGTGGCCCAGCAAAGCCAGCCTGGCGATGGAGGCATTCGTCGCCGAAATGATCCCGGAGCTGCCGTTCGTGTCGACCGGGGACATTCGACACGACTTCCGGCTCCATCTGCGGAAGATGGTCGACGTCCTGAACACGACCCTCGGCCGCACGCTCGCCGAGATCATTGCCGAGATGCAGCACGACGACGACTTGGCCGCCACTTTCCGGGAGCAGTACATCGACCCGCAGCGGCGGGCGCCGCGAGTCGCGCTCCAGGCGGCGGTGGCGGCCGGACAGGTGGCCGGGGACGCCAACCCGGATGTCATCATGGATTCGCTGTACGGGGCGATGTACTTCGCTCTGCTGGTGCGCAACCACGAGATCGACACCGCGTTCGTCGACCGTCTCGTCGAGCAGGTCCTCGGTCCCTCGGACCACGAGCCCGGCCACGCCGATCCTGCCTAGTTGGCGCTCTCGAGCGCCAGCGGCCCCCGCACGGACGCCGGCAGGCTGCTGTTGACGAACCCGCCGTCGACGTCGATCACCTGCCCGCTGATGTAGCCGGCCCGATCCGACGCCAGGAACGCCACCAGGTCGGCGATCTCCTCCGGCCGGGCACCGCGCCCGAACGGCAGGTGTTCGATGATCTCCTCCCAGCGGCCCTCGTCGCCGAACCGCTTGGCGGCCAGGTCACGGTACTTGTCGATGATGTCCTCGGTGAGCACCACGAAGGAGTTGACGCCGACGATCCGGATGCCGTCGGCGGCGAGCTGGTCCGCCATGCCGATCGTGAGGGTCGCCAGCGCCGAGCAGCTCATCGCAGAGTAGATGCCCTTGTAGGAAGGGGCCTTGCCGAGCGATCCAACCAGGTTGACCACGACCGCGTTCGGATGGTTCCGCAGCACGGGCAGGAACGCCCGCAGCACCCGGACGTATCCGAACGGCTTGACCGACCAGTTCTGCATCCACTGCTCGTCCGGGAGGCTCTCCAGGGTGCCACCCGAGGGCTTGTTCGCCCCGTTCACCACGATGTCGACGTCCGGGTGCGAGGCGGCGAGCCGCTCTGCCGTGCCCGCAACCGCGATGTCGGCCGCGTCGATCGAGACATTCACCGCGAACCTCGCGGTGAGGTCCTTCTTCGCCTGCTCGAGGTTGTCCTGGTCGCGGGCAACCAGGACCAGGTTGACCCCTTCCGAGGCCAGTTCCTCGGCGATCGCGAGACCCAGCCCCTGACTGCCGCCCGTGATCAGGGCGGTCCGTCCGGAAAGGTGCAGATCCATTGTGTACTCCTCAGTGTGTAGCGGTCTTCTCGGTCGGGTCGAGACGCGTCGACGCATCGTGGATCGCCTCGACGATCTTCTGGTAGCCGGTGCAGCGGCAGAGGTTCCCGCTGATCGCGTGGCGGATCTGGCCGTCGGACGGGGTGGTGTTCGACTCCAGCAGGTCCATGGCACAGAAGACCTGGCCGGGGACGCAGAACCCGCACTGGAACCCCTCGCCGTTCCAGAGCGCCTGCTGGACCTCGTGGAGCGTGCCCTCCTCCGCCACGCCCTCGATCGTCGTGACCTCGGCGCCCTCGGCGCGGGCGGCCAGGTACAGGCACGACTTCGTCACCTGTCCGTCGACCCGCACGGTGCACACCCCGCAGTCGCCGTTGAGGCAGCCGATGTGCGTCCCGGTGAGGTCCAGCGTGTCGCGGATCATCTCGACGAGCAGTGCCCCGTCTCGGCACCGCACCTGGACGTCCTTGCCGTTGACGGTGCACGACACTGTCCGGTGCGGCGCGGGATCGACGTGCGTCATGGTCATTCGCCTCCTCGGTCGGTCGCGCTGTCCTGGTGGCGCGTCGCGGCCTGGGCGAGCGCCCGCCGGGCGATGGCGCCGGCGATGCTGCGGCGGTAGTTGCCGTCGGCGAGCTCGTCGCTCCAGTACGCCGACGTCTGCTCCGCCAGCAGGTCGTTCAGGTCCGCCGCCGTGGGCAGCGACCCGTCCAGGTCGAGATCGACCCGCGCGGGCACGGGGGCGAGCCCGCCGACGCCGATCGTGGCCCAGCGCGGGCCGCCGGGCGAGGCGCCGTCCCGGACGAAGGCGGCCGCGGTGACGATGGGCCAGCTGCTCTCACTGAACTTGAACTTGAGGTAGCCGTAGCCGCCCGGATGGCTGGGGACGACCACGGAGCGCACGATCTCGCCTGGGGCCAGGGCCGTGCGGAACGCCCCCAGGAAGAAGTCGGTCGCGGCGATGTCGCGGCTCGACGACGGCCCCTGGACGCGCATCGTCGCGTCTAGGCCGACGAGCGCCGCCGGCACGTCCGACGACGGGATTGCCCGGCACGCCGACCCCACCAGGGTCGCCTGGTTGCGGAGCTGGGCGCCACCGGTGATCCCCGCGGCCAGCTGCCGCAGCAGCGGTGCCGCCTCCTGCAGGCGAGGATCGCGGGCGACGGTGGTGTACGTCGCCAGCGCGCCGAACTCCACCTCGCCCTCCCCGACCGTGACGCCGTCGGGGACCAGGCCGCGGAGCTCGACCATGGCGTCGGCGTGTCGTTCCCGTCGGACGAGCTCCGGCACAACGACGGTGCCGCCGCCCAGCGCGACGTACTTCCGCTCGGCCGCGAGCGCCGCGCACGCCGACCCGAGGTCCGGGAAGGTCAGGTAACGCACATGGGGCGGGATCATCGGCGCGCCTCCTGGAGAGCGGCCAGGACGGCCGGCGGCCGGGCGGGGAAACGGCGCAGGGTCGCCCCCACCTGGCCGACGGCGTCGTTCACGGCGTTCATCACCGCGGCGAGTGCCCCGCCTACCCCGCCCTCGCCCGCACCCTTGGTGCCGAGCAGCGTGACCGGCGAGGGCGTCACGACGTGGTCGGTCCGCAGGTCGGGGAGGTCGGTCGCCCGGATGGGCAGGTAGGTCTTGAACGTCGTCGACTGCAGCATGCCGTCGGCACCGTAGGCGTTCATCTCGCTCAGCGCGCCGCCGAGGCCCATGGCGATCGCGCCGTGGAACTGCCCCTCGACGAACATCGGGTTGACCACGGTGCCGCAGTCGTGGACGGCGTCGTACCCGACCAGCTTGACCAGCCCCGTCTCCACGTCGACCGCGACCTGGGCGACGTGTGCGGAGTACGGGAACGTCGGGTAGGGGGTGTGCGTGATCCCCCCGGGGCCCGGCGGGTCGTGGTCGAGGTTGGCCGGCCAGTACGTCGCAGTGGCCTCCAGCTGCGGCGGCATGAGCTCGCGCACCGGCATCGGGGCCGTGTAGACCGCGTACGCCAGCTCGCCGATGGTCATCCCGAGCGACGCGTCGCCGTCGCAGCCGACCCGGCCGTTGCGGAAGTGGATGGTCTCCCCCGGCACGTTCCAGGTGTACGCGGCAGCGGCGACCAGCTTGACGCGAAGCTCCCGGCAGGCCAGCGCCGCGGACGCGCCGCCCAGGTTCAGGCTCCGGCTGCTGGAGTTGCCGAACCCGTACGGGACTGTGTCGGTGTCGCCCTGGAGCACGGTGACGGCGCGGAACTCCACGCCGAGCTCGAATGCCACGACCTGGGCGATCCCGGTCTCGTTGCCGGTGCCCGGGCTCGTCACCCCGGTGAGGACGGTGACGTCCCCCGAGGGGTCCATGCGGACGGTCGAGGTGTCGAAGCCGCGGAGCAGGCCGCCATGCCAGTCCCCGCCCTCCGGCGTCAGCTCGAACCCGATGCCGACGCCGAACACCGTGGTGTCGGTGCGCTCGTCCCGGCACGCCCGGCGCCGCTCCCGGTAGCCCGACATCTCGACGGCCCGCTCGAGGACCACCGCGTAGTTACCGCTGTCCAGCCGCTTACCGCCGAGCCAGTGGGGAAAGACCTCCGGGGGCGGGAAGTTCCGAAGGCGGACGGCCACCGGGTCCATGCCGAGGCGCTCGGCGACCATCTCCACCATGCGCTCGAGGACGATGGCGGCCGACTCCTTGCCGTACCCGCGGGCTCCGTTCCACGGCGCCTTGTTGGAGACGACCACCTCGTAGCTGCACTCGGTGTTGGGGATCTCGTAGGGTCCGGGGATCGTCATGGCGCTGACGACCGTCATCGGCCAGCCGCCCGCGGCCCCGAGCGCGCCGACGTTGGACCAGACCTTGCTGCGGATCGCAGTGATCTCGCCGTCGGCCATGAAACCGACCTCGAAGTCGTGCTCGAACTCGCGGGCGCCGACCAGCATGGCCTCCTCCCGCGACTCGATCCACTTGACGGGCGCACCGCACGTCTTGGCCATCAGCGCGACCAGCGGTTCCTCGGGGTAGCCGTGGAACTTGTGGCCGAAGGCGCCGCCCACCTTGGGCGTGATCACGCGGACGTGGGGCTCGGGCACGCCGAACATCGCCGCGAGGTTGCCCCGCATCTGGTGGGGGCTCTGGGTGTTGCAGTGGTAGGTGAGCCGCCCGTCCCGGCCCCACCTCGCGAGGTAGGCGCGGGGCTCCAGCGGCGCGGTCTGGTAGCGCTGGATGGAGAAGGTGTCGCTTGCCCGGTGGTCAGCCCGCTCAAGCGCCCCCGCCGCGTCGCCGAAGGAGATGGTGTCCCCCAGTGCGACGTTACGGTCCCAGCGGCCGAACACCAGCGGTGCGTCCTCGCGAATCGCCTCGGGCACCGACGTGACGAAGGGCAGCGGGACGTACTCGACCCGTACCGCCGCCAGCGCAGCCTCGGCCTGCGCCTTCGACTCCGCCGCCGCGGCGACGACCGGCTGGCCCGCGTAGACGACCTCGTCGACCGGCAGGGCCGGGAAGTCGCTCGTGTTGCCCCCGAAGTTCGCGGGATCGAACCAGTGCGGGACCGGCCCGATCGCGGCCTGCACGTCCTTCCCGGTCACGATCGCGCGCACGCCCCGCACCGACATCGCCGAGGTGGTGTCGATGGAGGAGATCCGGGCGTGGGGGTGCGGGCTGCGCAGGACCGCCATGTGCAGCGTCCCCGGCTCCCGGAAGTCGTCGACGTAGAGTGCATGTCCGGTGACCAGGAGGTCACCGTCCCTGCGCCGGACCGGCTGACCAGGGGTCACCCAGCGTTCGTCAAGCGATCGCATGGAGCATCAGCAACCGTTCCGGAAGTTGTCCGCGAGCTCGAGGTTCAGCGGCGCCTTGTCGATGTTTTCCTTGGTGTATACGTTGCTGGGCACGATCTGCTGCTTCTCCACGGGCTGGCCCTCGAGGCTCTGGACGACCGTGCTCATCATCAGCTGCCCGAAGTACACGGCCGGGAGGCCGGCAATGATGGGCAGCTGGCCCTGCTTGAGCAGCTGGATCTGGCCGCAGTCGGCGAGGGCCTCACCGACAGCGGTCACCTGCCCCGACTTGCCCGCGGTCTGCGCCGCCGTCACCGCGCCGACCGCCTGCTGCACCAGCGAGGTGACGACGCCCTTGAGCTCCGGGTGCGATGTGAGGGTGTTGGACACGAGCGTCTCGGTCTTCGAGGGGTCGAAGTCCGGGCTGCACTCGTCGGTGACCAGCTTGATGTTCGGGTACTCCGCCAATGCCGCCTCCATACCCTTGTGCAGGTCGGTGTAGTACTGGGAGGCGCAGGCACCGAAGGCAGCCATGACTTCCCCGCTGCCGCCAATGTAGTCGAACAGGGCCTTGGAATAGGCCTTCGCGTCGCTGGTGTAGTCGGAGTTGACCGTGGCCACGAGGCTGTCCATGGTGGGCGGCTGGATCCACCCGTAGATCTTGGCGCCGCCCCGCTCGGCCTCCTTGAGCGCCGGGACGATCGCCGTCGGGTCGGTCGACCACACGACGATGGCGTCCGGCTTCTGCGCCGTCGCGGCCTGGATCTGAGAGATCTGCTTCTGGACCTCGGTGTACCCCCCTGCATCCAGCACGGTGACGTCGACACCGAGGTCCTCGCCCTGCTGCTTGATCGCCGCCGCGGAGCTTTGGGCGAAGGCGTCGGTCTGGTGGGCCTGGACGACGAAGATCTTGTAGCGCTTAGCGGGCTTATCCACCTTCGGGAGCGAATAGTCGTTCAGGAGTCCCACTGACGCGGGGCCTGCGGCTCCGCCCGCCGGGTTCTGGCCGGCTCCGGCTCCGCCCGTTCCGTTTGCCGTCGCGCAGGCCGGGAGGAGCATGAGTCCAGCGACCAGGGCGACCGCCCACACGGACCGGGCTCGCTTACCGGAATAGTGCATCTTTGCACTGTTCATGGCCTATTCCTCATGGTGAGAATCGTGCACGGAGGCGACGGGGAGTTGCGACGCCATGATTCTTTCCTCTGTTGCTTCCGCCGCCGATATCTCCTCGACGACGCGGCCCTCGCGTACCACCAGGATGCGGTGGCATATACCGATGAGTTCGACCATGTCGGAGGACGAGACGACGATGGCCGTGCCCTCGGCGGTCATCGAGCACAGATGGGTGTAGATGTCCCCTCGGGCGCCGACGTCGACCCCAGCGGTGGGCTCGTCCATGACGAGTGCGCGCACGCGCGCTGCGAGGGTGCGAGCGATCATGACCTTCTGCTGATTGCCGCCGGACAGCGTCAGGATGTTCGCGTTCAAGGAGCGAGCCTTCACACGCATTTGGCGTGCTTGCTCCGACGCGGTCCGACGCTCCCGGCCTGACTGGATCACCGACAGCCGGGACAGGAGTGGTAGCGCCGCCTGACTGATGGATGCGCGGATGGTGAAGGTCGAGATCAGTCCGTCGTTGAGCCGGTCGGGCGGGACGAACGCGAGGCCGCGGTTGATGGCATCTCGGGTGCTCGCTCGGAGCACGTCCTGGTCATTGACCTTCAGTTCGCCGGCGGCAGGTCGCTCTACTCCGCCCAGCATGCGGACGATCGTCGCCCGGCCCGATCCTTCCAGGCCCGCGAAGCCCACGACCTCGCCCTCGTGGACGTCCAGGTGTTCAAGCAGCACCTGACCGTCGCCCGACCGCAAGTCACGCGCGCGGAGCACGACACGGGCCCGCGGCTCGGACCGCGCGGGGAAGAGCTGCTCAAGCTCCCGCCCGACCATCAACCGCACTGTGTCCGCGCGGGTGAGCGCACTCGCGGGCTGCGTCGTCACGTGCCGGCCGTCCTTCAGGATGCTGACGACATCCGCGAGCCGCTCGACCTCCGCCATCCGGTGGGTGATGTAGATGATCGCCAGCCCGCGCTCCCGGAGGCGCTCGACACGTCGGAACAGCTGATCGGCCTCGAGATGCCCCAGCGACGCAGTCGGCTCGTCCAGAATGAGCAACTTCGCTCGCATCATCAGAGCCTTGGCGATGGCCACGATCTGCTGCCCCGCCACGGAGAGGGTCCGCACCTTCTCGTCGAGCCCGATGTCGGCCTCGAGCGACGACAGGATGTCGCGAGCGGCCTCACGTTGGCCCCGGTCGATCACGCCGAACCGGCGGCGCTCGTTGCCGAGGAAGATGTTCTCGGCAACGGTGAGGTCCGGGACGGTCTGAGACTGCTGGAAGATCGTGACGACGCCGTTCTGCATGGCGAAGTGCGGGCTGGACATGCGAATGGGCTCGCCGCCGAGGATCACCGTGCCCGCGGTCGGCTCGGTCACCCCGGCCAGCAACTTGACCAGTGTGCTCTTGCCGCTTCCGTTCTCCCCGAGCAGTGCATGCACCTGGCCCTCATGAAAGCTCAGCGAGACGTCGTCGAGTGCGCGTACTGCGCCGTACGTCTTGCCGATCCCGCGGACGCTTGCGAACTCCTCAGGCACGAGAACCTCGTCGCAACTGAGTCAGCGCGACGGCTGCGGCCATGAGTATCCCGGTCACGATCGTCTGCACGTTGGTCTGTACCGACAGTAGGTCCAGACCGTTGCCGAGCATCGCGATCAGGATGACTCCGAGCATCGCGCCGAGCACGGTTCCCCGTCCGCCTCCCCAGGCGATGCCGCCGATGAAGACTGCGGCGATGCTGGTGATCTCAAGTCCGGACCCGAGGTCGGGGATGCCCGATCCGGTCCGGGACGAGAGCGTGAGCGCGCCGAGCGCCGCGAAGAGACTGCATACGACGTACGTACCGAGTTTGACCGAGCGCACGTTGATGCCGGACAAGAGTGCCGCGTCGGAGTTGCCGCCGATCGCGTAGGTGTAGCGGCCGAAGACGGTGCGGCGCAGGACGAAGGCGGCGACGATGGCGACGACGACGGCGAGGATCGCCGCGATCGGCAGGCCCAGAATCTTCTGCGTTCCCAGCGCGGTGTAGAGCGGATCGAAGTTCCGCCGCGGCAACCCCTTGGTATATGCGAGGTTGACCCCGGTCAGAATCTGCAGCATCGCCACCGTGGCGATGATCGGCGAGATCTTCAGGCGGGTGACGGCCAGGCCATTGATGAGGCCGACAAGGCATCCGACCGCGAGGGTCGCCAGGAAGACGAGGCCGAGCGGCAGGATGTGCGACAGATCGACCGCGATGATCGATAGCAGTCCGACCTGGGCGCCGACCGACAGGTCGATGCCGCCACCGAGCACGGCGAAGAGCTGGCCGGCGGCGACCATCGCGAGCACAGCCGACTGGCTGGCGAGATTCTGGAGGTTCCCCGACGATCCGAACAGTGGCTCGGCGATGACGAAGAAGACCGCCATGGCGACGAGAACACCGAGGAGGATTGCGTGATCGCCGACGGCGCTCCTTTGAACACTCCGAACGAGATCGGACCAGCGCTTGGTATTCGTTGGCGCGAGTTGGGTCTCAGGTGGCTGCACTTGGATGGACATGGCTCTCCCGGACGGTGGGGCGTCGTTGCCTAACGAGCCGCGCGATTCAAAACGAAACGCATCGAGTCGTTATTCTAGCCCGTGGCGAAGAGGTGTCAACCGCCACTTCGGGCGCCGTTGCAGGCGCCGATGCCTCGTCGAGAGTTCATGCCGGTGTGGGCAGTGCCTCGTCCCGGGTACCGGGACATCTGGGGACGACGCCGTCTTCACATGGCCCCCGCGAACTGCAGGCGGCTTCAGCCGGTGTGAGCACCGCCTGCTCCGGCCCACCCGAACGGCCCGGTCACCAACATCGCAAGCAGGACTACCGAGCGTGGCACAGCAGACGAAGAGCTGCTGCCAGGGAGAACGTGTCTCTTGCTGAGGGTGAACGGTCGTCACCACCCGCGCAGGCGCGACCATGTTGTCGGTGGGGCGCAGGCGTGGTTGGGCAGGATCCGCAGGCGGGTGCCGATCGGCAGGGTGGGAACGGGCCTGCCGTCCCGGATGCCGAGGATGCCGTGCTCCTGGCTCGCCCCGGTCATGAGGAGGTCGGGACCAGGCGGCCGTCGAGGTCGGTGACGAGCCCGTAGCCCTGGTCGACGGCCTGCACCTGCGTGCCGCGGTCCCGCGAGGTGGCCATCCAGCCGCCGTCGGTGAGGACCCGATTCCTGTCGGGCTGGTGGCCGATCACAGTGACGACGACGGAGAGGGCGAGGTCGTCCGTGCTGCAGACGCCGATGCTGGCCATGACGAGGTCGAAGAAGACGAAGTTGCCGGCGCGCACCTCGGTGACCCCGGTAAGGTCGGTCGCCGCGTGCGCGGTGGGGGTCGATCCGACGCTGACGATCGCGCACGGCAGGCTGGCGTCCCGCAACGTGGTGGCGGCCTCCACGGCGGCGTCGCGTTCCTGCGCGGCGGCCTCCCGCTGCGCCTCCCGGCTGGAGGCGAAGTAGGACTCGCCGGCGTGGGTGAGGACCCCGGCGAGGTGGGGGCCCAGGGCACGGCCGATCTCGACCAGGGCGGGATCGGCAGGGACGACCCCGCCGCCGCGGTGACCGTCGCAGTCGATCTCGACCAGGGCGGGCAACGCGGAGGACTTCCTCCTGGGCGAACCGAGCCACCGCCTCGGCTTGCAGGGGGTGTCGAGCAGGACGGTGAGCGTGACGCCGCGGCGCAGCAGGGCGGCGACCCGCGGCAGCTTGTGCGGGGCGATACCTACCGCGTAGAGGATGTCGCGGTAGCCCGCGTCGGCGGAGTGCTCGGCCTCCGCGAGCGTGGACGCGGTGATCGGGCAGTCGCCGTGGACGCGCCGGGCGACCTCGACGGATTTCGCCGTCTTGACGTGCAGGCGCAGGGGACGCCGAGGGCGTCCAGGTGGTCGCGCAGGCGGGCCGCGTTGCGGTCCACCCGGTCGACGTCGACGAGGGCGAACGGGGTGTCTGGAGCGGTCACGGAGGGGTCTCCTCAGCTCGGCGAGGTCGGTGTACAGGCCTGTGCGGGAGATCCCCAGACGTTTCGCGACCTGACCCGGTGCGCCGCGCAGCCCGAACACCCCCGCCTCGTCCAGCGAGCGGACGAGCGCCGGCCGGTCCGCGCGCCCCCGGCGCGCTCGCGGGCAGCGCGTGGGCACGTTCGGCCCGGTCGACCACGGAGCCGAGCACCTGGTCCAGGTCGCCGGAAAGTTGGTCGGCGGGGCGGGGCCGTCTCCTCCGGCACGGACAGCCCGAGCAGGTCTGCGAGCACCCCGGTCGCGCGGTGGACGGCCGAGAGGTCGATGTTGACGCACAGCGCGCAGATCAGCATCCCGTCCGCGTCCCGCAACGGCAGCGTCGTGCACTTGAGTAGCTGGCCGTCCTGCGCCCGGGTGACGTACCCGATTTCGTTGCGGGTGTCGTCCCCGGCGGCGAGGACGCGCAGGCCGATCTCGCTCATCGTGTCCTCGACCGCCCGGCCCGTGACGGTCCCGGCGACCGCGACGACCGACCGCTCCCGATGGCGATAGTTGTGCAGCACCACCTCGCAGCTGCGCGCGAACATCGCCGTGAGGCCCTCGACCACGGGGGACAGCTCGGCGAACACGGCGTCCGCGCTACTGCCGTCGGGCACGACACCTTCAGGTTGAACAAAATGTCCGGATTTGGAGAAAGTGTCGCACACGCCATCGGCGATCACCACCTGACCGGCAGAACGTCGACGCGGTGAACGCCGTGGACCCTGCTGTGCTCGCGGAACGACAGGGATCTCAGCGGGCCCGGCCACATCGAGTCCGGGAACGCACCGCAGCTGCGCCGGGAGCCCGAGGCGCAGCTCGATCCGGCCGAGCTAGCAAGCCGTGCCCGAATGCGACGTGGGTCGGCTTCCCGCGCGTGACTCCAGGCCGCCCTCCGGCCGCTCGACGGTCGCCGGATCACAGTTGGTGGCGGGGAGCGAGACCAGCCCGGTCCGGCCGCGGCGGATCACCATGCCGCTCAGCTCGACGTCCGCGGTGACGATGCGCGGGTCCCTTCTGTTCACCACTGACAGCAGGCGCACCGCGCAACCTCCGACGCGGCGACGCGCACCGCGACACCGCGCCTCTCCAGGGCACGCCGGCGCCGACCGGGTGCAGCTGCCCGCGCTCGATGAACCGCCCGCCGTCGTGCAACAGCGACGCGACCGGGTCCCTGCTGAAGAACCGGATCCACCTGCGGCCGCGCACCTGTGAAGCGAGGACGGTCGCGATCGGGCGGACGCCGCGGACGGCGATGGCGAGGATCCGGCCGCCGTCGGTCAGCCAGCGACGGTGCCAGTGCCTGCGATCAGAATGTGTTCACGCGCCCCTGGCCTCCCAGTGCCCGTCGTGAACCAATTTCGCCAGGAGCTCGAGCCGTAGCGCACTCTCGCTGCCCGGCTTCGCCATGTACGTCGATATCGTCTGGCCTGGTGCGCTTGTGACTGCAAGCGACTCGTGGATCAGCTGAAGCGTCCCGACCTCAGGATGATGAAAGGTTTTCGTGTCGCGCGCTCTCGGCTGGATCTCGTAACGTGACCAGAGGTGCGAGAACGCGGTACTCCGGAGGGTCATCTCGTGGATGAGGTCGGCAATCCCCGGGTCGTTCGGAAAATAGACCGACGCAGACCGAAGGTTCTTTACGGCAACTTCGGCGGTCCAGCTCCAATTGTCGAAGAATTGACGCGCAAACGGGTCCAAGAAGATCATGCGCACGAGATTGTCGGGGTGTTCGAACCCTGAGTATAGGGCCGCGGCGAGGGAGTTGGCGGCCAGGATGTCTTGACTGGGCCCGATGATCAAGGCCGGGACCTCGCTCAGCCGATCGAGCAGCTGGAGCAGGTCTGATTCGACCCCCTCGGGGGAGGGAGCCTGGGGCAGGCCGGAGATACCGAGCCGGAACAGGTGGCTACGAGCTATCTCGTCCAGCTGCAGCGCTGCAGCCAGAGCGACCAGTACCTTCGGGGACGGGTTTCGCTCCCGCCCTTGTTCCAGATGCGTGTAGTAGTCCGTGCTCACGCCGGCCAGCAAGGCGACTTCGTCCCGGCGAAGGCCCGGCACCCGCCGCGACTCGTCAGAAGGGAAGCCCGCTGCGGTCGACGACGCGAGGTTGCGCTGAGCGCGCAAGAACTCGCCGAGCTCTTCTCTGCCATCCACTGACGCAATGCTAAGGGATCTGTCGGCTGAGAGGTGGCAGCAGCACTCACCCTGCCGTGCTGACCCCAGCCCAGGTCTCATGGCGGGCTCGCGCGATTGCTCGGTCTCTGCCAGGACCGGTCACGGGTGGAGCCGCTGCCGTTCGAGCACTGCCTCACCACGGGTTCCGAGCCAGTCCCAGGTCGGATGGCCCCTACGTGTGAGCGGCGGCACTCGACAACCGGGGGTGTGGCGCACCTACCCGGCCAGCTCCCGTCCGCTCTAGCGTCGATCCAGCCGAGTCGAGGATCTCCGATAGGGGTGATGATGGAACGTGTGGCGTCCGTCGGGACCACGCCGGGCGCGTTGGTCGACGGGTGGATCGACGTGCACGCGCACTTCAGCCCGCCGCGCACCGCGGAGATGGAGGCGCAGCAGTTGGAGCGTCTGCGCCAGGCGTGCTGGCAGGTCGACGAGCCACCGAGGTGGGATGCCGAGTCCACGTTGGCCTACATGAACCGGACCGGCATTCAGATGCAGCTGCTCAGCAATATCCCGCCCAACCCTCGGGCGCTGCGCGACTCGAACGACTTCGGCGCCTCGGTGGTCGCGGACCATCCGGATCGATTCGGTCTGCTGGCCGCTTTGCCCACCGACGATCCTTCGGCCTGCCTTGCCGAAATCGGGCGTGCGGATCAGTTGGCGGCCGACGGGTTCGCTGTGACGTCCTTCTACCGAGGAACGTACCTCGGTGATCCCCTTCTCGAGCCCGTATGGACGGAGCTCAACCGCCGCAAGGCAGTCGTATTCGCCCACCCCGATGCTTACGGAACCACCATGGGGCGTCCCGACGCTGTCTTCGAGGTCGCGTTCCAGACAGCCCGCACATTCGCCGACATGCTCTACGGCGGTGTGTTCCGTCGCCATCCCGAGATCAAGTTCATTGTTGCTCATTGCGGCGGGGCGCTGCCCGCCCTCGCGGGTCGTTTGCACCTGCTCGGAACCGAGTGCTGGGTTCCGAACCCGCACCGCATCACCCATACCGAGATCCGGGAGCACCTGCGACGGCTGTATCTCGACACGGCGGGAATCGCGCCCAACGGCTTGGCGAGCGGCCTGGCCATGACCTCTCCCGATCACATCGTTTACGGATCCGACTGCGGGGTACCGTGCACGACAGACGCCACTATGGACGCGAATCTCCGCGAAATCCTCGGATACGACGGCTTGACCGGCGAGCAGATTCGAGCGATCGGGCAGAACGCATTCGGTATGTTCCCGGCCGCAGCGTCCAGGATCGGCGTGGCAACCGGCGTGCAACGCGCCTAAGGGATCACATCGATCCAACAGATGGCGAACGCACCCCTTCAACGCAGGGCCGCTGAATGCGCGAGTGGGTTCCCCTGACACGAATATCCCTCTCCAGTCTGAAGAATTTCACGCCTGCCTTCCCCGAGTTTGGTCAAACGCCTTAGTGCGTGAGTCCACTGCATCCTCGCGGATCGACGGCATCGCATCTGCCCAGCTCAGCGCACTGGGCCACGGCGCCGGATCGTCTGCGAGACATGTCGTCCCCGCCTCCTGGACCCGGCGCTAGACCTGACAAATGACGAATCCGACGGTCGATGTCCTGCAAACCGCAGGTCGAGGGCCTCTCGGCGCTCGATTCGCCCCGCGAACGTGCCCGAAGCCGCCTCTCCGACGCATCCGTTAGTGCGTGGATCCAGCACCTTCGACCTGCATCGTTGCAGGTCAGCGAGCCGCGCGTCGGCGATTCCGGGCCGGGTGACCAAACTCAGGCCTTCCTTCCGCTCATCCCCGCTCTTCTTGAGGTAGTGACATGACTGACAGCACGACTGCACCGAGCGCCGTGGCGTCCGGATCCTTCGACCTCGGCGGTGACCTTCCGGTGATCCGGCTCGGGTACGGGACCATGCAACTCACCGGCCCCGGCATCTGGGGCCCCTCCGCAGACCCCGAAGGGGCAGTCCGCGTGATCCGCAGGGCCGCCGAGCTCGGCGTCACCTTCTTCGACACCGCGGACTCCTACGGCCCCGTCGTCGCCGAACCCCTGCTCCGCAAGGCCCTGCATCCTTACGCCGACGACATCGTGATCGCCACCAAGGCCGGCCTCACCCGCTCGGGTCCGAACGACTGGCGCCCGGTCGGGCGGCCCGAGTACCTGCGCCAGCAGGCCCTGATGAGCCTGCGCCTCCTCGGTGTCGACCGGATCGATCTGTTCCAGCTCCACCGCGTCGATCCCGCGGTGCCGCTGGCCGACCAGATCGGCGAGCTGAAGCAGCTCCAGGACGAGGGCGTCATCCGGCACATCGGTATGTCCGAGGTGACCGCGGAGCAGCTTGCGGAGGCTAGCAGGACCGCGCGGATCGTCTCCGTGCAGAACCTCTACAACCTCGCTCACCGCGACGCCGAGCCCGTCCTCGAGTACGCCGAGCAGAACGGGCTGGCGTTCATCCCCTGGTTCCCGCTCGCCACCGGCGCGCTCGTCAAGCCCGGTGGTCCGCTCGCGGCCATCGCCGAGCAGCATGGAGCAAGCCCCTCCCAGCTCGCGCTCGCATGGTTGCTACGCCGCTCGCCTGTGATCCTGCCCATCCCCGGCACCTCGTCCATCGCGCATGTCGAGGACAACTCCGCCGCAGCCGGCGTCGAGATCTCCGACGCCGATGTCGAGGCACTGACCCGCGCTGTCGCTGAATGAGTGCCGGATCGGGCCTGTCTTCGAGGCCTGCGGTCGCGTCCATGATTGTTCTCGGCCGCCCGGTGGGAACGGGATCGGCACGGTCGACGCCACCGAAGTCGTCGCCGAGGCCGACTGGTGCCCGAAGCCCTTCTCGAGCAGCCGCCAGACAGCCTCCACCGACCGCCAGGGTTCGGCCAGCGGGGGCGGGACCGCGACGGTCGGGCCGGCGCCTTGGTGGGCGGTGTCGGCCGCGGTGGGGATCTGGTGTTCGGTGAGCGCGTCGATGATCCCGTGGCAGAGCAGCGTTAGCGTGGAGCACGAGAATCTGCCGGAGCCCGGGGCGGATGCGGTCAGACAGCTCCGCGCCACTCCCAAGGGTCCTCATCCGCCAAACTCAATCAGCTCGTGTCGTCACACGAGCCTCAGTTCGACCGACGTCCCCGGGCAGCATATCCGGCCTCACCCATCTGGTGTCATCATTGAGGTCGGAATCTGAGCCGCGTCCGTCATGGGCGTCTTCGTTGGCCGGGGCGGGCCGACGGGATACTACTCGCGTGCGCGCGGCCAGTCCTCACGCTGGAGCCTGTCCGCGATCCCGGCCTCCTTCGCCGCGGTGAGCAGCGCAGCGGAGGCGAGGGACGGGGCGCCCGGTCCGCCGGCGATCAGCCCGACGGGTGGGGTCGGGATGCGCTCGGCCAGCGGGATGGCCCGCATTCCGACCGGGACGTCGTGGGCGAGAAGCCATGTGTGCGCGACGACCGCGGACCATCGACGATCGGTGATGTGCGCGTAGAGGGTGTCGACGGTGCCGGTCTCGACCACCGCCCTGACACGGGCACCGGCCTGGGCGAGCGCCGCGTCCAGGAACTGCCGGTTCTGCATCGTGGTGGGCAGTGCGCACACCGCGAGACCGTCGAGCTCGGCGAGCTCGATGGTGTCGCGCTCGGCCAGTGGGTTCCCCTCCGGCGTGAGTAGGGCGTGGCCTTCCCGGTACAGGGGAAGGACCGAGGGCGTGGGCTGCGCGTCCTCCGACAGATAGGTCAGTCCCGCGTCGAGGTCGAAGGCCGCCAGCCGTCGACTGATCTCGGCGGCGGGGAGGACCTCGATACGGACCGCTGCGAGCGGGTGCCGGTCGACCAATGCTGCTGTGAGAAGTGGTGTGATCGGGACCGCGGTAGGGATCGCTCCGATGCGGATGGTGGCGGACAGCCCGTTCCGCAGCCGATCCAGGTCGAGGCGCAGCGCGTCGCGTTCGGCGAGGATCCGGTGGGCCCAGCCGACGACGCGGGAGCCCTCCGGAGTGAACCCGGCAAAGCTACGGTCGCGCCGCACGATCGTTACGCCGAGCTGGCGCTCCAGATTCTGCAGGCCCGTGGATAGCGCGGACTGGCTCGCGTGGCAGGCCGCCGCCGCTCGCCCGAAGTGTCGTTCCCGGGCCAGAGCAGCGAGGTACTCGAGCTGGCGGATCCCTACGTCCCCGGACACCGGCCAAGCCTAGCCACGATTCGTGCCTGTGCCGGGGGTGTGGTGATCGGTATGACCGATGAGGGGATCGAGGAACTGGTCCGCCGCGCAGTTGCGGCCCGCCGGGCCGGTCCGCGACGGTGGTCGAGAGAAGTGACACCCCCTGGGAGGCGTTCATGGCGACAGTGCTCTGTGTGCTCTACGACGACCCGACGGACGGCTACCCGAAGGAGTACGCCCGGGACGGCGTGCCGGCCCTGGGGCGCTACCCGGACGGGCAGACCCTGCCGACCCCGTCGGCGACCGACTTCGCGCCCGGCACGTTGCTGGGCAGCGTCTCAGGTGAGTTGGGTCTGAGGTCCTACCTGGAGGGACAGGGCCACCGACTACTCGTCACCTCCGACAAGGACGGGGAGGACTCTGAGTTCGACCGCCTCCTGCCGGAGGCCGACGTGGTGATCTCCCAGCCGTTCTGGCCTGCGTACCTGACTGCTGAGCGGATCGCGAAGGCACCGAACCTCAAGCTGGCTCTGACCGCGGGTATCGGCTCCGACCACGTCGATCTGGACGCTGCGATCGCGCGCGGCATCACGGTTGCCGAGGTGACCTTCTGCAACAGCATCAGCGTTGCCGAGCACGTCGTGATGATGATCCTCTCGCAGGTCCGCAACTACCTGCCGTCGCACGATGTGGTTCGCCGGGGTGGGTGGAACATCGCCGACTGCGTCGCCCGGTCCTACGACTTGGAGGGCATGGACGTCGGCACGGTGGCAGCGGGCCGGATCGGTCTTGCGGTGCTGCGTCGGCTCGCGCCTTTCGACGTGCATCTCCACTACACCGACCAGCACCGGCTGCCTGCCGAGCTGGAGCAGGAGCTGAACCTGACCTTCCACGAGTCGGCACAGGACATGGTGCCGCACTGCGACGTCGTGACCGTGAACGCGCCTCTGCACCCGCAGACACGCAACCTCTTCGACGAGAATTTGCTTGCGACGATGCGCCGTGGCGCATACCTGATCAACACGGCGCGGGCCCTGATCGTCGACCAGCAGGCAGTGGTCGATGCGTTGGCGAGCGGGCAACTGGCCGGCTACGCAGGCGACGTGTGGTACCCGCAGCC
The DNA here is from genome assembly GCF_039531635.1 of Pseudonocardia ailaonensis. NCBI lineage: Bacteria > Bacillati > Actinomycetota > Actinomycetes > Pseudonocardiales > Pseudonocardiaceae > Pseudonocardia > Pseudonocardia ailaonensis. Next base: position 3,324 of record NZ_BAAAQK010000018.1, on the reverse strand, counting down.
GGCGCCCGCCGACCACCCCTGGCGAACCATGCCCCACCAGGGAATGACCCCGCACATCTCGGGCTCGTCACTGTCCGCCCAGACCCGGTACGCCGACGGGACCCGGGAGATCCTGGAGTCCTTCTTCGGCGGGACCCCGATCCGCGACGAGTACCTGATCGTCGACGGCGGCGCCCTCGCCGGCACAGGCGCACACTCCTACACTGCCGGCTGATCGGCCTCCGGGCGCGCCGGGACCGAGCTGGTGAACGCGCGCCCCGGAAGTGTGCAGGACAGGAACGGGTTCACTGTTCTGCCGGCCTACGTTCCCCCGATCTCGACGCAGTCCGCGGCGCAGCCCGCGACGGGACGGTGCGCGGGAGCGGGTCGGTGGAGCACGGCCCTGACCGGTGTGATGCGGAGCGAGCTCTCGGAGAGGGACGCCGAGCCGTCGAGGATCAGGCTGTGGGCATCGATCGAGGGGGCGGCCACACCAGGTCGCCTCGACCCTCGGGAAGCCGCTCGTCGAAGGTTACGGCCTTGCCCGTCCGGACCGACGGTCATGTCGCACCATCACAGCAGGTCACGGACGATGCTGCACTCGTCGGGGTAGACGGCGAGATCGTCGGCGAGTTCGAGTTCTGTCGCCTCGGATATCGCTGCGGAGTGGTGAGCCACCAGCGCTACGACGCGGCTGTCGACTCCGGCTTGATCGAGGAAGCGGGCGCCGTCCGGGGGACGGAACCCGGTCTGGACGGCGTCGGTGCATAGCCGATGCCATGGAGCCATGCCGCGTCCCGCAGTGCTCCGGCATCGACTGGTTCGAGGCGTTGGGAGACCCGGTCGGCGAGGACGGCGATGGACTCCACGTGGCGCCAGCGGCGTGGAAGCGCGGCGCCGAGCTGCTTAGCCGCGAGAACTGGAGCGCTGACCCTGCTGGGTGGCTGGGCCAGGCGGGCGGTGAGTCGCTGCACTCCGGCGATCAAGTCGTTGAGATGGGTGCGCGCAGCCTCGCCGTCGAGCTGAGTGGGGAGGTGCGCGACGATGTGGTCGGCAGCTTCGACGGCGACGGCGACGGCGGCGGCCCGCAGCACCGACGCCACTGGATCGAGAGTTCCGGTGGGCTCGCCGCGGCGGGTACGCAGGATGCGGGGGAGCCCCTCGGCGTGGAGCAGGTCGAGCGCACGCTGCGCCGTGTCGGTGGGGACGCCTTGCTGCGTGACGATCTAGTTGTCGCGGTCGCAGAGGTTGTTGACGCGGTGGGCGGGTGGATGTCCGCAGAGCGCGGTGTGGGGCCGGTGAAAGTTGTAGCCGTGCAGCCAGGTCGGGAGCGAGGCGATACGCTCGGCTGAGGAGTCGAAGACGGTGGCGTAGGCCCATTCCTGGGCCAGGGTGCGGTTGAACCGTTCGGCTTTGCCGTTCGTTCAGGGGCAGCGGGGTTTGGTGAACCGTTGCGCGATGCCGAGCTCGGTGCAGGTCGCGGCGAACATCTTGCTGCGTCGGTAGGACCAGGCGTTGTCGGTCATGACCCGCTCCATCCGGACGCCGTGGTCGGCGAACCAGGCGTGTGCGCGGCGCAGGAACCCGGTGCAGGCGTGCTGGTCTTCCCCGCCCTCGGTCTTGTTGATGACCTCGACGTAGGCCAGCCGTGAGTGGTCATCGACCGCGACATGGACGTAGTCGTAGCCCACCCGCGGCCCGGAGCGGGCAGCTCTGGACTGGGCGGAGTCCCGGCCATGGGCCCACCATCCGCCGCCGTCACGGATATGGCCCAGCTTCTTGACGTCGATGTGGACCAGCTCGCCGGGGCGGGCACGTTTGTAGCGGCGCCACCGGTTCGGGCCGTGCACGGTCGTGGCCGGATCAGCGTGACGGAGCTGTTCCCCGGTGGGCGGGTCGAGATCACGCAGCCGGGAGATCCCGAGCCGGACCAGCACCTTGTGCACCCCGGAGGCGGAGATGCGGGTCCCGTCCTCGCGGCGCAACTCGTGAGCGATCAGTGCCGGACCGATCTTGCGGTCCCGTCGGATCCGCTCGATGCGGGCCTCGACCTCGGCCGGGGTGACTCGCCCTGGGTTCGGTGGAGGCTCTTGACCTTGGAAACGAGGATGGAGCCATGCCGAGAGAGCAGTCGCCGGGCAAGCCGACAACGCGTCGCTACTCCGAGGAGGAGAAGGCTGCCGCAGTGCGGATGGTCCGCACCCTGCGAGCGGAGCTGGGCCACGCTCACGGGACCGTGAAGCGGGTGGCCGAGCAGCTCGGCTACGGGGTCGAGTCGGTGCGCTCGTGGGTGCACCAGGCCGATATCGACGACGGCCAGGCCCCCGGCGTCACCACCGACGAGACCGCTCGGGTTCGTGAGCTGGAGCAGGAGATCCGCGAGCTGCGCCGGGCCAACGAGATTCTGAAGCGGGCCGCGAGTTTCTTCGGGGCGGAGCTCGACCGCCAGCATCGCAGGTAGTGGCGTTCATCGACGCCCACCGCCACGACGTGGTCGAGGGCAAGCCGCTCGGGGTCGAGCCCATCTGCCGGGTCCTGCAGGTGGCCCCGAGCACCTACTACGCCGCCAAGACACGTCCACCCTCGAAGCGGGCGCGCCGGGACGCGGAGCTGATCCCGCAGCTGATCGCGTTGTGGGAGAACAACTACCGCGTCTACGGAGCCCGCAAGCTCTGGAAGGCAGCCGGCCGGGCCGGTCTCGATGTGGGCCGGGATCAGGTCGCCCGGCTCATGCGTATGGCCGGGATCGAGGGCGTGCGGCGGACGAAGAAGACCCGCACCACCCGGGCCGACCCGGCCGCCGCAAGACACCCCGACCTGGTGGAACGCCACTTCCAGGCCGAGGCACCGAACCAGCTGTGGGTCACCGACCTGACCTACGTCCCGACCTGGGCCGGAGTCGCCTACGTGTGCTTCATCGTCGATGCGTTCTCCCGCGCGATCGTCGGCTGGCGCGTCGCCGGGCACATGCGCACCAGCATGGTGCTCGACGCCATCGAGATGGCCCGCTGGTCACGCGGAACCCGCCTGGACGGGCTGCGGTGCCACTCCGATGCCGGGTCTCAGGGCGGACTCAACCGGTCGTCGCAACACCCTCCTGAAGTGGAGGTGCTCGGCAGTGGCGACGAAGGACTGGAACGCGAGGCCGAGCGAGGTTCCCGAAGGGGCTCGACGTCAGTGGCGGGCGGATCGGGCGTTGCGGCCCCCAATGCGTTCGCCTGGGCGGCCCGAGCCCTCCCGTGCGGTGCAGCGGCAGTTCTGGCGGCAGATCGCAACGGGCATCACCTCAGCCGAGGCGGCGCTGAAAGTGGGCGTGTCCGTGCCGGTCGGTACACGGTGGTTTCG